>JAAVHV010000015.1 GCA_014799505.1 Clostridiales bacterium
GTGGGACATTCCGGCCCGCTCCAAATCGGAGAAGTTAGTGATCACCGTGGCCTGCTGGCAGCAGAACGTGAGGTTGATGAAGTCCTGGATGTCCGACAGGCACATCTTGGAGGCCATGGCCTGGAACCTGGCATTCTCATCCGTGCAGAAGCTTTCCAGCCGTTTGGCCAGATAGTCCAGCTCGTCCACGCTGACGCTCTGGGTCACCAGGCGGTTGAGGATTGGGTGCTTACTGTCCAGAAAATCCACCCGGCAGTCCTGGCCGGTAGGGGAGCCGATGGCCAGCCCCTCCAGCAGTTCAATGGTCTGGTCGTACTGGTCGCCGGGGATAGGGAAGGGGATGGTGGCCTGCCCGTACTCCGGGTGAGCCTTGTTGGTGAGGGTTGCTTTGAATATCATGATCTACCTCCATTACTTGTACCCAGTGCCCTCATCGGCGTTGGGGTAAAAATGCCCCGCTCCATGGGTGAAGCGGGGCACTGCCTATGCCGGATATGGACTGGGGCGCATTCTGCGTGATCGCTGTCTTTTGACTTAGCCGCTGCCGGTCGCTGCCGGCATATCACCGTCATCCTCATCCAGGCACTCAACCAAGATCCTGGCGCCCAGCCGGAAGCCCAAGATGAAGTTCTCCATCGCCGTGACACAGCTGATCTCTTGATGGGCGTCGACCATCTCAGCGAGGATCGCCAGCCCTTGCTCGTCCAACCGTTCTTTGAGTTGATTCTCACACTGGGTGATCTTGCTTGATACCCTCAGTAAGTTTCTGTTGGCGCTCATCTGGTGTTCGCAGGGGTTGATCCTGCCATAGTAGAGATCTTCCAGAGTTTCTCGCATCGTTTACACCTCCTCCTTTGTAGTGCCACACCATACCACACCTCGTTGGGAATAGCCATAGGTCTTGTGGCGAATTATCAATTTGTTATCATTTGGCGTGTTGTCCTGGACCAGCTTGTCGCTGGATCGGTTTCCCCTGCGGTTTTGCTGAGAAAACAAAAAAGGCCGGTACCTTTCTTGCGTGAGAGAAAGATACCGGCCAGCGCTGGGATTATGTGGTTATATGGATGACTTCTATTCTTGGATGAATGCCTGCCTCTTGCTGGGTGTAGAAAAACGTGGACTTGTGTTTTCGCGGCTACACAGGTCCTCGTTTTGGTGGAGATAAGCGGGATCGAACCGCTGACCTCTTGAATGCCATTCAAGCGCTCTCCCAGCTGAGCTATATCCCATATTTTCCTAATATTCCGAAAACTTCGGCATTTTTTCAAAAAACACCCCATTTCTTGGAATTTTATGACGCACGCTCTGCGAGTTCGAACCGCTGAAAGCAGTTTCCGGCGATAAAAAGGTTGTGCTGGGCCTTGTTACCACGAAATTCCCAAAGCTGGAGTACAAGCCCGTCATTATCAACCGCATCCACAAAGCGGCCAAGTATGTCCCGCTGAAACGCTTATGCCTGAGTCCGCAATGTGGTTTTGCCTCCTGCGAGATCAGCAACAAGCTGACCGAAGCAGAGCAGTGAGCCAAACTGAGACTGGTCAAGGAGATCGCGGAGGAAGTTTGGGGATAATGGAGCCGCTAATATTTTCAGCAAGTCATATCCAAAATTAAAATCAATCCATTAGGAATAGCCGCATAATTCAATCTGATAATCACATCTGGGTTCAATTTGGCAATCCGAGAAATACTGCTCCTCAAGGGGGATCCACTTTCTGCGGAACGTATCAGCGTACTCCACACCATCGCGCGCCAGAATACGCTCCATTTGCCGCTGTGCGTCTATTGTCAGAAATACCCTCAAATCGTAGTATTCCCAGAGAGCGGAGTGGCAGGAATAGGATCCTTCCACAACAACCACAGGAGATGTTGTAAACGGAATTGGTTCCAGCAGCTTTTGCGTTTGGCAGTCAAACGGGCGGTAGACAGGCGTTTGCCCGCGGCGCAGCGGCAGCAGCATCTCCTCCAAAAATCGTTCATGGTCAATGTTTTCGCCTGGTACTGCGTAGCGTTCAACTGTCCGCTGTTCAGGACGAAGGAAGAAATGATCCATGTGGATCGCACTGAATCCAAAGGTTTCTTCTATCTGTTTTGCCAAGCTGGTTTTGCCAGAAGCGCACCGCCCATCAATAGCGATGATGGCACGTTTGTTTTGGGTGCGGAACTCGTCCAGTTTCCGAAACAGCAGCAGTTTGGATGCGGAGCGTTTTACCACCCGGTAGGCCGGCCGGTAAGCGGCCCGGTATTCCGGGCTGTGGGANNCCGGNGGGCACCCCGCNNCNATATANNNTNCCAGGTAATCCTCCAGCTCNCNAGNTGNAAANCCNAACACNCCNTGCCGGNNCAANTCCNGCAGCAGCCCGATTTTTTGCTGAAANATTACATGATTGCCTGTATGGCAGCGGGCAGACCGGACAAAGTCCGCGTTCAGCGTTTCCAGTTCATCGGCCTTCAGTGCGGACAGCATGATACGAACCATCCCGTTGCCGATGTCCTCAGCCAGCNNCGCNTCGGGATCATGAACCGTTGATTTGTACTCCGCCCGGAGCCAGTTCAGGCTTTGTCCCGGATCCGTAATCAGATGCCCGCCGCCGAATTCATTTTGGAAAATCAGCTTGACCGCATCGCACGGAGCCATGGATGGATACCGAAGAGCGTGTGCAGTCAAAATTCCGGTCAGTTCTCGCAACATAACACAGTCCTCTCGCAATGGGCAAGGCACATCCCAGTAATTGAGATGTGCCTTGCCTCGTTTTACTTGGCAGCCGGATTTNCTCAGTCCGGGATGGTCAAAACCTGTCCCACGTAAATCATGTTGGGATTTTTGATTGTATCCCGGTTGGCCTCATAGAGTTCCTTCCATCTGGATCCGGAGCCCAGCAGCTTCCGGGCAATGGACCACAGGCTGTCGCCCGCGGCCACAGTGTAGGTGTTCCCCGGTTCAGGCTGAGGGACAGGATCGGGCTGGGGCTGAGGATCGGGCTGGGGCTTGGGATCCTCCACAGGCTCGTTTACCACCGTGATCCTCCCCTGGGGTCCGGCATATGCGCTGCCTACCGTGCCGCCCAGCTCCTTTTGGATATAGAGCGCCACCGCGTCACGAACTTTGACCCCGTTGCCGTTATTGATATAGGTCGCGCCCTCGGCTTCCTTGGCGGCCTTNAAGGTGTAATAGGTATCGTTACCGTTCATCAGGAAGTTGTCNCACACCAGGGCGTAGGTGGCGCCGGGATCGAAGTCCTTGCCGCCCACGCTGGTGATGGTCACGCGGTTGATGGAATCAGCCTCGTAGAACTTACCGTAGGCCGCCCCGCCGTCATAATCGGCGCCGGTATTGAGCGTGTANGTCAGGCCGGAAACCTGNGCAAAGCCCGGGCAGTCAGGGCTTTGCGTGGAAGCCTCAATGGTCTCCAGAAGCTCCTCGCCGGTGACATACAGCACCCCGATGCCCATGGGGGAGAAGGGCAGCGCGCGGAGCAGGTCGGTCTGCGTAATGTCGCCGGTGTAGAGGAAGTTGTCGCAGTTGCCGCCGTTCTGGATGGCCACCACNGGCAGGGATTCATCCAGCCCGTCAATGTAGTTTTGNGCATACCATNCCAGCGCGTCGGTGGTCAGGTCGCCCAGGTTGCTCTCACCGTTCCAGTTCACACTGTCCGCGCCATTGAGTACTACGCTGGAGGTGCCCGCCACTTTATCTGCCGCCGCNTTCGCCTCTGCCGCCAATTTGGCTACGGTCTCNTCGGAGGCGGACAGNGTGACGGNCTCCTNGGTGACNGCCTGCGTCTTGTTGTCNATGACCAGAGCGCCCACCACCATNTTGCCGCCTGTGGGNGCGGAGATCACNCACTCGCCGGTCATGGCGCTGTTGGCAAGGACGATATTCACATCGGCGTCCGAATCAGCGGTCGGCGCCNCATCCGCNANCGNNACAAACCCGTCCTGGAGCAGCTTAGCTGCCNCGGGATCGGTGACACCCCAGAAGGTGACCTTCAGCCCGCCCTCTGTGGTGATCGTGACAGAGGACTGGAAGGAGTAAATATCCTCCTTCAACGCGGTGACGTTGGAAGCCACTGTCTGGAATTTGGCCGGGGCCTTCTCCGGGCGGTCAACGCTGGCCGCGCTGTCGCTGTAGCCCTGTTTGTAGGTAACAGCCTCCGCGCCGTCCTGCAGTTCCGCCTGGGTATAATAGCGGGTGAGGTTGCTGTGATACGGGTAGCCGGTGGTGGCGTCCGTGTAGCCGAACTCCGCCAGGCCCATAGCCGCCACATCGTAACCCGCCGCGTCCATCAGGTTATAGACGCTCAGGCCCCTATCGGTATTGGCGGCGGCGCTCCCCTGGAGGTAGTTCCCCGCGTCCACCAGGATCACTTCTGCCCCGGCGGCCTCATAGGCGTCTGCGGCGGCNTTCACCTGGGCATAGACCTCCACCTCGCCCCGGACATTCCCGGTATAGAGGACGACGGTTTTCCCCTTATAGGACGGGGCGCTGGCCGCGAACGCGGTAGTAGCCATGGCAGAGAACAGCATGACTGCCGCCAGGAACAGGCTCAAACGTTTCTTCATCTTGTTTCCTCGCTTTCCTTTCAATTGTTATGTGAACGCAGCCGCAAAGCCGCAGCATCACCTGGCTTAGAAGTAAATCGGCAGTACCGTGACGCCTAATTCCTGGGCCGCCAGGGCCAGNTCCACGTCTGTATACCAATCCGGGTAGAACTGTTTGGCAAAGGCCAGGCCGGCATATATGGCGGAGGGGGTATCTCCCCCCAGCGCCGCCTGGGAGATCACCACGANGGCCTGGTCGGGGAACCGGCCCTGCACATCCGCCTTGACAGAGGCGGCATTGGACAGGTCACCCGTACATTTCAACACCACCTGGGGCTTTTTCCCCTGCACCCAATCATCCGTGGTAGCGGGGTCTGTCCGGCTTGCCGCGATGTTCAGCGAGCCCGTGNCGGTAATCAGGGAACAGCTTTGCCGGGTCGTATTGTCCTGCTCCAACTCGAAGTAGACGGACACCTGCTGGCACATATACACCTGCTGGGTCTTGTTGCGCAGGGTGAAGGACCAGAACGCCAGTGGGTCATAGGTCCAATGGGCGTATAATGTCACGTCCTCGTTCCCGTGAAAGATGTCCTCCGGCGTGATTTGTGCCCCATCCTCCGCCGCAGTGAACCAGCCGTCGAATGTATAGCCCTCATAAAGCGGCGTGGGCATCGTGCCGAAGGCATCCCCTTCGCTCAGCTCCAGGCGGGCCTCCCTGGACTTCACCCGCCCGCCGTTCCCATCGAAGGTAACGGTACAGGTCCGTTTTTCCTGCCAATGGGCATACAGCGTGTGGTCGGTGGGCTGGGTAACGGCGGTGTCCGGCAGAATCTGGGTGCCGCCGGTCCGGGCAGTCCACCAGCCGGAAAAGGCATAGCCCCGGCGCGTGATGTCCGGCTGTATGCCGTATGGTTCGCCTGCCGTGACCACCGTGCGCACTGCGCCGCCATCCCCGCCGTTGGGGTCGTAGGTCACGGTGAGCCCGGCGGCGGTCTGGACATTGAGCTGCGCGGAGCCGTGTTCCGACACCGCCCCGGCCTGATTGGGCCGCTGGTCGTCGGCGTTTTCCACCGGGTGTTCCTCCACCAAGGGCGGCTGGCTGGGAGGCGGCGTTTCTAAAGGTTCAAGAGGCAGCGTTTCCGGCGGCGGGGGTTCCGGCACCGGACTGGGCGGCTCGGCACTCTCAGCTGGCGGCGTTGGGCTGACCTGGGGCTGGAGTACGGTATCCGCCAAATCAGGGTTGGAAATCGTCCTGGTCCGGCATCCGGCAAGCAGCAGCAAAGCCAGTGCCGCCGGCAGCAAGAGCATAGCTCGTTTTTTCATGATGGCAGCACCTCCTATAAAGCCTGCACATANCGGGCCAAAAACCGGCCCTTTCGATCCAGCCCATCCCACACGCGCTGCCTGACCTGCTCCATAAAGCCGCGCATCTGCGCACGCTGGCTGCCGCCCACCTCATGCCCGCTGTAGGCGGCCTCTTGCCATATGGGAAGCGCGGTCTCATACAAAGCCTGAAGCTCCGGCGAGAGCCTTTCCCCGATCTGCGCGGAGTAGGCGCTGTATGGGAGATTGGTCAGGTTCAATCCACCCAGGCGGAGCCAGCGCATGGCGTAGAGGAACATGGCCCGCACAGCGGCGCTGTTGTCCGGGTCGTCCAGCCCCTGCCGGTTTTTGGCGCGGCGGCGCTTGAGCCAGTCGCTCAGAATGGCTGGAAGGAACAATATCAACGCCAGCAGAAAGATGACCAGCCCGACAGACAGGGGGCGGAGCCAGTCCGCCTCATCCCCGTCCGGTGCGGACGGTGTCTCCTCCCGCTCAAAGTCTCGCTCCTCAGGGGGCGGCTCCTGCTCCGGCTGCGTATCGGGATGCCAGTTCTCGGCGTAGGCCAAGGTATGGAGGGCCAGCACATCGCGGGCACGCTCCTCCCAGGCGGACAGGTGGGTGTCTTCGTCCGGGACGATAAGCAGCACCACCCCGCAGACCAGGGCGAATGCTGCCAGCGCCCCAATGCAGGGGAGATACCGGGCTGGCCCGTCCTGGGAGGGAAGCTCTACGAATGCCGCCGTCAGGGCCGCCGCCAGCAGGATCGTCCAGCGGTGCATGGGAGAAACGCCCAAATAGGCCATCCATCCCGCCAAGGCCGAAAACAGCAGGGCGGGCGGCAGCTTTTTCCTTCGGCACAGCGCCCAGCCGCACAGCCCGCCGGTGAGCAGTCCCAGGGGAAGCAGGGCGTATTGAATACAGCCCTGCCATGCCCCTTCCTCCGCGGCAATGGAAAACATTTCATAGGTGTATGCCTGACTGGCCTCGCTGGCGGCAAACATCCGGTTGAGCGCCAGCTTGACGCCATCCGCCGCAACCTGCCAGCGGATCAAAAACAGAACAGCCGCCGCGGCGGCACTGCCCGCCAAAATCCGCCGTGCCAGAATAGGGCGCAGCCGCAGAAATGGCAGGGCCAGCGTAAGCACGGCTCCCGCCGCAAGTGGTAATACCCCTGTTGACGACAGGGAAGCCATGCTGCAAAGGCAGCCCCACAGGGCGATGTAGAGGGCCAGCGCCCTGAGCCCGTCAAAGGCTCCCCCCGGGGCGGCGGGCTTCCCATCAGATTCGATTTGGCAGATGATACCCTCTTTACAGTTCAAGGGACAAGGCTCCTTCCGTAAGCTGGGTATGTTGGACGGGGACATGATGTTCCTCCAGCCCCAAATCTCCCGACCCTTCCCAGGGGAGAAGGACCGTCACGCGGTTCCCATGGCACAGCGGGGCGAGATCCGGCTGCGCATAGGAGGAAAATACGGCGATGTGGGCATAGGCGCATTGGAGGCGGTTCTTTCCGTAGCAGCCGCAAACGGTAGAGTCCCCCCGCCCAAGCGGGGCGGACAGGATTCGATCCAACAGGTCCGCCAGGTCCTCCGCAGAATGAATGTCCACAGACTGGTAGTCCCCCGAGACACTGTCCTGCCAGCCCGCAGTGTGGGGGACGTCCTGGAGGATAAGCGCCCGGGACACGGAGGCGAACAGATCCAGCGCGGC
The DNA here is from genome assembly GCA_014799505.1 of Clostridiales bacterium. Classification (GTDB taxonomy): domain Bacteria; phylum Bacillota; class Clostridia; order Oscillospirales; family Oscillospiraceae; genus Enterenecus. The sequence goes on from JAAVHV010000015.1 coordinate 7,573, forward strand.
GTCCATGCGCTCCAGGTCAATGGCCGCATCGGCGACGGATGTGGTCTCCAGCAGGAGCAGCATATCGCTGACAATGGGAAGGCCAAAATCCCGCACCAAGACGGTGTCCGCTTTCTCCGTCAGCTTCCAGTGGATCTGGCGGATGGGATCTCCCGGCACATACTCCCGGATGCGGAAGGTCTCGCTGGGGTCATATCCCGGCCTTTGGGTGGAATACCGCTGGCTGTCGATNAGGAAATCCGCCGTGTCTGCCAAGGACAGCTCCACAGGGTATGTCTCCGGCCCCACCATGGCCGCACCCACAGCATCGCAGGGAAGTTTCCGGGCAAACAGGCCAAAAGTGTCCACAGACCACAGGCCGGATACTGATACCGTCAGCCTGCCGCAGTGAAGGGGTGTTACGGAAAACGCCGTTCCGGCCTCCTGTCCTGCGCCCACAGCGGTGGAAAACCCCAATGCGCCCTGCTCCCCGGTAAACAGATTGCGGACCTGCACCTCACATCGGACAGACAGCAGGGGGAGTTTTGCGCCGTTTTGCAGAATGAGCCTGCATGGAACAGCCTCCCCGCGCCGTCGGGCAGGGGAAACCTCCAGCCGGGCCGACAGATGGGCGGGGGGCAGGAAAAGAACCGCGCCGGAGCATACCGGCAGCAGAACCACTGCCGCCAAAATGACCCGGGTCCCTCCATTGTTCTCAAACAGGTACAGACTAAGGGCGGCAAGGACGATCAGCAGCCATATGAGCCTGGTTTTCCACATGGCTATACGATCCGGTTGGGGAGCTCGACGTCCGTCAGCAGCTCCTTCATCACCTGTGCCGCGCCGACCTTTTCCATCCGGGCCTTTNGGCTGAGCAGGACGCGGTGAGCGCATACCTCAGCGAAAACAGCCTGCACATCCTCCACGATGGTAAAATCTCTTCCGTTGAGATAGGCGCAGGCCCGGGCCATGCGGCTGACGGACAACGCGCCCCGGGGGCTGATGCCCAGTTGGAGCAGGGGATGCTCCCGGGAGGCCATAGCCAGTCGGGTGATGTAGGAGATGATGTCCTCGTGCATGGCAACAGCGGCAGTCTCCCGCTGCATCCGGAGCAGCTCACCGCACTCCGTCACCTGCGCCACCCGGTCCAGCGGGTTTTCTGTCTGCCGGTCCCGGATGATCTCCATCTGGCTCTCGTAGTCGGGATAGCCGATGGTAAGCTGCACCAGAAAGCGNTCCATCTGGGCATGGGGCAGGGGCTGGGTNCCCGCGGTGCCCACCTGGTTCTGGGTGGCGATCACGCAGAAGGGCTTTTGCAGCGGGTGAACCGTCCCGTCCACTGTGACCTGCCGCTCCTCCATGGCTTCCAGAAGGGCAGACTGGGTCTTGCTGGAGGTGCGGTTGATCTCGTCGCCCAGCAGCAGGTTTGCGTCCGACACTACGCCGGGGACGTATCGGAACTGCTCCGCGTGCCTGTCATACATGGAGAACCCGACGATGTCGGAGGGGAGNACNTCCGGCGTAAACTGGACGCGGCGGTATCGCAGACCCAGGGTTCTGCTGATCGCCAGCGCCAGGGTGGTTTTGCCTACCCCAGGTACGTCGTCNAACAGGATGTGTCCATCGGCCAGCAGAGCCATAAGNGTCTTTTGAATGACCTCCCGCTTGCCGACAATGGCCTTCTCGACCTCGCTCGTGATTTTCTCAAGCGTTGGATTCACTGCGGTCTCCCCCTTTGCTCAGCGTTTTTTCCCGTACCATAGGCCGGGATCAGCTTNGCCCGTATCAGGACAAGGATCAGGGCGGGCACGACCAGCAGATGGAGGATGATGCCGGGAACCGATTCCACAAAATACGCGGCGGCCCAAAGCGCAATGGAGTAGCTCTGGGCGGTAGCGGTATAGAAAACAGCCCGGGCAGCGCCGCCCGCCACTCGNCCTAACAGCATGGCGGGCACCAAAGCGCAGTAAATGTCAATATAGATGTGTCCTGTGTGGATCAGTTGTACTAACAGGCCGCAGACCAATCCATATATGCACAGCTCCGGTACCATATAGATCAGTTGGATCGCAGAGGGCATATTTGACAGCATACTGGAGATAACCGGCCCAGCAACCCCGCAGAANGCGCCGTAGGGCCAGCCGCAGATCAGTCCGCACAGCAGGATCGGGATGTGCATGGGGGAGAAAACCCCGCCGAGGGCGAGGGCATGGAAGGCCAGTGGAAGTACATAGCACAGCGCAACGCAGACGGAACAGATACAGGCTTTTTTGACGGAAGACATGGCGCTCTCTCCTTGGAAGGAATTCCTGACCCACAGGGAACAAAAAAGGTATGCTCTTTCTCTTGGAGAAAGCGCATACCTTCCTGGTACACATAAATAAAAACGTAAACAGTCATGGCGAATGCGAAAGATGGAGCACTTCAGTGCTCCACAGCCAGCTTCATGCTGACCATTGTGCCTTATATTGTAACAGAGTTGGGCCCATACTGTCAAGCGTGAGTTTAATTGTTTGATATTCCTATCAATGACCGTAAAGAATCCACCGCGCTTTTAACCAGTATACCGGTACTCGTATCCTGCACTCCCGCGACAGTGGTAGCGCATCGTTCAACAGGGATGAGGATTCGCGCGGCTCTGCTCTGCCCCACAGCCACAGCCATTGCTGGCGTGATCTCACCCAGCATGGCATCAGCTATCACAATTCCAATCGGCCCCATGATGACATCGGCCCGGCGGCAGGCCACCACAACAGCGTTTTCACCGGTAGCCGCCTGATCTGCACCCGCTTTTATCATGGCGGATGTCGCGGCGCCGTTGGTTCCCACCGCAGTGACGACTGTATTTGGAATGCTCTTTTTGACGGCGGCAACCAACTGCTTGCCAATACCTCCGCCCTGGGCATCGATCACAACAATATGTACGGTCTTTTCCATCACTTATCTCCTCGTTTCATTTTCAAATCATCATAGCATAGAGTGCGCACAAATACAAGAATCAACTGGGAATAAAACGTTCCCCAATACCGATGCATTGGGGAACGGGCCGCAAAATTTTCAATATTCTCATTTTTCTTTGTAGGTAAAACAAAACCACAAAGCCTTGGCTTTGTGGTTTGTCTTGGTGGAGATAAGCGGGATCGAACCGCTGACCTCTTGGATGCCATTCAAGCGCTCTCCCAAATGAATCATAGTCCACCCCAAATTCAGAATATGGCGGGGATTTGTCTATTTGTTCGGCGTTTTGGTAGGCTGGCAAGAACACAGCGGGTGCGTGAGTTCGAGTCCCGCCAGTTTGGGAAAATGGCCTCCAGATAGCAAAATTTCAAGGCCCTCGGATTTCACTGTCCAAGGGCCTTGAATGTGTTGAAAACACTGGCTTTGAGGGCGATATAGCATTTTCACCACATGAACTTGGCGGAGCGGGTGGGATTCGAACCCACGTGCCCTTGCGGACAACTTGATTTCGAGTCAAGCTCGTTACAACCACTTCGATACCGCTCCGTGCATGAATATTCAGTTTTCCGGATAGATTATTTAATTTCGAGTCAGGGCCGTTATAACCACTTCGATACCGCTGCATATTGATTCCAAACGCTTTCTGCCGCTAACCGTCCGCCTGACCCGCATGATTTCAAGTCAGCCGAGCACGGCCTCCGTGACCGCATTGAATAGAATACCCCATCTTTGGATAATTGTCAAGAAGACCGTGCCATTCTCGCTTAAAATCCATTTCCCTGAGGGATAGCGGCGGGGGAGGCGGCGCGCCTTGCCGCATAGTTCGCACCGTGAACTTTCTGAATCTGGGCGGATGGTTTAGATGCTTTCGGGCAATCTATATGCCGAGGTGATTTTGTAAATGCGCTATCCCAATTTGAATGCCCTGCTGGGCAGCGATCCGGAGGCAAAGCACTACTTTGACACACTCCCGGACTATGCCAGGGAGCAGATCAGTACCCGGGCCGACAGCGTCAATTCCTTCGCCAGTCTGAAGGACTATGCCCAGAATATCCTGCGGGGCGACGACTGAACGAAGCAAATGAAAACCACCCTGACAGGGGTGGTTTTCATTTTGCCGCTCAACCGCTTTGTGCCAAAAGCGCTTTCAGGTCCGCTGTGCCCTCCACCGGCTGGGCGCAGGCCCCGTCCCGGCACAGATAATAGCGGGCACCCTCCTTCGGAATGGGATAATCCGTGGTAAATGGGGCAAGTGCTGCCAGTGTGCTGGCGCTTGAGGGTGTCTTGACCAGCACAGTCAGTTCGGGGCGGGGCGTTTCCCGGAGAAAAGCCGCCAGCTCCGGGGGAACCGCTTGAGCCGTTACGACTAGTTCTGCCGACGGCCACAGCTTCTCCAAAAAGGCCATCATGGCAAAGCCATAGCCGGCCGGATAATCCTGAGCCGCCCCCGCCAACCAGGACAGCTGGCGATCCGCCGCTTCCCGCCAGAGCCTTTCCCCGGTAAGCCGAGCCAGCCGGGAGAGTACCAGCGCCGCCGCCGAGTTTCCGGACGGCATGGCTCCGTCGTAGGCCTCCTTTGTCCGGGTCAGCAGCTGCTCTCCGTCCGAAGCGTAGGGATAGAAACCACCGCGCTCCCGGTCAAAAAAGAGCTCCAGCAGGCAGTCCGCCAAGCCTGCGGCGCGGGAGAGATCAGCCGGGTCGAACGTCGTGCCGTACAGCTCCAGCAGCCCATAGGCGTAAAAGGCGTAATCGTCCAGCTTTCCGGGATGGGCGGCGTTCCCATCCCGCCAGCGGGCCAGCAGCCGCCCATCCGGAGCGGTGAGCTTTGCCGCCAGGAAGTCCGCCGTCCGGCGGGCCGCATCCAGATACCGGGGTTCGTCCAGCGCAAGCCCCGCACGGGCCAGCGCTGCCAGTGCCAGAGCGTTCCAAGCGGTGAGTATTTTATCGTCCCGGTGGAGCACCGTCCGGCCCAAACGGTAGGCGTACACCCGCTCCCGCAGGGCGGCGATTTCCTCCGGTTCCCGGTCAAACTGCGCCTGACCCAAAAGATTTGGGACACTTTTTCCTTCAAAATTACCCTCTTGGGTGATTCCGTACCACCGGCAGAAGCGTTTTGCATCCGATTGACCCAGAACGGGAATCAGCTTCTCAGGCGTCAGCGCGTAATATTTCCCCTCCACTCCGTCGCTGTCCGCGTCCTGCCCGCAGCACAAGCCGCCCTGAGGGCCGGGTAGCTCTTGGAGCATATAGTCCAACGTACGGCGGACGATTTGCTCATAGAGCGGGCGACGGGTGTGCTGGAATGCCTCCGTATAGGCCAGGGCCAGCAGAGCGTTGTCATAGAGCATTTTCTCAAAATGGGGAATCAGCCAGCGGCTGTCGGTGGAATAGCGGGAAAATCCGCCGCCCACATGGTCGAACAGACCGCCTTGGTACATGGCGTCCAACGTGCGGAGGGCCATTTTCCGGGCGTGACCATCCCCGGTGAGGCGGGCATAGCGCAGGAGGAAGATCAGGTTGTGGGGTGTTGGGAATTTGGGCGGCGGGCCAAAGCCGCCCCATTTTGCATCAAAGCTCCGGGCAAAGAGGGAGGCGGCCTGCCGGACAAGCTCCCGGCGGGGTGCGCCGGGGCGGTTTTCCGCCTCCTGCCGCAGGCGGGCGGTGAGGGCCTCCCCGGCGGCCAGCAGCGAAGCTCGATCCTCCCGCCACAGCCGGGCCGCATGGTCAAGCAGCTCCAGAAGCTGGGCCTTGGGAAGGTAGGTGCCTACCCAGAAGGGCTGCTGATCCGGCGTGAGCAGCGCGGTGAGGGGCCAGCCACCGGAGCCGTTCATGGCCAAGCACGCCGCCATATATACCGCGTCCACGTCGGGGCGCTCCTCCCGATCCACCTTAACGGGGAGGAAGGAGGCGTTGACGGCCCGCGCTACCATTTTGTCCTCAAAGGACTCATGGGCCATGACATGGCACCAGTGGCAGGTGGAGTAGCCGATACTCAGAAAGATAGGCCGGTCGGAGCGCTTTGCCTCTTCAAAGACCTCCGGCCCCCAGGGACGCCAGTCCACGGGGTTGTCCGCGTGCTGGAGGAGATAGGGGGAGCGCTCCATGCTCAGGCGGTTGCTCATCTGTGTTCCTTTCCCGGCCCGCACGGCCACGGGCGCGTTGGCTTGATAAAATCAGTATTTGCGGCAGGGCTGTGAAATATGAACCCTGTGTGGCATGGAAGACGCCGTATGATTGCCCCTTGTGGTTTTCCCCATTTTCTGCTATAATATCGAGAAATGCCGCACAAGCCGCATAGCGGCTTGCAACAATGCTATACTATTGGAAAATGCTGTATGAAACGCGGCGGCGAAGGTCTAATCTAATTGGGAAAGAGGCGAGCTGGCCATGCTGGAAGAGCTGATCGAGCTCATACTGCCCACTATCACATCCTTATTGGAGCTGATGGGTATTTTTGTGGTGTGCTTCAGCGCGCTCCACGCGTTCTGGGAATATCTGCAGACCATTTTGCTCCACCGTGAATTTGATTTCAAGGTGGAGCTGGCCAACGGCCTGGCCACGGCGCTGGAGTTCAAAATGGCGGCGGAGATTTTGAAAACGGTGCTGGTGCGGGAGATGAGCGAGCTGCTGATCCTGGGCGCGGTGATCGCCCTGCGCGCCCTGCTGAGCCTGCTGATCCACTTTGAGCTGCGGGGAGAGCGGGAGCAGGCCGGTTCGCGGCAGGATCCGCCGGGGGAGAAGCCGAAGGACTAATAAAATTCTCCTGATTTTGCGTTGATTTTATGTCCGCTGTACAGCGCCGCCTCTGCGGCTGGGGCTTTGCCTCGCTGCCCTTTATGCAGTCCGGCGGAAACGAGAGGAGGGACAAGCCGATGCTTTTCACCAGCATGGAATTTCTGTTTATGTTTTTTCCATTGACGCTGGGTTTCTACTTTTTGCTGCCTACAAAGGCGCGCAACTATTGGCTTCTGTTGGCAAGCCTGTTCTTTTATGCGTGGGGTGAGCCAAAATTCGTCGCCGTCATGCTGTTTTCCATCCTGTGGAACTATTTGATGGCCCTGCGCATTGCGGAATTGGAAGCGGGGACCGCCCTGCGCAAGCTGGTTCTCGCCATCGCGGTCTGCGTAGATCTGGGCATTTTGTTCGTGTACAAATACATGAATTTCGTCACCGGAACCATTCACAGCCTAGCACCTGGCGCGAATATCCCGGTCACCTCCTTTGTGCTTCCCATCGGGATCTCCTTCTTTACCTTTCAATCGGTCAGCTATGTGATCGACGTGTACCGGGGGACGCCGGTGCAAAAAAACCCGGCCTATCTGGGGCTGTACATCGCCCTGTTTCCCCAGCTGATTGCCGGGCCCATCGTGCGCTACACCACCATTGAGGATCAGATCAACGAGCGCCGGGTAACCTGGGAGGGCTTCTGCGGCGGGATGCTCCGCTTCCTCTACGGCTTCAACAAGAAGATGCTGCTGGCCAACCTGCTGTCACAGGCCGCAGACGCGGCCTTCGGCGCGGGGACGCCCAGCGTTGCCCTGGCCTGGCTGGGGGCGGTGTGCTACTCCCTGCAGATCTTCTTTGACTTCTGCGGATATTCGGAAATGGCCATCGGACTGGGGGAGATGTTCGGCTTCCATTTCCTGGAGAATTTCAACTATCCCTATATCTCCAAAACCGTGACCGAGTTCTGGCGGAGGTGGCACATCTCGCTGGGCTCCTGGTTCCGGGACTATATCTATTTCCCGCTGGGCGGCTCCAGGGTGGGCAGCAAGTGGCGGCTGGTGTTCAACCTGTTCGTGGTGTGGCTGGCCACAGGCGTGTGGCACGGCGCAAGCTGGAATTTCATCGTGTGGGGCCTGCTGTACGGCGTGCTGATCACGGTGGAAAAGCTGCTCTCACTGCCCCAGCGTCTGGCGAAGCCGGGCGCCGCCGCCGGATTGTACCAGGTGTTCACCCTGCTGGTGGTCATGTTCGGCTGGGTGCTGTTCCGCGCGGCGGATCTTCCCTCGGCCCTGATCTATTTGCGTTCCATGTTCGGGGCGGCGGGCAACGCGCTGGTGGACGACACGTTCCGGAGCCAGTTCCGGGAGTGCTTCACCGTCCTGGCGGCGGGGCTCATCTGTTCCACCCCGGTCTGGAGGATCCTGCGGGAACGGCTGTCCGCCCGTGGCCCCGCCGCCGCGTCGGTGTGTAATGGAATCGCCTGCACCGTGCAGTTTCTTTTGTTCCTGGTGGGGGTTTCCTATTTGGAGATGAACGCCCATAACCCATTCATCTATTTCAACTTTTAAGAAGAGCAGCCGGAAAGGGGAGTGAGCTGAGCATGGAGAAAAAGAAGCGTGGAAAACCGTCGGGTTTAGGCGTTCTCACCGTTGCCGTGCTGGGGTTTCTTGCCGCCGTCATGCTTTTGAATATCCGGGCGATTTTTGCTCCGGGGAGGGCTCTGGCGAACGGGGAGAGCGATTTTCCCCAGTTTGTCCAGGAGGTGCAGGCCGCGTATACCGGCAGTACCCGGGAAAAGACGGCGTTCGTCAACCTGAACGGGCTGTTTTCCCGGGCGCTGGGGCAGCGGCTGTGCAATGGCGTCATCCGGCTGGACAACGGAATGCTGACGTTCCCGTCCTATGAAAAGGACATCGGCCCCACCGCCGACAATCTCATTGCGTTCAACGAATTTTTGGCGGACAGGGACATCCCGCTCCTGTATGTGCAGGCGCCCTGCAAGGTGGACGCAGAGGAGGAGCTGATGCCCGACGGCATGGACTATCCCGCCAATGGCAACGCCGACGAGCTGCTGCGGCGCCTGGAGCAGAGCGGCGTACCCACCTGTGACCTGCGCCCCGCGCTCAGCGCCACGCCGGAGGCGGCCACCGAGAATTTCTTTGCCACCGACCATCATTGGACGTGCGCCGCGGCCCTGAAGGCGTTTCCGATGATCGTGGAGCATCTGGCCCGGCTGGCGCCGGAGCGGGCCATTGACATGACCTATACCGACCCTGCCTTGTGGGAGGCCCACACCTACCGGGACTGGTTCCTCGGCTCCCAGGGGAAGCGGGTGGGCGCCTTTTTCGGCGGCGTGGACGACATCACCTACTATACGCCGAAATTTGAGACGGAGATGTCCTGCGCGGTGCCCATGATCCATTATGGGTTCTATCATGGCGATTTCTCAGACGCGGTCCTGCGCATGGAGCACATCGAAAAGCGGGATCTGTTCAGGCTCAGCCCGTACTGCGTCTACATCGGCGGCGACTACCCTGTGGTCCAGCACCGGAACGCCGCCGCGCCCAACAAGCTGAAGGTCGTGATGATCAAGGACAGCTTCACCCTGCCCATGCAGGCATATTTCTCCACGATGTTCCAGGAGGTCCATGTGCTGGATCCGCGCTACATGACCTCGTGCAATGTGTCGGAATATATCACCATATGCCAGCCGGATCTCGTGATGGTGATGATCAGCGCCGATATGGTGGGCACATCGGTGGGCTATACCGACTTTGGCTGTGCGGCCACCGCCGCGTGGGAGCGTGCGCTGGGCGAGCCCCAGGTCGTGGTGGAAGAGGACGTGATCGAGCTGCCCGCCAGCGAAAACCAGTACAATTTCGCGGTGGTGGCGGACGGGCTGGAGTATGGAAAGCGGTATACGCTGCGGTTCGATGGGGCGGAGCTGCTTGAGGGCGGCCCGGCCAGCGTCGGAACGCTGATGTATAACGCGTCCACCAGCAGCGCCATCGAATATGGGGTCATCGACCTGGAGTACGGAGAGGAGCAGGGCTATTCCTGGAGCTTTTTCACGCCTAAGGAGGGCGGCGACCGGCTTCAGCTTTTGATCTACAGCGGAATGCCCGGTGAGACCGCCGGGGTACACCTGCGCTATTCCGGAGTCACGCTGACAGCGGAAGGTTAAAGGGACACCGCCGTTCGATCCATTGGATCGAACGGCGGTGTTTGTTCAGCTCAGACGTGGTAGCAGCCCCCGCCGATGAATTCCCGCATGAGGGAGGTTTTGGGGATGTCGTCCGCGGGGATAGGCAGGAAATAGTTCAAGAACTTCAGCAGCCGCTTGGCCTCGATGTACTCCTCGCTGTCCCGGGGGACGCCGAACAGTAGGGGCTGGACGTAGGGCTTCAGCAGGGCCGTCTCGTAGATCAGGGCCGAGTTGAAGATCACGTCCGCGCTGTCCTGGAAGGGGAAGATGTTGTTCTCCTCCCCCCGCCGGACGGAGGGCCACATTTTGATGGTGGCCTGGGCACTGTAGCCCCGGGTCCGGGCGTCCCGCTCGATGCGCCGCAGCAGGCGGGCGTCGGTGGTGGGGATGCGGTTGTGGTCGTCGATGTTCAGCGTGGTGAGGCAGCTGATGTAGATGCGGTATTTGCTCTCCCGGGGCAGCGCGTAGGTAAACTGGTCGTTGAGGCAGTGGATGCCCTCGATGACCAGCACGTCGCCCTCTTTGAGGGTGAGGAAATTGCCGTTGTATTCCCGGGCGCCCTTTTTAAAGTTGTAGGAGGGCATCTCCACCGTCTCGCCGTTCAGCAGCCGCACCATGTCCGTGTTGAACTGCTCTACGTCCATGGCCCCCAGGCCCTCGAAGTCGTAATTGCCGTTTTCGTCCCGAGGGGTTTTGTCCCGGTTGACAAAATAGTTGTCGGTGGCGATGGCGTGGGGGTGCAGGCCGCAGGAGCGCAGCTGGGTGGACAGCCGGTGGGAGAAGGTGGTCTTGCCGGAGGAGGATGGGCCCGCGATCATGACGAAGCGGACGTCCTTCCGGCTGGCGATCTCGGCGGCGATGTCGCCGATCCGTTTCTCCATCATGGCCTCGTAGGCCAGGATCAGCGGCGTGGCGCCGCCCTGGGCGATGGTGGTGTTCAGATCCGCCACGTTGGAGGCGCCCAGCGCCTCACAGCGCCGGGTGGATTCAGACAGCGCCTGGAAGACCTTCATGGAGGGGCGGAACTCCCCCAACTGGCTGGGATCCTTCAAGGTGGGCAGGCGCAGGATAAAGCCGTCCTCAAACAGCTCCAGGCCAAAGCACTTGATGTAGCTGGTGTCCGGCGCCATGTAGCCATAGAAATAGTCCACGAAGCCGTCCAGGGAGTAGACGTTGACGTGGGAGTTGACCCGGAAGCTGAGGAGCTGGGCCTTGTGGAACAGACCCTCCCGGCGGAACAGCTCTATGGCGTCATCGGTGTTGATGGACTTCTTTTCGATGGGAAGCGCCTGGGCGGACAGCTCCCGCATCCGCTCCTCCACCCGGTCCAGCAGGGCCTGATCCAGGGTGAAGCCGCCCTTGGCGCGGATAAAGAGGGCGCGGCTGAGGGAATAGCCCACGGAAATGCCATCCATGTTTTCCTGGCCCGCCACATCATAAAAGGCCTTCAGCAGCAGGAAAAGCGCGCTGCGCTCATAGGTCTGGATGCCGGGCACGTCCTGGGCGGTGACCATTTTCAGCGAGCAGTCCCGATCCAGGACCTTGTGGAGCTCACACAGCTTTCCGTCCCGGTTGACCAGAAGGATGTCATAGGGGAAACGGCTTTGAAAATCCGCCGCGATGGCGCGGTAGGGCGTCCCGTGGGGATAGGCATACGCCACGCCGTCCACGGTGACCGTCAGCATTTTCTTCTCTTCCATGGGATGGCCTCCTTTATGTATCATCTTCCCGCTGATTGAAAAAAGCAACTGTGCTTTTCCATTGTGCTGACTATATCATACGACATTTTGAGGGAAAATACAAGATGGAGCGGGATAGTTTACTATCCCGCTCCACTTCATGTTAAGAGCGCCGCGCGATTATTTCGCGGGGATATTCAGAACCTGACCAATCTGGATGAAGTTGGGATCCTTGATGGTGTCCTTGTTAGCCTCGTAGATCTCGCTCCACAGCTTACCGGAGCCGTACTGCTTCTGGGCGATTTTCCACAGGGAGTCGCCGGCAATGACCACATAGGTGGTGGAGCTGACGGACTCGACGGGCCCGGGTTCAGGCTGAGCGGGAGTGGGCTCGACAGGAGCGGGCTCGGGCTCAGCATCGGCGTTCAGGACGGTGATGCGGCCGGCACCGGTGGGGTCCTCATAGTTGAGCAGATAGTTTTCGTAGGCGGCCAGGGGGCTGTTGGCGCTGGCGATGACCGTGTCGGTAAAGGCCCCAACATAGGAGGCCATGGCCAGGTAGTCCTCGGAGGTGCCGTCCAGCACCTTCTCGGCACTACCGAACATATTGAAGCCGTCGCCGCAGTTCAGCAGGGTGTAGTTGGTGCCGGCCATGGTGTAGGTCTTGTCCAGCTCCAGGGGCTCGTAGGCGCCGCTCTCCTTGTTGTAGACCTTGACGTTGGTCACGCGGTACGCGTCGGGACCGGCCAGCCATACGCTCTTGTCGTCGGTCTGGACGGTGTTGGGCACGGACAGGTCGATCTCGTAGGTCAGGCCGGCTACATGGAGGAAACCGCCGTTCTCCATGGAGTTGTCCGCGGAGACAAAGCGGGCGCCGAACTCCAGGGCGTCCAGCACAGCCTGACCGTCCACCTTGACCACGCACAGGACGTTGCCGAAGGTGTTGATGGTCTTGCAGGTCTGATAGCTCCACGCGCCGGCGGCCGCGTTGGCGCGGATGCCGCCGCCGTTCATGATGGCCAGGTCGCAGTCCAGGCCGGCCACCTCGTTGGAGTACCAGTAGTAGGCGTCGGCGTTCAGGTCGCCCAGATTGGTCTCGGCCATACGCACGGCGCGGTCGCTGGTGTTGGGGAAGTTGGTGGTGAAGTCAATCTCGCTGGAGGCGACCTGCTTGCCCAGCAGCTCGTTCACCTCGGAGATCCACGCGTCCTCGATGGCCTTGACGTCGGCGTCGGGGGTGACGTCGGCCAGGTCGTCAGAGGAGAGCAGCTGGGTCGTGATGGTGCCGTCGGCGGAAATGGTCATCTGGCCGAGGGCGCTCAGATAGGAGCCGGTCTGGGTCAGGACGACGGTGTTGCCGGCCTGATCCTTGACCTCCCGCATGGGGACGGTGCTGTGGGAGTGGCCGTCAATGAAAGCGTCCAGGCCAGTGGTGTGGGCGATGACGTCCTCAGAGGTCCAGGGCTGGGAGGAGGGGTCGATGCCCAGGTGGCCCAGGGCGATCACGATGTCGGCCTCCTTGGAGGCGGCGTCAATGGCGGTCTGCACGGCGGAGTACAGGGCGGCGCCGTCATTGCCGCCGGCGATGCCGTAGATGTAGTTGCCGTTTCCATCCTGGAAATAGGCGGGGGTGGACTTGGTGAAGGACTCGGGGGTGGTGATGCCGATGAAGGCGATCTTGGTGCCGGCTACCTCAAAAACCTTGTAGCTGTCCAGCACGCTGTCACCGGCCACGCCGTCCTTCTCATGGTAGAAGTTGCAGGAGACATAGGGGAACTCAGCCCAGTCAACGGCGTTCATGCAGCCCTGCATCCCATAGTCGAACTCGTGGTTGCCCAGGGTGGCCAGGTCATAGCGGGCGGCGTTCATCAGCTTGATGATGGTGGCGCCGCTGTCCATGCCGCCGAAGGCGGTGCCCTGGATGTGGTCGCCCGCGTCGACCAGGAGGACGTTGTCCAGCGTGTCCCGATAGGCGGACACCAGGGAGTAGGTCAGATCCTTGTCGAGGTAGGTGTGGACGTCGTTGGTATACAGCACCACGATGTCGCCGCTCTCTGTGCTCTCTGACGCGGGAGCCGCCATCGCCGGAACAGCCATGGCGATGACCATGGCCAGCGACAGCAGCAGGGAGAGGAGCTTCTTGCTTGCTTTCATTCGAATTCCACCTTTCTGCTTTTCTTCTTTTGTTCACAACAATTGTGACAAGTCCAGCATAGCATTTTTTGCCTGGACTTTCAAGGTGGAAACACGAAAAATCCGCGCGGATTTGCGGACAAGCTTTTTTCCGCATGGAGCGGCGCCGGAGGCTTGACGGTTTGTTCCCAATCCGATATAATGATGCCGAACATTTGAACGAAAGGGGGCGGGGTTACCGGTATGGATCCAAGAAAAGCCGCGGCGGAATGGTTATACAATACCGTGTTTAAAGAGGAAGCGATCCGGCCCCGCGCCCCTAAGCCCGCCGAGCGCGTCCCGCAGGTGATCCGCGCCGCCCGTTCCCTGGAAACCGGGATCCATCAGAGCTGGCAGTCCCGGGAATCTCTGTTCATGAAGCAGGGGAAGCTGCTGGCGGGCTACGAGGACGATTACGAATATGGCGGCGGCGTCCAATGCTACTACCCCACCTACCAGTCCCTGACGGACCGGCAGCTGCGGGGCTACTTCTCCTGGCGGACAAAGCTGCGCCGAGGGGACGTACGCGAAGCCCCCTTGTCGTTCGCGTTCCTCTATATCTATGAACTCATCAACCAGATCGGCGTTGTCGACCCCATGGACGGATACCGCAGGCTGGCGCGGTTCCGGGACGCCTACGGCCAGATCGACAGCCATATCCTCTCGTATTTGAACCGGTGGCTCTCGGATTATGTGATCTACTACGGGCTGGACCGGGAGCTTTTGTCCGACACGCCGCAGGCGGTCCGGGAGCGGAGCGTCGCTGTGCTGGAGCGCGTCCAGGAGCGGGATGCCGCCGGGATCATGGACGCGGTGAAGGGGCTTTCCGGCTGGCTGGAGCGCTCCAAATTCTACGGGGCATACCGGGATGACATGGACACGGTGATCGTCCGGGTGCTGCGGCGGGTGTCCGCCCACTATGCCGCCCGGTGTAAAAAGACCATGGCGGAGCAATATTTTGGCAGTTACAGCCAGTGCCAGGTGAGCCTGTTTGACACCGCTGTCTTTTGCGATCCGTTGAAGCGGCGCAGCTACGAATACGCCGTGGATGAGCGGTGGGTCTACTCCTGTAAAAACGGCCTCTGGTTTGCCCAGAGGCGCGCCGCCCCTCCCGGCTCCGGCGGTAAGCTGGACGACCTGCTGAAAACCATCGACTCCGTCATGCGCCAGGAATTTGACTACGGCCACCCGGTCAAATCCAAAACGGAGACCAAGTGGCTCCTCCGGCTCATCCAGGAGGAGGCTCAGAAGCGTTTGGCGGAGAAAAAGGCCGCTGAGGAGAGGAAAATCACCATCGACTACGGGCGGCTCACCAAGATCCGCCAGGACGCCGCCATGACCCAGGAAAAGCTGATCGTGGACGAGGAAATGGACATCCCGGAGGGACCTGTCCCGCGGGAGCCCGCCCCGCGGGAACAGGAGCCGGAACAGCTCTCCCTGCTTACGCCGGCCCAGGCGGAACCCGCCCCGGCCGCGCCGCCTGCCGCCCAGGGCGGCGATACCCCCCTGAGCCCCCTGGAATACCGCCTGCTGCAATGCCTGCTGTACGGCGGGGATACCGGCTGGGTTCAGGCCGAGGGGCATCTGCTGTCCGTCCTGGTGGACGGGGTCAACGAAAAGCTGTACGATACCTTCCTGGACACCGTGATCGATGACGGCCCCCAGCTGATCGACGACTATATTGACGATTTGAAAGAGATGGTGCGCCCATGAAAATACCCAGACGGATCGCCCAAACGTTAATCAATTCCCTGAAAGGCGGCGTTGTGCCCCGTGTTGGCCTGCCCTATGTCACCGTGGGGAGGAAGGCCGAGATCGACGCCCTGCTCCACGACGTGGACATCATCGCCGACGGCGGCGCGTCCTTCCGGTTCATTGTGGGCAAGTACGGCAGCGGCAAGAGCTTTTTGCTCCAGACGATCCGTAACTATGTGATGGCGAAGGATTTCGTGGTGGTGGACGCCGACCTCTCCCCGGAGCGCCGGCTCCAGGGTACCCGTGGCCAGGGGCTGGCCACCTACAAGGAACTGGTCCGCAATATGTCCACCAAGACCCGCCCCGAGGGCGGCGCCCTGTCCCTGATTCTGGACCGCTGGATCAGCGGGGTGCAGCAGGAGGTGGTAGCTTCCTCCGGCCTGTCCATCACCGACCCGGGGCTGGCCCCGCTGGTGGAGAAGGAGATTTCCTCCGTCATCGGCTCGCTGAACGAAATGGTCCACGGCTTTGATTTCGCCCGTCTGCTGACGCTCTACTACCGCGCCCACCTCTCCGGGGATGACGAGACGAAAGCCAAGGTGCTCAAGTGGTTCCGGGGGGAGTACGCCACCAAGACCGAGGCCCGGCAGGAGCTGGGGGTGAATATCGTCATTACCGACGACGACTGGTACGAGTACCTGAAGCTGTTCGCCTGTTTCTTAAAACAGGCAAATTACGCCGGGATGCTCATCCTCATCGACGAGCTGGTGAACATCTACAAGATCCCCAACGCCATCACCCGGCAGTATAACTACGAGAAGATTCTCACCATGTACAACGACACCATGCAGGGCAAGGCCCAGCACCTGGGCGTCATCCTGTGCGGCACGCCCCAGTGCATGGAGGACCCCCGCCGAGGCGTTTACAGCTATGAGGCCCTGCGCTCCCGGCTGGCGGAGGGGCGCTTCTCCGGCACCCACAAGGATCTGCTGTCCCCGGTGATCCGGCTCCAGCCCCTCACCCCGGAGGAGATGCTCATCCTGGTGGAGAAGCTGGCGGACATCCACGCGGGGCTGTACGAGTACCAGCAGATCGTCAGCCAGCAGGACATGGCGGACTTCATCGAGATCGAATTCGGCCGCATCGGCGCGGATTCCCACATCACACCCCGGGAGGTCATCCGGGACTTCATCGAGGTGCTGGACATTGTCTACCAGAACCCGGAGGTGAAGGTGCGGGAGCTGCTGGGCAGTGAGGAATTCACCTATGCCCGGAACGCGGTGCAGGAGGCTTCTACACAAGAGCAGTTCGCGGAGTTTGAGCTGTAGTTGTTTTGGTGCGAAAAGGTAAGCCGGGATTTGTCTGGAATTTGAAGGGATAATGATTTCATGAAAGAATTTAGCCAAGAAGCCGAACAGATTATGATTGAGCGCTTCGGAAGAGATACCGTGATTGCATTGGCGACAACAGAAAATGAAACGCCTTATGTGCGGTATGTAAATGCCTATTATGAAAACGGCGCATTTTATATCGTTACCCACGCACGTTCAAATAAGATGAAGCATATAAAAGGTAATCCCGTTGTTGCAATTGCAGGCGAGTGGTTTACAGCGCATGGAGAAGGCGTTAGCTTGGGTTATTTCGGAAAAGAAGAGAATTGTATGATTGCTGAAAGGCTAAAAAAAGTTTTTGCTGAATGGATTGACAACGGTCATACTGATTTTGACGATGAAAACACCATCATTTTGCGTGTGGAATTAACAGATGGCCTGTTGCTCTCACATGGCAGAAGATATGAGTTATAGGTTTTCAAATTCCAGTTTGTCGAAGGATTATAAAAGGAGCGCCCTATGGGTATCTTTGAACGCTACGCCCCCTTTGTGCAGGAGTACATCTACCGCAACGGCTGGGAAAACCTGCGGGCCATCCAGGTGGCCGCCGCGGAGGCTATTTTCAATACGGACGAGCACGTGCTGCTGACGGCGTCCACCGCCTCAGGCAAAACCGAGGCCGCCTTTTTTCCCATCATCACCCTGTTCTCCGAGAACCCGCCGTCCTCCGTGGGCTGCATCTATGTGGGCCCGCTGAAGGCCCTCATCAACGACCAGTTTTCCCGGCTCAACGACCTGTGCGAGGAGGCGGACATCCCCGTCTGGCACTGGCACGGCGACGTGGCCCAGAGCCACAAGGCCAAGCTGATGAAGCATCCCTCCGGCATCCTCCAGATCACCCCGGAGTCGCTGGAGGCCATGCTGCTCCACAAGCACGCCGCCATCCCCAAGCTGTTCGGCGACCTGCGCTTCGTGGTCATCGACGAGGTACACTCCCTCCTCCGGGGCGACCGGGGCGGGCAGACCCTGTGCCTCATCGAGCGGCTGTCCCGGCTGGCGGGGGTGGAGCCCCGGCGCGTCGGCCTGTCCGCCACCATGGGCGAGCCGGAAAAGACAGGGGAGTTCCTGGCCCTGGGCACGGGCCGCAAAACCATCATCCCCAAAATCGAGGCCAAGGGGGCCAAGTGGCGGCTGAGCATGGAGCACTTTTTCGTGAAGGACGTCCAGGCCGGGGAGGATCGGACGGACATCGACGCCCTGCCCGCACTGGACGAAAAGACGGATACGGCCCCCGCCAATGCCGACCCCGGCCTGGGCTATATCTTTGAGCACACCCGGGGCAAAAAGTGCCTGGTGTTCGTCAACTCCCGGGAGGAGTGCGAGACGGTCACCACCACCCTGCGGCAGTACTGCGAGCGGGCCCACGAGCCCGACCGATTTCTCATCCACCACGGCAATCTGTCCGCCTCCTACCGGGAGACGGCGGAGGAGGTGATGAAGGACGAGTCCCAGCGGATGACCACCGTCACCACCGCCACCCTGGAGCTGGGCATCGACATCGGACGGCTGGAGCGGGCCTTCCAGATCAACGCACCCTGGACGGTGTCCTCCTTCCTCCAGCGCATGGGCCGCACCGGGCGGCGGGAGCTGCCGCCGGAGATGTGGTTCGTCATGCGGGAGGACGAGCAGGAGCCCCGGACCACCCTGCCCGCCACCATCCCCTGGGAGCTGATCCAGGGCATCGCGCTGGTGCAGCTCTATCTGGAGGAGCGCTGGGTGGAGCCGCCCCGGCTGGACCGCTTGCCCTACAGCCTGCTGTACCACCAGACCATGTCCACTCTGGCCTCCTGCGGGGAGCTGTCCCCCAGGGCGCTGGCGGACCGGGTGCTGAATCTGCGCTATTTCCACCGCATCTCTCAGGAGGATTACAAGGTCCTGCTCCGCCACCTCGTCCAGACCGACCACATCCAGCGCACCGAGCAGGGCGGGCTCATCGTGGGGCTGGCGGGGGAGCGGGTGGTGAACTCCTACCGATTTTATGGCGTGTTCCAGGAGAACGAGGAGTATACCGTCCGCAGCGAGGCCCAGGAGCTGGGTACGGTGGTGCTGCCGCCCCCGGTGGGGGAGAAGCTGGCCATCGCGGGCCACGTCTGGACCGTGCTGGAGGTCGACCACAAGCGGCATCTGGTGTACTGCGAGCAGGTGAAGGGCACCGTCCCGGCCTATTTTGGCCTGGTGGCCGGCGACCTGCACACCAAAATTTTGCAGCGGATGCGGCAGGTGCTCCGGGAGGACAGGCAGTATCCTTATCTCATGAAAAACGCGGTGGCCCGGCTGGAAAACGCCCGGTTCACCGCCAGCCGCTCCGGCGCCACCGAGACCCCCCTGCTCAACCTGGGGGGCAATATGTGGTGCCTGCTGCCCTGGGTGGGAACCTATCCGTTCCTCGCCATGGAGCGGTTTTTGAAGATCAAATGTGCCGACCGCCTGGGGCTGAAGAATTTCGACTCCGCCCGGCCCTACTATATGCAGTTCACCATGAAGGCGGACGAGCGGACGTTTTTCCAGGTGGTGTCCGAGGAGATCCGCAAGCCCATCGACCCGCTGGAGCTGGTCTACGACAACGAGCTGCCCCTGTTCGACAAGTACGACGAGTATCTCCCGGAGGAACTGGTGAAGAAGGGCTTCGCCTACGGCGTGCTGGATCTGGACGGGCTTCGGGAGACGGTTTTGAGCTGGAACGCGGGGTCAATATTGATTGACGTTTGAAACGACCTGTGATATGATAGGTAAAAAAGGAGATGACGGTTATGGCCCTTATCAAATGCTTTGACTGCGGCAAGGAGATTTCCGACCGGGCGGGGAGCTGCCCGTTTTGCGGCTGCCCCATCAGCGAATTGGTGAAATCGGGCGAAACGGTAAAGATAAAGCCGTTACTCGCAGTCAGCCCGGAATGGGCGGTCATGGATGCTCCACCGGGCCCAGGGGATCAAAAAGTGTCCATATCCTCCAATGGCAATACCATTTGGGAGGGGCGCGCCGGCGACGTGGCGGCGCTCTCTTTTGTGCAGCCCACCAACATAGACATTAAATACCATATGAGCTTTTGGCGCAATGGCGGTAAAGGCTCCGGTACTATCGATCCCGCGCAGAGTAAAACGTATGTTGTATTTGCACGGGCTGTAGGATTAACAACAAAGCTGGAGCTGCGGCCCGTTGACACGTTAGACGGCTGATTTTTGAGTTCAATCACAATGCCCCCGCCTTTATTGTTCGGGATTACGAGGACAAGATGAAGCAGGGAAGAAAGAATAGGAAAAGATCCGGTTTCCATGGAAAACCGGATCTTTTTTACTTTAAAAATCCTTGGATCAAAATGACCAAAATAAGCACCGGCAGCACAAACTGGAAGTACGGCTTCAGCGCCCGGGGCATTTTGACGCCCTTCCCGCTGTTGGCTTCGTCCAGGTACTTGTCAAAGCCCCAGCCCCATTTGGTGACGCAGAACAGGAGGTACATCAGAGACCCCAGCGGCAGCAGCAGATTGCTCACCAGGAAGTCCTCGATGTCCAGCACCTGGCCCACCGAGCCGTTGGGCAGCGCGGCCTCAAAGTACCACAGGTTGTACCCCAGCACGCAGGGCATACTGGCGATGAGGATGAACACCCCGTTGGCCAGCGCCGCCTTCTTCCGGCTCCAGCCGAAATTGTCGATACACCCGGCCAGCAGGTTCTCGAACACGGCAATCACTGTGGAAAAGCTGGCGAAGGACATGAACAGGAAGAACAGCGAACCCCACAGCCGTCCGCCGGCCATGCCGGTGAACACCTTGGGCAGGGTCATGAAGATGAGGGACGGCCCCGCGTCCGGCGTCACGCCAAAGGAGAAGCAGGCGGGGAAGATGATGAGCCCGCTCATGAGGGCCACAAAGGTGTCCAGTCCGCAGATGCGCACCGCCTCCCCGGCCAGGGTGTTGTCCCGGCTCATGTAGCTGCCGAAAATCTCCATGGCGGCGATGCCAAGGCTCAGAGTAAAGAACGCCTGGTTCATGGCGGCGGTGACGACCGTTCCAAGCCCTTCCTCCACAGCCCGGCCAAAGTCGGGCAGCAGGTAGAACCGCACGCCCTCCATAGCTCCGGGGAGGGTCAGGCTGTGGACGGCCAGCACCACGATCAAGCCCAGCAGGCCCAGCATCATGAACTTGGTCACCCGCTCCAGTCCTCCCTGGAGGCCCAGGGAACACACCAGGAAGCCGGCCAGCACCGTCACCACCATCCAGACGGTCATCTCGGCGGGATTGGCCAGCATGGCGGGGAACACCGCGTCCACCGCCTCATTGGACAGCCCCGCGAAGGTTCCCCCGGCGAACTTGAAGAAGTAGCCCAGCATCCAGCCGGACACGGTGGTGTAGTACATCATCAGCAGATAGCACCCGGCCATGCAGAACCAGCCGTGGAGGTGCCACTTAGACCCCGCGGGTTCCAGGGCCTTGTACCCCTGGACGGCGCTGCGGCGGCTGGCCCGGCCCACCGCCAGCTCCATGGTCAGCACCGGAACCCCCATCAGCAGCAGGAACACCAGATAGAACAGCACGAACACCCCGCCGCCGTTTTCTCCGGTGACGTAGGGGAATTTCCACACGTTGCCGATGCCGATGGCGCACCCGGCGCTCACCAGCAGGAAGCCCAGCCGGGAGCGAAAATTTTCTCGCTTCATCGGTCTTCTCCTCTCCGTAAATTCGCATTATTATACCGAAAGACGGGGCGGATGTCAATTGTTCGCGCCTAGGCGAAGACGCATATGGGCCCGCGTGCTTCCTCGCACGCGGGCCCGTGTTTTACTGTCTTACAGCCCCTCCACGAAGGAGTAGGGCACGTAGGTCACACCGTTGATGAGGACGGCGTCCTTCCCGTTCACGGGGACGGTCTTGGTCACATCACCCTTGGTGAGGACCGCGGCCTTGGCGGCGGCGTCCCAGGTGACGGTGTAGCCCTTGGCCTCGGCGGCGGTACGCAGGGGCACGTTGGGCGTCAGGGGGCTCCACCGGCTGGACGCGTAACCGGCATTTTTGCTCACCAGGGTCAGCAGCTGGCTGTAGAGTACATCGGACTTTTTCAGCACATCGCTGTAGGCATTGGCCAGATCGGCGTTCACGTAGTCCACCGCGGCCTCGGGGTCGGTCTCGGCCAGGGCCTTGACTGCCGCCAGCTTGGCGGGCATCTGGGCGATGAACGCATCCTCCTGGAGCTTCCAGAAGTTCTGCACGCCCTCGCTGTAAAGGGCCCGGTTGGTGTCGGCCAGGCCGCAGATCCGCTTGAAGGCCCAGTAGGCGCTGTCAGTGCTGTAGCTTGGCGCGTCCACGCCGAAGGCGGCGGGCAGCTCGTCGATGCCGGCGATCTCGGGGATGAATACGCTGTGCTCAGCGCCGGTGAAGGCCAGCCAGTTCACAGCCGCGTGGGCGGCGGGCATATCCTCAAAGAGCTGGATCACATGGGTGTCGGGGGTGCCGGAGACGGCGATGGCCCGATTGCTCTCCTGGCCTTCCAGGCTCAGGTCGTAGGGGGTGCCCTCGTACCGGCAGCGGTAAACGGCGAACACATCCTGGAGGGTCACTTTTTCATCGGGGGTGTAGAGCAGGGGATAGAAGGTGTCGGAATCGTACTCCCCGGCGATAGAGGGAGCCAGCAGGTTCATGCCGCCCCAGTTCCGCAGGTTGTTTCCGTCGGAACGCGTCCCGTCGCAGACGGACTGGGCGGCCAGGANCTTGCCGTCCTCGTCCTTCTTGGTGAGCCCNGCCTCNTCCAGCGTCTCGNCAAAGCCCTCGGANACCACGAANTTCTCCGTATCCTCGGGGTCGATGGCGCCGATCATGAAGTGGTTGCCGAANACGGCCACCTGNTCGTCGGGCAGCTTCATGGCCACGTAGTGCNTGCCGCCGTAGATCTCCAGAATCCATGCCTCNTGCTGGTCGGCAATCAGGATCACNTTGCCCTCGGCGGAGCCGNANGTATCCACCGCTTTGCACAGGACATCCACGGCCTCCTTGGCGGTGGACGCGGTNGCGGCGGCCAGCGCGGGNAGGACGGCCTCNCTCAGCCCCTCNGGGATCCTGGGGTCGGCCTCTTTCCAGGCNGCGCAGCCGGAGGCGGACACGGTGCCGGTGATNGACACGCTCACGTCATTGACGCAGACGGCGGCATACAGGCCGTCANCGGCGGCGGAGTAGTCCTCCATCTGGGTGTATCCATGGGTGTGGGCGGGCAGGGGATAGGANAANCCGTTGATGTCGTCNATGGTGCGGCCCGCCACATCGGAGGCGGGGACATAGGTCTGGAGCTTGTCATACACCGCCCCGATGTCCTCACACCGGCCGATGATGATGGAGCCGTCAGCGCTGACGTCCTTGCCCACATACAAACCGGTGCAGGCCAGGGCGCTGCCAAGGCTGCTNNNNAGCAGGAAAACCGCCAGGGCGGCAGTTATGATCCGGGTAAAATGCTTTTTCATAATTTCTCAACCTCTCTTCACNTTTTGACNATTGTATGGATATTCCTTTGCTTTGCATATATTCATTGCCGNAGATTNAAAGCGGAATGACAAGGGGGTTTGCAAAGGAGCTTCATNGTAAATTGGAGACNCNGCNNTCATCGGCGGAACAGCGGGGATCGTCGGAGCCGTCCAGAGGGGCGCGGGNGATTCGCCTTGCATAGAGTATTCATGNTTCTCAGCCTTTCTGCCTGGATTTCNTCTGCNATTATTGCATAAAAATNCGTATATGTCAAGTNAAAATGAAAAAATATTCATCCNTACAAGTGCAGCGCTCCTTCCGCCGTCATTTTTGTAAAAAAGGACGGCGGNAGGAGCGGCNCGCGTTCAGTCAGGCGTTGCATACGCTGAGAGATTGGAGTATCATAGTGTTTAAATGACGTAAGTGAAGGAGNGACTNAGAGATGAGCTTGTTTCAATGGNTGAANAAGGTCTGNGAGGGGAACCAGCGGCCCGTTGTACACGTNCCGGACGGCCCTCATACNCCGCCNGTTCGAAGGCGNTATCGTTTTTCCGGNATTGTCCAAGGCGTCGGNTTCCGCTATGAGGCGCAGNTGCTGGCGGGCCAGCTGAGTTTGGTGGGCTGGGCCCAGAACAAAAGTGACGGAACCGTCGTCNTNGAGATCGAGGGTGAGGCNNGCTGTATCGACGAGTTCCTCCGGGCCATGCNANCGGTNCGGCGCTTTGATATCACAGAGATACNGACAGANGAACTGCCGGTCTCCGGAACCGAAACAACATTCAAGACGNTATACTGACAGAAGTGTTCCGCTGNCATTGNCGGCNNTGNACCTGAGNGCAGGGTGNGCCATAGATCAAATGTCCGCCGCCTTNTTCCAGATGCGGGCCGCATAGCCTTGCAGNNGTTCCCGGCCGCTGTCCTTGGCCTGTGTATCGTAGACNAGNTCCCACCGGCCCTCCAGNGGAAACGCCTTGCNGGGGGCGGCGCCCAAATTGCAGTCCACCAGATAGGTCTGNCCATCCAGCTCGCGCTCATAGACGAAGCGGTCCTTCTTTCTGCTGCGGACGCGGAACGTCCCGTAGACCAGGGCCTTTGCCTCNTGGCGCAGGCGGATCAGCTCCCGGTACGCCTCCNNCACCTCCGCCTTGGGCTGCTGNCGCAGGCCCTTNTGCCAGGGCGGCAGCTTNTCGTTCCAGGGCAGAAGNACNCGGGCGTGCTCCCGNGTCCCNGCCAGNATCGTGGCAAATACCTNNTCNTCNGGCTCNTNTTNNATATGCTCGGCGTAGTAGCCCTTGGCCTCCACATCGGTGATCTGCTCCATGGAGGTAAAGGGGTAGTTGGCNAAACCCATCTCATCCCCCTGGAACACAAAGGGNGTNCCCTTCANGGTCATCTGCATGACGGCCAGCAGNTTGGACAGCGCGGTNTGNCGCGAGATNTCCCCGGTGATCTTGCTGATCATCCGTGGNTTGTCGTGGTTGTTGTAAAACAGGGACATCCAGCAGTTATTNCCGTANTGCTCCATCCAGTCGATCATATAGTCCCGGAAATAGTTCAGGTCGTACTCGTAGTCGTCAAACCGGGTGTGTCCCGGCGTCTCCAGGTGGTCGAAGGAAAAGATCATGTCCAGCTCTTTCCGCTCCTCGCCCGTCACCAGCTGGGCCATCTTCATCCCCAGGCCGGGGGTCTCCCCCACGGAAAACGCGCCGTGGGGCTCGAACGCCTTATCCCGGATCTCCCGGAGGTATTCATGGAGATGGGGGCCGTAATAGTAGCGCTCGATCCCCGGAAAGCCCATCAGCGCCCCGATGGTCTCGTTGCCCTGGGGAAGCCCGTCCTCCTTGGAGATGTAATTGATGACGTCCATGCGGAAGCCGTCCACCCCCCGGTTCAGCCAGCGGTTCACCATGGCGATGACGTCCCGGCGGACGTCCGGGTTGTCCCAGTTCAAATCCATCTGCTTTTTGGAGAACAGATGCAGCGCCCAGCTGTCGTCCTTCTCCACATAGTTCCACGCGGGGCCGGAGAAGAAGGACGTCCAGTTGTTGGGCGGGGTATGGCTGCCGTCGTCCTTCCGGAAGAAATAGTACTCCCGGTAGGGGGAACCTTCGTCCGCCAGCGCCTGCTGATACCAGGCGTGCTCATCGGAGGTGTGGTTGACCACCAGGTCCATAATGAGGCGCATCCCCCGGCTGTGTATCCCGTCCAGAAGGCGCTCAAAATCCTCCATGGCGCCGAATTCCGCCATGATCTTGTCGTAATCCCGGATATCGTAGCCGTTGTCGTCGTTGGGGGAGTCATAGATGGGGGACAGCCACAGCGCGTCCACCCCCAGCTCCTTCAGATAGTCCAGTTTGCTGAAGATGCCGGGCAGGTCGCCGATGCCGTCCCCGTTGCTGTCGCAGAAGCTCCGGGGATAGATCTGGTAGAACACCGCCTCTTTCCACCACTGGGGGGTGATCTCCCCAGTGGAGGCACATGGCTCATCCCGCTCTAAATTGACCAGGTGCAGCAGCGCCTCGAAGAAGTCCGCCCCCAGCTTTTTCTTCGTCAGCCCCGCCACCGTGCGCAGCTTCAGGTTGGCCACCGCCGGGTTGGTGATTGCCGCTTCCGGCAGGCCCAGCTGGAGCAGCACCCGCGCCAGCGCGTCATGCCCCACGGGGTTCCGATACAGGTCCTTGATCCGGCTGTCATAGGTCAGGTTTTTCCGTTCCATATGGCTGCTCCCCCTGCCCGCTATGCGGGCGTTTATTTTTTGCCCAGCTCCCGGCAGATCCTGTCGTACTCCGCCTCGTCCAGCTTATACTTTTTCTTGTAAAGGAAATAGGAGATCAGCATCAGGACCCAGGGCAGCACAGTCATAGTGATCAGCAGGCCCATGCTCTGCCCCCCGGATACGCCGCCGCCCCCGAACAGCACCTGTTCGATGGCGGACAGCTTCTGTTCCTCAGATAGCAGGCCCTGGGCGCACTGCTGCTCCAGGTCGGAGATCTGGTTGGTGTAGCCGGTGACGCCAAAAATGAGGTAGGTGGCGGAGGTGACCGCTACGATGATGGCGGATCCCATCTTGGTGATGAAGGGCCGCAGGGAGGTGATGATACCCTCGTCCCGCTCGCCGAATTTAAGCTCGTTGTATTCCACCGTATTCATGATGGAGATCATCATGATGAGGTAGAAGCTGTAATACCCGAAATTGGCGCACATATAGCCCCCGGTCAGCAGGCCGAACCGGCCCATCCCCGTGCCCGGAATGGCGGCGGAGGCCAGCATCAGGGCGTACCCGGCGGTGGAGAGCACCACCATATACCCCATGAGCTTTTTCCGGGAGAGCTTTCGGGAAATGGCGGGGTAGAAAATCATCAAAAACGCTGTGGCCATCATGCCCACCGTGTTGAACAGGGAGTACAGCCCGCCGCTGTAGCCGAAGGTGAAGTAGATATAGGTGGAGCCCAGGCCGCCGATCACCAGGCCGTTGCCCACCTGCTGGATGAGGAAGATCACCGCCACCCAGACCAGCTGGTCGTTGCGGGCGATGGTCTTGAACACCTGGATCAGGGAGAATTTCTCTTTAGGATGGTTTGCGAGGGCGGCCTCCCGGTGCTCCCTGACGCCGAACACAGTGAACAGCAGGAACAGCGGCGCGGCGACGGCGATGCCCAGGGCCACCAAACCATAAGCAGTGGACGTATTGCCCCCAAGGGCCCCCGAGCCCGTGGTAAACATGGGGATCAGCATGGCCGCCAGCGTGCCGCCGATGCCGGCGCACAGCGTGGCCCGGGAGGTGAACTGGTTGCGGGTATCGGCGTCCGAACCCAGCGCGGGGATCATGCCCCAGTAGGAGATGTCGTTCATGGTATAGGTGATGCTGAAGGCGAAATACATCACGCCGAAGAACCAGACGAAGTTCCAGCCCTGGAGCTGGATATTGAACATCAGATAGATGACCACCGAGGTGGACAGCGCCCCCGCCACCAGCCAGGGCTTGAATTTGCCGTATTTCGAGCGGGTGCGCTCGATGATGTTGCCCATGATGGGGTCGTTCAGCGCGTCGAACACCCGGGCCGCGATCATGATGCCGGTGATGGCGGCCAGTTGGGCCGCGTCCAGCGTGTGGGTGAACAGCACAAAGGTCAGCAGATAGCTGTTGATGAGGGCGTACAGCGCGTCCCGCCCGATGGTCCCGATGGGATAGCAGATCAGGTTTCTTTTCGTTATGCTCTTGTCATCCATCTTTTTCACACCTTCTCCATGAAATAAAGCCGTGAGCCAAAGTCCTGGTAGACCCTGGTATCCTTGCCGAAGCCCACAGAGCCGAAAGCCTGCTTCAGCTTCACTCCGTGGTACATCAGCTCGTCGCCGTAGACCAGGCAGTCCTCCGTCTCGCCGCCCAGCTTGACCAGTTTGGCGGCCACAGACTCCATCAGAGAATCCTGCTTGATGTGGACGGGGGAGATCATATTGACCAGCCCGCCAAAGTCCTTCAAGTTATAATTTATACGCCTGTTGTAGAAATGGTAGAGCGTTCCCTCGTCCAGACCCTTTGCCCGGTAGCAGGCGAAGAAATCGTTGGGCACCGCCAGCTTTTGGAACAGCATCCCCACCGCCTTTTCCCGGTCCGGGGAGACGCAGGTCCACTCCATGATGTTCTGGGCGCCGGTGACGCCGATGGCGCTGTGGCTGCCGCCCCCGCTGCCAAAGCTACGCCCCCGGTAAAAGTCACCGAACTGCAAGACCTCCCGCCATTGCTTGTACAGCGCGATCTGCGCTTTGACGGCGGCAAGTTCCTCCCGGCTCATGTCGCAGAGGTTGCACTCATACCCGCACACGCCGAAGGCCGCCACGCTGAAGCGCGTCTCCAGCGGCGTATTGCGCAGGGTCTGATGGTTGGGGCAGGAGGAGACGTGGGCGCTGAGGGTGGACATGGGGTAGCCGTAGCTGTAGCCGTTCTGGATCTCCACCCGGCACAGGGCGTCCGTGTTGTCGCTGGCCCAGATCTGGGGGAAATAGCAGAGAATGCCCAGGTCGAACCGGTTTCCGCCCGAGCTGCACCCCTCAAACAGGATCTTGGGGAACCGCTCCGTCAGCGTTTTCATGCAGCGGTACAGCCCGCAGACATAGCGGTGGAAAACCTCCCCCTGCCCCTCCGGTCCCAGGCTCTTGGAGTACACATCGGAAAAGACGCGGTTCATGTCCCACTTCACATAGGAGATGTCGGCGGAGGAGAATACCCTGGTCATGGCCTCGATGATGTAGTCCTGCACCGCGGGATCGCCCAGGTCGAGAATGCGCTGATTGCGGCCCTCCGAGTGCCCCCGGCCCGGAATATCTATGGCCCATTCCGGGTGGGCGCGGTACAGCTCGCTGTTTACATTGACCATCTCCGGCTCCACCCAGATGCCGAAGTCCAGCCCCAGGGCCTTCACCTTGTCGCACAGGCCCTTCAATCCGTTGGGCAGCTTCTTCGGGTTTGGCGCCCAGTCCCCCAAAGAACGGGTGTCGTCCGTCCGGCTGCCGAACCACCCGTCGTCCATGACAAACAGCTCGACGCCCACCTTCTTTCCCGCCTTGGCGAGGTTCAGCAGCTTTTTCTCGTCGATGTCGAAATAGGCCGCCTCCCAGCTGTTCAGCAGGACGGGGCGGGGCTTCCGCTTCCACTCCCCCCGTACGATGTGTTCCCGGACAAAGGCGTGCATATGGCGGCTCATGGTGTTGAAGCCCTCGTGGGAAAAGGTCATCACCGCCTCTGGCGACTCAAAAGCCTCCCCGGGGGCCAGGTTCCAGGAAAAGGACTGGGGATTGATCCCGGTCACCAGCCGGGTCTTGCCCCATGGGCTGACCTCCGCCGCCTCGTAGTGGTTCCCGCTGTAGATCAGATTGACCCCGAAGCAGTCTCCTGCGTCCTCGGTGGTGTGCGCGCCGGAGAGCATGATGAAGGGGTTCGCCCGGCTGGAGGAGACCCCGGCGTAGGACGAGTTGACACATTTTCCCGCCCACACCTGGGTATCCGTCCGCTTCATCTCCCGAGCCCAGCCGCCGGTAAAGGTGGTGAACACATAGCCGCAGTCGGGCAAGTCCAGCTGCGCGCTCATCAGGCGCTTGACTGTGATCCCGACCTCCCCGGTATTGATGAGCTTTGCGCTTCTCCCAATCACGTCGCACTCCGGGTACACATAGTAATGCAGCTCAAGCTCCGCGTCTTTTACCTTTTCCTTCAATCGGACGCAGAGGTGCTCCACCTTGCCGTCCTCACTGTAGGAGCCGGGCAGCGAGGCAAATTCCGGCTTTGTGTCGCTGATCTCGTAAGAATCAAACACAAAATCGGAGGTAAAGCTGCCGTCCGGGTAGACGATCTCCAGGAAGGGCTCCCGGAGGTCCCCCTTCCCGCAGGAGGACAGCTCCAGGCAGGCGTCCTCCAGGCTGAAGTTTTTGTGAGCATCATCGTAATAGATCCCGTTTCCCGGCGCGAAGGAATGCTTTTCTTCCAGGGCTGAGGTGTCCCGGAACCGGATCTTTCGCCCGTAATACAGATGCTCCAGGTGCCCTGTGTCCGTTACCCGGAACAGGTAGGAGGTCTGTTCCGTTTCTAACGCAAATACACCGTCTTTTTCCGCAATCATACCTTGCTCACACTCCGAAGATGGCCTTAGCCCGCTTCATATTCTCGATGATGGAAACCTCGAAGGGACACCGCTTCTCACAGGCCCCGCAGGCGACGCACTCTCCCGCGTGGTGCTCCAGCGCCCCGTAGTGCTCCCGGACAGTTTCCGGCACCTGACCCTGGGCCACGGCCAGGTTGAGGAACTTGGTGATGGAGGCCACGTCCAGCTTCTTTGGGCAGGGGGCACAGTGACTGCAATACATACAGTGGCCCTTCCAGCTGATGTTGGGGAAGGAGGCCAGGGCGGCGGCGTAGTCCCGATCGGTCTCATCAGCGTCCTCATAGGCGGCGCTTTGCCGCAGCTGCTCCACGCTGTGGGCCCCTGCCAGCACGCAGGCTACCGCCGGACGGGTGAGGGCGTAGTGGATGCACTGATTGGCGGTGAGCGCTTTGCCCGCCGGGGAGAGGGAGGCGTCCAACAGGTCGCCGCCGCCAAAGGCTTTCATCACCGTGATGCCCACGCCCCTGGCCTGACACACCTCGTACAGCTTCTGCCGCTGGGGATCCATGTTCACCAGGGGTGCGGCGTAGGCCTCGTCCCGCCACAGGTCCTCCACGTCCTCGCTGGCGGGCTGGAGGTCGTAGCAGGGATTGACACTGAACATCAGCACCTCGATGTGCCCGCTCTCCACCGCGGCCAGCGCCACCTCCGGGTTATGGCTGCTCAGGCCGATGTGCCGGATGGCGCCCGTCTGTTTCAGTTCCAGCGCGTAGGCCAGCACCGGGCCGTCGGCAATTTCCCGCCAGTCGGCCATGGAGTCGCAGTAGTGGATCATCCCCACGTCTAAATAGTCGGCCTGGAGCAGTTTCAGCATTTCCGCAAAGCCCTGCTTCACCTCGCCGATGTCCCGGGTGCGCTTGTACTGCCCGTCCTTCCAGATGGAGCAGATGTGAGACTGGATGCAGAACTTCTCCCGGCGGCCCTTCAGCGCCTCTCCCACGGCGGCCCGGATGGCAGGGTTGGAGGCGTAGAGGTCGAAATAGTTGATCCCCAGTTCCTCCGCCGCGTCGAACATGGGCATGGTGTTTCTGCACTCATCCTCCGCGAAGCCCTCGCACCCCATACCGATCTCGCTGACCAGCAGGCCGGTCTTGCCCAACTCTCGATAACGCATATTGCTCCTCCTTTTTGTGCTGCGCTGAGACAGCGCGCTGATGATGCCGCCATCAACGACTTCTCGATTTGCGGATGGGCGGATTTATTGATGCAAAAATGTCTTGTAGTCCTCATAGTTGCGCCGCAGCAGCTCCGGCGTGTTCAGCCCGTATGGGCAGTGATCCACACAGTGGTTGCAGTGGATGCAGTGGTCGATCCGCGCCATTTTTTCCTGGCCTGCCGGGGACAGGTGGCCTTCCGTCGGCGACCTCCGCAGCAGAAGCGACATCCGGGCGCAGTTGGGGATGTCGATTTGGGCGGGGCAGGGCAGGCAGTAGCCGCAGCTGCGGCAGAAATCCCCCGCCAGTTCGCTCCTGTCGTGATCCATGACGGCCTGGAGCTCCGGTGTCAGCTGGGGCGGGTTGTCTATGTAGGACAGGAACTCGTCCAGCTCCTTTTCCCGCTGAATCCCCCAGATGGGCAGGGCATTGTCATACTGGGCCTGGAAGGCGTAGGCGGCGGCGGAGTTGGCGATCAGCCCGCCGGACAGCGCCTTCATGGCGATAAAGCCCACGTTCTGGGCCCCGCACGCCTCCACCAGCTCGATCTCTTCAGGGGTGGCCAGGTAGTTGAAGGGGAACTGAAGCGTGTCATAGAGTCCGGAGTCCGCCGCCTCCCGGGCCACGGCGAGACGGTGGTTGGTGATGCCGATGAAGCGGATTTTTCCCTGGGCCCGGGCCTGCTCCATGGTCTCATACAGGCCGGTGCCGTCCCCGGGCTTCGGGCAGAAGGCCGGGTTGTGGAACTGGTAGATATCCACGCAGTCGGTGTTCAGGTTCTTCAAGCTGGTGTGTAGGTCGTTCCAAAAGCCCTCCACATCCCTGGACATGGTTTTTGTGGCCAGGATGAACTGCTCCCGCTGGGCACTGAGGGCGAAGCCGATTTTCTCCTCACTGTCCGAATAGGCTCGGGCGGTGTCAAAAAAGTCGATGCCGTGATCCAGAGCCTTTTGGAGCAGGTATGCCGCGTCATCCCGGGAAATGCGCTGGATGGGCAGCGCGCCAAAGCCATTTTTGTTGACGGTGAGCCCAGTGCGGCCCAAGGTGACTTGTGTCATAAGTCTACCAACCTTTCTGATTTCATCATAAATCAAAGCCATTTGATCGTCCAATACTTTGACGGTATCGTTTGCCATAAGTATCTCATGTTTTTGGAAATGTCAGTATTCCTCCGAAATAAGCGGAGCGACGATAGATTCCAGCAGCTCGTACGTGACGGAGCCGACGGTGTTGTAGACGATCACGCCCTCCCTGTCCAGGACGATTGTTTGGGGCAGCATGGCGGAGCCGCCGTAGGCGGCCACAACGCCGTTGTCGTCCAGGGCAAAGTGGATGGTGTAGTCGTAGTTGGCCAGATAGGCGTCCACGTCGTCCGTGACAAGGTCGGAGTGGACGGCGATGACCTCAATGGACTCGCCGTAGGTGCGGTAGAGCTCCTCAAAGTGGGGCAGCTCCGCCACGCAGGGGGTGCACCAGGTGGCCCAGAAGTTGATCACTGTCAC
Organism: Clostridiales bacterium; assembly: GCA_014799505.1. GTDB lineage: Bacteria > Bacillota > Clostridia > Oscillospirales > Oscillospiraceae > Enterenecus. The sequence continues at coordinate 40,141 of JAAVHV010000015.1, forward strand.
GGTGCCGCGGGTGTCCGAAAGGTGGAAGGTTCCGCCGCCGTAGAGGGGGACGGAGAAGTCAGGCCCGAGCATTCCCACCTCATGGCCCACAGGGAGCTCCGGCGCGGCGGAGCTCTCAGCCCCTTCTTCGGGGAGCTGGGAGATGTCGGCCCCGGTATCGCCGGGGGCCGCGTCCGTGACGGACGGCCCTTCGCCGGGGGAGGCCCCGGCGGACAGGTTGTAGTATGCCAGCGCCGCCGCCAGCACGGCCAGCGCAACGCACCAGGCAAGGAGCCGGCTGCGGCAGAGCTTCCGCTTTTTGGGGGCCTCCGCCTTCTCGTGGGCGCGGAGCGTGATGCTGCCGGCCTGGAAGGAGATGGCGGCGGTGGGGCAGACGTCCACACAGCCGGCGCAGTGGATGCACTCGTGGTCGCCCACACGGCGGACATCCATTTTACAGTGGCCCACGCACAGGCCGCAGTGGGTACACTTGGCCTCCTCTACTTTCACGCCCACCAGGTTGAGCTTGGCGAAGAGTCCGTAGATCGCGCCCAGGGGGCAGAGAAAGCGGCAGAAGGCCCGATAGACAAAGACACAGACGCCGAACAGAAGCACCATGATGACGAACTTCCGGGTGAAGAGGATGTTCAGCATGGAGAACTTGTCGGTATTTGCGGGATTGGCCAGCAGACCGATGGCACCCTCAAAGGTTCCGGCGGGGCATATGTACTTGCAGAAGGCCGGGACGGGGTAGTGCTGCGACACATACCACAGGGGGATGAGCACCACGAACACCGCCAGGATCACGTATTTCAGGTAGGACAGCACGCGGGTGACCCGGCCCTTTTTGAGCTTGGGCGTGGGGATCTTGTGCAGCAGCTCCTGGATCAGGCCCATGGGGCATAAAAAGCCGCAGATGGTGCGCCCCAGGGTCAGGCCGAAGAGCAGAAGAATGCCCAGCACATAATAGGGGGCCCGGTTCCCCGAGGAGGCCAGGGCGTTTTGAAGCGCGCCCAGGGGGCAGGCCCCCACCGCGCCGGGGCAGGAGTAGCAGTTGAGGCCGGGCACGCAGACGGCCTTTGTGTTTCCCACAAAGATCTCGCCGCTGATGTAGCCCTTCAGATTGGCGTTATACAGCAACGCGGCGTAGACCTGTATGAGCCTGCGCTGGGTGGGCAGATGGTTTTTGATCCAAGTTATTGCTTTCATCGTACAAGCTCCCGATCCAATCTGTGATTTTTGCAAGGACGCGCACCGGCAGGGCGTCAGCCCAGGCCGATGCACTCTGTGCAGATGTTGACCGCCTTGACCAGCACGTCCCAAAGGCCGCCGTTCATGACGCCCAGCACGATAAGGACGATGGCGGCGGCGTAGAGGGCGATCCGCAGCGCGGGGAGCGTGCGCTCCCCGACCGCAGGCGCGGTGGGGGATTGTTCCGCACGGAACGGACTGGGCCGCTTCAGCTCTCCGCCGCCGGCGGCCTGGAGCGCCAGTCCTGCCACTACGAGAGCCAGATACAAAAAGAGCGCGGGGGAGATGGCCGCAAGGCGCTCCCCCACGATCTCCCGGGAGTATACGGGCGCGATGCGCACGCCGGGGGCGCTGAAATTGTCCGGGCTGTTTCCGGTGAGATAGATATCGATTGCCTGCCAGCACAGCAGCAGGCACACGGCGATGGTCGCCGCCGTCAGTAAAAAGCGCATGACGCGCGTGGCGCGGGCCATTGAGATGCCCCCTTTTGTGAGGATCGCGGATGATATGCCGCTCGGATATCAGTATACCGCGAAAGACCCGGCGGCGCAAGCGTTTTGTGTGGGGTTACGGCTTTAATCCGCCTAAAAAGGCTTGTACTTTTCCGTTGACCTTTGGCAGTTGATACATTGACATACCGCCGCGGTTCTATTATGATAAAGCAGATCATCCCTTTGCCCCGTTAAAGTGAAGAGTATGGGGCGGGGATGGAGGAGATTGAAAAATATGGAGGAATGGAAGATGAAACACAAATCTTTGCTCGCGCTCCTGCTGGCGTTCGCGCTGTGCCTGGGACTGGCCGCCTGCGGTAAGAGCGGCGGCGAACCCAGCACCACCCCGGAACCCAGTGCCAGCGCGGAGCCTCAAGACAGCTTCCCAACCAACCCGATCGGCACCTCTCTGGGCGACGGCATGGCGGATCTCAGCTTTACCACTTTTGACGGCAAGACCTACAGCCTGTATGAGACCCTCCAGGAGAAGAAGATGGTTCTCATCAACGTGTGGGCCACCTGGTGCGGCCCCTGTCAGGCGGAGTTCCCCTATATGGACGCCGCTTATCAGGCGTACAAGGACGACATCGAGATCTTTGCCCTCTCCTGCGAGGAGGAGGACACCGACGATGTGATCGCGGAGTTCGTGAATGCCATCGGCATGACCTTCCCTGTGGGCCGGGACACGCCGGGAATGGCCAATCTCTTTGGTATCCGCGCCATCCCCACTTCCATCGTCGTCGACCGCTTCGGCACCATCTGCTTCATTGAGTCCAACTCCATCACCTCGGTGGAGACCTTCCAGCGGCTTTTTGACATCTTCCTGGCCGACGACTACACCGAGTCCGTGATTTTGGAGGATGGCATCCCCGCCAAGCGCCCTGATGTGGATCCTGAAAATCCGGCGGATCTGGCCTCTGTTCTGGGTGAGGGCCTCACCTATGCGAACCCCGACAACGAGTACAACTGGCCCATGGCCATTGAGGACGATCATGTCGTCTCCACCAACGCGGCTCAGGGCAGCGCCGTCTCCTCCCTCAACGTGGAGCTGACCGCTGCCGCCGGCGATGTGTTTGCTGTGGACTACGCGGTTTCCAGCGAAGCGGGTTATGACTTCCTGACCATCTATGTGAACGGTGAGCTGGTGAAGTATGCCAGCGGTGAACGCGACTGGACTACCTTTGCCTATGAGTGCGAGAAGGCCGGAGATTACACCGTCACCCTGGCCTATGAGAAGGACGAGGCCAGTGATGACGGCGAGGATGTAGCTCGGTTCAAGGACGCCCGCCTGCTCACCGGTGACGCGGCTTCCGCCCTACTGAGCAGCCTGCCCGTCTATCCCTATGCGGGGGAGACCGCCCTCACCGTGACTACCCCCGGCGCGCGGGAAGTGGTCATCAACGACCCCACCGGCACCCTTGAGGGCGCCTTCGGCGATGTCCGGTGGTACATTATCCCCGGCGATACCGCCAGCTTTTCCGCCACCCTGGCCGAGGGGCTGGATGCCGAATGCGCCAGCTTCTACAGCTATTATGACGACGACGCCCCGGTTCTCTCCGACTGTGTGGCGGGCGATCACTATGAGTTTACCACCAACGGGGTCGACAGCTACGAGGCCACAGGCGCGGCCTATTGCTACGTGGAGCTAATACCCTCTATTTTCGACGACCCGATTGACATCTATTTCTTCAATGACGAGGCGAACCTGAACGCCTTCCTCGCCCGCAACTTCACCGAGGACGACGGCACCCTGGCCGTCACCTGGAAATACGCCGATGGCGCCGCTCCCGAGTCCACCGCCGTCAGCGAAGGAGTGGATGTCCTGGAGGAGGGCTGCTCCCTCTATTACCTGGTATTCGTCGATCAGAACGGCGATCCCGTCGAGGGCGTCATGGCAAATGTCTGCGATGACAGCGCCTGCACCCCGATGAAGTCCGATGCCAACGGCGTCGTTGCCTTTGCCTATCCCTCCTTCGCCTACCACATCCAGGTCATCAAGGTGCCGGATGGCTACGAATATGACCTGACTGCCGAGACCTATATCAGCGCCGACGGTGGTGTTACTGAGTTCGTTGTGACCAAAGCGTGACAAAAGAAGAAACGCCCTGGACGTGCTGCCGCGCCTGTTCGAATACCTTCAGCAGCTGCTCCTGAGAAAATAACAAGACCTGAGTATAATAATATACTCAGGTCTTGTTTCATATGGACATGGGCCGCTGCCGTTGATGCCGCATCAGCGGCCCATGAAAAGCCGCAGAGTGCCGCAATGCGGCGTGAACTTCCTCATCCAGACAGCCGGTCAGCTAAGCAGGTAGTAGAGTATGGTTTCTCATCAATATTTGTATTTGTCAATTGTTCCAGGCATGGATCCTTTAAATTACAAATCAAATATGCAGTATCATTTTTTACACAAGCACATGGGTAAATATCACCGCTTAATGTAACATAGAGCAAATTTTTTCCTGCCTGACAGCCGCATGAATCCTTAAGAGGACGGCAGGGAGCCAACTTCGGAATGCTGGAAAATGTGATCCTTGTTGGCAGTTCCTCTCTGCTTGAATGGATAGAGGTAACTGTCTGAAGATATTCCTGATCAGAAAGGCCAATCGTATCCCAGTGGTTCGAAGCGTTCCCATGTTGTATTAATTTCAGCAAACGTACTTCAGAAACGTTCAGCTCGCTTACAAAATTGGTGATGGCTCGAATACGACTGGAGTTAAATCGAGTCACGACTAAGTTTATCCTGGTATCAATTCCGACCGCGACCATGTTCTTAATGGCCTGTACAGTCTTTATAAATGAACCGGTTGTATTTGTCATGTAGTCATGCCACGTTTCTTCATCGCTATAAAGTGAAACATAACAGATTCGAAGTCCGGCTTGATATAATTGCGTCAAATAATCTGATCCCACAGGAACAAGGCCGTCGCTGCTCTGAATAATTCCAGTTGTAAAAAGTGCTAGTTTGCACGTGGGGGACTGGGAAGTAATCTCCGAGCATAACGGCAAAAGATTTTGAAACAACAGGGGTTCTCCCCCTGTAAAATAAATCTCACAAGGATCGACCGCTTTCACTAATCGCAGCACATCTTTTGGCTCATATTGTATGCTTTCTTTTTTGATTGCTTGAGAAGAACAGTGTTTGCATGTCAAGATACAATTCGGTTCAAGCTCAAAATGCAACTCAAAATTTGCCATAAATATCTCCTTATCAATGAGCAAAGTACGCTTTTATTTTCTCCCAGATTTCGGCCTCTAAAATATGCTCCTCCTTTTCTCCATCTACAATCAATACGTTTTCTACATCTTTTAGCTTTTCAAACGCTTCAAAATACTTTTCCCGAACAGAAATAAGACGTTCCCTGGTTTCAAATAATTCCGGATGAAAACGTGTTTTTGCAATTCTCTTCAGCGCGTTATCGGGATTTACATCAACAAATATCGTAACCGAAGGACGCAGTATTTCAGCGCTCTGAGAATTTGCCTCAATGACCCAGTCCATTGGCATATCAACACTGTGATAGGCGTAGGAAGAAAAATAGTAGCGATCAGAAATCACGGAGGTGCCGTCCATAATCTTTGCGTAAATTCCGTTGGTCGGATTTAAAAGATGATCCAGACGATCCGCGACAAACAGGGCCGCTATCACTTTATTATCGCTCAGCACCCTCCCCGTCATAATCTGGTGGATCAGTGATCCTATGGGAGAATCTGTTGGCTCACAGGTGCTGTAGCAGTTAATTCCCTCTCGCTGAAGCCGCTGTTTCAATAAGGTGATCTGGGTGCTTTTCCCGCTCCCATCGATTCCCTCAAATGCGATAAAGGCCCCTTTTTTATTTGTCGTCTTTTGCATATTTGGCAAACCTCTCATAATTCTTTCTGTTTTTTTCAAGGTAAGCTTGCTCAAGATCAAAGCCAAGCTGATAGGTCAGCTTCAAAAGATACGCAAATATATCAGCAATTTCTTCTTGAAGCTCCGCCTGTTTTTCGCACAGGGAACAGTCCCCGCGCCAGATCTTTTTTACCAGGTTTGAAGTTTCTCCCACCTCCCCCGACAGAGCGAGGAGGGTAAAGCCCAGCATAGGGATATTATCCTGAGAAATCGTGGTATCCCACTGAAAATCACTTTCATGCTGTTCATCAAATTGTCTCTGGATATCAGCTAATTCTTTTAAAGTCATGGTTCCTTCAGCCTTTCAAATCCTTCTATCAGAAGATCGTATTGATGTTCGATATCCTCCTCAAGGGCATCCATATCTTCCGTCGGCTCGGAATGGCTTGCCCTGCGTTTTTTCAGCTCGTTCAGCATGTCCAGAAGATTTTTTGTGTATGTACATACCTGGTCGAGCTTGGACAATAGAGTTTCTTTGCCGGCCGGCATACCATTTTTTACATCCATAATAGAGTTCAACAGATTTTCAACACCTGCCGTCACAATCACGGTCTCCGAGCGCAGCTTTTTATCCCGGATCAAACGTATAACATATTCAATTTGGCCAGTGATAACGGTTGGATCATTGCTGTATCTCAAGCACGCGAGCGTTATCGCCATTTCATTGCTCTGTGCCAGCGTATCAAGCTTTGCCTTGAGGAAGCAGCCGAATTGCTCTTTGATCTGAACACGAAACGCTGAAACTGCCACCTCGATATTCTGAAACGGATATGTCTCATGGATCTTTTGGGCAAGGAACAATATTTCACAGATATTGATTTTGAGAAAACGGTTCGCCTCCAGCGCCCGCAGATTCATTGTGATATGCAGTGTGGTCATATCCCGGTCAAAACCGACCTGAATGGATAGCAGCGAGGGAAGTAATGCGTCGGGAGCGGTCTGAGAAATATCTTTGCTGTTGACTGTCACTAAAACCGCCCGGCTGCTGGTCATTTTCTGACTGAGCTCATGAATAATATAGTCGATTCCGGATTGGTGCTGTTTTGTGCAGAAATTCTTGCCGTGATTAAAATACAAAACTTTCTCATCCAGCTCGGAATCCTGCCACATTTCCGCCAGCTCGGTATAGGAATATTCCTTGTCGAATGTTTTTAGCTCTACTTTTTTGCCAAAATTTTCTGTAACATCGGAGCAAAATTGATCAAAGCGGGATTTGACATGCAGATTAACATGGTACAGCTTTGATTCAGCCCGCACCTTTTTCGTGAGCTCATCATATACCCTGGAAAAGGTTGTTCCGTAAAAATAATTATTCTCCTTCGAAATGGGTATGGAAATTTTCTCAAATCCATCAGTTCCCGGATTCATTGCCCAATCCGCATGATACTGATAATTGTCCGCGGATATGGGGATTCCGCTGTTGCAGCGGATCAGATTGAACTGGGAATTTACATTTGGAAAATCTCTTACATAAGCTGCGCCGACACTTATGATCGGGCACCCCTCAGTTCCAATACGAATCATGTACTGCCCATGGGTGTGTCCGTGAAAGACCGCCTTTACAGCGTATTGGTTAATCAACTCTATGAGCTTGGGCACCTGACGGATGGAGGACTGATCTCTTTCATCCATGCTCATAAGGGTATGATGCAATATAAAATACTTGGTCGAGTCTGCGGGGAGTGTTTTCAGCGTATTTTCCAAATAGTCATAATCAATTTGGCCGTGGCTGAAATCTGACGGGGGGCATGAATTGATAAAAATAAGATCTACATTTTCGGAGTCGAGATGAAGGCTGTATGTTTTGTCAATGTCAGTTGATGCAATCGCTTGAGAAAACCGATTCACTGCATCTATATGTGTTGTGTCATGGTTGCCAACACAAAGACCGACTTTAAATTTATACTTATATTTTTTCTTCAAAGGGTCAATGACCGTTGACATAAGAGCATCTTTTGCTTCCTCGTAGCGGGATTCTACTTCAGCATCTGTCAGATCCCGCGTTCCCGTTGAGGTTCCGTCCGAAACCGGTTTGCTGTCGATGTAGTCGCCGCAGGCGCAAAAGACAACCTCTGCATCCGATGGAATTTCAGCTTGGATTCTTTCTGCCATCTTTTTCAGGATATCTTTTTCTGATTCAGAACCAAGATGGGATCCTCCAAAATGAAAATCGGCCATTTGGACGATATAAAACATGATCAGGCCTCTCTTTCTAAATCTATCATCGGCAATCAGCAATTACGATTCTCAAAGTAGCGTACTCGGCATATACGACAAACTTTTACTATGACGCTGCTCTTTCCCTTCCCAAATGCAGGAGTAACCAAAATCTTTGATTTCAAGTCTTTGGCGATACCAATGCGTTATTTTTGCTGATAATTTCTTTTAATTTTTTAAGTATATCAGATTTACAGCAAAAACGCAACGGCCTAATTGAAGCAGCGAAAATCAATTTTCAGTAAAGACATCCTAAATGTTCAAATTGCGTTATAATAAAATTTTAAATTGTGATATTCTTTTCAAAAAAAGAAAGAAGCCTGTCTTTTGAATCAATCAAAAGACAGGCTTCTTTGGTTGGGAAGGGTGAACGCTTTAGATGCCACACAAATTTTGCGGACCGGGGGACATGGGATCCCGGGATATCCGCTTAGGTCAGAATTTCAAGCTTCCCTGGGCAATGCACTGGCCGCTCTTCCGGTCAAAGAGGAGCACGCTCTCCCCGGACACGTCCACGTGTACCTTGGAGCCGATGGTGAACAGGGTGCTGCCGAACACCACGCCGGTGAGCAGGAAGTCCCCGATGCGTACCTTGATGGTGGACTCCATGCCGGTGGGCATGGCGCCGTAGATCTCGCCTTCCAGCGCGCCGCCCTCCACAATGTCCATAAACTCGGGCCGCACGCCCAGCACCAGATCCTCGTTGGTGAGAACCGGCTCCTCCTGGAGGGAGAAGTCCTCTTCCTCCACCTTATCAATGTGGTAGCGGAAGGTCTCGTCCTTGTTGGCCTTCTCCACGAAGCCCTTTTCCGCCGCCTTTTTCTTGTGGATTTCAGCGGCCTGGGCCTCCTGAGCGTCCCGATCCTTGAACCAAGCGGGCAGATCCAGGGGCTGGGTGGGCTGGAACACGGCTTTTTTGCCTCCCAGGATGGTCAGCTCCACCCCGCCGTCGGGGCGCTGGCTGCCCTTGCCCTCGATGAAGTTGATGGAGGGATTGCCCACGAAGTCGGCCACGAACAGGTTGTTGGGCCGGTTGTAGACGGTGAGGGGCGCGTCGTACTGCTGGAGCACGCCGTTGTTGATGAGGCAGATCTGGGTGGCCAGGGTCATGGCCTCCATCTGGTCATGGGTGACGTAGACGAAGGTGGAGCCCGTCTCCACGTGGAGGCGCTGAAGCTCGTAGCGCATTTCCAGGCGGAGCTTGGCGTCCAGGTTACTGAGCGGCTCGTCCATGAACAGCACAGAGGGCTCCGGGGCCAGGGTGCGGGCGATGGCCACGCGCTGCTGCTGGCCGCCGGACAGCTCGGCGGGGTAGCGATCCATGAACATCCCGATCTTCACGATGCGGGACACCCGGCGGACGGATAGGTCGATCTCCTCCTTCGTCAGCTTCCGGGTCTCCATCACCACCTGACCGTTCTGAACAACCTGGAACTCATCGTTCAGGGTCTGGGCCTTGCGGGCGGCATCCACCTTGGCCTGGAGAGCGGCGATCTCACCGGACATATCCTTCTTGCCGTCCTCCAGGTGGTAGCCGTACAGCTTCTTGGCGGTGTACAGGGAGATGGTGAAGGCGTCGATCAGCTTGATATACGCTTTTTTCTCGTCAAGCTTGCCCTTCTTGTCCCGGCACTCCTCCACCACCTTGGCCACCTCGGCGGGGTTCTTCAAAATCTCCGCCAGGCGGGCGGCGTTCTTGGCCTCGAAGTCGGTCTTGGGCATGGGCTCCTTGATGTTGGACAGGCCGAAGGCGATGTTCTGGTACACCGTCATGTTGGGCCACAGGGCGTAGTTCTGGAACAGGAAGCCCACCTTGCGCTTATTGGCGGGGACGTTGATGCCCAGGGCGCTGTCGAACACCACCTTGTCGCCGATGGTGATGCGGCCGCTGGTGGGGGTCTCCAGCCCAGCGATCATGCGCAGGGTGGTGGTCTTGCCGCAGCCGGAGGGGCCCAGCAGGGTGACAAAGGCGTTGTCCCCAATGACCAAGTCCAGGTCATCCACGGCGTAGAATTTGTTCCACCGCTTGGTGATATGCTCTAATCTGATTTCAGGCATGGTTTAACCTCCTATTCCCTTGTCCAGGCTGGCGCCGGTGACCTTGTTGACCAGGGTGTTGCAAACGAGAATGGTGACGATCAAAATCAGGTTGATGCCGCTGGAGAAGGCATACAGGCCCATCTCGTCGAAGTAGTCCAGGGTGGTGGACAGGATGAAGCCCTGGGTACACAGCAGCAGGAACAGCGACAGCTCCCGCAGGCAGGTCATGAAAGGCAGCAGATAGCCGCTGATGATGGACGACTTCTGGATGGGGATGATGATGCGGGTCATGCGCTTGATCCAGGGGATGTCCTGGATGATGGCCGCCTCCTCGATCTCACCGGACAGCTGGAGCATGGAGTTCAGCGAGCTGCGGCTGGCAAAGGGGATATACTTCACCGTGCCCGCGATGATGAGCAGGGTGTAGGTGTTGAACAGATTGACGTACTGGTTGGAGAACAGGATGAAGAAAGCCACGCCAACGGCGATGGACGGCATGAGGTAGGGCAGGAACGCCATGCTGTTGACGTAATTGGCCCATTTACTTCGTCGGTTTTTGGCCACGGCGTAGCCGATGAGGGTGCCGATGGTGCCCGCCAGCAGGGCGCAGGTCACGCTGACCAGCATGGTACCCCGGAAGGCCCGCCAGATGGTATCGTTGTGGAGGATGCCCTGCTGGCCGTACATACCGTTTTCCGACACGTTCTCGTCGGTGACCCACCACTTGGTGGTCAGATTGCTGGTATCCCCGGTGTACAGGAAGGAGTAGTCGCCGGGGTTGGGCAGGAAGGTCTCAAAGGCGAAGGACACGATGGGGAAGATGCTGGTGAAGAAGGTGATGATGACCAGCGCCAGGGCGATGACGTATTTGCCTACCTTGCCCAGGTTGATCTTGGAGATCTGGCCGGACTTGCCGGTGACGGTGGTATAGCTCTTCCGGCTGGTGAGGCTGATCTGGTTGAGGAACATGATGGCCACGCCAAACACCATCATGATGATGGCAAGGATGCTGGCCTCGCCGGTGAACTTGGAGTTCATGGACACGTACTTGGTGGACAGGGTGGTCAGATTCAGATAGTGGGGCACCGGGTAGGAGCCCATGGAGCTGCCGAACACCAGCAGGATGGTGGAGAGGATGGCGGGCTTCACCATGGGCAGGGTGATCTTGAACATGGTCTTCCACTTGGGCGTGTCCAGGATGGTGGCGGCCTCCTCCAGATTGGCGTCCATGTTGCGGAAAATGCCGCCGATCAGGATGTACGCGAAGGGGGCGTAGTGCAGTCCCAGCACCACCACGCTGGGGAACAGCCCCTTACACCACCACAGGGGCATTTTGATGCCGAACATGGCGGCCAGCAGGCCGTTGGAGCCGCCGGTGACAGCGTTGGAGTTGAACATATTCTGCCACACCACCGCCAGCGTCCACTGGGGCATGATGTAGGGGAAGATGAAGATGGAGCTGAGGTACTTCCTCCATGCCAGGTTGGTGCGGGTGACCAGGAAGGCGAACACGCCGCCGAACAGGATGGCCACCACGCAGGTGCCCACCGCCAGCCACACGGTATTCAGCAGCGGCGTCCAAAGGTTGGTCTTGGCCAGCTTGCTGGTGAACAGGTCGATGTAGTTCACCGTGGTGTAGCCCGACGTCTGGCCGGTGAGGTGGGCATCGATGGTGCCGGGGTGGATCTTGAAGGTGTCCTCCACGATGGCGACGATGGGGGCCACAGTGCTGAAGGTGAGCACAATGCCCATCAGCAGGAGGATGACATTGTGGGGCTTGGAAAAGTAGGTCTTGACCTTGTTGAGCAGGATGGTAGCGCGGCTTGCCTGGAGGGTGGTTGACTGGTCCATGAGATCACTCCTTTATGACCGGGATGGCACGCGCCCCCGGCCCCGCCGATCGGGGCGGCCGGGGGCGCGTGTGATGCGCTAATCGTTCAAATGGTTCCGCGGTTCAGCGGCCCGCAATGGGTCAGCCGGCGTACTTGGTCAGCATCTCGACCCAGCTGCCCACGGTGAAGGACACGTCGGCGCAGTACTCGGGATCCTCCAGCACCAGCTTGCCGGTGGTGGTCCACCAGTCGTAGCCGCGGTCGTTCTTGGCCTCGAACTCCACAGTGATGCCGTCCTCAGCCATGCCGCCCTTGGAGTGGCCGTACTGGGCCTCGGTGCCCTCAGCCACGGTGGGGTTGGAGGAGTAGCCGCCCATGTCCTTGCCCCAGGCGGAGAAGCCGTCTACGGTCTCGGTCATGTAGGCGATGAAGGCGCAGGCAGTCCAGGGCAGGGGGCTGTTGTCGGTGACGAACAGGTAGTGGCAGTAGCCGTAGCCGCCGATGCCAGTGTAGCCGTGGTCATAGGCCGCCACGTTGATGTTGTTCACGGAGACGGAACTGGATTCTTCCACGGAGCGGAGCTTGGAGTACACCAGCAGGCCGAACTGGTCGGTGGCGGACTTGTCAACCAGGGTGTTGCAGATGGGGCCGTCGTCGGTCTGGGCGTTGTAGGACTCCACCCACAGCTTGATCCACGCCAGGGCGTAAGCGCCGTTGGCGCCCAGGCCCAGATCCTCGGCCTCGGACTTCATCTCGTTGATGGTGGGCTGGAAGTAAGCCTGCTCGTCGGCGCTCAGCGCGTCAAAGGCGTCCTTCAGCCAGCCGGCGTAAGTGTCCTCGGTGAGCATATACAGGAAGTTCTTGCCCACGATCTCGGAGTCGATGTCCATGTACAGGCCGTGCTCGCCCTCGGCCACGAAGTCCCAGCAGTTGTCATAGGTCTTGGAGCCGGTGTTGTTGTACATGAAGACCTTGTTCAGGGTCTGGAGGGCCAGGTAGCCGTTATAGCTGTCGGCGGTGACGTTGTTGGCCTCGGCCCACTCCTTGGGGATGAAGGTGTCCAGGATGCCGGTCTGCACCATCTTGGACTCGATCTGGTTGCCGTCCTGGATGAGGGTCATGGCGAAGGTGCCCTCGGGCTTCAGGGAGTCGGCGGTGAGCTGGTCGAAGATCTTGTTGTTCTTGGGCTGCTGCCAGTCAAACTCCATGTTGTAGCTGGAGTCGATGGACTGGAGGTACTCGATGAAGAGCGGCAGGGCGCTCTTGCCGCGGCTGGAGTTGCCCACGCCGAAGAAGGTCTTGCCGTTGGACTCCTCGATGGCCTTCTGGGCCAGCTCCTCAAGGGTCATGCCCTGGGCTTCCTTGATGATCTTCTGCACGGCGCTCAGGTTGGTGTCGTCGGGCTGGGCGGGAGCGGGGTCGTTATCCGCCGGGGTGCTGGCAACAGGATCCTTGTCGTCGGCGGGCGGGTTCGAGTTGGCGGCGGGCTTGCCGCCGCAGGCAGCCAAGGCCAGCATCATAGCGGCCGCCAAAAGCAGAGAGATTAACTTCTTCATTTTCATTTTCGTTCCTCCTTCGTCATTCCTGACAAATTCGGTGGTGCTATCCCATAACTCCACCGTCAATTTCATTATAAGCTGGGTTGAGAAAAATGAACAGGGGTCAAAACTGCGTTTTCTTGGGAATTTCTGCGGAAGTTGTGAAAAATTGATGAAACCATTTGGACATCTGTGATATAATATCAGCAAATTGCAGCATAGCGGCGCGCGGCGGGGAAGCCCTGCGACGGCCGGCGGCTATGATGAGAAGAGCGGCGCAAAGTCGGATCGGGTATTTTGGGGGTGTCACAGTGAAGCGACGTGTTCTGTCTGTTATCTCGGCCCTGGCGCTGCTGCTGGGCCTGGTTGCCTGCGCCGCCGGGCCGGAACCGCCCGCCCCGGACTACGCCCCGGACGAAGGCCACAGGCTGGTGGTATACACCTCCCACAAAGAGGAGGTGTGGCAGCCCATCGTCAAGGAATTTGAGGAACGCACCGGCATCTGGGTGGATGTGGTGTACGGGGCCACCAGTGAGCTTTTGGAGCGCATCGCCCAAGAGGACAAGGCCCCGGTGGCGGATGTGATGTTTGGCGGCGGTATCGAGAGTCTGGAGACCTACCGGGACTGCTTCACTCCCTACACCTGCGCCGGAGCGGAGCATATTTTGGTGCGCTTCCGCTCCCCGGATGATTTGTGGACGCCTTTTTCCGCCCTGCCGGTGGTGCTGGTCTACAACACCAAGCTGGTGTCCCCAGAGCAGGTCAGCGGCTGGGCCGACCTGCTGAATCCCGCCCTCCGGGGACGGATCGCCTTTCCAGACCCGGCGGCGTCCGGCTCGTCCTTCACCGCCCTGGTCACCATGATCAACGCCCTGGGCGGGGATCGGGAGGCGGCCATCCGGGCCTTTGCGGAAAATCTGGGCGGAGTGCAGCTGGATTCCTCCGGCGCGGTGCTCACCGCCGTGGCCGACGGCTCCGCCTTGGCCGGGGTCACCTTGGAGGAGACCGCGCTCAAGCGCATCGCCGATGGGATGAACATCGCCATGGTCTACCCAGAGGACGGGCTGAGCTGTGTTCCCGACGGCAGCGCTGTGGTGAAGGGAGCGCCCCATGAGGAGAACGCGAAGCTTTTCCTGGACTTTACCGTCAGCCGGGAGGTGCAGGAGCTGCTGGTGGGACAGTTCTGCCGCCGCCCCGTTCGGGACGATGTGGAATCCCTGGCTGATCTGCCTGCCTTGGACGAGCTGCCCGTGGCGGGCTACGACCTGAACCAAGCCGTCCGGGACCGGGACGCGATCCTCATGACCTGGGCGTTCTACATCGGGGAGGACGCGCCATGAAAAAACGGTTGACCGCCTCCTTTCGGACGCGGCTGTTTGGGGCGCTCCTGGCGGCGGCCCTGGTGCCGCTGCTCATTTGCTCCGCCATGCTGCTGCAGATCTTCCGTCTGCGCATGACCGACACCGCCGAGGAGCAGGCCCAAGATCACCTGAGCCACGCCCTGCGGGCCTTGGACGAGGGATACGCCGGCTTTTCCGCCGCCGTGGACGACCTTCGGAGGGATCCGCTGATACTGGACGCGCTGACGGTCGGCGGAGTGGAGGACACCCGGGTGAACGCCCAGCTTTTCGCCGCCGCAGGGACCGCCCGGAACCACGCCCGGTTCGATCTGTATGACAGGGAGGGCAACTGGCGTTATTCCACCCGGAACGCCCCGGCGGAGCGGCGGCTTTCCCTCAACTGGGGAGTGCTGTACCAGGCGGAGGAGCGGGACGCGCTGGCTTTCACCGCCGCCGGAGATCCCACCGACACCGGCTCCCCCTTGTTGATGGGGGCGGCGGCCCTCACGGATCAGAACGGAGACAGGGCGGGCTATGTCGTAATCAGCCTGTACCAGTCTGATTTGCGCCAGCTGCTGGAGGGCGTTTACGGCGCCCAGGGCACGCTGATCCTGCTCAGCGACTACTGGAGGCCGGTGTACTGCGCCCAGCCCTCCCTGGCTGTCTCCCTGGCCCCGGAGCTGCGCGGCCGCCTGCTGTCCGGCCAGGGGCTGGAGGGCCTTTCCGACAGCTTCCTCTACAGCGTGGAGCGCCACACCCCCATGGGACTGTATCTCATTCTCCAGCGGCCCCAGGTGTTCAACCGGGAGACTATGGGCCTGCTGTACACCGTCAGCGCCTCCAGCGCCCTGATCTGTGTCGTCATCTCGGTGCTTATGAGCCTGTCCCTCAGCCGCCAGATGTTCCGGCCCATCGCCCAGTTCCAGGGGGCCATCCGGGAGGTGGAGCGGGATAACCTGGATGTGCAGGTGGCCCGGTATCAGGACGACGAATTGGGGGAGCTGGCCCAGCGGTTCAACGACATGGTGGCTGCCCTCAAGCGCAACCGGGAGCTGCTGGTGGAGAACCAGCGGGAGCTGAACGAGGCCCAGATCCGAATGCTCCAGGCCCAGCTCAACCCCCATTTTCTGTGCAACACCCTGGACACCATGAAGTGGATCAGCAAGATCAACAAGGTGCCCCAGGTGGCGCTGATGTCCACCGATCTGGCGGATATCCTGCGCTTCTGTATTTCCCCGGAGGAATTCGTCCCCCTGGGGCGGGAGGCGGAGATTTTGATGCGCTACATTGAGATCCAGCGCATTCGGCTGTCCGATTCCTTCACCTTCACCCTGTCCCTGCCCGGGCCGTTGGAGGACTGCCTGGTGCCCAAAATGATCCTCCAGCCCATTGTGGAGAATGCCATCCTCCATGGGGTGGATGGGGTGGAAAACGGTACGGTAGAGGTGGATGTGGCGGAGGCAGGCGACGGTATGCTGCGTCTCACCGTCACCGACAACGGGGCGGGCTTCCCCCCGGATATGCTGGGCAGCTTCCGGCAAATTGGCCGGCGGCAGGGACATTTGGGGCTTTACAACGTGGACACCATCCTGTTAAAGTATTATGGAGAGGGGTATGGCCTGACCCTGCAAAACGGTGCCCAGGGCAAGGGCGCGGTGGTCATGGCCACTCTGCCCATCCGCCGGAAGGAGGGAGCGGAATGCTGAAGGTCTTAGTTGTCGAGGACGAGGAGCTGATCCGAAAGGGCATCGTGCTGGCGGTGGACTGGGCCGCCCTGGACTGCGTCGTCGTGGGGGAGGCGTCCAACGGCGAGGAGGCGCTGGACGCCGTGGAACGGTATGACCCCACCCTCATCATCACCGATTTGAAAATGCCCAAAATGGATGGGCTGGAGATGATCCGCCGCCTGCGGGAGCGGGGGTGTACCGCCTACGTCATCATCCTCACCGCCTACGACAGCTTTGAATATGCCCAGTCCGCCCTGCGGCTTGGGGCGGTGGATTTTCTGCTCAAACCCTTCCACGACGGAGATCTGGAGCGGGCGGTGACCAATCTGCGCCGCCGGCTCGGGCCATCCTCCAGGGCAGAGGGCGGATCCGCCCCGCCTATCCTGGGCCTGAAAAAGGGGGACAAGAGCAAGTATGTACTGGGGGCGATGGACTACATCGGCGCCCACTACAACGACCCGGGTATCTCCGTAGGCGTGATCGCCCAGCATCTGGGCCTCAGCGAGGGCCACCTCAGCCACCTGTTCAAAAAAGAGACGGACTACACCCTGCTCAACTACCTCACCCGGTACCGCATCCACAAAGCCATGGAACTGCTGCGGGACTGCCGGGCCAAGGTCTATGAGGTGGCGGAGCAGGTGGGCTACAGGGACATCACCTACTTTTCCGCCACCTTCAAGAAGGTGGTGGGGATGTCCCCATCGGAGTACCAGGACACCAGCAGATGAAAGAAAGGCCGCGGTGACAAAAATCACCGCGGCCTTTCTTATCGTTGGAGATCCCGCGCTGTGCTCAGCTTACTTTTCGTCCACCAGGATCGTCTGCAAGGTTTCCATCAGCTTCGGGATGTCGATGGGCTTGGGCACATGGCCGTCCATACCAGCGTCGAACGCCTTCTGCCGGTCCTCCTCGAACGCGTTGGCCGTCATGGCCACGATGGGGATCTTGGCTTTGGCGGGGTCATCCATGGCGCGGATGGTCCGGGCGGCCGTATAGCCGTCCATCACCGGCATTTGAATATCCATCAGGATGATGTCATAGGCGCCGGCCTGCGCGGTTTGGATGGCCTCGACGGCCTCAGTCCCGTCATCCGCTGTGTCAACGATCAGCCCGGCTTCCTCCAGCACCGTCAAGGCGATTTCCTGGTTCAATTCGTTGTCCTCCACCAGAAGCACCTTTTTGCCGGCAAGGAGCCGCGCGGACGCATCCTGTTCTTCGTTCTCCTCCAGCTCCTTGTAGGGCGCTGTCAGAATTCCCCGGAGCTCTGAGAAAAACAGCGGCTTGGAACAGAACGCCGTGACCCCCGCCTCTCTTGCCTCGGTCTCGATGTCGGTCCAGTCATAGGCGGTGAGGATGATGATAGCGGCATCCTTTCCAATGATCCTGCGCAGCCGCCGCGCCGTCTCGACACCATTGAGATCCGGGAGCAGCCAGTCGATCAGGAATACGCGGAAGGGATCATTCTGCTCCAGGGCAAATTCTGTCCGGATAATGGCCTCCTCGCCCCGGGTCGTCCAATCGGGGCGCATCCCCAGGTCGGAGAGCATCTTGCTCACACTGGTGCAGGTGTTGGTGTCGTCGTCCACCACCAGCGCCCGCAGATCCGCCAGCTTTTCCAGATGCTGTACGTCGTCCATGTCATCTTTGACCCGGAACTGGAAGGAGACGACAAATTCCGATCCCTTGCCCACCTCGCTGGTCACGGCAATGGATCCGTGCATCATGTCGACGATATTCTTGGTGATGGCAAGGCCCAGCCCCGTCCCCTGGATCCCGCTGACGGTGGAGGTCTGCTCCCGCTCAAAGGGCTCAAATAGGTGTACCAGGAATTCCTTGCTCATGCCGATGCCGGTGTCGCGGATCCGGAACTGATAGGAGGCGTACCCCTCCGGTGCGTCGTCCGTCTGGATGATGCGGACGCTGACCGTCCCGCCGGGCCCGGTGTATTTCATGGCGTTGCTCAGGATATTCAGCAGCACCTGGCTCAGGCGGAGCTTATCGCAGATGATGGTCTCGTTGGTGACGTCCAGCGTATCCACGTGGAAGGAGAGCTGCTTTGACTTCACGTCGGCCTGCACGATGGTCTTCAGGTCGTGCATGATCTCCGGCAGACTGGCCTCGTTCTCCTCGATCTTGACCTTGCCGCTTTCGATGCGGCTCATGTCCAAGATGTCGTTGATGAGGCTGAGCAGGTGCTTGCTGGAGGTGAGGATTTTCCTGAGATAGCCCTCCACTTGCTCCTGATTTTCGATGTGGGACACGGCCAGGGACGTAAAGCCGATGATCGCGTTCATGGGCGTGCGAATGTCATGGGACATATTATTCAGGAAGGTGGTCTTCGCGATGTTGGCGCGCTGTGCCTCCGCCAGAGCGGTTTCCAGAACCGCCTTCTGTTCCTGTTCTCTGTGGACGATCTCGTCAATATTCCGGAATCCGATTAGGAAAAAGTCGCCCGGATCCCGGAAGCTTCCATCCGCTCCCAGATGCGTTGCGCAAGTGAACTGGTAAGTATGTATTTCGCCGTCGATCAGCACCCGGTAGCTTCCGGAATATTCTGTGCTGGCGCCCAGTTTTTCTATGATTGTGTCCAGCGCGAGGGCTTCTGCCAGGTACTGCCGGTCTCCGGAGAAGACGCGGTTATTGATATAATCCAGCATGAACCCGGTGTAGGAAACCTCTTTCTTGGAATTTGGGTCCAATCCGGGGGCCACGTAGCCTGCCAGCTTTACCACCCTGGCGGCGTCGGCCCTGGCGTTGATTGCGTAGACGTTAAGAAAATCCCGGCTCAGGGTGTTGACGATGGCCAGCTGCTTCTCCAGCTCCAGGTTGGCGCGCTCGGTGGCGTGGAGGAGCTTTTTGCTCCACCGCGACCGCAGATAGAGGGCGATGATCACGCCGATGGCTGCGGCGGCCAGCAGCGCCGTCATAACCACGATTCCGGGGTGGGCCCGCATATACTGGCCGAAGGACATATTTTCGGGCGTGTTAGCCGTGTACGCTGTGATGAGCTGGGTCATAGCGTCATCCGGCATCTGCCCGATGCATTTGTTCAGGATGGTAATGAGTTCGTGGTCGCAGCTGCTCCTGACGTACATCTTGAAGTCGAAGCGCATGGAATCGACCATGCTGTACTGCAGCGACGCGGAGGGGTTGCTGTTCACAAAGGACTGGGCTGTGTAGGTGTACACATAAGTGGCGTCCGCCCTCCCGTCCAAAACGGCCTGCAGGGCGCCCTCGCGGGTCTGACAGTTGAGGACCGCGGCGTTTCCGATCAAGTTCTGCTCAACGGCGATGTCCCCCAGGAGATCCGCCACCGCCAAAGTGGCGATCTCACCGCTGAAATCCTTGCGGGTCACCAGCGCGACCCCGGTGTTGAGATAGGCCGCTGTATAAAATCCGTTCCGCTCAAGCTCGTCGGCCTTCAGCTGATCCTGCCGCCAGTCAATGACGACATCCACGCCGTTGTGATCCGCCAGCTCGTAATACTCCGCCCGGTCAGCCGGGATGACCGGCTCATAGGGCAGTTCGGCCAGTTCCATCAGTTGTGCAAAATAGTCTGGCAGGATCCCCTTCAGCTCGCCGTTCTCCACATAGGAATAGGGCTTGCGGTCGCCCATAGAGGTGACTGTGATCTGCTTTTTCCCGGATATAACGTCTTGGATATAGGCTTTTTCCCGTTCGGTAAAGGAGAGCCCGGAGGAATGGACGGTTCCATAATATTTGTAAAACAGATTATTGGACCAGTCCCCCTCGTTGATGTTCATCTGGTCAATGGCATAATTGATCTCAGACAGCAGCGACTGATCCTCTTTTCGGACAATGGCGTAAAAATAGTCCGTCTCAATGACGTCCAGCGTTTTTTCGTTTTCCGTCCTTCGCAGGTTGCTGGAAAGGATGGCGTCGATGGTTCCGTTTTGCAGATCCTCCGCCATCAGGCCGGAGTCCGTGTACTCCCGGGCCTGGTAGGAGAAGCCGTGTTCCCGGGCGAAGTCAGCCAGGGCCTGGTTCTGGCTGCTTCCGGGCACAACGCCCACGGTGATCCCATCGTAGGTGGAATAATTGCCGGAGAGCTGGCTGGTGTTTCCCGCCTGAATGGATAGAACGGTGCTGTTTCTTCCGATGGGAAGGGAAAAGGCATATTTTTCCTCCCGCTCAGGCGTTTTCCTGGCGGACGTCACCACGTCGATCTCGCCGCGATCTAGCATGGCCTGCATATCCTCCCAGGACTGGTCATACCCGACAAATGAAAAGTTCAGATGGGAGTATTGGGAGACCAGGTTCAGGAACTCCACGCCGTACCCGGTAAGGCCGCCGTCCTCGCCTTCCATATGGTAGCCGTCAAAATAGAAGACGCCCGCTTTCACCGTTCTATTATTGGCCGGCTGCGCCGCGTTTGCCGCCGTGATGTTCGACAAAAGAATGAAGAGGCACAGCAATAGGGATAGGGCCCGTTTCCCGCCGCGCGTGTCCGTTATCCACATGTTTTGTTTCCCTTCCATACTGCTCATATCCTTTTGATCCTGCGATCACTTATTTTGCATAACCCTATTATAGCGCATTTATCTGAAATACACAACCATAGTCTTTCATAAAATGGCGTTTATGGCTGTGGAATCACAGGGGCAGGCCGGTGCCCGCGAAGCGGCGGCCGGACAGCACTCCGGCTCGCCCCGTGCGGAAGGGTCAGGCCTGAAGCGGGGGAAGAAAATAAAATTGATTTCCCCTCTTGACAGAGCCTTGGCTCCATGGTATCTTATCAAAGATTGAGGCTCTGAAAGGGCCTTTTATGGAAAGAGAGGGGTTCGCTTTGCGTTTCTTGAGTGAGAAGCATCAGGACAACAGCTGTAAAGAAGCCATCGACCGGTTCCTGATTGGCGGTGGCCGTGTCCCCGTTTCCTTTGGCCCTTATTTCGTTTTCCCCGGCTTCTGTGATGTACACGTACATTTCAGACAGCCGGGGTATTTTTATAAGGAGACCATAGAGACGGGGAGCCGGTCGGCGGTTCAGGGCGGCTACACCGCCGTATGCGCCATGCCCAACCTGAACCCGGTGCCCGACAGCCCGGAGACGCTCCAGCCCCAGCTGGACGCCATCCGGGCGGGGGCGGTCATCCCGGTGTACCCCTATGGGGCCATTACCCGGGGGGAGCGGGGGGAGGAGCTGGCCGACATGGAGGGTCTGGCCTCCCAGGTCTGCGCCTTCTCCGACGATGGCCGGGGGGTGCAGAGCGAGGAGATGATGCGCCAGGCCATGACAAAGGCCAGGACTTTGGGGAAGATCGTGGCCGCCCATTGCGAGGATAACAGCCTTTTGAACGGCGGCTATATCCACGACGGCGTATACGCCAGAGCCCACGGCCACCGGGGCATCTCCAGCGAGAGCGAGTACCGGCAGATTGAACGGGATCTGAAGCTGGCGGCGGAGACGGGCTGCAAATACCACGTCTGCCACATTTCCACCAAGGAGAGCGTGGAGCTGATCCGGAAGGCCAAGGCGGCGGGGGTGGATGTGACCTGCGAGACGGGCCCTCACTACCTGACCCTCTGCGACGAAGATCTTCAGGAGGAGGGCCGGTTCAAGATGAACCCGCCCCTCCGGGGCCGGGAGGATCGGGAGGCTTTGATCGCCGGGCTTCTGGACGGAACCATCGACATGATCGCCACCGACCACGCCCCCCACTCGGCGGAGGAAAAGTCCGGGGGACTGGAAAAGAGCCTCATGGGCGTGGTGGGGCTGGAGACCGCCTTCCCGGTGCTCTACACCCATCTGGTGAAGCCTGGTATCCTGACGGTGGAGCGGCTAAGCCAGTTTCTCTCGGACAACCCCCGGCGGCGGTTCGGCTTGGAGGGGGATCCCGGCTACGCCGTCTTTGAGGTGGAAACGCCCTATGTCATCGACCCCGGGGAGTTTGCCAGCAAGGGCCGCAGCACGCCCTTCGCCGGAACGGAGGTCTATGGCCGGTGGGTGCTGACCCACTGGAACGGAACGGATTTCCGGCGGGCATAAAACCCCTGCCTGAATCAAGAAAACGGAGGAATCAAATATGGCAAAGAGAACGGACATCAAAAAGATCCTGATCATCGGCTCCGGCCCCATCGTCATTGGCCAGGCCGCTGAGTTTGACTACGCGGGAACCCAGGCCTGTCTGGCCCTGAAGGAGGAGGGCTACGAGGTGGTGCTGGCCAACTCCAACCCGGCCACCATCATGACCGACACCACCATTGCCGACAAGGTGTATATGGAGCCGCTGACCTTGGAATACGTGGCCAAGATCATCCGTCACGAGCGGCCCGACGCCATCGTTCCCGGCATCGGCGGCCAGACAGGGCTGAACCTGGCCATGCAGCTGGAGAAGAAGGGGATCCTCCGGGAGTGCCAGGTGGAGCTGCTGGGCACCGACAGCCGGAGCATTGAGCGGGCCGAGGATCGGGAGCTGTTCAAGGAGCTGTGCCAGTCCATCGGAGAGCCGGTCATCCCCTCGGAGATCACCTACTCGCTGGAGGAGGCCCGGGAGGCGGCCAATCGGATCGGCTACCCGGTGGTTCTCCGGCCCGCCTTTACTCTGGGCGGCACCGGCGGCGGCTTCGCCTATAACGAGGCGGAACTGCTGGAAGTGGGCACCAACGCCTTCAACCTCTCCCCGGTGCACCAGGTGCTGGTGGAGAAGAGCGTTAAGGGCTATAAGGAGATCGAGTTCGAGGTCATGCGGGATTCCAGCGACCACGCCATCACCATCTGCGGCATGGAAAACGTAGACCCGGTGGGGGTCCATACCGGGGACTCCATCGTGGTGGCCCCCATTATGACCCTGAACGACCACGACCTGAAGATGCTCAACGACAGCGCCATCAAGATCATCCGGGAGCTGAAGATCGAGGGGGGCTGCAATGTCCAGTTCGCCCTGAACCCCAACTCCTCGGAGTATTTCCTCATCGAGGTGAACCCCCGTGTGTCCCGGTCGTCCGCCCTGGCCTCCAAGGCCAGCGGCTATCCCATCGCGCGGGTCACCGCCAAGGTGGCCGTGGGCATGGCCCTCAGCGAGATCGCCATCGCCAACACCACCGCCGCCTTCGAGCCCAGCCTGGACTATGTGGTGGCAAAATTCCCCCGCTTCCCCTTCGACAAGTTCGCCGCCGCCTCCAACATCCTGGGAACCCAGATGAAGGCCACCGGGGAGGTCATGGGGATCGGCTCCACCCTGGAGGAGTGCGTTCTCAAGTCGGTGCGCTCTCTGGAGATCGGCGCCTGCCACCTGTGGCTGCCCAAGTTCGACGCCATGAGCCGGGAGGAGCTGCTGGAGCATATCTCCCAGTTCCGGGACGATAACATTTATGCCATTGCCCAGCTCCTCCGGCTGGGGGAGAGCGTGGAAAAGCTCCATGAGGTGACCATGATCACCCCCTTCTTCCTGGAGTCCATCAAAAAGATCGTGGACTTTGAATCGGTGATCCGCGCCGACAGAAGCAGCGATACCCTCCGAAAGGCCAAGACCATGGGCTTTGGGGATCAGTACATCGCCAAGCTCTGGGGCGTCCCGGAGCTGGAGGTATACGAGCGCAGGTGCGCCGAGGGCATCCTGCCGATCTACCGCATGGTGGATACCTGCCACACGGGGGCCTACATCCCCTACTTCTATTCCACCTATACCGGGGAGAACCAGAGCCCGGTGTCCCAGCGGGAGAAGATTGTGGTGCTGGGGGCGGGCCCCATCCGCATCGGCCAGGGGGTGGAGTTCGACTACTCCACCGTCCACGCCGTCCAGACCATCAAAAAGGCGGGCTATGAGGCCATCATCATCAACAATAACCCCGAGACGGTGTCCACCGACTACACCACGGCGGACAAGCTCTACTTTGAGCCGCTGACCCCGGAGGACGTGATGAACATCATCGCCCTGGAGAAGCCCATGGGGGTCATCGCCTCCCTGGGCGGCCAGACTGCCATCAACCTGGCCGAGCCGCTGATGAAGCGGGGGGCCAAGATCATCGGCACCGACTGCGCCGCCATCGAGCGGGCCGAAAACCGGGACGCCTTTGAGAAGATCCTGCTGGAGCTGAACATTCCCCAGCCCCAGGGCCGGGCGGTCACCGCCATTGAGGATGGGGTCAGGGCGGCGGCTGAGATCGGCTACCCGGTGCTGGTGCGGCCCTCCTTTGTGCTGGGGGGCCGGGCGATGCAGATCGTGGGCGGTGAGGAGCAGCTTCGCCAGTACCTGAAGACCGCTGTGGAGATCGACGAGGACAAGCCTGTGCTGGTGGACAAGTATATCGTGGGCAAGGAGGTGGAGGTGGACGCCATCTGTGACGGCCGGGATGTGTTCGTCCCCGGCATTATGGAGCTGGTGGAGCGCACCGGCATCCACTCCGGCGACTCCATCAGCGTCTACCCGCCCTTCAGCATTTCGGACAAGGTGAAGGGGATCATCCTCCAGTATGCCAAAAAGCTGGGCTTTGGCTTGGGCATCGTGGGCCTGTTCAACATCCAGTTCATTGTGGACAAGCAGGACCGGGTGTATATCATCGAGGTAAACCCCCGCTCCTCCCGGACGGTGCCCTTCCTCTCCAAGGCCACCGGCTGGAGCCTGGCCGACATCGCCACCGAGGTCATTCTGGGCAGGAGCCTGAAGGAGCAGGGCATTTTCGACATCTATCCCGCGGAGAAGAAGCGCCGGTATGTGAAGGTGCCCGTATTCTCCTTCAACAAGATCCGGGGCCTGGACGCCTACCTCTCCCCGGAGATGAAGTCCACCGGCGAGGCCATCGGCTATGACAACAAGCTCAACCGGGCCCTCTATAAGGCCCTCCAGGCCTCGGGCATGAAGCTGCAGAACTACGGCACGGTCTTTGTCACTGTGGCCGATGAGGACAAGGAGGAGGTTCTGCCCCTCGTCCGCCGGTTCTACCACCTGGGCTTCAATATCCAGGCCACCCGCGGCACCGGCGAGTTCCTCAAAAACAACGGCATCCGCACCCACATTCTCCGAAAGCTCAGCGAGGGCAGCGATGAAGTCCTCCAGGCCATCCGGCAGGGCCATCTGGCCTACATCATCAACACCAGCGGCGTGGGCCGGACCGACACCGAGCGGGACGGGCAGAAGATCCGCCTCGCGGCCACCGAGTACAACGTGAACCTCTTCACCTCGCTGGATACGGTCAAGACACTGCTGGATGTGCTGGAGGAGATCACCATGGAGATTTCCACCATTGACGGCGAATGAGAGGAGGCGCTCCATGGAACAGGCGCTTTTTACCATTCGGGAGAATGTCCACCTGACAGCGGAGGTCTGCCGCATGGTGCTGGAAGGAGATACCGGCGCCATCACCGCCCCAGGGCAGTTTATAAACCTGCGGATTCCCGGCTTTACCCTGCGCCGGCCCATCTCGGTCTGCGACTGGGATGAGGAGACGGTGACCATCGTCTATAAGGTGGTGGGGGCCGGCACGGCAGAGCTGGAGCGGATGTCCCCGGGGGAGCGGCTGGACACTCTGGTTGGACTGGGCAACGGCTTTGACACCGCCAGAAGCGGCCAACGGCCCCTTCTGGTGGGCGGCGGGGTGGGAACGCCCCCCCTCTACGCACTCTGCCGCGCCCTCCGGAAAGAGGGGAAGGAGCCTGTGGTGGTGCTGGGCTTCCGGACTGCCGGGGAGGTCCTGCTGTCGGAGGAATTCGCCGCCCTGGGCGCGGAGGTTCATATCACCACCGAGGACGGCTCGGCGGGCCGGAAGGGCTTTGTAACAGCGGTCATGCCGGAGCTTGATTACACCTACCTCTACGCCTGCGGCCCCATCCCCATGCTGCGGGCGGT
Source organism: Clostridiales bacterium (assembly GCA_014799505.1). Lineage (GTDB taxonomy): Bacteria > Bacillota > Clostridia > Oscillospirales > Oscillospiraceae > Enterenecus. The sequence goes on from JAAVHV010000015.1 coordinate 66,254, forward strand.
GGACGGCGCGGCAAAAACCGGCGGCCAGCTCAGCTTTGAGGAGCGGATGGGCTGCGGCTTCGGCGTGTGCATGGGCTGCAGCTGGATGACCAAAAACGGCAGCAAGCGGATCTGCGCCGACGGCCCGGTGCTGGAAAGGGAGGAGCTTATATGGGACGCACAGCAGTGACCCTGTCCGGCTGGGAGCTGGATAACCCCGTCATCCCGGCCAGCGGTACCTTCGGCTACGGCAGAGAGTTCGCCGCCATCTACGACATCAACTGCCTGGGAACGTTCTCCTTCAAGGGGACCACCCGCCAGCCCAGGTTCGGGAATCCCACGCCCCGCATCGCCGAGTGCCCGGCGGGCCTCATCAATTCGGTGGGCCTTCAAAACCCTGGTGTGGATCATGTGCTGGCGGTGGAGCTTCCCCAGATGGCGGCCTACTTTCATAAAAAGGTCATCGCCAACGTGGGCGGCTTCTCGGTGGAGGATTACGTGGAGGCTTGCCGCAGGCTGAGCCAGTCGGAGCAGGTGGGGCTTTTAGAGGTGAACATCAGCTGCCCCAACGTGGAGCACGGGGGCATGAGCTTTGGGGTGACCCCGGAGGCCGCCGGTGAGGTGACGCGGGCGGTGAAGGCGGTGAGCGCCAAGCCGGTGTATGTCAAGCTGAGCCCTAATGTCACCGACATCGTCTCCATCGCCAGGGCCTGCGAGGAGGCGGGGGCGGATGGCCTGAGCCTCATCAACACCCTGCTTGGTATGCGCGTCGACCCCAGAACCCGCCGCCCGGTGATCGCCAACCGGATGGGCGGCTACTCCGGGAAAGGGATCTTCCCGGTGGCCCTTCGGATGGTGTACCAGGTTTATGAGGCGGTGAGCATCCCCATCATCGGCATGGGCGGCGTCTCCACGGCGGAGGATGTCATTGAGATGATGCTGGCGGGGGCCGCGGCGGTTCAGGTGGGGACAGCCAACCTCGTTGACCCCTTGGTCTGCAAAAACATCGTTGACGATCTCCCCCAGGTTATGGACAAGTATGGAATCAAAGAACTGAACGATATTATTGGAGGTGCGCACCATGGGTAAAGACGTGATTGTCGCCTGCGATTTTGCCAGCGGGCGGGAGGCCCTCAGCTTCCTGGATCGGTTTGAGAAGGAGGAGCGCAAGCCCTTCGTGAAGATCGGTATGGAGCTTTACTACGCCGAGGGACCGGAGATCGTGCGGGAGATCAAAAAGCGGGGCCATCAGATATTCCTGGATCTGAAGCTCCACGACATCCCCAATACGGTGATGAAGGCCATGCGGGTGCTGTCCAACCTGGATGTGGATCTGTGCAACCTCCACGCGGCGGGGACGGTGGCCATGATGAAGGCGGCGGTGGAGGGCTTGACCCGGCCCGACGGAACCCGGCCCCTGCTGATCGCGGTGACCCAGCTCACCTCCACCGACCAGCAGAGCATGGAGGAGGATATCCTCATCCGTGAACCCATTGACCAGGTGGTACGCCACTACGCCCAGCGCGCCAAGCTGGCGGGGCTGGACGGGGTGGTCTGCTCCCCCAGGGAGGCTGGAGAGGTGAAGGCCGCCTGTGGACGGGAGTTCCTGACGGTGACGCCGGGGGTCCGCTTCGCCGACGGCGACGTTGGCGACCAGAAACGGGTGATGACCCCCGCCCAGGCCAAGGAGATCGGCTCTGACTACATTGTGGTGGGCCGTCCCATCACGGCGGCGGTGGATCCGGTGGCCGCCTACCGCCGGTGCGTGGCCGAGTTCGTGGATTGAGGTGGGCAGGGATGCGCCATCTGCTGAGCATTTTGGATCTCACCGTGGAGGAGATCGAGGAACTTCTCACTACCGCCGAGGACATTCTGGATCACCCGGACAAGTACCAGGACGCCTGCCACGACAAGATCTTGGCCGCTCTCTTTTTCGAGCCCTCCACCCGCACCCGCCTCAGCTTTGAGTCGGCTATGCTTGGATTGGGGGGGCGGGTGCTGGGCTTCCACGACGCCGCCTCCAGCTCCACCCGGAAGGGGGAGAGCGTGGCGGACACCATCTCCATCGTGAGCGGTTATGCCGACATCATCGCCATGCGCCACCCCAAGGAGGGTGCGCCCCTGGTGGCCGCCCAGCATACCCGTGTGCCCATCATCAACGCCGGAGACGGGGGACATCATCACCCGACCCAAACCCTCACCGACCTTTTGACCATCCGCCGGGAGATGGGCCGCTTTGACGGCCTGACCATCGGGGTATGCGGCGACCTGAAATTTGGCCGGACGGTGCACTCCCTCATAGAGGCCATGTCCCGGTACAAGGGGGTTCGGTTCATCCTCATCTCCCCCAAGGAGCTGGCGGTTCCCTCCGTCATGCTGGAGGAGCTGGACAGGAAAGGGGTTCCCTATCTGGAGTGCCAGTCCCTGGAGGAGCATATGGGAGAGCTTGACATCCTCTATATGACCCGCGTCCAGCGGGAGCGGTTTGCCAGCGAGGAGGAGTACCAGCGGCTGAAGGACAGTTACATCCTTGACCCGGATAAGCTCCGGGGGGCCAAAGAGGGGATGATCGTCATGCATCCGCTGCCCCGTGTGAATGAGATCGACCCCCAGGTGGACGAAGATCCCAGGGCCTGCTATTTCCGTCAGGCGTTTTATGGGCGGTATATCCGCATGGCCCTCATCCTGAAGCTGCTGCGGGAGCGGGGGGAGGCCCCCGCCGCCCCGGACAAGGGCCGTCCCGCCTATCCGGTCAGCCAGCTTCCGGGGGCGGTGTGCAAAAATCCCCACTGCATCACCACCATCGAGCCGGGGCTGAAGCAGATCTTCCTGCGGGACCCGGAGAATGGGGAGTGCCGCTGCTTTTACTGCGAGAGCAGGGCTGAATGAGCGAAGAAATAACATCCGCCCCCGGAACAAATGGGTTCCGGGGGCGGATGCTGTTTTTAGGGTTGGCGCAAAATCAATCCCGCTGCATAAAGGCGAGCAGCAAGACAGCGGCATCTCCGCGTGTGGCGGACTGGCTGGGGTTCAGCCGGCGGGCGGTGTCGCCTTTGGCCACATTCAGCGCCTGGGCCAGCGCGGCATAGCCCAGCAGGCTGTCAGGAATATCCGCCTGGTCGGAAAAGTCCGTCCGGTAGATGCCCCGGAGCTGGGCGGCAGTGCCGTAGCCGCCGGCGTCCAGCAGGATTTTGATCACATCGATCCGGGACAAAATCCGGCTGTCGTCCCGATCTGTCCGCTGGAGCGCCCCCAGGTTGTAGGCCGTCCGATAGGCCCGGTCGGTGTCGCCGTCGGCCAGATTTTCCGGGTCGATCAGAAGGCCCTGGGTGCTGGCCAGCAGGACCACCAGATCCAGCTGGGTCAGCTTTTTGTCGGGGCGGAACGTTCCCCCTGCGTAGCCGATGCCGTACTCCGCCAGCTTCTCGGCGGCATTCTTGGCCTGGGATCCCGCCAGGTCGCTGTATTGCAGGGGATTACTCTCCTCGGCGGCTTGGGAGACCGGCTGGCCGGTTTTGGCGTCAATGCCGGTCACATAGCTGCCCGACGTTGTCAGTTGCCAGCCCAATTTCAGGCTGTTCAGGGCACGGTAGCCCATTTCGGCCAGGGGGGCGTAGTCCGGGTCGGAGAGATCCAGCTTCTGGGGGACCGCCACATAGCCTTTTGTGATTTGGAAGGTCTTGAAGTAGGCGCTCACCGCCTGCTCCGCTGAAATGATCCCATCAGGGCTGTCGAAACGCACATCCTCTGTCCAGGACTGAGAATAGGAGGAGACGGAGCCGTCAACGGCATCAATTTCGATGACAAACTGGTCGCTGGGGAAGAAATATCCGTTTTCTTTCCGGGCGTATTGGAAGCTCCAGACACCGTAGCGGCCATTCTCCCGCTGGTTGGCGGGGTCGCCGGTATAGGGGGCGCACAGGGAGAAATGTTCCTTCTGCTGGGCGGTGAGGAAGGCCTCCGCCGTCTTGCGGGCGGCGTTCTCGTCCACCTTTTTGGCCTCATTCTCGTCCCACAGCCTGGAGCTGTGAACCGCGATCAATTCCCCCGTCTTGGCGTTCAGGGTCACCCACCGATATAGGGTACTTTCATCTACCCGTTTGGCGTAGGAAAGCCGGGCGACAATCACCGGGGCGTCCTTGACCAGCTCTTCCTCTTGGTAGGATACGGAGGCCAGCGTATAGCTGCCCAGGCCCAGCTGGGAGATGGCCTTGGCCTTTTGATCCAGGGCCTCTTTGCTCAGCGTGCCCTTCAGCTTGTCCGCGCCCAGCTGCTCCGCCTGGGTCAGGCCGCCGTTGCCGTCGGCGCCGGCGGCGGGGGAAGGAGCCTCCGCTGCCGCATCCGCGCTGGTGAGCTTGTCGTCCCTGCCCAACTCCTCATACAGCTTGGTCAGGTCGACCAGCTTCCCGGAGGCGTCGTCCACATAGAAATTGTGTATTGTGTTGGGCAGATAGCGCAGAACAGCCGTCTTTTCCCCCTCATCGAGGACATATTCCAGCCTTAGAGACAGCGTGTCCCGGAGCAGGGGTTCCACCGCGCTTTGTTTCATTTGGAAGCTGGCGGCGGGAACTGTGCCGATGTATCCCGTTTCCAGGCTGTCCCGGCGGAACTGAACGACGGCGTAATCCGACGCGCGCACCGACAGCGAAAAGCTCAGGGGGGAGGGATAGCCGTTGAGCAGCAGGGTGCCCCGGAAGTAATACCGAGTTTGATGCAGAGAAGTTGTCTTGTCGGCGGCGGCGTCCAGATCCACCGTCTCACCGGAACCCAGAACCCGCTTCAAAAACGCGGCCGCCGCATCCTTGGCCTCAGCTGGGTCGCTTTTAGGCAGGGAGAGCGGGGCGCTGTCCCACGTCTCGTCGTTGTCATAGCGGTAATAGCTGATAACCCTGCCCGATTCGGAGGCTGTGACCTCCAGAGAGCCGTCCTCGCCGCTCCAGCTCAGCCGCCATGTGGGAGCCAGCTCACCCTCGGTCAGCTGGCCGCCGAACTCCGTGTACCGCTCTGTATCCAGGGCCAGGGCGTTTTTCACCTTTCCGGTGACAGCGGCCAGACGGGCCGCGCTGTCGCTGCTCTCGGCCGCGAATCCGGGAACAGCCATAGAAAACAACAGGATCGGAGCCAGCATTATGGATAGGATACGCTTCTTCATGTTTTCTTCCCCTTTCGCAAAATCCAGGGCGTGAAACCCTGTCTCATTGATTCAGCCCGCTGACAGGAGTTTGCTTTGAACTGCCAACAGGTCTACTGATAAAGACGCATTTTATAGCAGCCGGTCACAGTTTTTCCATTGATTTCCCTCATCGCTCCCACACGGCGAACCGAAGGTCGTCATTTTCCTCAGTATAACACATTTCTTCCCTCAAGTCGAGAGCTGATATGTTCCCCATAGAGTGGGGCAGCCGTTTATGCGCCCCGCAAGGTCTTGATGAGCCGGAATACCTGCTCCACAGTGTCGATCATGTTGCGCTCCGCGCTGTTGTGCGCCATGGCCTCCTGGAGGGTGACTACGCCCCGGAGAATGGGGAAGTAGGCATCAATGCCGCCGCCGTTGCAGGCCCGGGCGTCCTGGGTGACGCAGCCGGAGAAGGCCAGCACCGGCTTGCCGTACTTCTTGGCGATTTGGGCCACACCGATGGGGGCCTTACCCATGACGGTTTGGCCGTCCAGACGGCCCTCGCCGGTGACGACGATGTCGGCATCCTTCACATAGTCTTCCAACCGGGTCTCCTCCAGAACAATCTGAATGCCGGACTCCAGCACCGCGTTGGTGAACGCCAGGAAGGCAAAGCCCAAACCGCCTGCCGCACCGGTCCCCGGCTGATCCTGGTCTGCCTTGGGGAACGTTTTTGCCGCCAGAGCGGCAAAATTGTGCAGCCACTTGTCCATCTGGAGGATCATGGCGGGGGTTGCGCCCTTCTGGGGCCCGTAGACGGCGCTGGCTCCGCGGCCGCCGCACAAGGGGTTGGTCACGTCGCAGGCAACGCGGAAGGTGCAGTCCTTCAGCTCGGGCAGAACGTGGTCGCTGGTGATCTCCGTCAGCTCCTCCAGGCCCTTTGCGCCGAAGGCCACCTGACTGCCGTTGGCGTTCAGCATCCCATAGCCCAGCGCCTGGAGCATCCCGATGCCGCCGTCGTTGGTGGCGCTGCCGCCGATGCCCACGATGAAGCGGCGGCAGCCCTTGGCAATGGCGTCCTTGATGACCTCGCCTACACCGTAGGTGGTGGTGTTCATGGGATTGCGCTCCTGGTCGGGCACCAGGGTGATGCCCGCCGCGCCGGACATCTCAACGATGGCGGTGCCGCTCTCCTCCAGAATGCCGTAGGCGCACTCCACCAGCCTGCCCAGCGGCCCGGTGACCGCCACCTTCTCCATCCTGCCGCCCATGCCCAGGGCCAGCGCCTCCACGGTTCCCTCCCCGCCGTCGGCCAGGGGACGCACGCAGACCTCCGCATCGGGCATGGCCAGCTGTACCCCCTTTCGGACGGCCTCCCCAGCTTCCAGGGAGGTGAGACTGCCCTTCAAAGAGTCGATTGCCGCCACAATTTTCATGCCCATCCAATCCTTTCTGAACTTTTGTGTGGTACGGGTTTCTCTTGATAGTATGGATTATATCAGTTTGGCCGACAAAGGCATATATTCTAAAGAATAGAAAATATTGAAATAAGATAAAATATATGGTATAAAGAACATATCCGGAAAGCGGGAGTGTGTTTCGATGAAGGGGCAGATCAGAAAGAGCGTGGCGCAGCAGATTGTGCAGGCCGTGAAGGACGTCAGCGGGCACGACGTGAACTTTATCGACAAGAGCGGCGTCATTTTTGCCAGCACTGACCCGGGCCGGGTGGGTGCGTTCCACGAGGTCGGACGTCAGGTGGCGAAAACTGGTCAGACCATCGAGGTGGAGACGGACGGCAGCTTCTTCGGCACCCAGAAAGGCGTGAACATCCCCTTTCACTATCAGGGAGAGCTGATCGCCGTCATCGGCATCAGCGGGGCGCCGGACGAGGTTCGGAAGTTCGCCTATCTGGCCCAGCGGATCACCCTGCTGATTCTGCGGGAGCAGGAGCTGAACGAGCAGAGCAGCAGCGAGAACGCCCAGCGCAGCCACATCATCCGCTCTCTGGTTATGGGTGAGGCGGTCAATTATGACTACTACATGGAGTTCATGGGAAAGCTGCAAGTGGACACGCGGGTCAGCTTCCGCACCATCGTCATGCGCTTGGACGGTCAGTGCGACCCTGCCGGCCGTTCCCTGGCGGAGAGCAGCGTCTATCAGGCATTTGAGCAGACCGGCGCCAGGCTGTATACGTTCAATTATCCCAATGAATACATCCTGCTTCTGGAATCGGAGCGCTTTCAGAAGTGGGAATACGCGTTCCGGCAGCTGGCCGGGAGCTGCTCAGAGACCCTGAAAATCGGCGTCGGGAGCAGCGACTTGCTGACCCGCCAGGATCGTTCCTATCAGGCGGCTCAAATCGCGCTGTCCAGCCTGGCGGCGGGACCGAATCTGGAAAGAAAGTGGGTATAATCCCCGATCTTTTCAGGACGCGGTAATTTTGTATTTGGGGCTGAAATTGCTGCCTTGATGGCGGGCGACGGAAAAGGGCCTCGGAGTGAGCAAAGCGGTGGACGATCTGGCGGGGTCCATGGCCTTTGCGGTACTCATGGGCACTTCCCGGGCCGTCTATGGGAAATACGGAGAGAAGCTGGATCTGAATCGCTTCATGGCGGGCAGCGCCCTGCTGTGTGTGGCGGCCTATCTGTGCATTGCGCTGATGGCCCTGGCCGGGGATTTGGGCTGCTCCGGAGGCCCCACTCTGGTGGGGATGGTGTCCAGCGCCTTGGGAGACAATCTGAAACGGGGTATTTTGGCGGGGATCATATTCCCTATCCTGCTGCTGGCAGGACTCTGGCTCAGTGGAAGGGCCAGGAAATCCGCCGTAGAGGGCCGAAGATGGCAGATCGATCTATTATTGCTTACCGCCACTAAAGCGCCATAATAGGAAAGCTGCATTTCAGCCCTATACAGCAGGACTAAAATGCAGCTTTCAACTTGGTACAATGGGGCAAAAACGCTTTTCGGCAAGAGACCGCGGCAGCTGTGATGACGGCAAGAAGCATTTACTTCCGGAGTCTTTCTGATACCGCGGCTTATTCTATGGATTAGGCTCCGCACCGTTCAAAATTTATCTCAGAAAGAGATGCAGCAGCTTGCCGTACAGCTTCTTTTGATAAGGCTGGTAACGTATGGGCAGATCCATCCAGGTCTTTTTGTCCACAATGCTCTTGGTGTGGGAGAAGGCCTCGAACCCGATCTTGCCGTGATACGCGCCCATGCCGCTCTCCCCAACGCCTCCAAAGCCCATCTCGCTGGTGGCCAGGTGGATGACCACGTCGTTGACGCACCCGCCGCCAAATTGGAAGCGGGACATGGCCCGACGGACGCGGCCCCGATTCTGCGAGAACAGATAGAGCGCCAGAGGTTTGGGCTGGCTTGCCAGGGTGCCGTACAGCTCCTCGAAGCGGTCGTAGGTGAGTATGGGCAGGATGGGGCCGAAGATCTCCTCCTGCATCACCGGGGCATCCCAGGTGACACCGTCCAGGACGGTGGGCGCGATTTGCAGTGTGGCCGGAGAGGACTGGCCTCCAATTACCACCTTGTCCGGTTCGATGAGGCCCAGCAGCCGCTGGAAATGCTTCTCATTGACGATCCTGCCGTAGTCGGGGTTTTGCAGCGGATCCTCACCGTACTGCCGCCGGATCTCTTTGCACAGTGCGTCCACCAGCTTGTCCTTCACGCCGCTGTGGCACAGGATATAGTCCGGGGCCACGCAGGTCTGCCCACAGTTGAGATACTTGCCGAAGACGATGCGCCTTGCGGCCAGGGGGATTTTTGCGGTTTCGTCCACGATACAGGGGCTTTTGCCGCCCAGCTCCAGCACCGCCGGAGTCAGGTGCTCCGCCGTGTGCCGCAAAACCTCCTTCCCCACAGCCTGGCTGCCGGTGAAGAACACGAAATCGAACTTTTCCTCCAGCAATGCGGCGTTCTCCTGCCGGCCGCCGGTGACCACGGCCACATATTCGGCGGGAAAGCAGCTGCCGATCAGCGACCGCAGCAGGGCGCTGGTGGCGGGGGCGTAGGCGCTGGGCTTGACCACGGCGGTGTTTCCCGCCGCGATGGCGTCGGCCAGGGGATCCAGGGTGAGCAGCACCGGGTAGTTCCACGGGCTCATGATGAGGGTGTTTCCATAGGGGGAGGGCTTTTGGAAGCTCCGGGAGGCAAACTGGGCCAGGGGTGTCCGGACGGTGTGATCCTTTGCCAGACGGCGGGTGTGCCGGATCATATAGCTGATCTCGCTGCGCACCAGCCCGATCTCGCACATGAAGCTCTCGTAGCCGCTTTTCCCCAGGTCGGCGGCGAGGGCTTTGGCGATTTCTTCCTCATAGCGGTCCACCGCGTCCCGCAGCTTCTTGAGCATCGCCACCCGGAAGGACGCCGGCAGCGTGGCGCCGGTATGGAAGTATTTGCGCTGGGCTTCAACAATCTCATGGATATTCATGGTCATCCACTCCAATCTGCCGCCTTTTCGCAGCATAGGGAAAACATTGCGGCACAACAGACTTTACGCCCGGTGTGTTTGCTTTTCATGATTCGGTTTCATTTTGCCAGCATGGTACGTATGCCCCGCAGGAAATGCCCGTTGGCCATCTCCACCAGCCCCTGGGCCTGCCCGTCGGACATGGCCCCGCCCGCACTGATGGCCGCGGCCCGCATGGGGCAGTCGGTGGCGCACGTCATCATCATCTTGAACGCCGGGTCGGAATAATCCTTCTTCCCGCCGAAGCTCTTGGCGATCATGCGCTCGGTGACCTTGTACTGGATTTTCATCACCAGGGAGCTGCCCTTCATCTCCATACAGGTGTTGTCCCAGGTGAACTGCCCCTTTTTCGGTTCCGGCGTGACGGGCACAGCATGGCCCATGATCTGCTCCCATCCGCTTCGAGAAGGGGCGCCTGCCATGGTTTTGTACCAGCTCCCCGCCTGCCAGCCGGGGGCGGGGATGGTTTCACCCGCCACTTCTAAGCTGCCGCTCAGCCGGATGTCCCGGCTGGACGCGCCCACCCGGATCTCATACGCACCGCCGGGGATTTTCCAATCGCCGTCCCATATCGCGAAGCTGCGGCTGTCCAGGGGGAAGCGCACCCGCTTGCTTTCGCCGGGGGCCAGCTCCACGCGGCAGAAGCCCTTCAGCTCCTGCTCCGGGCGGTGGAGCCCGCCCTTGGGCGGAGCGATGTACAGCTGGGCCACCTCCGCGCCGGGGTATGCGCCGGTGTTGGTTACGGTGATAGATACGGCGTCGCCTTTGACTTCCAAATCGCTGTAGACGAAGGTGGTATAGCTCAGCCCGTGGCCGAAGGGGAAGCGTACCGCTTTTTCTGCCTTATCGTAATAACGGTAGCCTACGTAGATGCTCTCCCGGTACTCCACGTTCTTCTGCCCGAAGGTGTCCTTGGAAATCACATCATCATAGGTAAAGGGCCAGCTCTCGGTGAGCCTGCCGCCGGGAACCGCTTTTCCTGTGAGAAGATTGGCGCAGGCCTCGCCCCCCGCCTGACCGGGCAGGCCCATGTATAGGATGGCCTTTACTTGATCGCACCAGGGCAGTTCCATAGGACTGCCCCCCAGCAGCACCACCACCGTGTTTGGATTGGCGGCGGCCACCGTTTCGATCATGCGGATGTGACCCTCCGGCATGGCCATGCTGGGCCGGTCGAAGCCTTCGGATTCGTAGGAGTCCGGCAGGCCCGCCACCACCACGGCCACCTTGGCCCCTTTTGCCGCCTGGGCGGCGGCGGACAGCTCCGCCTCGGTGACCTTGCCGTTCTTGTCGCCGCAGGGGGTATAGGGCACGTTGGGCAGAGCATCTGTCAAAGTGATATATTTCGTGGGGTTGATGTGGCTGGAGCCGGCGCCCTGATAGCGGAACTCTTTGGCCATGTAGCCAATCAGCGCCATACCCTCCTCTTTGGCGGGAAGGATGCCGCCCGCGTTTTTCAGCAGCACCGCCCCTGCCTCCGCCACCCGGCGAGCCAGGGCGTGGTGGCTGTCCATATCGAAGGGGCCGCTCTTTTTTTGCTCTGCCGCCCGGAAGGCCAAGGTGAGGATACGCGCTACCGAGGCGTCGATGTCTGTTTCACTGAGTTCGCCCCGCTTCACCGCCTCCAGCGCGGCTTTTTCCATGAACTTGGAGCCGCCGGGCATATTCAGGTCGCACCCGGCCTGGAAGCCGCGGATCCGGCTGCACAGCGCCCCCCAGTCGGTGACCACCATGCCGTCAAAGCCCCACTCGTCCCGGAGGACTTCGGTGAGCAGCCAGCGGTTGTCGCTGGCGTGGACGCCGTTGATCTTGTTGTAGGAACACATCACTGTATCCGGCTTTCCCGCTTTCACGGCGGTCTCGAAAGAGGCCAGGTAGATCTCCCGCAGGGCCCGTTCGTCCACCTGACTGTCGCCGTTCTGCCGCTTGTACTCCTGGTTGTTGGCGGCGAAATGCTTCAGGCTGGTGGACACGCCCATCCCCTGAACGCCCCGGATGAACGCGGCGGCCAGCGTCCCAGCCAGATAGGGATCCTCGGAGATGTACTCAAAATTCCGCCCGCACAGGGGGTTGCGCTTGATGTTGCAGCCCGGGCCCAGCACCACGTCCACCCCATAGGACAGCGCCTCCTCCCCGATGGCCGCGCCCTCGGCGGCGTACAGCTCCGGACTCCAGGCCGCTCCGGCGGTCACCGCCGTGGGGAAGCAGGTGGCGGGGAGCGAGTCGTTGATGCCGATCATGTCCGCCTCGCCGCTTTGGCAGCGCAGGCCATGGGGGCCGTCGGACATCATGAAGGCGGGGATGCCGTATTGCTTCATGGTCTTGCTGTGCCAGAAATCCGCCCCGGTACACAGGCTGATTTTGTCCTCCAATGTCATTCTTGTGATGAGTTCCGAGATATTCATGCTGTGGCCTCCTCAAAGGTGTGGATGCCCGCCCCTACAATCTTCAGCGTACCGGAGGGCAGCTTAACCTCCGCCGTAGTGTTGGCGGGGACAGTAACGGTGTAGACAGTTCTGCCGTTTGCCCGTTCCCATCTACTTTCTACTGTACCATATACGCTGTCATAAGACAAGTCTGCTTTTGGCATCATCATTTGGTCGGCTGCAATTTTTGCCCCAAACCCGCTCGATGGAGCAGCAGCACGCCCCCCAAAAGCGCATCCTGGGATACGATATTCACGCACTGGGCCAGCCAATGCATGGAGGAGGAGTCGTCAAAAGCGGCGCTGAGATAGCCCATACTTCATTGTGAAGATATTGTCAATATAAACTGGAATAAATGATCGGGTGCGGCTTGCATATATTTTTTGGAAGAAATATTGGAGAGAAACCGGTTCTGGAAAATAAAATCGACAGGCTCCTCGTGGAAGTCTGTCGATTTATGCTTTGCGCTGACGATATTACGGAAGCTGTTTTCCTGCGGCCATATACAGTGCGTACCACTCTTCCCGCGTCAGAGTTATGTCGGACGCCTGACTGATATCCGCGATCCGCTGCTTGTTGGTGCTGCCCACAATGGTTTGAATCCTGGCCGGATGCCGGAGGATCCAGGCAACCGCAATCGCGTTCTTAGACACGTGATACTTTTCGGCCAGCTCCTGGAGCAGGCGGTTCAGCTCGGGGAATTTATCACTGTCTACAAACACCCCCTCAAACATACCGTACTGGAAGGGAGACCATGCCTGGATGGTGATCCCTTTTAACCGGCAGTACTCCAAGATACCGCCGTCTCGATTGATGCCAGCGTCGTTATGCACATTGACGTTCAGGCCGGAATCAATCATATCGCAGTGGGCGATGCTGAGCTGAAGCTGATTCACGATAATCTTATTGCCGCAGTAGTGGTTTAGCAGCTCGATTTGCCCGGCGTTTTGGTTGCTGACGCCAAAGCAGCGAACCTTTCCCTGGCGTTCCAGGGTGTCAAAGGCTTCCGCCACCTCCTCCGGTTCCATGAGGGTGTCCGGGCGGTGGAGCAGAAAGAGGTCGATATAGTCCGTTTTGAGCCGTTTCAGGCTGGCGTCTGCCGACGCCAAAATGTGCTGCTTGGAAAAGTCGTAGCATACGCCGGGGCGGATGCCGCACTTGGTCTGGATGATCATACGTTCCCGCAGGGAGGGATCCACCGCCTCGCCGAAGATGCACTCGGCCGCCCCTTTGGCGTAAATGTCCGCGTGGTCAAAGAAGTTGATGCCATGATCCATGGCGGTGTCAATCAGCTCCCTGACCGCCTTCGTGGAACCAAGACCAGTGATCCTCATGCAGCCAAGGCCGATCTCGGGTACTTCCAGCGCTCCGTTTCCCAGATTAATTTTCTTCATGTTAATGATTGTTCCTTTCCGCTATGCGCCAAGGTGTCTCAATTTCTACCGCAGTGCAGATTTCGCCACTCCGCGGCGGAGATACCCTCCAGCCGTTTAAACACCCGGGAAAAGTGGGCGGTGTCGGCGTAGCCCACCCGTCCCGCAATCTCACTGATGCGCAGGGCGGGGTCCTCCATCAGCTTTTTCGCCTGCTGCACCCGTACCGAGTTGAGCAGGTCGTAAAAGGTCTGCCCCAGGTGGCGGTTGAGCAGCTTGCTCAGGTGCCACTGGCTGACGTAGCAGTGATCCGCCACGTCCTGAAGGGACAGCCGCTGGGCATGGTGCTCCTGGATGTACGTCTGGGCCTGCCGCACCAGNAAGCTGTTGGCGGGGAGATCNTCNCCCGGCTCCGGNTCAGCATCCTGNTCCGCCTCCGGGGGCAGGCTGTCCAGCTGGGCGGTCATGTGGGTNAGAGCCTCCTCAATCTCGTCCATCTTGGAGGGCTTGAGCAAAAACCGGGACACCCCTAAGCGNATGGCCCGCTGGGCGTACTCAAAGTCCCGGTAGCCGGTGAGCACCGCGATCTGCATCCGGGGGAACTCCCCCCGCAGNCCCGCCAGCATGGCCAGCCCATCCTCCCCNGGCATTTTGATGTCGGTAAANAGNATGTCNGGCTGGTGCTGCCGGATGGCCNGNGCNCCGGAGACGGCGTCGCAGGCGGTGGCCGCGANTTGGCAGTTGTGGCCNGTCCAGTCCACNACNNGGCACANCCCCTCTACGATCAGGGCTTCGTCGTCTATCAACACTACCTTATACACGGCNGNCACCTCCTAAGAGCTTGTTTGATATCTCAAAGTANGCNGGATANCAAGGAGNGGANCNTCATTGGGCTGCGCCCAACGACCGATCCGGCGGTCTGCCGACCGCCCATTACCCCTTGATGGCTCCTGCNGTCANNCCCTTGACAATATGCTTTTGCAGCAGGATGTACACCNCCAGCACCGGCACCACGATCANTACCACCGACGCCGCCATCAGGCCGTAGTCNGTGCCGGCCTGNGAGCTGATCTCNTTGAGCAGCAGGGTGATGGTCTTTTCCTTGGGCACCCGGAGGAAGAAGTTCTGGGTNAACAGGTCGTTGTAGCTCCACAGGAAGGAGAAGATNGCCACNGTGGCAAAGGAGGACTTCGCCGCCGGNATGATGATGTGGAAGTACACCTGGTANNCGTTGCAGCCGTCCACGAAGGCGCTCTCCTCCAGCTCGATGGGCACCGACTCGATGAAGCCCATNAGCACGANGATGGCAAAGCACNGNTTGCCCGCGATNTGGGGTAANATGACAGCCANCAGGCTCAGCCAGCGGTTGCCGCTGCTGGCGATGCCCCAGGACGCNTCCATGCGGAACACCGGGATGATGGTGGAGAACACCGGGAACATCATGCCCGCCATAATCAGGCTGTAGCACAGGCTGCGCAGCTTGAACTTGAAGCGNACCAGCCCNTAGGCCGCCAGNCCCGCGATGATNACNACCGCNATGGTGACGGCNATGGACACNANCAGGCTGTTCNTATAGGCGTTGCNGAAGTNNAAGCGATCCATGGCCTTGTTGTAGTTGTCCATGGTNAAGCCGTTATTTGCGGTGGGGATGGAGAAGGAGTCCTTCCGGATCAGACCCTTCTCACGGAAGGAGNTCAGGATAACCCACACNAAGGGATANAGGGTGGTCAACGACCAGAAGATCAGCACAATATAGGTGAATATCTTGGCGGGCGATACTTTTTTCCGCATGGCGATCCCCTCCCTTAAATGTCGTTCCGGGGCTTGAAGACCCGGTTNGCCACGTTGGACAGAACCACGCCCAGCACCACGATNAAGATGGCGATGGTGGAGCCGTAGTCCACATTGCCCCGGTTGAAGGTCTGGTCNTACATATAGGTGCCGGTGAGCCAGCCCTGATCCTGGGGCATCCCGGCNCCGAACATGACCCAGGGCAGGTCAAACACCTTCAGCGCGCCGGTGATNGCGAGAACCAGGCAGGTGCACAGCACNTTGCGCANCATGGGCAGGGTGATGTGGCNCACCCGNTTCAGNCCGGTGCAGCCGTCCAGNGCGGCGGCCTCNTACAGATCCTGGGGGATGTTGTTCAGCCCCGTCACCAGGATNACNAAGTAGAAGCCCACGTACTGCCACATNACCGGGGCCAGCATGGTGAAGCGGAAGTGGGNNNTNTCNTTCCAGTCCACGTTTTTTGNGANNANCCCCAGGTTGGACAGCAGCTGGTTAATCATGCCGCCNTTNTACANGAANACCAGGTTNAACATCAAACCCAGAGCGGTGGCGGAAATCACGATGGGGAAGAAGTACAGCGTGCGGAACAGNTGGGCGCCCACCTTGATGGAGTCCACCAGCAGGGCCAGCACCAGGGCNATGCCCACCTGGAACACCACGGTGCAGANGGTGAGTATGACNGTATTCCACAGNGCGGTGCGCATTTTGGGATCGGNGAACAGNGCGGNATAGTTGGAGTACCANGGNTCNTTCAGNCCCTTGGAGGCGGAGCCCANGCCGGTGATGTCAGAANAGCTGTTGANGNTNTTNTGGAGGAACGGATAGTANAGGAACAGGATCAGGAAGGCAAACGCGGGCAGCAGGAATACAAGCAGCGGCCCCTTTTTTCGGTACANTGNCATGGANGCGATCACTCCTCTCTGCGTTTTGAAGAAAGGGCCCCGCCCACTGGGCGGGGCCCTTCAATCACGGGGTCAGTTGAGCGCGATGGCGGAGTTGACCGCGTCAGCGGCGGACATGGCTCCGGTGACCACGTTCTGCACGTTGCCGAACAGGTCGGTCTTGCACTCGCTGGTGATGGTGTCCTGCACCGCCCCAATGACGCCGGTGATGGCACCGTTGGCATCGGCGGCAGACTGCTGGAGGGGATTCAGACCGGAGGGGGAAGCGCCGTTCTTCAGGGCGGTGACCTCGGTGGTCACGAAGGTGGACAGAACCTCGTCAGAGGTCATGTGCTCCACGAACTTCACGGCGGCCTCACGCTTGGCGGGGTCGTCCCAGGCCTTCTTGGTGATGAAGTAGCCCATGGAGATGCCGCCGATGGCCTCGCTGGCCTTGCGGTCGCCCTTGGCGGGCACATAGGAGATAGCGTAGTCGTCCAGGCCGTCCGGATAGTTCTCCACAAAGTAGTTGACCTTCCAGGAGCCATCGATCAGGAAGGCGGCGTCGCCGTCGCCAAAGAGCTGAACGGTCTCGGCATCGGTGGCGGTGAGGGTGTTGGCAGGGAAGAAGCCCTTCTCGTACAGATCCTTCATGTCGTTGAGGGCGGCGACCCACTTCTGACCGGCGGCATCGTCGGCGGAGGCGGGTACGTCCAGCTGGTTGTCCAGAGTGCCGTTGTTCATGACGCAGAACTCGAACCAGTAATGGGGAACCTCAAACAGGGAGCAGGCGATGGGGGTGTAGCCCTTGTCCTTGATGGTCTGGCAGTCGGCCAGGAACTGATCCCAAGTGTAGTCGGGGCCGGGGACGTCAATGCCGCAGTCGGCCAGCACCTTGGTGTTGACAAACATATTCTCCCAGAAGCCGGAGGAGGGGACGGCGTAATTCTTGCCATCGGAGGCCACGGCCATCATGGAGTCGCGCATATTGCCGGCATAGTCGGGGTACTCGGCGCGGATGGTGGCGATGTCAACCACCTTGCCGCCGGTGATGAAGGGCTCGGCGTCGGCGTTAGTGAAGAAGAACAGCACGTCGGGCTCGGTGCCGGTCTCAAAGTCGGTGAGGACCTTGGCCTTCCACTCCTCGTTGGAGGTGGCGGAGGCGTCCTGCACGGAGTTGCCGGTGGCCTCCTCGTAGGACTTCACAGCGGCCTCATACTGCTTGCGGTTGCCGTCGTCGCCGCCGTAGGAAGTGACAACGTTCAGCTCCACGCCTCCGGCAGGGGCGGCGGTCTTATCACCGCTGGGGGGAGTGGAGTCCTTGCTGCCGCTGTTGCCGCAGCCCGCCAGCAGGCCCAGCATCAGGGCGCCGGACATGATCAGCGCGAGAATACGATTCTTTTTCATGGTATAACCTCCTATTTTTTGTCCTTGTACGCCTTAGACTTTTGTACAATTTCATAATACACCCAATTGAATACAGAAGGAATAACCAAAATTGCTATTTGTTGTCCATACTTGTTAGGGTAAAATCACAAGGATCGGCAAGGGCGATGGTGAGCCGGGCCACCACCGCGCTGCCCTCCCCCCGGGAGATAGTCAGGCCGCACGACCGCCCGTAGAGAATCCGCAGGCGCAGATCCACATTGGCGATGCCGATGTTGCCCGACGGCTCCCCAGTCACGTCGTAGTCGGGGGAGAGCAGGCGGGCGATGTGCTCCTCGTCCTGTTGGGACATACCGCCGTCGTTTTCCACCTCCAGGATCAGGAAGTCCTCCCGCCGGAAGCCCCGCAGGGCGATATTGCCCTGCCCGCCGGGGCCCACGCCGTGCTCCACCGCGTTTTCAATCACCGGCTGGAGGATCAGCCGGGGGACCCGGCAGTCCATCAGCTCGTCGGGAAGCTGCACGTCCACCGACAGCCGCTTGCCGAAGCGCTGCTTCACAATATAGAGGTAGGCGTTGACGTAGGTCATCTCCTCGGCCAGACGCACCTCGGGCCGGCCCTTGCGGTCCAGGGCGGCGTCCAGCACGGTGGACAGCGCCTCGATCATCCGGGAGACCTTGGCGTCCCCGCTCATGCGGGCCTGCCAGTTGATGCTCTCCAGGGTGTTGTTGAGAAAGTGAGGATTGATGTGGGATTGGAGGGCTTTGATCTGCGCGTCCCGCCGGGCCAGCTCCTCCTGATAGAGCCGGGTGAACTGGTTTTGCAGCTGGGCGGACATCCGGTTGAAAGAATCGGTGAGGTATTCAAATTCCCGGCTGCCCGCCTGATAATCGATCTGGCTGCCCAGCTCGCCCGCCTGGATTTTAGACGCCCCGGTCATCAGCGCGTCAATGGGCCGGGAGATCTTCCGCCGGAAGAATCGGAAGGTGAACCACAGCAGCAGCAGCAGGGACACCGCCATGGCCACCAGCACATAGCGATAGGCGCTGAAGCCCGCCAGCAGCACATCATAGTCCACCTCCATCTGCCCCTGGAGGGTGAAGTCCCGGGTGGGCACCACAAATTCCAATGTATTCTCCCCAGGGTTGGGCAGGGCGCCGCCCTTGATGAGAAGTACGGTGTCCGGGCCCAGCCCCACCGACACCGACGACGCCCAGGGCAGCAGGGACAGATCCTCAAAGTAATAGGGCAGATCCAGCGCCAGCGCCAGGATTCCAATGGGCTGGTAGTCCGAGTCCATCAGGTTGCGCACCAGATAGACCTGCCCGCCGTGTTCCAGAAAGCCCACGGAGGTGTCCAGCCCCTTGGCCAGCTCCAGCACGGCGGGCAGATCGCCCTGCCACTGCTCCCGCACCTGCCGGGTGGACAGCAGGCCGGAGCTGCCGTTCACCACTGTGATGGACATATTCTCCGGGTCCTCGGCAAGGCAGAACACGGCGTACCGGAACCGGCTGTCCGCCTGGTACAGGCGGCTGAACAGGGAGTAGCACCGGCGGTACAAAAGGGCATACTCATGATCCCGGCAGTATTGGTTCCAGCCGGTGCGGAACTCCGGGTCATAGGAGGGCAGGCGGGACGCCTCCACCGCGCTGGACACCCGGTCAGCCCCCATTTGAAGGTTGAGCTGAAACTGTTCGGCGGCCTGCTTTTTCTGCTGCTCCAGGCCCTGGGTGAGATAGCCCCCCAGTACGACGGCGGCCAGAATCATGGGCAGAAGCCAGCACAGCAGGATGATAAAGGTCATCTGTCCCCGCAGGGAGCGGTTGGCTTTGGCGCGGGCCATGGGCCTCCCTCCTTTCCTTTCATTTCATTTCATATTGTACCATGCTTTTGGAGCAGTTTCCAGCCTTGGGCAAAAACAGGGGGCCGCGCCGCGGCCCCCTGCCTGCTTATTCAATGTTCCGGCCGGTCAGCTCCAGGAACGCCTCCATTTTTGCGGCGGCCTCGGCCGCCCGCTCGGTGGTGTCCATCTCACAGAACACCCGCAGCAGGGGCTCCGTGCCGGAGAACCGGGCCACCACCCAGCCAACCTCCTTGAAGTACACCTTGCAGCCGTCGGCGTAGCTCACCTTTTCGATNTCCACGCCAAAGTCGGGCAGNAGCTTGTCCTCCATCAGCAGCTTGTTGATGCGGGCCTTTTCCTCCANAGAGAAGCGGTAGCCCCGCTCCACCATCTCATAGGAGCCGCAGCGCTTCACGATCTCNTCGTACAGCTCGGACAGGCTGCGCCCAGTGGTGGCCAGCATCTCCACCAGCAGGGAGGCGGCGTAGATGCCNTCCTTGCCCTGGATGTGCCCCCGNACGGTGAGGCCGCCNGAGCTCTCGCCGCCGATCACCGCGCCCGTCTCCAGCATCTTGCCCGAGACGTGTTTGAAGCCCACGGGAACCTCGTAGCAGACCTCGCCGAATTCTGCCGCAATGGCGTCCAGCAGNTGAGTGGTGGCGATGTTGCGCACCGCCGCCCCNTGCCAGCCCTTGTACCGCAGCAGGTAGTAATACAGCAGNACCAGNATCTTGTTGGGGTGGAGNAATTCACCNCGGTCGTCGATAATGCCCAGCCGGTCGGCGTCGCCGTCGGTGGCGATGCCGATGTCGCANTNGTTCTCCATGACGAAGNTCTGCANACCGATGAGNGTCTTGCTGCTGGGGGCGGGGAGGCGGCCTCCGAACAGGGCGTCATGNCGCTCGTGGATCACNTCCACGTCNCACCGGGCGGTGATCAGGATGGTGCTCAGNGCGGTNTTGGACACGCCNTACATGGGATCCAGCACCACCTTCAGCCCCCGGGAGCGGATNGCNTCCATATTCACCGANCGGATCACCGAATCAATATAGGCGTTCATGGGGTCGATGATCTGGATCTGNCCGNTGNGNANNCCNTCCTCGTAGGGCACNANGGGNATGTCCCCGTCGGGCAGGGCGGCGATGTATTCCTCAATGCTGCCGGTGACGATCTCGTCCGCGTCCCGGCCGCCCTTGGTGAACACCTTCACGCCNTTGTACAGCGCCGGGTTGTGGCTGGCGGTNACCGCCATGCCGTAGGACAGCTCGTANTAGCGCACCGCGAACATGATNAGCGGGGTGGGAGCCTCCCGCTCCACCACCATGCAGGGCACGCCCGCCCCGGCCATCACCTCGGCGGCCCAATGGGCGGCCTCGGCGGAGAGNAACCGCCTGTCGTAGCCCGCCAGGAAGCCCCGGCTGGCCACGCCCTCGTCCTTCATCTTTTGNGCCAGAGCGGCGGTNAANCGCTGTACGTTGGCTTTGGTGAANCCGTCCCCGATGATGGCCCGCCAGCCGCCTGTTCCGAATTGAATGCTGCTCACGNGTTCTCTCTCCTTCCCATGATAACCGTGACTTCATTGACGCTCCCCGCGGNTCTGGGCGGGGATCAGGCCGTCCACCGCCTGCCCGTTGCAGATGACAGACGCCACGCCCTTNTCNACNCCGTCGGGGTTTTGCACTGTGATGCGGTACTCCGCTCCCCGCCATACCCGGNTGATTTTGAATTCCTTCCAGTCCGCNGGGACNCAGGGGTCGATGAGCAGNCCGCCGAANTGGGGGCGCACNCCTAAAATATATCGAGTGGCGGCNAAGTAGCTCCANCCGCCGGAGCCGGTCATGAAGGGGTGCCGGGCCCGGCCNAAGGCNGTGTGGTCGGTGCCCATGANNAACTGGCAGTAGGAGTAGGGCTCGCTCTGCCGCACCTCNATNTTGTCNTTTTGCGCCGCCGGACACAAGGCCCGGTAGAATTTCATGGCCCGNNTNCCCCGGCCCAGNATGGCCTCGGCACACCACGCCCAGGGNTTGGGNTGGGAGAAGATNGCGCCGTTTTCCTTGATGCCNGGGTAAACCCGGGTGATNAAGCCGATGGCGTCGTCCGGTTTGGTGTAGGATGGNGCGTTGAGCTTCAGNCCGTANTCGGTGTANAGNTANNGGTCGANGGCGTCCATGGCCTTGACGGCCCGCTCCCCCTGGGCCGCGCCGGATAGNACTGCCCAGGTGTTGCTCTCCAGNTGNACCNNGCCCTCCNNGTCGGNGNNGGTGCCGATNTTNCGNCCATCNGCNGTGATGCCCCGGATGTACCAGTCNCCNTCCCACAGCTCCCGCTCNCAGACGGCGGTGACCTCCCGGTGCATAGCGCCNTAGCGCTCCGCATCCTCGTCCCGGCCCAGCGTCCGGGCNGCNTCCACAAANTGCCCCAGCGCCCANACGTGGAGGAAGGACACCATGGCGCTCTCTCCGCCGCCNAANTTNAGGCAGTCGTTCCAGTCCGCCCGCAGGCCNTTGCAGATGCCGTGGGNGCCCACCTGGGCGGCGGAAAAGTCCAGNATNTTCTTTAAATGCTCNTATACCGTCCCCTCGCCGCCGTCNGCGTAGCCCACNGTCTCGTCNAAGAAGGACAGNTCNCCCGTCTCNCGGACGTATTCCACCACCGCTNGCCACCAGCCACAGCGCGTCNTCGGCGCAGGCNTCCTCCAGCCCGTGGACGATGGANGCCTTGTCCGGGGTGGGGATGACAGTGGGGGACTTGTAGGCGGGCTTTTCGGGCTGAGGGCCGAACCAGGCCGGGTCAAAGAGNTGCAGGCCGTAGCCCTGGGTGGTCAGCCCCTGCATGAGCTGCAAAATCCGTTCCTTACACTTGTTCGGATTGGAGTGGGGGATGGTCATGGCGTCCTGGGCGGTGTCCCGATAGCCCAGCCCGGTGCGGCCGCCCACCTCGATNAAGGAGGCGAANCGGGAGAACATNACGTTGANCTCGCTCTGGTACAGCGTCCAGGTGTTGAGCATNACNTCCATGTCCGGGTCGGGGGTNGATACCTGAAGCTTGGACAGCTTNTNGTCCCAGTAGTCCGCCAGATCNGCCAGGGCGGCGTCNACGGCGGCGGGGTCNCNGTANTTNNCCCGNANNCGCCNGCCCTCNTCCCAGACCGCCCTCNCCCAGCATCCAGGTCAGCCGGATCTTTTCGCCGGGAGCCAGGGCCAGCTTCTTTTGCAGCACGGCGCAGTGGTTGTTGCCCTTCTCGAAGGAGGAGAAGCACTCCCCCCGCTCCACGGCCAGCGGGTTTGTCTCGGTGCGGTAGGGGCCGATGAAGCTGTCCCGCAGGCAGTCAAAGCCGTCCGGCTCAAAGGACGCGGCCATAAACTGGTGGGCGTGCTCGTAAAACAGCTCATAGTCGATGATGCCGTCGGCGTAGTCGCTGCCCGCGCAGTACAGCGACATCTGGAAGTTCTGGTTGTCGATGGGGATCTGGTGGTAGGAGAACTCGGCATAGGAGTATACGCTGAGCATCCGGGGCTTGTCCGACACATTTTCCAGCGCCAGATCCCACAGCTCCACGTTCTCCCCCCGGGGGATGAACAGAGTCTGGGCGGCGTTCACGCCGTTCCGTGTGCACTCGTAGACGGAGTAGCTCAGCCCATGGCGGCAGCGGTAAGCCTCCAGCAGCCCGCC
The DNA here is from genome assembly GCA_014799505.1 of Clostridiales bacterium. Taxonomy (GTDB): domain Bacteria; phylum Bacillota; class Clostridia; order Oscillospirales; family Oscillospiraceae; genus Enterenecus. The sequence continues at coordinate 89,207 of JAAVHV010000015.1, forward strand.
GCAGGGCTGCCAGGACACGGACCAGTATTCCCCCGTCTCGTCGTCCCGGATATAGATGTAGTGGCCCGGCCGGTCCATGGGCACGCCGTTTGGCCGGAATCGGGTGATCCGGTGATGCTCCGGGCTCTTATAAAACAGATAGCCCCCGGCGGTGTGGTTGACCACGGCCGCCATATCTTCCACGCCCAGATAGTTGGTCCAGGAGACAGGCACATCCACACGGTCAATCACATACTCCCGTTTCTGCTGGTCAAAGTGTCCGTATTTCATCGCGTTTGCCCCCTTATACATTGTTATGATTATATAATACATCGGGAGCGCCGCTGAAATCCATAGCAGATGATGTGTTCTTTTGACGCTGATTGTCAGTTAAGACCATCCCAGATGGAGCATGACACAGCTGGGCAGTCCGGCTTGGTCAAGACACTGCGGGGTGTGGGCGGGGACATCCGTATTGTCATGGAGCATACGGGAATGTGCATACTCGTCAATGCTTCGATCTGGGAGCCTCAAAAATGATAGGATTACCCTGACAGCTCACCCGGCCGAATTTAACTTCTACGCTGCCGCCATCCGCCAGGTTCGGATAAATTCCGTCGGGAGCCTCTACTTTCACTAAGCCACAATTCCCCTTCAAACTAAAAATGCCGGTTAGCTGAGATTCCCTGCCGCGATGGGTTGCGTAAAGGATGTCACCGCCCAGAGCGCGGACCGAATAGGAGCTGTCAGTCAGCAGCGGATGCTGCTTCAGCGCGTAAAGCCGCCGCAGCTGTTCTGTCCGGTCCGGCCCAGAAGTCCAGTCCACAGGATCTTTTTCAAAGAGATTGGGCAGATGGGCGCAGCTGCATTCCTGACCGCCGTAAAGCAGCGTGGTCCCCTTTTGGAAATAGAGGAATGCCGTCCAGTTCAGAAGGGCAGCCGCGTCAGGGATGGCGGCCGCGGCACGGAGCTGGTCGTGATTTTCCAGGAAACGGAGCTTTACATAGTTATCCGGGTAGATCGTTTCCTGCTGGCTGATGGCCTCGGCGTACCGGCTTAAGGGGAGATCCCCCTCCAGATAGCCCTGGAAGCGGGAGAAAATGTCATACTCATAGCTCATGTCAAACGCCTGGAAAATTTCCGAGTCAGACAAAGCGGGGATGCCCTCGGCCCGGGCCGCGGCGACGAACTCCGTATGCACTGACTCTGCCAGCCAGATACAGCCGGGACGGACAGCCTCCACTTCCTCCCTGGCCCGGAGCCAGAAGTCCAGAGGCACCAGGGAGGCCACGTCGCATCGGAAGCCGTCCACCAAGGAGGCCCAATATTTTAGTGTTTCGATCTGGTAATCCCACAGATCGGGGTTGGTGTAGTCAAGGTCTACAATGTCGGTCCACTCTCCGACATGGTTGCCCAAGCTTCCGTCGGGCTTATGATAGAACCACTCTGGGTGGTTTTGAACCAGCCAGGAATCCGGAGAAGTGTGATTATACACGACATCAATGATGCACTTCATGCCCAGCCGGTGGATCTCATCGGTCAGATGCCGGAAGTCCTCCAAAGTGCCATAGTCCGGATTGACCGCGCGGTAATCGGAAATGGCGTAAGGGCTGCCTATCGTGCCCTTGCGGGCCTTCTCGCCGATGGGGTGGATGGGCATCAGCCAGATGATGTCCACACCCAGGGACTTGATCCGCTCCAGATCCCGGCAGACGGCCTCAAAGGTGCCCTCCTGACTGTGGTTGCGGACAAATACCGAATACACAACCTGATTGCGGTACTTTTTTGCTGTGTTCTTTGCCATAAAGATACCTCTTTTCTTGATTTTTTGCCTGCTTGCCCTTTAATTACCCTGCCTAACAGGACAAAGGGCCGCCCGCAGGCGGCCCTTTCATCAGTTAAGTTGTGCAACGCTCTCCCCCTCGATCAATTGGAAGGGAATCATCTCATGCACCGGGGGACTTCGGCGCTGGATGCTGCGGAGGAGGGCCTCCACCCCGCGTTCAGCCAGCAGCTGGGTATCCTGACGGACGGTGGCCAGCCGGGGCAGAGAGTACTGACCAATGGCCACGCCGTCGTAGCCCATGACGGAGATGTCCTCAGGAACCCGCTTACCCAAATCATGCAGGGCACGAATGGCTCCCAGGGCCATTACATCGCTGACGGCGAAAACGGCGGTCAGGTCAGGACAGCGCTCCAACAGCACCCGGGCGGCGGTGTAGCCGTCCTCCAAAGAGTAGCGGCACGGCTCACACTGGGACTTCCCGTCAAAGGGGAGTTCCAACTCCTGACAAGCCTGCTGGCAGCCCAGATAACGACTGTAGCCGATCTGGAAGCAGGACCAGTTGCCTCCCAATATCCCAATGCGGCGGTGGCCCCGCTCCGCCAAAAACCGCACCGCTTGACGGGATGCCTCCCGGTCGTCGGTGGTGACGGAGGACAGGTTGTCAAACCCCAGGTCCACGGCGGTGTTGGTCAGCAGCACGCAGGGGATCGTGATCTCCCGAAATTCAGACTGGAACAGCTCACGGTCGCCCCCCAGGAACAGCATACCCAGGGGCTTGCGCTCCCGGCACAGCTGGAGGGCGTAGAGCACCTCGTTGGCGTCCTCGTCCAGATAGTAGACGGCGGCGTCCCGCCCCGCGTCCAGCAGCAACGCCTGAAGCTTTTCCACCAGATCGGCAAACAGCATATTCATGGTCCCCTTGACGATGATGGCAATGCTGCTGCTGGCCTGCTGCTTGAGATGCTTGGCGTTGGTGTTGGGCTGGAAGCCCTGCTCCTCCACCACCGCCATCACCTTCCGGCGGGTCTCCTTGGAGACGTCGGGGTGGTTGTTCAGCACCCGGGACACGGTGGCCACACCTACACCGGAGATACGGGCGATGTCTTTGATGGTCATTCGCGTCCCTCCTGTTCCAATCGACTATTTTACCCCATGTTTGCCTTGGATTGCAAGTCTTTTTTAAGAGATTCCATCCCAGGCGGGGGATGAAAGCCTTAGCCCTTCACCGCGCCGGCGGCCACACCCTTGATGATGTGCTTCTGGCAGGTGAGGTAGAACACGATGACCGGGATGATGGACAGCAGGATCAGGGCCGTGGTGGCGCCCAGATCCACGGTGCCGTAGCTGCCCTTCAGGTACTGGATGTGGATGGTGATGGTGCGGTACTTCTCCAGGTCCAGCACCAGGTAGGGGAGCAGGTAGTCGTTCCACACCCACATGATCTCCAGGATGCCCACGGAGATCATGGTGGGCTTCAGCATGGGCACCACCACCATGAAGAAGGTGCGCACCGGCCCGCAGCCGTCGATGGCGGCGGCTTCCTCGATCTCCAGGGGGATGGACTTGACGAAGCCCACGAACATGAAGATGGCCAGGCCCGCGCCAAAGCCCAGGTATACGATGGGAATGGTCCAGGGGGTGTTCAGCTTAAGCTGGTCCGCGGTGTTGGACAGGGTGAACATCACCATCTGGAAGGGGACTACCATGGAGAACACGCACAGGAAGTACAGGATCTTGCAGAACAGGGAGTTCACCCGGGCGATATACCACGCGGCCATGGAGGTGCCCACCAGGATGAGGGCGGTGGACAGCAGGGTGATGATCACGCTGTACTTCACGCTGTTCCAGAAGGGGTATTTGCCGAAGGTCATGCCCTTGATGAAGTTGGCGAAACCGACCCACATTTTCTCGTCCCCGGAGGGGTAGGGGGCGATCTCACCGTCGTTGGCGAGGCTTTCGCCGAAGGTGCTGACAAACTCGTCCCATCTTTCCCCAAAGGGGAGGGCAAACGTGTCGGTCTTAACAAAGGTGTTGGCCTTAAAGGAGTTGATAAGCACTGCCAGCACGGGCAGCACGTAGATGATACAGATGATGCCCAGGATGATGGACAGGATCATTTTGTTCCTGCGTTCCGAAGCCAGACCGTTCATTACTGCTGCACTTCCTTTCTGCGTGTGTAGGCAAGCTGGGCCAGGCCAAGGCCCGCCACCAGGATGAAGAAGATGACCGCCTTCGCCTGGGCCGTGCCGTGGGCGTTGACGTTGTTGTTGTAGTAGGTGGTGTAGATGTTGAGCGCCAGCATTTCAGTGGTCTTGATCATGGTGCCGCCGGGCTGGGTGATGATGGGCTGGCCGGCGGTGAGGGCCAGGTTCTGGTCAAACAGCTTAAAGCCGTTGGTCAGGGACAGGAACATGCAGATGGTGATGGAGGGCATGACGTTGGGGATGGTCACCTTAAACAGGGTCTGGGACTTGGAGGCGCCGTCGATGCGGGCGGCCTCCATCATATCCTCGGGCACCGCCTGGAGCCCGGCGATGTAGATGATCATCATGTAGCCGATCTGCTGCCAGCACATGAGGATGATCAGCCCCCAGAAGCCGTACTTGGAGTCCATCACGATGGAAGTGGCGAACTTGCTGAGGATGCCGTCAAAGATCATGGACCAGATGTAGCCCAGCACGATGCCGCCGATGAGGTTGGGCATAAAGAACACCGTGCGGAAGATGTTGCTGCCCTTGATGCTCTGGGTCAGGGCGTAGGCCACGGCGAAGGCCAGCACGTTGATGAGTACCAGGGACACCACGGCGTACATCGCGGTGTACCAGAAGGCGTGGGTAAAGCTGGCGTCTTTGAAGGCCCGGAGGTAGTTGCCGAACAGATTGTCCATCCCCAGGGGCTTGGCGTCCTTGATCAGTTTGAACTGGCAGAAGGAGAGGTAGATGCCCTGGATGAAGGGCCAGACGAAGCCAATGGCAAAGGCGGCTACCACTGGGCCCAGGAACAGCGGGAACCAGTGCCGGGTGGACCGGCGGATGGTATTGCCGCGGGTTAGTTTTTTCCGTTTCAAGGTATACCAGCTTCCTTTCCTATTTGTGTCGTGCGGTACGAACCCTCTCTCAGTCCCGCTCAGCTGATGAGGGGGACTGAGACAGAGGTGGGGCGGGCGATCACGCCCGCCCCACCACATTAATCTGTCTAAACCGGAGTGAGAGGATGCTTAGCCGTTGACGGCCTGATACTGGGCGGCCCAGCCGTCCACGAAGGCGATGCGGACGTTCTCCCAGTTGGCGTCGGACTGGTCGGCGTTGTAGGCGTTCAGGGCGGACACCAGAGCGGCGCGGTACTCGTCCACGTTGGGCTGATAGTTGGTGGCCCAGTTCATGACGTAGCAGCCGTTGGCGGTGTACTGGGCAGCATCGGCCAGGAAGCCGTTGGTGGACTCGGGGGCGTTCTTATAGGGCAGGACGCCCAGCTCGTTGACCATCATGCCGGCAGCCTCGGGATCGCTGACCAGCCACACCATGAAGTCGATGCTGGCCTTCTGGTCGGCCTCGGACACCTGGGAGTTGATGGCCCAGCAGTTCTCAGTGCCGCAGTTCAGACCGGCCTTCTCCTCGCCGGCCACGCCGCAGTAGTAGGGGATCATGGTGGCGTTGGGGACGGACTCGGACACGGCGGAGTACTCCCAGGAGCCGTTGATGAAGAAAGCGGCCTTGCCGGACTTGAACTCGCCCTCAGCGTCGTGGCCGCCCACGGACAGGTCGGTGGGAGCGGTCAGGCTGTTGTTGATGCACAGGTCGTACAGGTTCTTGAAGTTGTCCATGTACTTGCCGGAGATGGTGGGGGGGCACTCGGTCCAAGTGGTGCCTTCCTGCTCGTAGTAGTACTCCAGGTTGGCCATGTGGCCGGTGAAGCGCCAGGAGGAGGAGTCGTCCATGTCGGAGGAGCTGAAGGCGTCGAAGCCCAGCTCGGCGGCGCGGGCGTGGATGTCCTCGGCCACGGCCTTCAGGCCGTCAAAGTTCTTGATCTCGTCCATGGTGTGGCCGGCGGCCTCGATCAGGTCGGGGTTGACGATGATGCCGTAGCACTCATAGCAGTAGCCGATGGAAACCAGCTTGCCGCTCTCGTCATAGAGGTTGTAGGCGTCGGTGTTCAGCTCGGCCTCGATGGCGGTGCCCCGCAGATCCAGGGTGTAGTCAGCCCAGTCGCGCACGCCGGCCTGGTTGCCCACCACGAAGATGGTGGGGGCCTCGGACTTGCCCATCTCGGCGTTCAGGGTCTGGCTGTAGGTACCGGAGGCGGCGGTGATGACCTTCACGGGCACGCCGGTCTTGGCGGTGTAGGTCTCAGCCAGCTTCTGGGCGGTCTCTTCCAGCTCGGGCTTGAAGTTGAGCCAGTAGACGCGGCCCTCGGCGGCGGGGGTGTCATCGCCGACGGGCTGGCTGGCCTCGGGCTGGTTGGTGTTGTCGCCCACGGGGGCGTCGCTGTTCTTGTCGGCGCTCTTGGAGCAGCCGGCCAGCAGAGACAGGGACATAGCCGCGCCAAGGGCCAGGGCAAGGATCTTTTTGGATGCTTTCATTTCATTGTCCTCCAAATAAAAATTTTGCTAGGCTTAGCAGCTGTACTGGAAACGCTATCGGAATCGTTTTCAGTATAACTGAAACTATCATAACAAGATTTTTTTTAAGAAGCAAGAGAAATCTGGTTATAAACGCAAAAATCGGAAGATTGCAAAAAAGCGGCCGCCCATTTTTGTGAGATATGACTAGCCGTCCGAGGGCCTTCCGCCTGGTCAGATTGGAAAAACAGCCAAACTGAGTGACGCGGACAAACCCACTCGAAAATTTCAGATGCCTCTTGCTTGTGTTTGGACAGACTGTGTGGTAAACTACCGATAAAATAGGAGGGATTTTTTATGAAGTATGAGATTGATAAACAGTTTCTTGTGGACTGCTTTGAAGCGTTTGTGAACGCGCCAAGCCCGGTGGGATATTATGTGAAGGTAAACCCGGTGGTGGAGCGCTATGCCGGAATGTTTGGATATAAGGTTACTTACGACAACAAACAGACGGCTTACATAACCCTGGAGGGGGAGGATAATTCCAAAACAGTTATGATTGGCGCCCACCTGGACACCATTGGTATGATCGTCCGCCGGATCGACGCTGACGGTATGATCCGCGTCCGTCAGCTTGGCGGCATGAATTTCAGCAGCGCTGAGGGTGCGACTGTAAGGGTACATACCAGGGACGGGAGAGAATACACGGGGCTTCTGACCTGTCAGTCCCATTCGGTCCATGTGTTTGACGATGCCAGGACTCTGAGCCGGGATGAGACGAATATGATGATCATCCTGGATGAAAAGATAAAAAGGCGGGAGGATGTCCTGGCGCTCGGCATTCAGCACGGGGATATGATCTCCATTGATCCGGGGTGCCAGTATACGGAGAACGGCTTTTTGAAATCTCGCTTTATTGATGACAAGGCGGCGGTGGCCTGTACCTTCGCGATGCTGAAATATCTGACGGAGCACCAGATGAAGCCGAAGTACCGCACGATCCTGGCGTTTCCGCATTATGAGGAGATTGGCCTCGGCGGCACCTATGTCCCGCCGGAGGTTTCTGAGTTTGTTGCTGTGGATATCGGCCTCATCGGCCCGGATTACAACGGGAATGAATTTGCTGTCAGCATCTGCGCGAAAGACAATTCAACGCCTTATGATTATGAGCTGACCAGCCGCCTGATCGAGCAGGCGAAAAGGGCGGAACTGGATTATGCGGTGGATATTTTCTATCGCTACGGCACAGACGCAAACGCTGCCTTAAAGGCCGGCAATGACCTGAAAGCCGGGGCGTTCGGCATGGCCGTTTACTGCAGCCACGGCATGGAGCGGACCCACATCGACGGCCTGGCCAACACGACCAATCTGATTTTGGCTTACGTGCTGGATATCTGACGAAACGATAAAATAACGATAGCTGGAATCTTTAAAAGTCCCAAAGTGTAACAAAGTCCCTCCGCAGAGCCGGATGATGATCCTGCCTGTGGGGGGACTTTGTTCGAATTCGTCGAAACTCAGTTTGTTAAGTGCTTCCAGGCTCGTCTTATTTTCCGGCGGGCTGGTATTTCATGTTCCCCAAACTTCCGCTTCCAAGATACGCACGAATTCCTCCAGCCCAGTACGATCCGCCTCGGAAAAACGCCCAATGTGGGGGCTGTCCAGATCCAAGACGCCTACAATCTGTCCGGCCGCATGGATGGGGATTACGAGTTCTGAATTTGACGCGCTGTCGCAGGCGATGTGGCCGGGGAATTGGTGGACGTCATGGACGAGCTGCGTCCTGCTTTCCGACACGGCCGTTCCGCACACGCCGCGCCCTACGGGGATCTCGATGCAGGCGGGCCGGCCTTGAAACGGCCCCAGCACCAGTGCGCCGTGTTCCATCAGATAGAACCCTGCCCAGTTGAGTCCATCCATGGAATGATAGAGCAGCGCCGCGGCGTTGGCCAGGTTGGCGATCCGATGGGGCACATCATGAATCAGTGCGGAAAGCTGCTCGTTCAGCGTTTGATAGTTTGTCATCCCGCGCTCCGCCTCACTTCAGCTTCAGGCCATCCTGAAAGGCGTTTCCGACTTTCTCGCCAAGCTTGTGGTAGGCGCTATTGATGGGATCAAAGACGATGGGGGCCAGCTTTGCCACGTCCACCTTGCCGTCTGAGGTGAGTACGCTCTCATCGGCGCTGACGTTTACGATCTCGCCCACCAGGCGGCAGGACTCCGGGTCATAGCTGATGAGCCTGCACTCCACCGCCATGGCCAGCTCGTCGATAAGGGGCGCGTCTACAAACTCGCTTTTGGTGGTGTGGAACCCGGCCTTTGCCAGCTTATCCGGCACATCGTTTGCGGACACTACCCCCACATAGTCACACTCCGCCACATGGGCGGCGTCCGCCATACTCACGGTGAATGCTTTCCGGGCCAGGATGTTTTTCGTCGTCTTGTGGCCCGCGCTGATGCACATGGAGATCTCGTTGGCCTCGCTGATGCCGCCCCAGGCGGCGTTCATGGCGTCCGGGGTGCCGTCCTCGCCGTAGGTGGCGATGATGAATACCGGCTGGGGATAGGTGTAGGGCTTCGCTCCAAAATTTTTCCGCATCATGATACCTCCGTTATCGAATGAAGTTGGTAGGACATTCAATTGACTTTTTCACACCCCATTTAGGATTCTTTGCACGCGTCCAGCAACCCATGGCACCCAGCCAGCACATCCCGCCAGGTGGTTTCAAAGTCATTTGTATACCATGGGTCGGCCACATCGGCGGGGCGGCCGGTGTAGTCCATCAGCAGGTGCATCTTACCGTCGGGATCGCCGCCGCAGATGCGGGACATATTGCGCAGATTGGCCCTGTCCATGCCCACCAGCAGGTCGAAGCGGTCGTAGTCCGCCGCCGTCATCCGCCGGGCGGTCTTACCCGCGCAGTCGATCCCGTGCTCCGCCAGCTTTTTGCGGGCAGGAGAGTAGACAGGGTTGCCAATCTCCTCGGTGCTGGTAGCGGCGGACTCAATATGGAATTGGCCTTCCAGTCCGGCTTTCTTCACCAGATCCTTCATCACGAATTCGGCCATTGGGCTGCGGCATATGTTCCCGTGGCAGATAAAAAGGATATTTGTCATCATCTACACGCTCCGAGAAAAGTTTTTCTCAGTATAGCACATATTGCCGTTCAAGTCGAGGGTAAACTTTGATTGGATACTTGGTTCAAATGGTAAGGCCCAAAGGTAATAAAACCAGCCGCCGCCTTGACAAATGTCTGTCTCAGGGATATACTGATTCTGTTCATCGGAGGAGATGCGCCCGCTGGAGGCGCGGGTCCGGATAAGATGGCGGGCTGAGATGCCCGCGGCTTATCTGGGCTTTTTTCTTGCTCCGTTCCAAAATCTAGGGGGGCAGCTTTTGTGAAACGAACTGGAAGCTTTATTGAGGGGCCTATCCTGGCCTTGTTGCTGCGTTTTACTTTCCCTGTGCTGCTGGCGCTGTTTTTGCAGGCCATGTATGGTGCGGTGGATCTGATGGTGGTGGGCCAATTCGGCCAGCCCGCCGACGTGTCCGCCGTGTCCACCGGCAGCCAGGTAATGCATACTGTCACCTGCCTGGTTACCGGGCTGTCCATGGGGGCCACAGTACTTCTGGGGCAGAAGCTGGGCGAGGGCAGGTCAGAGGAGGGCGGACAGGTGCTGGGCAGCGCCATCGCCCTGTTCGCGGCGGTGGCGCTGCTGCTGACAGGAGCGATGGTATGGGCGGCGTCCCCCATGGCGCGGCTCATGCAGGCCCCTGCCGAAGCCTTTGCGCAGACGGTGACCTATGTGCGCATCTGCTCGGGCGGCGCGGTGTTCATCGTGGCCTACAACGTGCTGGGGGCCATGTTCCGGGGGATCGGGGACTCCAAAACACCACTGCTCACTGTGTTCATTGCCTGCGTGGTAAACATCGCCGGGGATCTGGTGCTGGTAGGGGCCTGCGGCCTGGGGGTAGCCGGGGCGGCCCTGGCCACGGTGCTGGCCCAGGCTGTCAGTGTAGTGCTGAGCCTGGTGTTCACCGCGCATCGGGGCCTGCCCTTTTCCTTTTCCCGTCAGGACATCCGCTTCGATCCCCGGCATACTGGGCACATTCTGCGCCTGGGCGCCCCAGTGGCCCTCCAGGACGTGCTGGTAAGCGTCTCCTTCCTGGCCATCGCCGCCATTGTCAACGGCCTGGGGGTCATCGCTTCCGCTGGGGTGGGGGTGGCGGAGAAGCTGTGCGGCTTCATCATGCTGGTGCCCTCGGCCTTTGGGCAGTCCTTGTCCGCCTTTGTGGCCCAGAACATCGGCGCCGGACAGCGGAGCCGGGCGAAGAAAGCCATGTTCTATGGCATGGGTTCGTCGCTGTGCTGTGGCGTAGTGCTGGCGTGGCTGACCTTCTTCCATGGGGACCTGCTGGCGGGGCTGTTTGCCCGGGACGCCGCGGTCATCGAAGCGGCGGCGGACTACCTCCGGGCTTACGCCATCGACACCCTGCTTACCTCTATCCTGTTCTGCTTTATCGGCTATTTTAATGGCAGGGGAAACACCACCTTTGTCATGATTCAGGGCATCGTGGGGGCGTTTTTGGTGCGCATCCCTGTGTCCCTGTTCATGAGCCGGCTGGAGCCGGTCTCGCTGTTCAAGGTCGGGCTGGCCACGCCCTGCTCCACAGTTGTGCAGATCGCGCTGTTCCTGGGGTGCTATGCTCTTACTGCGGCCCAGGATCGAAAGCTGGAGATCGCGGAACGGGAACCGTGGGAACAGCACTGCCCGTGAATATGACCCGGACAAAGGGTGCGGCATCCCGCCGCCGATAAAAGGTATACGACTACGAAAACACTTCCATTCCCTTCCACAAGTGTGTATAATGGGTTCATCAAATCATGGAGGTGGCCGCCATGGCTTTTCTGCAAATGAATCTGATGTCGGAGTCCCTGATGCGGACGGTCAACGTCAATGTGATCCTCCCGGCTGACAAACTGACCTTTCCCGGAATGCCGCAAAAGGATGCCAGACCGTACAAGACCTTGTATTTGCTCCACGGCGTGTTTGGGAGCCAGTTCGATTGGTTTAGTGGGACAAACATCCAGCGCTGGGCGGAGGAAAAGGATCTGGCGGTAGTGATGCCCGCCGGGGAGAACGGGTTCTATGTGGATCGCGAGTCCGCCCACGCCCTGTACGGCCAGTTTGTCGGGAAAGAGTTGGTGGAGCTGACTCGGAAAATATTCCCCCTCTCCCACAGGCGGGAGGACACTTTCCTCGCTGGGCTCTCCATGGGCGGCTATGGGGCTCTTCGGAACGGTTTGAAGTATCACGAAAACTTTGGGTACATCGCGGGCCTTTCCTCTGCCAACATCGTGGAGGGGATCGAGAACCGCACCGATGACGTACCAGCCTTTTTGGAATCCCGCAGCTTTGCGGAGAGCTTTTTCGGCGATTTGAGCAAGGTAAAAAACAGCGATAAAAACATCAAGTGGCTGGCAAAAAATCTGTCCGCCGCCGGGGCGGAGCTTCCCGAGGTATACTTGGCCTGCGGAACAGAGGATCATCTGCTGGAGCGCGGCCGCGATCTGCGGGACGCCCTGCGGGGACTGGGTTTTCATGTGACCTATCAGGAGGCCCCCGGAGGACACGAGTGGGACTTCTGGAACAGCCAGATCAAGCAGGTTCTGGAGTGGCTTCCGCTGGCGGGGAACGCAGGGATCAGCAGCGGCAATATTGGGATTTAGGGAGGGAGTAAGGATTATAACAAGGCGTCGCTCCCGCTGGAGCTGATCGCGGATATTGCCAAGTGGTGCTGGGATCAATACAGCACATGATTAAAAACCAGCGAACCGCCTGCCAGGAAAGGCAGGCGGTTCGTTTTTACCTTGAATTTCGTGCAGCAGGGTGTTCGTCTGGCACTGAGCCGGCTGGGTCATGCACACGCCGGATCGGATCAAATGAACCTTCCCGTCACGCTCTCCTCCGTCTGTCGAAGCTCCTCCGGCGTGCCGGCCGCTACAATGCGGCCTCCCGCTTCCCCGCCGCCGGGCCCCATGTCGATGATATAGTCGGCGCTTCGGATCACGTCCAAATCATGTTCGATGACAATGACGGTGGCTCCGTTTTCGATCAGGGTTTGAAATACATCCAAAAGAGTCTGCACATCCAGGGGATGCAGGCCGATGGTGGGCTCGTCAAAGATAAACACCGAGTCGTTCTGTGCCCGTCCCATCTCACTGGCCAGCTTGAGGCGCTGTGCCTCGCCGCCGGACAGGCTGGGCGTTTCCTCACCCAGCGTCAGATAGCCGAGGCCCAGGTCTTGCAGGACCTTCAGCCGCTGGGCCACCAGCTTCATGTCCGCGCAGGCACACAGCGCCGTGCTGACGTCCATATCCATCAGCTGGGGGAGGGTGAACGCCTTGCCCTGGCGATTGCCGCAGCGGACGCGCCCCGCGTCCCTGCCATACCGGCTTCCCCGGCAGTCCGGGCAGGGGATGTCCACGTCCGGCAAAAACTGTACGTCCAGGCTGATCACGCCGGTGCCGTCGCAGGTGGGACAGCGGAGACTGCCGGTATTGTAGGAAAAATCTCCCGCCTTGTACCCCAAAGCCTTGGCCTCCGCTGTCCGGGCAAAGATTTTGCGCAGCTCATCGTGAACATTGGCATAGGTGGCAACTGTGGAGCGGACATTGATGCCGATGGGGGTGGCGTCGATGAGCTTCACTTGCTTGATGCCGCCGGCCTTCACGGATAAAACGTGCCCCGGCAGGGGCTGGCCCTGGGTGGCCGCCGCCAATCCCGGCACCAGACTTTCCAGGATCAGTGTGGTCTTGCCGGAGCCGGACACGCCGGTGACTGCGGTTAGGCGGCCTTTGGGTATGTCCACCTCCAGCGGCTTCACAGTGTGGATGGCCCCGGTGGACAGGTGGAGCGTCCCCTCGGTAAAGAGTTCTCCGGTGCCCACTTTTTTCCGCGCGGCGCGGGCCCTCCCGGCCAGGAAGGGGCCGATCCGGGAGGCGGGATTCTGCTCCACCTCGGCAATTGTCCCCTCCGCGATGACCTGGCCCCCGAGGCTTCCCGCCTCCGGCCCCATCTCAATGAGCCAATCCGCTTCCCGCAGAATTTGCGTGTCGTGATCCACCAGAATGACAGAGTTCCCGTCCGCCACCAGGTCGTGCATCACCCCGGTGAGCCCCACGATGTTGACTGGGTGCAGGCCGATGGACGGCTCGTCCAGCACATAGAGCACGCCGGTGGTGCGGTTGCGCACCGCCCGGGCCAGCTGCATCCGCTGCCGCTCCCCGGTGGACAGGGTGGCGGACGCCCGATCCAGGGTCAGATAGCCCAGGCCAAGATCCATCAGGCGCTTGGCCACCAGCTCAAAGGAATCGCAGATGCTCCTTGCCATGGGGCGCATCTCCTCTGGCAGAAAATCCGGCACCTCCGCAACCCAGCGGGTCAGGTCGGCAAGCGTCATCCGGCAGACCTCGTCCAGCGAGAGGCCCCGCAGCTTCGGCCCGCGGGCGGTCTTGGACAGGCGGGAGCCATGGCAATCCGGGCAGGCCTCCTGCTTGAGAAACTTCTCCACCCGTTTCATGCCTTTTTCGTCCTTGACCTTGGACAGGGCGTTTTCCACTGTATAGACGGCGTTAAAATAGGTAAAATCCATCTCTCCCGCCGCGCCGCTGGTTTTGTTCTGATAGATCATGTGCTTTTTGACCGCCGGGCCGTGGAACACGATCTCCTTTTCCCCGTCAGTTAGATCCCGGAAGGGGACGTTGGTGCGGACGCCCAAGTCCCGCGCGATGTCCTTCATCAGTGACCACATCAGCGTCTGCCATGGGCGCACGGCCCCCTCGTCAATGGTCAGGGACTCGTCGGGCACCAGGGTGGTGAGATCGACGGTGCGCACCGTTCCGGTGCCGTCACAGGCGGGGCAGGCCCCCTGGCTGTTAAACGCCAACTCCTCTGCGGAAGGGGCGTAAAAACGCACCCCGCACGCGGGGCAGGTCAGCTCCTGACCCGCGGCCACCGCCAGGGTAGGGGGGAGGTAGTGCCCGTTAGGGCAGCGGTGGCTGGCCAGGCGGGAGAACATAAGCCGCAGGCTGTTGAGCAGCTCTGTCCCGGTGCCGAATGTGCTGCGGATACCGGGCACACCGGGGCGCTGGTGGAGGGCCAGGGCGGCGGGGACGTACAGCACCTCATCCACTTGGGCCCTGGCCGCCTGGGTCATCCGCCGCCGGGTATAGGTGGACAGGGATTCCAGATACCGCCGGGAGCCCTCGGCGTACAGCACCCCCAGCGCCAGCGAGGATTTCCCGGAGCCGGATACCCCCGCGATGCCTACGATTTTGCCCAGGGGCACATCCACATCAATATTTTTCAGATTGTGGACCCGCGCCCCACGGATCTTGATTCGGTCTGCCATCGTGCCTTTCCTCCTGCCGTATACTTTGTTCCATTATACCTTATTCCCTCACAAAAAGAAAGTGCACACCGCTGAAATAGCCATATGACACACTCCTTACTTTCTGGTGGGGAAGCTGTTTCCCGCCTCGAACTTCGCCGCCACTGCCTTCAAATGTTCAGTGATGGGCAGGCGCTGGGGACAGGCTTTTTCGCACTGCCTGCATCCGATGCACCCGCTGGCCCTGCCGTGGGTCAGGGCGGTGTTATTGTAGTACACCGCCTGGCTGGAAGAGCTGCCGGTGGTGCGGGTGATGTTGTTGTACAGGGCGAAGTACTGGGGATGGCAATATTTTTGGGGCAGCCGTGGGTACAGTAGGCGCAGCCGGTGCAGGGTACGGCTGTGTTGGCCAGCACCTGCTCCATGGCGTTCATGCCGGACAGCACCCTCGTCACCTCGGGCTGCTGGCGGCGAAGCGCAGGGCCCTGGAGGCGTTGGATGCGTCTGGTGCATGGGCCCGCAGCAGCTTTTCCGCCTCCTCTGGCAGATTCACCAGGGTGCCGCCCTTGCAGGGCTACATGACGGTCACCGGCTTGCTGTACTTGCGGGCAATCACCCGGAAAAAACTGCTACGGTGTAATCATAAAAGGGCTTCCGGGCAATGCAAGTTGCCTCCCTGGGGTATCCCCTCAGCATCTGATGTATATGCCGAAGAACGCCGTCCCCGGCTGGGGGCGGCGTTCTTCCTGTCTGTGGTCAAAGCTGAAGCAGAGGGTCAACCCAAGAAATGAAAACCCATAAAAAGCTATGCAAAATACCAGTTCTGTTAAAACTATGCGATTTCAACCGAAATTGTGTTCTGCGCTGACAAAAAGATGCAGCCCTGTAACCGTTACGCCGCAAGGGCTTTTAGAGTTGACGCCCTTTCTTTTGCGCTTTTTTGTAAAATGGGTGATGCAATTCGAACCTTTGGCTTGACACAGATCAATTGTTATGCCAGATGGGACACTGGGGTTCAGATTGGGTAGGGCCGTTCAGCTTGGTCTGCGTCCGGCTCCAGCGAGTGGGCCGTGGCCGGCTTGTGGAAGTGGGTTTTGGACAGCTGATCCACGCAGTAGTCGTACTCCGTATTGGCATAGGCGACGAACAGGATGTCGATGATGTTCAGCTGGGAGATGCGGGAGGCCATGGCCCCGCTGCGGAAGGTGGCCTCGCTGTCGGAGGTGTACAGCCGGTAATCGGACAGTTTAGTCACCGGGGAGTCCATGCGCCGGGTGATGGCGATGATGGGGGTGCCGTTCTCCCGCAGGGCCTTCATGCACTCGATGACCTCCACTGTCTCCCCCGAGTAGGACACCACGATGGCCAGATCCTCCTTGGTGGCGTTTTTCGCCTGGAGCATCTGGACGTGCCAGTCATCGTTGACCATACAGGGCTTATTCAGACGGATCAACTTCAAGTTCAGATCGTGGGCGGCGCACAGGGAGGCGCCCATGCCGAACAGAAGCACCATCCGTGCCGACTGCAGCAGATCCACGCACTCCCGAAGAGTACCAAAGTCGATCAGGTTCCGAGTATCCTCCAGGGATATATAGTTCCGATAGGTCACCTTGTCTGCGATCTCCTCCAGACTGTCGAAGCGGGCAATTTCCTTTTGCTTGTGCTCGTGATCCAGGCGGCGCACCGCCATCTCGCAGGTGACGGCCTGGCGGAACTCTTTGTAGCCCGCAAAGCCGATGCGCTGGCACATACGGATCACGGTGGACGGGGAGACGAAGGTCTTTTCCGCCAGCTGGTGGATGGACAGGTTCATGGCCTCGCCCTGGTGGGCCAGCAGATAGTCTGCAACCGAGCGCTCGGTGGCGCTCATCAGTTCCTGGCTCTCTCTCAGTTGGAGTAATGGGTTTTTCATGGTACATCCTCCTCTCCTCTGCTTCCAGTATAAGTTCAAATTCCATCAGCGTCAAGATATTCCGATCCATTTTTGCCCCACCGAATCTGTGGTGGCATATGTGCAGATACTACAAAATCTCTGCGGTGCCACGGTTTTGTTTCATGAATTTCCTCCAAGTCCGGCAAAAGCTCCGACTTTTCGGAACAATGTTCCTCAACAACAGGAAATGATTGACACAAAATGGTTTTCACGGTACGATGTCATTAATGAGTTCATAAACAGTTCATAATTGGGCGCGGGGATAGGGCCAGGCTTTCCCGGCCACCACAGGAAAGGAGCCGAACATGAGCTTAGATTTGAACAAAATGACCACCGAGACCCGCAATCCCAACACCATGAATTTGGATGTCATGACCCCTCTTGAGGTGGTCACCGCCATGAACAACGAGGACGCCAAGGTTCCCGCCGCCATCCGGCCGGTGCTGCCCCAGATCGCCCAGGTAGTGGAGTGGGCCATCCAGGCCGTTGAGGCCGGGGGCCGGGTGTTCTATATGGGTGCCGGAACCAGCGGACGGCTGGGCGTGCTGGACGCCGCCGAGTGTCCCCCAACCTTCGGCGTCAGCGACGATGTGATCATCGGCCTGATTGCCGGTGGCGACAAGGCGTTCCTCAAGGCTGTGGAGGGCGCGGAGGACAGCCGGGAGCTGGGCCGCGAGGATCTGGAGACCCGGGGCCTGACCAAAAACGACCTGGTCATTGGCATCGCCGCCAGTGGCCGCACCCCCTATGTGCTGGGCGCACTGGACTACGCCAAGGAGGTCGGCTGCCACACCGCCGCTATCTCCTGCAACGCGGGCTGCGCCATCGGCCAGGCCGCCGAGGTGGCCGTGGAGGCGGAGGTGGGGCCCGAGGTGCTCACCGGCTCCACCCGGCTGAAGGCCGGCACCGCCCAGAAGCTGATCTTGAACATGATCTCCACCGCCACCATGGTGGGCGTGGGCAAGGCATACCAGAACCTGATGGTGGACGTGATGCAGACCAACGAGAAGCTGCGCCGCCGGGCGGAGAAGATCGTGATGGAGGCCACCGGCGTCTCTCAGGAGGAGGCCCGGAAGAATCTTGATCTGGCCGGGGACAACGCCAAGACCGCCATTACCATGATCCTGGTCGGCTGCGGCGCGGAGGAGGCCAAGGCCCGGCTGGACAAGGCCCGCGGCCACGTCCGGGAGGCCATCCAGTAATCCCATTTCATTTGGCAAAAACGGCATATGCCGTTTTTGCGGCCCCGCGGGGCCGCGCAATTCCCCGTTCCTTTTCACCATGAACGCGAAAGAGAGGTAAGAGAAATGACGATCCAGGAACTGGTTCAAAGCATCCTGAAGGGTGTGGGCGGCAGATCCAACGTGATCACAGCCACCAACTGCATGACCCGTCTGCGCATCAACGTAAAGAATGACGGTGACATCAATGAGGAAGCCCTGAAGAAAATCGAGGGCGTGATGGGCATCGTCCATGATCGGGCAGGCTATATTGAAGTGGTCGTTGGCCCCGGCAAGTGCCGCAAGTGCTCCGACTACTGCAAGGAGCTGGGCATCCCCGCCGCCGCTGACGCCGCCGAGATGACCGCCGGAGGCGACTGGAAGGCCAACAAAGCCGCCATGAAGGCCGGCCAGAAGGAGAATGCGGTCAAATCCGCCCTCAAGACCTTCGGCGACATCTTTGTGCCCCTCATCCCCGGCGTCATTGCCGCCGGTCTGTGTGCGGGCCTGAACACCCTGCTGGGCCAGCTGTTCAAGGGCTCCGAAGCCCCCGCGTTTATCCTCATCACCAACTTCCTCAGCATGATCAACACCGCCTTCATGACCTATCTGACCGCGTGGGCGGGCTACCGCGCTGCGGAGAAGTTTGGCGGCACCCCCATTCTGGGCGGCATGGTGGGCATGATCACCACTCTGGGCGGCATCGACGCCATTTCCGCTGTGGTCGGCCTATATAATGCGGAACAGCCCCTGGACGCCATCCTCCGCGCGGGGCGCGGCGGCGTGCTGGCCGCCGTTATCGGCGTGTGGTTCATGTGCAAGATCGAGAAGGCCGTCCGCTCCAAGATGCCCGACTCCCTGGACATCGTGTTCACTCCGGTGGTCACCCTCATCGTCACCCTGGTGCCCTATGTCCTTATCGTGATGCCCATCACCGGCCTGATCTCCACCGGCCTGGTCAAGCTGGTGGGCGCGGTGGCTCTGAGCGAGTCCGCTGTTGTCCGTGCCCTCTCTGGCTATCTGGGCGCGGCCCTGTTCCTGCCCATGGTGGCCATGGGTATGCACCACGGCCTGGTGGCTCTGTACAGCGTGCAGCTGGCTACCTTTGAGTGCGTCTACCTCTATCCCGCTCTGGCCATGGCGGGCGGCGGCCAGGTTGGCGCGGCCATCGCCATCTACCTGAAGTGCAAGAAGACCGGCAACAATCGCCTGAAGAGCGTCATCACCGGCGCCCTGCCCGCCGGCATCCTGGGCGTGGGCGAGCCTCTGATCTACGGCGTCACCCTTCCCATGGGCAAGCCCTTCATCACCGCCGGTCTGGGCGCGGGCTTCGGCGGCGCCTTCGTCAACCTGATGCAGGTGGCCTCCACCACCTGGGGCCCCTCCGGCTTGCTGGGCTGCTTCGTCATGACCGCCGGCCCCAACGGCGCGGCCATGAGCGTGGTATACTTCGTCATCGGCCTGGTCATCAGCTATATCATGGGCTTCCTCTTCACCAACTTCGCCATCAAGGACGAAGAAGTGGCCAATGCTTAATCCGTTAGGTTACTCTGTATATCTCTCCACCTTCCCCCTCCAGCAGTCTCTGCTGGAGGGGGCGGCTGGTTCCGGGGCCCCGGTGTTTCTCTCGCTGCACATCAGCGAGGAATTCGGGGAGGGCTACACCCGGCGGGCGGAGGAGCTGTGCCGCTGGCTGGCGGAATGGCAGTTCAGGATCATTGCCGACGTGTCGGTGAAAACGGTGGAGCAGTTCGGCGAGCCTGACCTGATCCGGCTGGCAAAGCGGCTGGGGATCTGGGCCCTTCGCATCGACTACGGCTTCACGGCAGATGAAATCGCCGCCCTGGCCCGGGAGATCCCCATCGTGGTCAACGCTTCCACTACCTCGCCGGCGGATGGCGCAAAAATCGCCAGCGGCGGCAGACTGGTGATGGCCATGCACAACTTCTATCCCCGGCCCGAGACGGGGCTGGACGACGAATTCCTGCTGGAGTCCACCCGTGCCCTTCAGGGGGCGGGGCTGAAGGTGCTGGCCTTTATCCCCGGGGAAGGGACGCTGCGGGGGCCGCTGCACCTGGGCCTGCCCACCCTGGAGCGGCACCGGGGCGGCTCTCCCTACGCGGCCTTTGCCGAGCTGATGCTCCGGTTTGGGATGGACGGCGCGTTTCTGGCCGACCCCGGTCTGAGCCGGGGCGAACAGGCGCACATTAACCGGCTCGTGCAAGACGGGGTGCTGTCCGTTCCGACCATACTGGACGAAGGCTATGTCAGCCTTTACGACAAGGTGTTCACCTGCCGGGTGGATTCCCCCGCCTGGCTGGTGCGGTTCGCCGAATCCAGGGAGTATTCCTGCTTCGGGGGCCATGTGGCCCCGGCGGGGGGCGTCCCCCGGCCCCGGGGGACTATCACCATCGACAACAGTCTCTATGGCCGCTACTCCGGCGAGATCCAGCTCCTTCGGGAGGACTTCCCGGGGGACGAACGGGTAAATGTTGTCGGTCATGTGGCCGAACAGTATTTGCCCCTTCTGGACTGTATTAAACGGGGCGGGCGCTTTGCCCTCGCCCGCCCGGAAAGGTCGTGATCTGCCATGGATATTCGACTGGTCGCCATGGATCTGGACGGCACCGCCCTCCAGGCTGACCGGAAAACCTTTTCGCCCCGGCTGAACGCGGCCCTGAGCGCGGCCCATCAAAAGGGCGTGGCCGTGGCGCCCATCACCGGGCGGCAGTTCTTCATCCTGCCCCCCGCGGTCGACCCCGCAGCGGAGTGGGCGGGGCTGGTGGTGCTGTGCAACGGCGGCGAGGTGCGCCGCCTCACCGACGGGCAGCTGCTGTCGGGGCACTATCTGGGGCCGGAAGCCCTGCTCCCCCTTATCGAGGCAGCGGAGCGGCTGGATCTGCCCATCGAGCTGTCCGCCGGCGACGGGCTGTACCTTACCCGGGAGAGCTGGGACAGCCAGCGCCGGATCGGCGGCCCCCTGCGTTTCCACCTGACTGATGTGCTGGAGCCCT
The DNA here is from genome assembly GCA_014799505.1 of Clostridiales bacterium. Lineage (GTDB taxonomy): Bacteria > Bacillota > Clostridia > Oscillospirales > Oscillospiraceae > Enterenecus. The sequence goes on from JAAVHV010000015.1 coordinate 110,092, forward strand.
TCGGCCATGAGGTGGAGGATCTGCGGACTCTGCTGACGGATCGGCGACCTGTGGAGAAGGTCAACCTGCCCTATGTCCCAGACGAGATAAGGGCGGAAACGGAGCGGGCGTTGGAGGCTCTGCCCATCTCCTGGTTCTGGTCGGCCCCCCGGGGCGTGGAGATCGGCTCCCCGGACGCCTCCAAGGCCAACGGCCTTTTGGAGGTCTGCCGGCTGCTGGGCATTGATCCCGCCCAGGCCATGGCCCTGGGGGACAGTGGTAATGACATCCCCATGCTCCGGGCCGCCGGCTGGGGGGTCGCCATGGGCAGCGCTTCCGCCCAGGTTCAGGCCGCCGCGGACGCGGTGAGCGCCCCTTACGACCAGGATGGCGCGGCGCTGGCCATCGAGCGGTATGTGCTGGGCCAATAGCTGCGGGGCGATAATCGCCGCGTGAACACAGTGTATTATTGGAAAAGTCAAAGCCCCATAACCGTTGCGCCGCAACGGTTATGGGGCTTTGATCAAGTCATGTGGCACACCTTGCCGGGGTTTAGGATGCCCTTGGGGTCGAACACCTTCTTGATGCCCTGCATCAGCGCCATGTTCACGGGGCCCACCGCCTGGGCCAGGAACTTCACCTTGCCCAGACCGATGCCGTGCTCGCCGGAAATCTGGCCGCCCAGCTCCACGGTCTTGCCATAGATGCTGGTGAAGAACTGCTCCACCTGTTTTTCAAATATTTCTTTCTCCATGTCATTGGAACAGGTGTAGATATGTAGGTTGCCGTCGCCGGCGTGGCCGAAATACTTGACCTCAAAATCATATTTTTTGCCCTCAGCTGCCACATAGGCCACATACTCGGCGATTTTGTTCACGGGCACCACTACGTCGCACTCATCCAGCAGCTTGCTCTGCTCCTCGATGCCCTCCAGGAAGGAGGATCGGGCGGCCCAGGTGTCCTTTAGTTTGGGGGCGGTGTCCGCCACCAGCACATCCAGCGCGCCCTCCTCCAGCAGCATCTCAGCGGCCCGTTCCACCAGAGGATCCAACTCCTCCATGGTGTCGCCGTCGAAGGTTATGAGCAGGTAAGCGCCCGCTTCCACACCGTCGATGACCCGGGGGAACACCTGCTTGCCCAGATATTCCTCGGAGGAGATCAGGATCTCCTTCTCAAAGAACTCCAGGGCCTGTGGCTTGAAGTGGTTCATAAACACCTTGGGCACGGTGGAGATGCAGGCGTTCAGATCTGCAAAGGGAGCCATGAGGCTGACGGTGGCTTTGGGGGCGGGGATGAGCTTCAGGGTCAGCTCGGTGATGATGGCCAGGGTGCCCTCGGAGCCGCAGATCAGGTTGGTCAGGCTGTAGCCGGAGCTGGTCTTGGACACGGTGGCGCCGAATTTGGTGACCTCGCCGGTGGGCAGAACCACGGTCATGGCCTTCACGTAGTCCCGGGTGGCGCCGTACTTGACCGCCCGCATACCGCCGGCGTTGGTGGCCACGTTGCCGCCCAGGGTGGCCATCTTCTCGCCGGGATCGGGGGGATACATACAGCCGTGGGTGAGGGCGTCGTCCGCCAGCTGCTGGAGGAGTACACCGGGCTGGACGGTGACGGCGAAGTTCTCCAGGTCGTAGCCCAGGATCTTGTTCATCCTCATGGTGCAGATGACCACGCCGCCGCAGATAGGGGTGCAGCCGCCCACCAGGCCGGTGCCCGCGCCCCGGGTGGTGACAGGGATATTGTTGTCGTAGCAGATCTTCATGACGGCGGCGATCTCTTCGGTGCTGGTGGCGTCCACGGCCACCTCAGGCATCTTCACGCCGTAGATGGGCATCTCGTCCCGGGCGTAGTCCGGGTTGACGTCCTCACCGACGACTACGCGGCCGGGGGCGGCGGCTTGCAGCTGGGCGATGATCTCGGGGGTGAGCTGGTTATACTGTGACATGACGGAGCCTCCCTTTCTTTGCATAAAATGATTATTTTCCGCTATTGAACCATGACTGAGATCCCGTTCAGTATGATAGCATAGGAAAAGGGGTGACGCAAATTGAAGCCCACCGATTTTGCCAGATACCTCGAATAATCCTTTCCGATGATATCCCGCTCCATGGCATAGCTATACAGGGCTTTTATTAAAAGGGCGTCGTTGTTGATTGAGGACTTGGACAGGCCCGAATCTTCGTCCTCATCCAGAAGGGACTGCCACTCGTCCAGGGTCATGTCCCGCATTTTGTGGGCGGACAAGCGGGATACCCGCTTGTTCCAGGCGGCGTTATGGCTGTTGATAGAGGCGGGCTTGAGCTTTCGGTATTCCCGTGTTTTCCACGCCACAAGCACATCGCTCACGGTGAGAGACAGCTTGTTCGCGGCGGTTGCCGGACAGCTTCACCACGCTGCCGGTTCCGTTTGCGCGTTTCACTTGATTTCTCCTCTTATTTTGATATAATAGAAGGGCAGAGTGCCCGCAAAGCTTTCTGCCCTCATTCCCCGCTTCGGTGTTCCAGCACCGGGCGGGGATTTTATTTTGCTCGCTTGTACAGCTTCTTCAACTGCTTTTCCGTATACTCTGTCCCATAGTACATATTGATGAGCCGCATGGAGATATTCCAGCTCCAGCGGTAGCGGTCTATGTAGCGGGTGAGGACAGGGAGGACGTATTCGTCCAGAATGGTGGTGGTCATCAGGTGGCACCTCACCGAAGCCGGAAAGTTACTTCATCCCGACCGGCGGAAAAGGTGACGGAAAGAGACTCTTCGCTGTTGGCGACTACATCAGGAACGGAAAACGCGATAATGCCGTCTTTGGAGGTCAGGGGATTCAGCGATGAATCGTGCAGATCCTCGATTACGCCCAGGAGATAGGAAGAGGAATATACGTATTCATCCGCATAATGAACTGCGGTTCGGACGTCATCAGTCATGCTTATTGACGGAAGAAAGGTGTCGGATTCCGTTCCGTTGTTGGTGATCCGGGCCGCGACAACGGCGTATTGGTTTCCCTCGTCAGGGGTAAAGGCCGTGTAAGGGCTGGTTTCAATTCGACCTGTGTAGTAGAAATCCGTCACGGCAATCTCCCAGTGGCCTAAAATTGTGTTATCTCCAACCGTCAGTAAATTCGCGGCAGCGGGTGGAGTGGTCTGTACCGGTTCGCTTGCCCGAATATTCCTGCTTTCGGTGGGCGGCGCGGAGCTGGCGGTACGGTCGTTTTTGTCTATGGACAGGAAAATGCCAAGGCCGACCACGCCAATAAGGAAAACACCCAGCACCGCCAGAATAGCGATCAGAGCCCGCACCAGGCCGTTATCTTCGTCTGAACCGGCCATCTGCCGGGGGACGAGTACGTTCAGGGCTTGCTTTAAGTAGCTCTTTGCCTGAGGCTCGGGGAGGGCGTCAATGGCGGCGTCTCTCCTCCTGGGGTCTGGCTCCAGAATGACATCTTGGAAGGTTGCGGGGCCGCTCCGCACATTCGCGGTGGGACTCACCGTAACGGCAACGTCCTCCTCTTCGTCGTCATATCGACTAATACGGACAAAGTCCACCAAGGCCAGGATGGCGCACAACAGACACCAGGAAGCCCACACATAGAGGTCTAAATAGCTCCCGGCCCCAAAGAAGCCGGTCAGCGCGCCGATGCCATACAGAATCGCGATCGCGGCGTCTCCGCCCCGGCTCCCGCTGCTGGTGGCGAGAGCAACGATGCCGCCGGTGAACATGACCATAGCGACCACAACGCCAGCGGTGCCCGATGACTGCCCGTTCCCGGTCAGGATGTTGTAGGCCCCGGCGAAAAAGGACTGGAATACGACAAACAGGCTGATGACGACAGACAGGACGCCGGAGACGATCTTCCAAACTTTCATATGATGGCCCTCTTTCTATTCCTTTTTGCTCTTCGTCGGTGTTCCAGAACCGAGCGGGGCAATTTTATGCCGTTTCCATTTCGTCCTTAATAATCGTAATGTTCTTTTTTCATCGGTAACTCGTCTTTTCTCGCTTTTGTCCGCCATCCGGCAGATGGGACGCTAGAATTATTTAATTACGCTTGTAAAGGCCACAGCTTTTCCGAGGATTTCTATGTCGTTCAATTCTTCTCCGCGATATATAAGCGGGTCAAATGCTTGGTTGGCGGGTTCCAAAATAATCATGTCCGGGTATATACGGACTTTTTTCAGCGTCGCTTCGTCCCCGATACGCACAGCGGCAATTTGCCCGCTCTCGACTTTGGGTTGGCTGTGGATGTAAACAATGTCCCCATCATAGATATGGGCGTCGATCATGCTGTCTCCTTTGCACCGCAGGGCAAAATCCGCTTTGATATGTTCCGGGACTTCAACGATCTCATCCGCATCTTCTACAGCCAAAATCAGCTGGCCGCAGGCAATGGTTCCAACCAGAGGGACTTTGTAGGTTTGGGGCATGGGGATGATATTGGAGGGCGTGGGGCGGATTGGAATCGTCTGCTCCATTACATCGGACTTGAAGCAAAGCCATGCGGGGTTAACGTTCAAAGCACGGGCAATTGCCTCCATAACCGGAAGCTTAATTTTTTCAATGGTTCCTTTTTCGTATCTTTGGACTGTTGATTTTGCCACACCGATTTCTCGCGCAATATCATCTAAAGTAAGCCCTAACTCTTTTCTTCGTTGCTCAATTCGGGCTCCGATTCTCTCATTTTCCATCTTCAACCCTCCCTTATCCACGATAATACCACAGCGGTTTGCACAGCGCAATAGAGAATTGAAATTTTTCAGAAAAATTTGCGCTGCGCTATTGGCCGCGAAAGCCAGTGTGGTATTTCGTGGCTGCGTAACGCAATAAATGGAAGAGCAAAGGGGGGATCAAAGGTAAGACAGTTTCTCAAAGAACTGGGGGTCAGCCTCCATGGACAGCGCAAGGACGACCCCGTCACATTTTGGCTGAGTATGTATAGCTTTGTCACAGGAAATGTAGCACTGGCTCTAGCACTATGGCGGCTGTCCCGGTTATGGCTCCCCAGATAGCAAAAAACGGGTAGACCATTGGAAAAGAGTGTGCCGAAGCCGCCAAAGCGGAGTAGTACCAGCACCAATGTCAGCGATCGGAGAACCGCGCCCGCTGCTATGCAAAGGACGAAGGGAAGCGGCGGAACAATTGCTTTAGGGAAATGTTGTATGATCTTCGTAATTGTAGGTTGTACAGCATTTTACAAAATAACCCCTGACACCAGTTCGATGAGGAGGTCGCTGCCAGAATGGTATTGTTATGCCCACTGTTCGGAGCACCAAATTTCAGAAGAACAACCAAAAAGGAATTGACAACGGAACAGGAATCATATATACTCACAATAGTTAATCGGTTAATCTGCCGAAACAGATTTGACCGATAAGAACAAGTAGGAAAGGGCGGAGCTTCTATGAAAAAGTCATTGGTGAAAATGGTAAGTATGCTGCTTGCTGTCAGTCTGCTGTTGAGCGCGTGCGGGCCAGGCACTGTGGAGTCCGATACGCCTGTCGTGGATAACACCGGCGCACCTGTGGAGACTGAAAACGGAGGAGAGACTGGGCCCCGTCTGCAGCCCGAGTGGACAAAGGACGCGGTGATTTACGAGGTCAATATCCGGCAATATACCGAGGAAGGAACCTTTAACGCTTTCGCTGAGCACCTGCAGGAGATTTGGGACACGGGCTGTAATGTCCTGTGGTTTATGCCCATCCATCCCATTTCTGTCAAAAACCGTTCCGGTAAGCTTGGATCTTACTACTCTGTGGCGGATTATTGCAGGGTCAATCCCGAGTTTGGCACAGAGGAAGACTTTGCCGCTCTGGTGGAAAAGGCGCATGATATGGGCTTCCACGTCATGCTGGACTGGGTGGCCAACCACACAGGTTGGGACAACCCGTGGATCACGGAGCATCCCGACTGGTACACGCAGGATAAGAATGGCAATATCATCTCCCCGGACGGTATGGGCTGGCCGGACGTAGCCGACCTGAACTATGATAACGCGGAAATGCGGCAGGCCATGATCGACTCCATGAAATACTGGGTGGAGACCTATGACATCGACGGCTTCCGCTGTGACTACGCCAACGGCGCCCCAGTGGGCTTCTGGGAGGATGCCAGAGCCCAGCTGGATGCCGTCAAGCCGGTGTATATGCTGGCGGAATGCGATGGGATCAAAGAACTGCTGAGTTCTGCCTTTGACATGGATTATAACTGGCATCTGTGGGATACGCTGACCGGGATCGCCACCGGTGCCGGCAAGGCCAGCTCCATCAAGATCTATCTCGACAAGGGCTATCCGGACGGTACCTATACCCTTAACTTCCTGGACAACCACGATAAAAACTCCTATGAGGGCACCATTCGATCCCATTTCAGTGAGGAAACCCTGCCTCTGATGTTCGCGCTGATCTACACCATTCCCGGCGTGCCGCTGATTTACACCGGCGATGAGATTGGATTGGACCACGCACTCGAATTTATGGACAGAGATCCGGTGGACTGGGACAGCTCTGACACCTCCTATCGTGAGCTGCTGGCCGCCCTGTCCACTATCCGCAGCGGGAATCCGGCCCTCTATGCCGGCAATTACGGCGGCGCCATCGAGTATTTCAACGTGGGCGACAGCAACAACTATATCTTCACTTTTGCCCGGGAGAAGGACGGAAACCGGATCAAGGCCATTTTCAACACGACCCGGAAGGAGCGGGAAGTGGATCTGAGCGAATGGCTCACGGGCAGCGAGACCGTCCTGATGCACGGCGTGGGGGCGGAGGTAAACATGGAGGAGTATCCCATTGCCGACGATGGCCTGACCGCCTCCACGACGCTGGCCCCCTGGGAGTTCTACATTGTCCGGGAGTGATCGTTAAAAATCTTGCCGTTGTGCTGTGGCAGAATGGAGACTCTTATGAAGCGTGAAGTACCGAGAATGGCGGGCGTCCTCATGCCGGTGGCCTCGCTTCCCTCCGGGGACGGCGTGGGAACTTTCGGCCGATCCGCCTATCAGTTTGTGGATTTTTTAGCGGAGACCGGGTTTGCGATGTGGCAGGTGCTGCCGCTAAATCCGCTGGGCTATGGCAATAGTCCCTATCAACCCTATTCCTCCTACGCGGGGGACGAACTGTACATTGATTTGGAGCTCCTGAAGGAAGACGGTTATCTGCCCGGAGTCCGGGAGGAACTGCCCAACACCGGGCGTGTGGATTACGACCTGGTGAGGCGTCATAAGCTGCCCTATTTGGAGGCAGCGTTTGCGGCGTTTGCGGAGCAGGGGAAAGAAAAAGATGCTTTTGATAACTTCTGCAAAGAAAGCTGGGTCTATCCCTACGCCGTGTTTATCACGCTGAAAAAGCACAACGGTATGCGCTGCTGGAATGAGTGGCCCCGTGCCCAGCGGGACTGGATTTTGGAAAAGAAATTCGACATCAGCCCCTATGGGCGGGAAATCCGCTTTGAGATGTTCCTGCAATACATATTCAGTAAGCAGTGGAACGCCCTGAAACGCTATGCCAACGAAAAAGGCATTCTGATGGTGGGCGATGTGCCCTTTTATGTGGGCATCGACTCGCTGGATGTCTGGCAGGATCGGGACAGTTTCCTGCTGGATCAAAAAGGGAAGCCTGCCTTTATCGCTGGCGTGCCGCCGGATTATTTCAGTGTCACAGGGCAGCGGTGGGGAAATCCCATTTACAACTGGGAGCACATGGAGCAAACTCAGTTCCGATTCTGGATCGACCGTCTGCGGTACAGTGCGCGGCTCTATGACATCATCCGCATCGACCACTTCCGGGCCTTTGACACTTATTGGAAGATCCCTGCCTCCTGTGAGACGGCCGTTGAAGGTGAATGGATCGAGGCGCCAGGCTACGCTCTGTTTGACAAACTGCTGGAAGAGCTGCCAGATGTTTGGCTGATTGCGGAAGATTTGGGTGATCTTCGCCCGGAGGTGCTGGAGCTGCGGGACGCCTATGACCTTCCCGGAATGAATGTTGCGGAGTTCACCCTGCTGAACCCCAAGGCCGTCGCAAAAAATCAGGTGATCTACACCGGCACCCATGATAACCAGACTGTGATGGGTTGGTACAACGATCTGGACGCTAAAATGCGGAAGAAGATTGACAGACGCCTGGGCCGGGAGGGGCGAAAGGGGAAAAATGTATCTTATCGTATGCTGCACTACGTGCTGCACAGCGTTTCGGATTATGCCATTATCCCGCTGATGGATCTGCTGGAGCTGGACGATGCCGCGCGGCTGAACACGCCGGGCACTGTGGGCAGTCCCAACTGGGAGTGGCGGTTGGAGGATCTGACCGCTCTGGAGCCCCGTAAGGCGGCCATAAAGCGCATGATGCGTTACGCAAAAAGGAAGAAAAGTGGCATGGTTCAGCGGTAAATACTTGAAATCTTGTAATGGTATGTGTTAAACTATAAAGCAATGGTTCTATCGCTTTGATGGGTGCATTGATTTTACGGCTTATCATCGTGTGCAGGGAACAAAATCGCCGCCATGGTCACCGTGTCCATGGCAGAGTGAAATGGAGAACGATGCTATGAATTTGAAAACCATTGCAAAGATGGCCGGTGTGAGTACCGTCACGGTTTCCAACGTGATGAACGGCAAATATAACAGGGCCTCAAAAGAGACCATTGAGCGAGTGCTGAAGATCATAGAGGAGAACGACTACCGGCCCAGCGCCACGGCCCGCAGTTTGACCATGAAGCAGAGCCGTATCATCGGTGTTGTAGTTGCGCATTTGGGTGAGAGCGAGGCGTTCTCCGCCAGCCCCTATGACTCGCAGATGCTGGCCTATCTGGAACGGTATGTCCGCGGTCAGGGCTATTATATGCTGCTCCGCTGTGTCCAGCAGAGCAGCGAGGCCGTTCCCATCTTTTCCACCTGGAATGTTGACGGCGCCCTGCTGTTAGGCATGTATGCCGAGGACGCGCTGGAGCTCCAGAAAAAGCTGGATATCCCGGCGGTTTTCATCGACACCTACGCGGGGGACGTGCCCATCGCCAACGTGGGCGTTGACGATTACAAGGGTGGTTATCTGGCGGCAAAACATCTGTTGGACAAAGGGCACCGCCGGATCGCCTTTGTGGCTCCCTCGCCGGAGTCGCCGGGTGTTGTTCAGGAGCGGTACCGGGGCTTTTGCGATGCCCTGGGTGAGCAGGGTCTCGAGGTGAGACCGGAACACTGCTTCAAGGTCGAAACGCTCTACGAGAGCGGCGTGGAGGCTGGAAAACAGATCGCCGCTTCTCCCATAGGGTTCACGGCGGCGGCAGCTATGGCGGACGTGGTGGCCTTGGGCGTGATGGAAGGCCTGCGCCTGAGCGGGCTGCGGGTACCGGAGGACGTTTCGGTCACCGGCTTCGACAATCTGCCGGAGTGCCAGTACTCCCATCCTAAGCTGACCAGTGTATCTCAGCGCCTGGAGGAGAAGGCCCAGTGCGCCGGTGAATATCTGTTCTCCATGCTGCGCGACGGCGCCGCGATCACTGGTGATAAGAAAGTGGACGTGGAGCTTGTGGAGAGAGAGTCAGTCAAAGCACTTGAATAAATCTGTGATAAAAGGNAAATGACGATGAANAACTGGTTGGAAAGCGTATACAGTGACGGCAGCCGCTATTTTGTCAGCACACCGGAGCCGGAGCTGGGGCAGACGGTCAGCGTCCGNNTCCGGATGTATGAAGACGCNCCGGTGCGGCACGTCTTTGTCCGCACCTGNCCCAANGGCGCGGAGCGGCTGANCGAGGCGAAAAAANTAAAAACGGAGCATGGCCTTGCTTGGTATGAGGCCAGCTTTGNGGTCAGCGAGATGAGGATGCACTATCATTTTTATCTGGCCTGNGACNACGTGATCTACTATTACACGCAAAAGGAGATCACCACCTACATCCCCGATCACACCTATGANTTTGTCCTGCTGGCCAACTACCGCCAGCCCCGGTGGGTGAAATCTGCCGTATTCTATCAGATCTTCCCGGANCGCTTCNGCAACGGCGACCCCGCCAACGACGTGCNGGATGGGGAATANCAGGTAAACGGCTATGATACCATCCACATGAATTGGAACGACACGCCGCTGCAATATGAACAGGGACATTGTATGGACTTTTTCGGGGGAGATTTACAGGGCGTGAAGGAGAAGATCCCCTATCTGAAGGAGCTGGGCGTCACCGCTGTCTACCTGAATCCGATCTTTGCGGCCCCCTCCGTCCACAAATACGACTGCATTGACTATCTCCATGTGGATGAGCACTTTGGCGGCGATGAGGCGTTGGCCGAGCTGTCCCAGGCGCTGCATGAAAACGGGATGAAGCTGATCCTGGACATCTCCATCAATCACACCGGAATGGCCCATAAGTGGTTCAACCGGGACGGTCTCTACTTTGACCGCGGCATAGGGGCCTACAATAACCCAGACGCGAAAGAGCGCTCCTATTACTTCTTTGAGCCGGGCACCAACAACTACAAGGGCTGGGAGGGCATCGCCAGCCTCCCCACCTTGAACTACACCTCTAAAGAACTGCGGAAAGCCATCTACGAGGCGGAAGACTCCGTCCTCCGTAAATGGCTGAAGCCGCCCTACAGCATCGACGGCTGGCGTTTTGATGTGGCGGATGTGTTTGCCCGGAATAACGAGATCCAACTGGCCCATGAGATCTGGCCGGAGATCCGCAAAAGCATCCGGGAGGAAAATCCACAGGCCTACATCCTGGCGGAGGATTGGGGGGATTGTGCCGGCTACCTTCAGGGCGCTGAGTGGGACTCGCCCATGAACTATTACGGATGCGGACGGGTGCTGCGTCAATTTGCCGGACTGCCTGATCTNTTTGTCCTNCGCAATGAGCTTTTGAGGGATATCCCGTACAAAATGACGGCGGAGGATGTGCGGGCCCGCGTGACAGAGCATCTGGCCAAGATCCCCTTCGTGCTGGCTCAGAACCAATTCAACCTGATCGACAGCCACGANGTCTCCCGGGTACATAACCANAAAGAGGTCTCCGCCGATGCCTATCGCGGCGCGGTGCTNTTACAGTTCATGCTGGTGGGNGCCCCCTCCATCTACTACGGGGACGAGGCGGAGATCGGTGGCTGGACAGAGAATAACGAGGGCTGCCGCTTCCCCATGCCCTGGGACAAGGACTTTACANAGACNGATACCTATCAGCTCTATCAGACGCTGGCCCATCTGAAGCAGAGTACCCCGGCCCTCACAGAGGGCGGCATGAAATTCCTGTACGCCCAGGGGCGGATCATCGCGCTGGCCCGGTTTGACGACCGGGAGGCGCTGGTGGCCGTTGTCTCCGGTGACGAGCGGGACGGTGCCATCCCGCTGGCGCTGGGCAGCATTGGGGCAGTTCTGCCGGAGGATCATAGGGATTTCTTTGGGGAAGAACTGAGAGCCCGCGCATTGGACGACCGCACAGTGGAGCTGCAAATACCCGCGGGGAAGTCGTACCTGATCCGCTGCCCGCTTAAGTAGACGAATATCAAAACAGGAGCCATATCCGCAGGCATCACACCATAATGGAATGGCTCCTTCTTTTCTATCTGTTAGATTAACCGATAAATTAATTCAAAATGGGGTAATCAGCAATGCAGAAGGAATTTGAAAAATTTGTTCAAAGCACACGCCCCAAAGCCCTGCGGTCGGCAGTGGTACAAGGGCCGGATTATCGCTTTACCGTCCTGACCGACCGGCTGATCCGGATGGAGTTTCAGCCTGATGGACAGTTCATGGATGAGGCCACCCAGTGCGTCATCTGCCGTGAATTTCCTTGTCCGGAGTATCGCGTCAGGGAGACAGAGCAGAAGCTGGAAATNATCACCAAAGAGCTGCACCTCTACTACAATAAAAANCCTTTCTCACCNGAGGGACTGCAGNTCCAGCTTATNCAAAGCTACGGCGTATACGGCTCCTTNTGGAACTACGGCGACCCGCTCAACGATTTACGGGGTACCGCCCGGACGCTGGACGGGGCGGACGGCGCGGTGGAACTGGATCCNGGTCTGATGTCCAGAGACGGTTTTTCTGTGCTGGACGATTCGGAGAACGCATGGTTTGATCCAGAGGGGTATTTGCAGCCGAGGGAGGTAAAGGAGACAGACCTCTATTTCTTCGGCTACGGCCATGATTATCTGGGCTGTCTCAAGGATTTCTATGTGCTCTGCGGGAAGACGCCGCTGGTGCCCCGNTATGCGCTGGGCAACTGGTGGAGCCGGTTTTACCCGTATACNGAGGAGAGCTATCTGGATCTTATGGATCGCTTCCAGCGCGAGGANATCCCCATCTCTACGGCGGTCATTGACATGGACTGGCATTTGACGAGAATCCCCAGAAAGTATGGCAGTGGGTGGACAGGCTACACCTGGAATCCCGAATATTTTCCTGATCCTGCCCGTTTTCTGCGGGNGCTGCACGAGCGGGGGCTCCATGTGACGCTGAACCTGCACCCNTCCGATGGGGTCAAGGCCCATGAGGCTGCCTATCTGGAAATGGCGAAAGAGNTGGGGATCGACTATCAAAACGAGGATAAGATNCCCTTTGACCCGNCAGATCCCGCTTTTGTCGAGGCGTACTTTAAATATCTTCATCATCCTAACGAGGAGATCGGCGTGGACTTCTGGTGGGTGGACTGGCAGCAGGGAAGTCATTCCTCCATGCCGGGCCTGGATCCGCTGTGGCTGNTGAACCACCAGCATTTTACAGATCATGGACGTGGAGGGAAGCTTCCGCTGACCTTCTCCCGCTATGCCGGCGTGGGAAGCCACCGCTATCCTGTNGGCTTCTCCGGCGATTCGGTGACCACCTGGGAAAGTCTCGCGTTCCAGCCGTATTTTACGGTCAATGCCAGCAATGTGGGTTATACCTGGTGGAGCCACGACATTGGTGGTCATATGCGGGGCATCCGCAGCGAAGAGCTGGCGGTGCGCTGGGTTCAGTTTGGCGTNTTCTCTCCCATCATGCGTCTCCACAGCAGCGGCAGCAGGTTTTACGGGAAAGAACCGTGGAACTACGGCGTGGAGACAGAGCAGATTTTGTCCGGCNTCATGAGACTGCGCCATCGGCTGATCCCTTACCTCTATACGGCGGACTACCTGACGGCAGAAGAGGGTATNCCGCTGATGCGGCCTATGTATTATCACCATGACGTGCCGGAGGCCTATACGGTGCCCAATGAATACTGGTTCGGCACCGGGATGATCGTCTGCCCCATCACCAGTCCGGCGGACACCCGNACCAAGCTGGCGCAGTTCCACGCCTGGCTCCCGGAAGGAACATATTATGACTTCTTTTCCAAAAGCGTTTACCGGGGCGGCAAAAGAATCACCCTNTATCGGNCGGTNGATCAGATCCCGGTGCTGGTTCCGGCGGGCAGCATCATCCCGTTGGCGGGAGATTACCAAACGAGCCATATTTCCAATCCCAAAGAGCTGGAGGTACAGGTCTATCACGGCTCGGATGGAGCCTTCACGCTGGTGGAGGACGACTGCTCAGAGCGCCAATCCGCAGCCGTGCAGAGGACCCGGTTTACCTATGAGCTGGCAGAGACGAAAGGGGCTGTCCTGCGAATGGAACAGGTGGGGGAGAATACCGGCCTGATCCCAGCAGAGCGAACCTATCAAATCACGATATTTGGTGTTTCGAAGCCGGAAAGTATTGATGTGCGGGGCGGGGTGGAGGCCAAATGGGAATATAAGTCTCAGGAGGCGGCGCTATATATTGAAATCAGCGGTCAGGCTATCCGCCGGTTTGAAGTCCGGATCGGCCTTGCAGATCAAGAGGTCGTGGGACAGGATAAGCTTCAGCAAGTGTTTGCCATACTTCAGCGCGCGCAGATCGAGTATGAGTTGAAGGACAAAATTTTTGACGCTGCGGCCAACGGACGGAATACCGCGGGTATCTTAGCCGCGCTGGTGGAAATGCAGGTGGAGCAGGCGCTCTACGGAGCAATCACTGAGATCCTGACGATGGATCTGTAAATCATACTTGTGGAGCAAACTGCATTGCGGTTTATTTCGCGGCATACAAAACACCAAAACGAGGGACACAAAGACCTTTNGGGGTTCTTTGTGTCCCTCATGTTGAATTTTGTGCAAAATATCGGTTTTCGAATAAAAAATTCAAGCAGAAAACTCTGATTTCAGAACAAAAGTTTTGAGATGTGCTGAAAATGGANAAAATCCGAATAAATCGAGAGAAATATGGANGNTAANCANCTGNGGAAANGGNCTGTGATNTCGNCAAAATAGATATTGACATTTTTAANGCNAGNTGTATAATAGAAANAGATTAACCGATTAACNAANGCTTGTTAACCGGTANGTATAAAACTTTGAAGGAGGACTTTCGAATGAAGAAAACACTTGCACTGATCCTCGCGCTNGTNATGATGCTGGGGATGCTGGCGGGCTGNAGCAACAGCGCCGGCAANGAGANCCANAACNCCGGCAACNCNAACAACCCCGGCNGCACNAACNCTGGTGACCCNTCCGGTGAAGTCCGNGACGTTACCCTGAAGGTTTGGGTTCCCGAGGAAGAACTGGAGATCACCCAGCAGATGGCGGAATCCTTCAANGCCGCNCACCCCGAGTNNAACTTCTCCATCGACATCTCCGTNGTCGGCATTGACGAGGCCAACAGCCTGCTGGAGACCGACCCTGACACCTCTGCCGANATCATGCAGATGCCCACCGGCGGNATCCCCGCCGAGGTCGAGCGCGGCCTGCTGCTCCCCATCGTCTATGANGAGGNGACNCTCCGCAGTCTNTACGGNGAGGGCCCCCTGGCNGCCTGCACCGTCACCAACGACACGGGCACCTATCTGTACGGCATTCCCTTCTCCGCNAACTGCTTCTTTATGTTCTACAACAAGGAGATGTACACNGAGGACGAGGTGAAGAGCCTTGAGACCATGATGGCCAAGGATCTGGGCNNCGATGTGAAGAACTTCTCCTGCACCCTNACNGACTCCTGGTATATCGAGTCCTTCTTCTATGCCGCCGGCTGCACCCTGTTCGGCGCTGACGGCANCGATCCCACNGAGTGCTCCTGGAACGACGCCAACGGCGNNGCCGCCGGTAAGTATCTGATCGATCTGGTCAANAACCCCAAGTACATTGAAAATGAGAANGGCATCGCCGTCAGCCTGATGGCGGATGGAAANCTNGCCGCNTTCTGCTCCGGCAACTGGTCCTATACGGACGTTTGNGACGCCATCGGCGAGGAGAANGTCGGCGCCTGCAAGCTGCCCACNATCAGCATCAACGGCAAGGACAGCCAGCTGCGCAACTTCGCCGACTACAAGGCCTATGTTGTCAAGTCCAGCACNNCNGAGCCNCTGGTTGCCCAGCAGTTCGTGGAGTGGATGAACAACGAGGANAANCAGCTGCTCCGCTATCAGACCAACGCCACNGTNCCCACCGTCGTGACCTTGGTTGACGATCCCATGCTGGAAGAGAACGTCTCCTCCATCGCGCTGATCGAGCAGGCCGCTGTCGCCGTGGAGCAGCCCAGCATCAACCAGATGGGCGAGTACTGGACTCCCGCTAAGGCTCTGGGCGAGGGCATCGTGTACGGCGANACCACNGAGGCCAACCTCCANNCNCAGCTGGACGCGCTGGTGGAGTCCGTCACCACCACCCTGACCGACTAATACCCCGCNGGTCTTTGTAAACATTTAACAGGAGGGGGCTGTTGCAAGGCATAGCCCTTGCGGCGGCCCCCTCCTGNTTTTACATCAAAATTTNCTATCGGGGGTGTTGGCATTGAAAAAGCTNAAAGCGGCCGGGCGCAGAACTCCCATCACNATTTTTGTGGAGGGCGACATCTTTACCAAATTGTCCTTTGTGGTGTGGGGNCTGGCCAACATGGNGCGCGGACAGATCGTNAAGGGCGCCATTTANCTGGCACTGGAAGCTGCCTATTTCTATTTCCTGTTCACCAGCGGCATCACCAANNTNGCTAACATGATCACNCTGGGCACCGTGGAGCAGGGNATGGTCATGGATCCNGCCCAGGGCATCCTGGTGATGCAGCCGGGCGATAACTCCATGCTGATGCTGCTCTACGGCGTTGTNGCCATCGTTGTCACCGCNATGGCCATCGTGGTGTGGNTCACGTCNATCTANTCCGGCGAGGAATGCCGNCAGCNCAAGCTGGCNGGCAAGAAGGTACCCGGCATNCTGGANGACATCACCAGCCTGTTCGATACCCATATCGTCCGGCTGTTCCTGTGNGTCCCTCTGATCGGTATTCTGGTGTTCACGGTCACNCCGCTGATCTACATGATCCTGATGGCGTTCACCAACTACGACACGGATCANCAGCCNCCNGGACACCTGTTTTCCTGGGTGGGTCTGGAGAACTTCCGGGCGATCCTGGATGCCAGCGGNAAGCTGGGCTCCACCTTCCTGCCCATTTTNGGCTGGACGCTGNTTTGGGCTGTGGTGGCCTGCGCCTCCTGCTACTTTGGCGGTATGTTCCTGGCCATTCTGATCAACTCCAAAGGNATCCGCTTCAAGAAGATGTGGCGNGCCATCTTCATCNTGGCTATGGCGATCCCCGCCTTTGTCTCCCTGCTGGTCATCAACACCATGCTGGGCCAGTACGGCATTATCAACGTGCTGCTCCAGAACTGGGGTTTTACGACTGNGNCATTGCCGTTCTTAACAAATGCCACATGGGCGCGAGGTACGGTCATCGTGGTCAACCTGTGGCTTGGCTTCCCGTCTACCATGCTGATGGTTTCCGGTATCCTGATGAATATCCCGCCGGAGCTGTATGAGAGCGCCTCCATCGACGGCGCCAACCCTGTGCAGCAGTTCGTCAGCATCACCTTCCCCTATATGCTGCAGGTGACGAAGCCGTATCTGATCACGAACTTCATCGGCAACATCAACAACTTCGGCGTCATCTACTTCCTGACTGCCGGCGCGCCCAGTACCCTGGATTACTACAAGGGCGCCGGTAAGACCGACTTGCTGGTCACTTGGCTTTACAAATTGACTGCTGAAAGCAACGACTATAACCTTGCCGCCACCATCGGCATTCTGATCTTTGTGATCTCCGCTGTGTTCTCCATGGTCACTTATGCCAAGGCGGGTATCTCCCAGAATGAGGAGGCGCTGCAGTGATGAACATGAAAGAGATTATCGGTCTGCGCAGAAAGCCGCAGATGATTGCCCTTGCCGTCTACATCGTGTCGCTGATCAGTATGATCCTTCCCTTTGCCTCTGTGGGCGGAAAAACCGTAACCGGTTTTTCTATTGCCTTTAGCGTGGGCGGGGCCCACGCGATGAGCTTTCTGTACCCGCTGATGGCCATCCTGGTGGTNCTCACAGCGGTTTGCGGCGTATTCCTGATGCTGAAACCCAGCGTTAAGGGCGTGAGACTCTGGACNGCCATTGGCGCCATCGAAACGGTGGTNGTGACCATTCTGCTGTTTGCCAGCAAGATGATCCTGGATAGCAGCGACCTGTTTTCCGGAAAGTTCCTGGTAAAGAATTTTGGCATCGGCTACTGGCTGCTGCTGATCACCGCCTTTGTTGGCCTGTATTTCGCGATGGCGGCCACCAAGATCTCTGTGGGCTACATCGTGCTCACGATTATGAGCGTGATCTGGCTGTTCCCCATTGTGTGGATCGTTCTGACCTCCTTCCGCGGCGAGGGCGGCTACTACGTGGGCTACTTTATCCCCAAGACTTTCACNCTGGAAAACTATCTCAAGCTGTTCACGATGGAAGGTACCATCCCCTTCGGTAAGTGGTGGATCAACACCTTTATCGTGGCGGCTGTGAGCTGTGTCCTGAATACGCTGATCGTCTTAATGACCTCCTATGTTTTGAGCCGTCATCGCTTCTCCGGGCGCACCCTGCTGATGAAGGCCATGATGGTCATNGGTATGTTCCCCGGATTCATGTCTATGATCGCCGTGTACAACATCCTGAAAGGCATGGGCATCAACCAGAACCTTGGCGCGCTGATCCTGGTCAANGTGGCNAGNTCGGCNATGGGNTACTACATCTGCAAGGGCTTTATGGACACGGTNCCCAAAGCCCTTGACGAGGCCGCCCGCATCGACGGCGCCCCCCATTTCACGATATTCTACAAGATCATGATTCCCATGGCCAAGCCCATCATCATTTATCAGNTGATGAGCGCTTTCCTGGGCCCCTGGGGAGACTACATCTTCCCCAGTNTGCTGCTTGGTGATAAGCAGGCNTCTTACACGGTGGCCCTNGGCTTGAAGTGGATGACGGATTTCCGCCGCATNGAGGATTATTATACTCAGTTTGCCGCCGGNGCNGTGNTGGTGTCGGTTCCCATCGTCATCCTGTTCATCGTGCTCCAGCGGTATTACGTTGAGGGTATGTCCGGCGCGGTGAAGGGATAACATTTTTTCTTCCTCTGTATTAATGATCGCAGCGTTCGGTTTGTCAAACATAGCTTGCAATTTTTTGGTCATATTGACTTTATCAACAGCCCAANCGGGACGGATTATTCCGTCCCGTTTGGGCTGTTGTAAAATAGGGGAGGACTNTTATATGTATAAGGTGCTTGCAATAGGAAACAGTTTTTCGGAAGATGCGACTCATTTTTTGCATCAAATATGCGAAAGCAGTGGAATCGAAAACGAGGTAGTCAATTTGTACGTTGGCGGATGTTCTTTGGAACGCCATTGGNGAAATGTCGTATGTGTTTCTCAATCGCAGAACAATGTTCCGAATCGCAAGGATCTCTACACTGTTGCTTTTTCCGTAAAATATCGTATAATTTCTGTATCAACATTTGGACGGTGGTGGGTGCAATGAGCGACNACAAGGTGTTTCAAATGGACGTCGCAAAGATCTACGACCTGNCCAAGGGGAANNCTATGGAAAAGATACTGCGGACATCGGGAGGAGACGGACAATGAACCTATTNACACCCAAAGAGTGCGCGGCCAACTANGCTGCGNCAGGNGCCGCTAAGACGCGGATGCCGTTGCTGAAGATGTTCCTGCTGGCGGTGCTGGCAGGGTTCTTTATCGCCATGGGGGGCGCGGTCACCAACACCGCTGCCCACACNATCGACAATGTGGGTGTGGCCCGCATTGTGTGCGGGCTGCTGTTCCCCTTTGGGCTTGCCATGGTAGTGCTCACCGGGGCGGAACTGTTCACCGGCAACACGCTGATCACCATCTCTGTGCTGGACGGTCAGGCCACAGTGGCGGGTATGCTCCGCAACTGGGGCGTAGTCTACCTGGGCAACACCGTGGGGGCCATGCTCACGGCAGCGGGCTGTGCCTTTGGTGGACAGTTCAATTACTCCGGCGGCCAGTTGGCGGTGTTTACCATGAAGCTGGCGGCGGGGAAGTGCGCCCTGCCCATGGGCAATGCCATCATCCTGGGCATCCTGTGCAATATCCTGGTGACAGCGGGAGTGCTGCTGTCCTTGTCCGCCAAGGATCTGACAGGCCGGGTGGCGGGAGCGTATCTGCCGGTGGCCTTCTTCGTGATCTGCGGCTTCGAGCACTGCATCGCCAACCTATACTACATACCGGCAGGGCTGTTTGCCAAAGCTGTCCCGGCCTATGCTGCGCTGGCGGCTGAGTCGGGCGTCGATCTCACCGCCCTGACCTGGGGGAACTTTCTGCTGAGAAATCTGCTCCCGGTGACGGTGGGGAACATCATCGGCGGTACAGCCATGGGCGCGCTGTATTGGTACTGCCATGGCCGGAAGGAAGCGCAGTGATCAACTCATGCACTGTTTCTGGAAGATGCGGCCCATGTGGTAGAGAAGCGACGCGGTGGAGCTGACCACCAGACCGGGCGGCGGAGTTTTAGCTTTGATCGGTGCAGAGGGAGCGGTGGGTTGATACCCCAGGGAGAACACAAATGCAATGAGACTGTTTGAAAAATTTATAGCTGCACAATTTCCAATATGGGAATCATATTTCTTTCCAGGTTGACAAGCTATTTCGTTGCGGCTACACTGGATTCAAGCGAACGCAAGCAACAAAGGAGCGAGTTTCATGAAAAAAGTGATCGGGACAATGATTACATCCATCTTGATTGCGGTGTGTTTTGTTGGATGTAGTCAGCAATTGGAAATCCCAGATTACTCTGACATGGGAAATTGGGCGTATTGTGAAACAGAAAACGGACAAAAAACGGTCGATGTATTTTTCGTCTGCCCGACAGTCTATGGCGGCTCGGAATCCCAGCGTAACATGAGCCTTTCTGATTCAGAAAGCAAGGTATCTTTTTTGAGCGCGATCAACATGGAAAAAGGAATCTATGACGCAGATGGCCGATTTTTTTCGCCATATTATCGGCAAGCCGGACTGCAAGTGTATACGATGTCGGCTAAAGAGCAGGAAACATATTTGGGAACCGCCTATTCGGATGTAAAAGCCGCGTTTGAATATTATATGGAGCACTTCAATGACGGACGCCCCATCGTCCTGGCCGGTTTTTCGCAAGGGGCGGATCATTGCATCCGTCTGATGAAAGACTGTTTTGCAGATGAGGGAGCACGAGAGCTGCTGGTGGCCTGCTATGCGATTGGCTGGCGGCTGACAGAAGAAGAAATCAAGGAATATCCCCATTTGAAGTTTGCGCAGGGCAAAGATGACACCGGCGTGATCGTGTCGTTCAACAGTGAATCAGAGCAAATCCACGATTCTCTGATGATCCCCAGTGGAACAAAAACGCTGGCCATCAATCCGCTGAATTGGAAATGCGATGAAACCGTCGCATACCGGGAGCAGAATAAGGGAGCCTGTTTTACTGATTATGAAGGAAATGTGATACGGGAAGTTCCGCATTTTACCGGTGCGTACATCGACGCGGAGCGGGGAGCGCTGAAACTGTTGGATGTTGCCCCGGAAGACTATCCGGCAGGGCTGTCCATTTTTGAGGATGGCGTATACCACATATACGATTATCAATTCTTTTACAGGAATCTCCAGGAAAACGTAGGGGTGAGGATTGAGGCGTTTATGAGCCAAGATTAGGTTTGTTGTTCTTGCCACTTTTATAGTACGTGAGTGTAACTTGTCCAGATGTATATGTACGCTGCGCTGGCACCCGTTCCCCTGTCCAGCTTTGCCGGGAAACCCAGCCAGAACGTGGGCAAGAGTTTTTTGAAAAGCTATGCCGCCGTTTGTTTGGAGGGGGCCGTGACCGTGCTGGCCTGTATCATCTTTTCCGTGTTCGCCGGCTCCCCGCCCACTGTTGACCCGGACGCGGCTGCGGCCTCCATGGCGTGGAACTATATCGGGGAAGTTTTGTTTAATATAATTTATGGCTCAACCGTCTTTTGGACATAAAATCAAGCCCCGGGAATTCGAGTATTCCCGGGGCTTTTCTTTTGTGATCCGGAATCCGTGGCGGACGCCGCCGCAGGCGTCAGGTTCCTTCCGAGCCCTGCGCCTGCGCCAGACGGTTGTCCAGCACCTGTCCGATGGTCGCCTTCAGGTTGTCGATCTGAACCGGCTTGGCGATGTGGGCGTCCATGCCGGACTCGATGGCGTCCCGCACGTCATCCACAAAGGCGTTGGCGGTCATGGCGATGATGGGGATGCGCCGGGCCTCCGGGTCGGTTCCGGCGCGGATGGTCCGCGTGGCCTCGTATCCGTTCATCACCGGCATCTGCACGTCCATCAGGATCAGGTCGTACCGGCCGGGCTGGGAGGCCTCGAACTTCTCCACGGCTTCCTGGCCGTTGCCGGCGGTGTCGCAGACAGCGCCCAGGCTGGTGAGGATCTTGACCAAAATGATCCGGTTCACCTCGATGTCGTCCACGACCAGGATGTTCTTGCCCAGGACGACATCGGACTGACTGATTTCCGCCTTCTTCTGCCCGCCCATGACCCGATGGATCGCATCCTTGAAGGTGCTCATAAAGAAGGGCTTGGGCATGAAATGATCAACGCCGATCTCCATAGCCTCCTGCTCGATCTCCCCCCAGTCGTAGGCGGTGAGCAGCAGGATGGGGATCTTTTCCGGGTAGTTCTTGCGAATGAGCCGGGCAGTCTCCAGCCCGTCCAGGCTGGGCATCTTCCAGTCCAGCAGAATGAGGTCGTAGGGGCGCCCCGCCTCCCGGGCCTCCCGCATCATCCGGATGGCAGTTTCGCCGTCAGTGGAGTAGTCCGTGACCACTCCCGTCCGGGACATGGTTTTAACGATGTTGCGGCAGACCTCCTCATCGTCGTCCGCTACAATCATCCTGCCAACGCTGTGGTCGGCCCAGAACCTGGGGTTGTCCTCCCGCTCCTGGATGCGCAGCTCCAGCTCCACGGTGAAGGTGCTGCCCTCGCCCAGTCTGCTCTCCACATGGATGGCGCCGCCCATCAGATCCACCAGGCTCTTAGTGATGGCCATGCCCAGGCCCGTACCCTGAATCTCGTGGGTGGCCTTGGTCTCNTCCCGGGTGAAGGGNTCGAAGATCACCTTNNGNTANTCCTCNCTCATNCCCANNCCGTTGTCNCTGACNGTNAAGCGGANNCGGCTGTANTTGTTGACCACCTGGGGCAGCTCCTCCACCCGCATTTCGATGGTTCCGCCCTCCGGCGTGTACTTCACCGCGTTGGACAGCAGATTGATCAGGATCTGGTTGATGCGCAGCTTGTCGCCCAGCAGGTGCTCATAGGCCAGGTGGGAGACAGAAATGTCAAAGGCCTGGTTCTTGGCCTTGGCCTGGGGCCGGATGATGGTGTTGATCTCGTCAATGACCTCGGCCAGGTGCATCTCGGAGATGTTCAGCGTGGCGCTGCCGCTCTCGATCTTGTTCATGTCCAGCACATCGTTGATGAGCCCCAGCAGGTGCTGGCTGGCCGCGTCGATGCGCTGGGTGTACTCCAGTACCATGCCGGGATTGTCCGCCTCGTCCCGCATCAGGGCCAGGAAGCCAATAATAGCGTTCATGGGGGTGCGGATATCATGGCTGACACTGCCCAAGAAGGCGGTCTTTGCGTCGCTGGCGGCCCGGGCCATCCGCAGAGCGTCCGCCAGGGAGTCCTGGGCCTTTCGCTCCCGGGTTCGGTCAGAGATGTAGACCACCCGCTTGCTGCGGCCCTGAATGTCGGCGCAGTAGGCTTTTTCCAGGAAATATTTGTGCTCGCCGGTNCTGGGGTTGACCCGCTCGGTGATCCGGGAAGGCGCCGNCTCCCCGGGNGCNAGGGANCNNACCTNGNNNTAATANGCCATGACCGCCGCGGCGTNTCCCTCCATGTCGGAGGCCTGAATGGCGTCNATCACNNCTTCCCCCNTCACGCCNAGCACCCGCTCCACATTGGGGCTGACGTACTCCAGTTNCTCCGTNTCATGATCCAGCATCATGTACACGTCATCCGTATTGCGGGAAAGGTAGGTGGCAAAAACGTCGAACAGCCNGGTCTGGTATTCGACTTCCCGATCCTTGGCCCTGATATCCTTGCTGGTGCGCCAGAGCAGCAGGAAGAACACGATGCAGATCACCAGGATGAGGAACAGCACCCACACCGTTGCCTGGGTGTCCCGCAGCATCTGATCCGCTTCCTCCCGGATGGCCTCCACCGGAACGATGGAGAGCAGNTACCAGTTGTCCACGCTTTCCAGCGGGGTGTAGGTGTAGACGAATCTGCCGTTGTCCCCGTCAAAGATGATGGAGCCGGTCTCCTGGGCGTCTATCGCCGTCCGGAAGGCNTCGACGTCCTCCTGGGGGCTGNGGGTGTCGATGAGGGCGTCAAACACGTTGTCATAGANCCGGTCACTGGTGGCCTCGACGGACCGCATCAATATATCTCCATTTTGATCCAGGATGTACCCGTATCCCTGTGCATTGTATAGGGAGAGGGAGAAGGTCTCCATCACATTGCTTCGGTCATAGCTTTTTTGAACCAGGCCAGGATGCNCATTCTGGAAGGTAAAGGTTTCGTAAAAGGCGAATTTTGGAACGCCGGACGTGAGCCCGACGTAGTTGTCACGAATGCCGCTGCCGGACAGGCTGTTGTATTCGGCCATTTCCTCCGGCTCCGAGTGTATGACTTTGCCGTANGTGCTGCTGCAAATCCAGCTATCCTCCAGACATATCACCGCAAAGTTCGCGTCCGCCCCCGCGAAGACAACCAACAAATCCTGGAGATCCTCTGAGGAGTCGTGCCCGTTTTGGGAAAAATACTCCGCATAGCTGTGCAGGCGCTCCCGATCCATGGAAATGAAATNGTCAAAGGACTGCTTCTGCTGCAAGGTCACGTTCATGACGTCCTGGATGGCGGAATCCGCCAGGTTGTNCTGCAGCTTCCGGAGATAGCGCACCGCNCCCACTATAACGATTCCCACGCAGACAACGATCAGGATGACCAGCAGCAGACGCTGGTTCTTTTTCATCTTCTCGACCATATCNGGTCACCTTCATCTTTTNGTTATTTTGAGTACAGAATCTCCANCTNCTCNTTGATCTTCATCATTTTATATATAAGTATAATCTTTTGAGCCAAAATTGCAAGCCAATAATGCGGTCGAATAGCAGATNTGTTTTGGCAAAACTGCTTGCATTCTATGGATCTTTGGGCTATACTANGAGGAAATAGCAGGGNTTTTTGGACATACCCTCAGCGGCGCGAGTGTACGGAAACTATTTACATGGGTGGTGGGTATCATGTATCATTGCCATATTCAGTTCTGCTTNATTGGCAGACAGCGGGNCNTTTTTGAAACNATCAAAGAAATGCCGCCGCTGGAGCATTTTACGCATACCTTTGTAGAAAGCGAACGGCCGGAACCGGCGCTGCTGGCGCAGGCGGACGTGATCCTGGCCGATGTGCGGGATATGGACGCGGGGAAGGCCATGGAGCTGCTGACCGAGGGGATGAAGCCCGGAGCGGAGCTGATCGTGCTGGCCGGCGGGGAGCAGGTCCCGGCTCTGGCGGAGGTTGGATCCGCGATCAAGGACATATGGGTCATGCCTATGGGGGAGGAAGAGGTCCGGTTCCGCTTCCTGCGGTGGCAGCAGGGCTATAAGCTGGGCAAGGATTACTGGCAGGTCAACAGCTTTCTGGACACCTGCATCGACACCACGCCCAACCTCATTTGGTTCAAGGACAACATCGGCATCCATGAAAGAGTGAACGACAGCTTCTGCAAAGTGGTGAACAAAACCAAACAGCAGGTGCAGGGGCAAAGTCATGGCTATATCTGGGACATTGAGGAGGAGGGCTGTATCTGCGTCGAGTCTGAGTTCGAGGTGATCGAGCGGAGGGAGACCTGCGTTTTCGATGAGGCCATCCAGACAGGCGAGGGCGAAATGCTGCTGACGACGTATAAATCCCCGCTGTATGATCTGGACGGGAGCGTGATGGGTACCGTAGGCGTGGCTATCAACGTGACCAAAGAACGGGCATATGAGCGGGAGATCGTGGAGAAAAGCCGGACGCTGGAGATGCTGTTTTCCACGACCAACTGCGGCGTGATATGCCACTCGGTGGATGGGTCCCGAATCCTCAGCATCAACGAGGCGGCCCTGAAGCTGCTGGACTACAGTTCCAAGGAGAAGATGCTGGAGGACGGTTTTTTTCAGGTGGCCCAGTCTGTGCTGGACGAGGATAAGCCCAAGCTGCGCGAGTGTATTGCCTCCCTGAAGAAAGCGGGGGACAGCGCCAGCGTGGAGTACCGGGTGCGGCATCGGGATGGCAAGATGCTGCATATCCTAGGGAACGTGAAGCTGGTGGAAGAAGGAGGAGAGCTGTTTTATCAGCGGTTCCTGGTGGACTATACCGCCCAAAAGCAGCAGGAGGAGCAGATGTGGGCCCAAAAGGATCAGGAGATCCGGTATCAGGAGCGGATGC
This sequence comes from Clostridiales bacterium, assembly GCA_014799505.1. Lineage (GTDB taxonomy): Bacteria > Bacillota > Clostridia > Oscillospirales > Oscillospiraceae > Enterenecus. Next base: position 135,873 of record JAAVHV010000015.1, read on the forward strand.
TTGAGGTATTCTCCACCTTCCTGTCCGACAATGTGGACGACGTCTACATGATGATGGATGGGGCGGGACACAAGGTGGAGTTTGTCAGCCCCAACATTGAGCGCGTCCTGGGTGTTTCCGCCAAGGCCGTTTTGAACGACGTGGCGGCGATCGGCCACGCCGAATATATCACAGGACACGAGGTGGACAGCGAGTGCCTAGCCGCGCTGGAGCCAGGGATAGCGTTGGAGCCCAGGGAGACCAAGCGTATCCATCAAAAGACCGGGGAAGAAAAATGGTTCCGCGAGAGCATATACTGTGTGTCGGTGCAGGGAGTCAAAAAGATCGTCCTGTATATCTCAGACCGAACCCGGGAGAAAAAGGATCAGAACGTTCTGAGCGAGGCGCTGGAGATTGCCCAGGTGGCCAACAGGGCGAAAAGCGCGTTCCTCAGCAGCGTCAGCCATGACATCCGCACTCCCATGAACGCCATTATGGGCTTTGTTACGTTGCTGAAGGAGGAGGCGGACAGCCCGGAGCGGGTGGCGGAGTACACCCAGAAGATCTCCGCCGCCAGCCAGCACCTGCTGGGCCTGATTAACGATGTGCTGGACATGAACAAGCTGGAGAGCGGCAGCGCGGTGCTGAATATCACGCAGTTGGATCTGGCGGAGGTCATCAAGGAGATTGATGCCATTATCCGGCCCCAGGCCAGGATGAAGGAGCAGCGATTTGAGATATCCGCCACCTCGCTGAGCGCTGAGAGGCTGCTGGGCGACAAGCTGCGTATCAACCAGATCCTTGTCAACATCCTGTCAAACGCGGTGAAGTATACGCCCAACGGCGGCAGGATAAGCCTGAACGTGGAGGAGCTGCCCCAGGTGGATCGGAACTACAGCCGCATTCGGTTCACCATCAGCGACAACGGCCAGGGCATAGGCGAGGAATACCAGAAGGTGATTTTCGAACCCTTTACCAGGGAACAGGGCATGGCTTGGAACACGATGCAGGGCACGGGCCTTGGCATGGCCATCACCAAGAGCCTGGTGGACCTGATGAACGGCTCCATCAGCGTGAAGAGCAGGCTAGGCGAGGGGAGCACCTTTACCGTAGAGCTGGAGCTGCACATTCAGGAGACGGAGGACGACCCCGGCTTCTGGAGTGAGCACGGCGTGAAGCGGATACTGGTGGCGGATGATGATGAGGATATCTGCCGCGGTATCGGAAAAAAGATGGCGGATACCGGGGTGGAGATACAGTTTGCCGCCAACGGCGCCCAGGCCATCGAAATGATCCGCAGTGCCCGGGAGAAGGGGCAGCCCTATGACCTGATGCTGCTGGATTGGAAAATGCCGGACTTGGATGGACTTGCCACCGCCCGGCTGATTCGGAAGAACGACCCGGATGAGATCCCCATCCTGCTGTTCACCTCCTATGACTGGGGGAAGGTCGAGGAGGAGGCCCTGGAGGTCGGGATCAGAGATTTCCTGCCAAAGCCCTTCTTCATGAGTAATTTCAAGAATGCCGTGGGGCGAATGATGGATATGCGTCAGAAGGAAGCTCCCGCCGGCGGCGCAAAAAGCGTGGTCAGTGGGAAGCGCGTGATGGTGGTGGACGATATCGACGTCAACCGGATGATTTTGGTCAAGATCCTGACCACGCTGGGCGCGCAGTGCGACGAAGCGGTGAACGGGCAGGAGGCGGTGGAGAAATTCGAGATCTCCCGGCCCGGTGAGTATGACATGATCCTGATGGACATCCAGATGCCCGTCCTGAACGGATACGAGGCCACCCGAGCCATCCGGGCAAGCGCGCACCCTTCGGCGCGGGAGATCCCGGTCATTGCCATGAGCGCCAACACCTTCGTGGACGACGTGCGGGAGTCGCTGCAGGCGGGCATGGATGCCCATGTGGCCAAGCCCATTGTGATCGAACAGATGGAACACACGATACAAGACGTATTGAACCGCAGGAAAGAGCAAGGGCAGGATCCGGCTGCTCCATAAGGCTGACCGGCCAGGATCGTTTGAGGTCGGCTCGCCGTACAATACCTGATCCAGTGCCGGCATCCGTGCGGTCATCGGGCCGGACTTTGATTGCCGCATAGGCACACGGCGGCTGCCGTGGCCGTCTTTTCGCAACATTGGGGGTGGAATCAAGATGTTTCATTATCACATCCAGATTTGCTTTGTCGGGCCCCGGAAGGAGCTGTGGACACCCATCAAGGACGAGCAGGCGCCGGAAGGCTTCACCTGTACCTGCCTGGAAAGCGCCCGGGCAGAGGACGCGCCGCTGGAGCGCGCGGATCTGATCCTGGCGGATATTCAAGCCTTGGGGGCGCAGGCGCTTGGCCCGCTGCTTTCCGGCAGGAGGGAGGATGCCGGACTGGTCGTGCTGTCCGGCGGGGAACAGTTTCCGCTGCTGTCCCCACATCTTGGGCAGATTGCGGACATCTGGACGCTGCCTATGTCGGGGGAGGAGCTGCGCTTCCGCTTCCGGCGGCGGCTGGATGGTCTGCGGGCGGAGCGGGAGATTCAGCGCGGCAAGGAGGTCGCTGACGTTTTTTCCTCTTTCCTGGCCAATGACGTGGATGACGTGTACATGATGTTCAACGGCACAGGGGATCAACTGGAGTACGCCAGTCCCAATATGGAGCGGGTGCTGGGCATCACCCGAGAGGAGGCCGCCCAGCATGGCATTGGCCGGATGGGTCAGGCCCAATACATCACCGGCCATGCCGTTGGCCGGGAGGAGCTGCTTCAGATGGAGCCGGGCTCCACGTTTGGCGTTATGGAGACCGAGCGGGTCGATCCTAAGACCGGCGAACGCAGGTGGTTTTATGAGAGCATATACTGCGTGTCGGTGCAGGGCGTCAAAAAAATCGCATACTACATCTCTGACCGCACCAAAGAGCACCAGGCGCAGAGAACCCTCAGCGAGGCCCTGGACATGGCCCAAGTGGCCAGCAAGGCCAAGAGCGCCTTTTTGAGCAGCGTCAGCCACGATATCCGCACCCCCATGAACGCCATCATGGGCTTTGTGGAGCTGCTGCGGGAGGAGTCGGACAACGCTGAGCAGGTGCTGGAGTATACCCAGAAGATCTCCGCCGCCAGCCAGCATCTGCTGGGCCTGATCAACGACGTGCTGGACATGAACAAGATCGAAAGCGGCAGCACCGTGCTGAACATCGACCAGCTGAACCTGGCGGAGGTCATCGAGGGGCTGAACACCATTATCCGCCCCCAGGCCAAGGCGAAGGATCAGACATTTGAAATCTTTGTCTCGGCCCTCGCCCACGAGGATCTGCTGGGTGACAAGCTGCGCATCAACCAGATCCTCATCAATATTCTGTCCAACGCGGTGAAGTATACCCCCAAGGGGGGCAGAATTGAGCTGCGGGTGATGGAGCTGCCCCAGACCGACAGCAGGCACGACCGCATCCGGTTCGTGGTCAGCGACAACGGCATGGGCATGAGCGAGGACTACCAGAAGGTGATCTTTGACCCCTTTACCCGGGAACAGTCCACCATGCTGAACAAGATCCAGGGCACGGGGCTGGGCATGGCCATCACAAAGAGCCTGGTGGATCTGATGAACGGCTCCATCAGCGTGACCAGCAGTCCGGGGGAGGGCAGCACTTTCACCGTAGAGTTGGAGCTGCGCATTCAGGAGGAGAAAGGCACCGACCCCAGGTTCTGGGAGGCCCACGGCATCACCCGAATGATCGTGGCGGACGACGACGAGGATATATGCCGGAACATCGTCAAGCGCATGGGCAGGCTGGGGGTGGAAACTCATTATGCTATCCATGGTGAGGATGCGCTTCAGGCCATCAGCGCCGCCCGGGAGGCGGGCCGGCCCTATGACCTGATCCTGCTGGACTGGAAAATGCCCGGACTGAACGGGCTGGAGACCGCCCGGCTCATCCGAAAGAACTACCCGGACAAGATCCCCATCCTACTGTTCACCGCCTATGACTGGAGCGATATCGAACAGGAGGCCATGGAGGTGGGCATTCGGCACTTCCTGCCCAAGCCCTTCTTCATGAGTAATTTCAAGGAGGCCGTCCAGCGGATGCAGGAGGGTGGGTCGGCCCCCGCCCAGCCGAAGGAGAAGCGCAGCGCCATGAAGGGCCTGCACATCCTGGTGGTGGACGATATCGAGGTCAATCGGATCATCCTGACCAAGATCCTCACCACTCTGGGGGCTGAGTGCGAGACGGCCTGCGACGGCCAGGAAGCGCTGGAAAAGTTTGAGCGATCCCAGCCCGGCCAGTACGACATCATTTTTATGGATGTGCAGATGCCCGTGCTCAACGGGTATGAAGCCAGCCGGGCTATCCGTGCCAGCGCCCACCCACGCGCCAGTCAGGTTCCCATCATCGCCATGACGGCCAACGCATTCATGGACGACATCCGGGACGCGCTGGAGGCGGGGATGGACGCCCATGTATCCAAGCCTATTGTGATCGAGCAAATGGAGGCCGCCGTACAGGAGGTCTTAGAGCGCAAAGGACTTCTGAGCCGCTGAATAAGAGGCGCAGACCAGCCCACAGCCAGAAAGGGATGAGGCGCTGTGCGTCCATATCAGGAAGAATATATCGCAAATGTCAAGGAGTATATTTCCTTGACCCTCCGGCCGGGGCCGGAGGATGGCTCACTGGAGGCATATACAAATCGGCTTCAAGCCCAGCGCCGGCGCAGGCGGCGGCTGGCCCGACGGAATATGGAACTGCTGCGGGAAAAGCTGCTGCCCGCCCTGGATCATCTCTCCGGGGCGGACAGGGAGGAGCGGCAGACCCTCCAGGAATTTTCGGCCAAGCTGCTGGCCAGCCCCAAACAGGTCGATGTGGGCCTTGTTTGCCAGATCCAGGAGGCCCTGCTGGCATTGGCCCGGCAGGAGGGGGATCGTTCGGATCTCATTGAGCACCTATACTGGCTGGGTATGGGGCGGTTTTCCTTGGCCAACAAGCTAGTGAACATGGATCAGGTGGCGGCGCTCTATTACGCCCGTGTCCGGGAATGCTTCCAGGAGGCAGCCTCTTACCTGAACCAGTTCGAGGAGTTCAGGGACGACAAGACCCGCGGCTATATTATCCGCGCCACGGCAAACCGGGCCCTGGGCCGGTTCCCCACAGTGGGGGAGCGCACACGGCGGCTAAAAGAGGCGCTGGAGGTGATGGAAAACCCGTACTACCGCGCCCTGGCCCCAAACCTGCCCTGGGAGCAGTATGTGAAAATGACCCACCAGCTGATGGTGAGCAGCATTTCCCATTCCAGAGAGGGAGCCATGACGGGCAAGGATGTGGCGGATATCATGCGGTCCGTCTACATCGTCTACCGGGACAGGCCGCCCACCCCGCGGCAGATCTTCCACCGCTCCGCCGTCGAGTTTTACTGCGGCATCCACGGCGTGGACTACTTCCTCCAGCAGCTTGAGCGCCAGATAGACGCTGCGGACAGCCGGGATTTTTCCCCCGAGGGGATGTACGCCCTCATTTCTCTGCCGGCCTACTACTGCCTGTACCTGTCCCAATATCCGGAGCGGATGGGGGAGCGCGAGCGCTTCTATGTGGCTGGGCTGTACCGCCGCATCCAGTCCTATCTGGACGCATTTCCGCCCAGCCAGGAGGACGAAAACCTATTTTTCTATCTTCGGCAGTTCATATGCACCTTTATTGAGATAGATCAGGGCATCCCCTACCGGGACTTCCTGCTGCGGCTGATGCGCCACTTTGCCCCGGAGCTGTATGTCCATGGCCGCATCGTGGCGGAGATGGCCCAGGTGCTGTGCGATGTTCTCCTGGATCAGGATGACGGCTTCTTTGACGACATCCCTTTCATCCGGGACATCTCTGACCCGGATGAAAAGCGAAAGGCCGTGCTGGCCTATGCTGCGGGCTGCGGGCTGTTTCATGACGCGGGCAAGGTGAACTGCCCGGAGCTCCACACCCGCACGGCCCGCCGGTGGTTCCCTGTGGAGGATGAAATGGCCCAGCTGCACACCATTGCGGGGCACCAGCTGCTTGCGGATCGAGCGTCCACCAGCGGTTATGCCGCTGTGGCTCTGGGCCATCATGTCTGGTACGATGAGAACGCGGCGCTGAGTTATCCCGCCGCCTACCGGCGCGGCCAGTGCCCGGAGCAGCGGATAATAGACGTGGTCTCCCTGGTGGACTCGATCGCGTACGGCCTGGACGAATACTGGCCGGAGCCAGAGATCCGGCCTCTCTTTGACAAGGCGGTGAAAGAGGCCATTGCTTTGGGCGGAAGGCAGTTCTCTCCCCGTGTGACAGCCCTTCTGGGGGAGGAGCCGGTGCAGGCTGCGCTCTGGCGGGCTATGGAGGACGGAGCGTGTCAGGCGCGCCGCGAGATCTACCAGAGAAGCGGCAAATAGCGCGGTTTTCTGTTTCCAATCTGGGAAAATGGTAAAAGTATATATGGATAAGGAAAAGCGGTGAGCCATATATGGCTCACCGCTTTTCTCCTAAACGATCAATTTTCTGTGGCTTCCCGGCTGTCCAGAACCTGCTGGATCGTTGCCTTCAGCTTATCGATCTGAACCGGCTTCGCGATATGGGCGTCCATACCGGAGTCGATGGCGTCCCGCACATCGTCCACAAAGGCGTTTGCCGTCATGGCAATGATGGGTATGGTCTGCGCGAAAGGATGGCCGCTTGCCCGGATCGCCCTTGTGGCTTCGTAGCCATTCATCTCCGGCATCTGTATGTCCATCAGGATCAGATTATATCGATCAGGCGCGTCCATGAATTTCTCCACGGCCTGCTGACCGTTGGAGGCGGTGTCGCATTCGGCGCCCAGGGTGCTGAGGATTTTGACTAGAATGATCCGGTTGACCTCGATATCGTCCACGACCAGGATGTGCATCCCCTTGACCACATCGGACTCCTGGCGCTTGATCTCCTTTGTGCGGCCCATCATGAGGCGGACGGCCTCTTTAAAGGTGCTCATGAAGAACGGCTTTGGCATGAAGTGGTTTACGCCGATCTCCACGGCCTCCTGCTCGATCTCCCTCCAGTCGTAGGCAGTCAGCAGCAGGATGGGGGTCTTGCTGTCGTTCCGGATCAGACGGGCGGTTTCCAGACCGTTCAGCCCAGGCATCTTCCAATCCAGCAGGATCAAATCGTAGGGCTGCCCCGCCTCCTGGGCCTCGCGCACCATCTGGACGGCGCGCTCACCCCCAACGGCATAGTCCGTGGACACGCCCACGGCCGCCATCGCCTTGACGACATTGCGGCAAACCTCCTCGTCGTCGTCCACCACGATCATCCGAGCGATATGGTGATCGATCCAGAAGTTGGGATCGTTCTCCTGCTCCTGTATGCGCAGTTCCAGCTCGACAACGAAGGTGCTTCCCTCGCCTAATTTGCTGTCCACTTTGATGCTGCCGCCCATCAGATCCACCAAGCGCTTGGTGATGGGCATCCCCAGGCCGGTGCCTTGGGTCTCTTGGGTGGCCTTGGTATCCTCCCGGGTGAAGGGGTCAAAAATCACCTTCAGATAATCCTCGCTCATGCCCAGGCCGTTGTCGCTGACGGTAAAGCGGATGCGGCTGTAATTGTCTACCACCTGGGGCAGCTCCTCCACCCGCATCTCAATGGCTCCGTTCTCCGGCGTATATTTCACGGCGTTGGACAGCAGATTGATGAGGATCTGATTGATCCTCACCTTGTCGCCCAGCAGGTGTTCGAACTTCAGGCGGGAAGTGAAGATTTCAAAGGTCTGCTTCTTCGCTTTGGCCTGGGGCAGGATGATCGTGTTGATCTCTGCAATGATCTCGGCCAGATCCATCTCAGCCAGGCTCAGCGTGGTGCTGCCGCTTTCGATCTTGCTCATGTCCAGCACGTCGTTGATGAGGCCTAGCAGATGCTGGCTGGCGGCGTCAATGCGCCCGATGTATTCTCTGACCGTCTCCGGATGATCCACCTCGTCCTTCATCAAGGCCAGGAACCCGATAATGGCGTTCATGGGGGTGCGGATATCGTGGCTCATGCTGCTCAGGAAGGCGGTCTTGGCCTCGCTTGCGGCCTGGGCCATGTGCAGGGCGTCCTCCAGGGCCGCCTTCTGCTTCTGCTCCTTGCGGACGATCTCGTCGATATTTCGGAATCCGGCCAGCACAATGGGCGCTGTCTGGCCCTCCACCTGGTGCGCCACATAGATAAACTGGTAATCGTGAACTTCCTCGCCATCCCAGACGCGGTAGGTTCCCGTATACTCCGGGCTGGAGGACAGCGCCTCCCGGACACGTTCCAGGGAAAGCGACTCCGTCATATAGTCTTTATCCTCATCAAAGACTCGGTTTTCAATGTACAGACGCACGATCTCATCATATCGGAACGCCTCATCCTTCTTCCAGTCCACCCCGAGGGGCTGATAGCCGGCCTCCTTCACCACCCGGACGGCGGCGGTCTTCAAGTTCAGTGAATAGACGTTCAGGTAATCCCGGCTCAGGGCGTTGACGATCGCCAGCTGTTCCTCCAATTCCTGTTTGGACTGTTCTGTCATCCGGAGGCGCATATTGTTCCACCAGGAGCGCAGATAAAAGAAGACGATCACAACGATGGCCAGGGCGGCCAGTGCGGACAGCAGGAGGATCATCGCTGGGTGGGCGGCCATATATTGGAGGAAGGTCACATTTTCCGGCGTACCGGCGGTATACTCGGTAATCAGCCGGCTGAGCACATCATCCGGCACCTGCTGGATGCACTTGTTCAGGATGTTGACAAGCTCATGGTCGCCGCTGGTGGGGATATACATATTGAATACGATCTGATCGGAATCAAGTATGCGGAACCGAAGGGAATTTGTGGTGTCGCTGTTCACAAAGCACTGTGCCGCATGGGTACGCATAAAGGCGGCGTCCGTTTTCCCCTCCAAAACGGCTTGTATCACCTCTTCCTGGCTTGAACAGGGCTGAATGCGGGCGTCTTTGAACTCATCATACTCCAAGGGCAGACCCACCAGACCCTCCAGCACGGCCAGGGACGAGACTGGCCCGCTGTGATTCTTACGAGTTATCAGGGCCGTACCCGTATTCATATAGGTGTTAGTCAGAAATCCGCCGCTGGCATATTCCTTTTCCGTGGCGGCGGACTGCTGCCAATCGATCACCACATCCACGCCGCCGCTCTCTATGAGCTGTTCGTATTCCGCGTTGTCCTTCGGCACGATCATCTCATAGGGCAGTTCGGCTATCTGCATCAGACTGTCAAAGAACCGCGGCTGGATCCCCTTCAGCTCTCCGCCCTCCGCGTAGGAATAGGGCTTCCGGCCGGGCATAGCCGTTACGGTAATCCGCTTCTCCCCGGAACGCACCGCCTCTATGTAATCCAGTTCCCGCTGAGTAAAGTCAATATTGCTGGGGGAGGACACACCGTTTCCATAATATTTGTTGTACAGATTGTTCGCCCAGTAGTCCCCCTCGTGGAGATTCATCTGAGAGAGGGCGTAGTTGATCTCATCCAGGATCTCCTGGTCGTCCTTCCGTGTGATGGCATAGAAATAGTCGATGTGGGTGGTATCCAGGACTCTCTCGCCCTTCGCCCGGCGTAGGTTGCTGGTAAGGATCGCGTCGATTTCGCCCCTCTGGAGCGCCTCCTCCAGCTCACTGGAGTACTCGTATTCCCGGGTCTGATAGGTAAAACCGTTCTCCTCCGCAAAAGTGGGCAGGGTTCGGTTCTGGCTGCTGCCGGCCAGCAATCCCACCGTCATGCCGTCGTATGTGCTGTAATCTCCGGAGATGATGCTTGCGTTGTCCTCCCGAACGGACAGCACCGTGCTGTTGCGTTCAATGGGATCGGAGAACCCGAAAAGCTCCGTCCGCTCCCGGGTCTTTCTGGCGGAGGTCACCACATCGATCTCACCGTTCAGCAGCATGGACTGCATTTCCTCCCAGGTGTTGTCATAGCCGACAAACTCGAAATTCAAATGGGAGTACTGGGAAATCAGATTCAGCAATTCAATGCCGTAGCCGGTGTAGTTGTCATCGTCGTCCTTCATGTGGTAGCCGTCAAAGAAGAAAATGCCCGCTTTCACCGTTCGGTTATTTGCCGGTGCTTCTGCGGCTGTGGCCGGGATGCTGGATGAGAGCAGCACAAAGCATAGAAACAGCGTGAGGATTTGTTTGACATATGGCTGGTTGAGCAGATGCTTCTTGCGTTTTCTGTTCATTGTCTCATGTCCCTTTTCTGTTCATCTTAGAATCTGTTATCCATAAACAGGGGGTGCCGGATGGGCAAATGCCCCAATAAAAGTCCAGCCGCCAGACTGGAACTTATTACATCGCTATTATATCTCTTTCTATCCGTGCATTCAAGAGGGAACTCAAGAAAACGGATCATGCCGCCGGTTGGGATTTCCGGGATAGTCCCACAAAAGCAGGGCTGTGACCTTTTACCGTCACAGCCCTGCTGTAATCAATGCTTTGATGCAAGGGGTCAGCCCGTCCGGCCTATCACCGGGCGGCCACCGTCTCTTCGAGTTCCCGGTAAAGTTCGAAGAGCTGCTCCTCCACGTTGCAAAAACTGTCCAGCAAGCGGGGGTTGAACTGACCGCACTGCCCGGTCAGGATCATCTCGAGCACTTTCTCCCTGGGGAACGGCGGCTTATAGACCCGCCTGCAGCTCAACGCATCGTAAACATCGGCCAGGGCAACCACCTGTGCCCATGGCGAAATGGCGTCCCCTGCCAGCCCGTCCGGATAGCCTTTCCCGTCCCACCGCTCATGATGGTGCCGGGCGATGTCGCAGGCATAGTCGTAGATCCCACTGTCCTGCAGCTGGGGGATGCGTTCCAGGATGCTCACACCCTGTGTGGTGTGGCTTTTCATGACCTCGAACTCCTCGTCGGTAAGCTTTCCCGGTTTGCAGAGCACAGCGTCTGGAATGGTGATCTTTCCTACATCGTGCATGATGGAGGCCAGGGTGATGTTCTCGATCTCTTCTTGGGTCAGATCCATCCCGAACTCGGTGTTCTCCAGTATTACCCGTGTAATGGCGCTGATCCGCTGGACGTGTCCGCCGGACTCCTCGTTTCGGAACTCGATTGCTGTGGCCAGCGCCTCGATCATCCCCTGATTGAGCTCGATGATCTTCTTCTGCTGCTTCAACAGCTCGATGTTCTGGCTTTCCACCACGCCGCTCAGGTGCCTGCGGGCCTCAAACAGCTCGATGACCGACTGTACCCGCCGCTGTACCACATAAGGCACCACCGGCTTGTTGATTACGTCCATCACGCCTAACTGATAGGCGCCCTGTACCACGCTCAGACCGCTCTCCGCGGTGATGAGGAATACCGGGATCTTCTCTATCAGGTCAAACTCCTTGAGCTTCATCAGGACTTCAATCCCGTTCATCTTCGGCATCATCACGTCCAGAAGGATCGCACAGATCCGGTTTTTTGCGTCCAGTATCTGCTCCAGACCTGCGATCCCATCCTCGGCCTCCTGGATCGTATAAAACTCCGAGAACACCTTTCCCAGGATCTTTCGACTGGTGGGATCGTCATCCACGATCAGGATGGTTCCAGGCTGCCCGTTCTCCGCCGGGGTCGAATANAGTTCCTCCATTTGGGCCACNTCCTTTCTAAAATGATTCAGTAAGCACCGCACTTTAAAGCCGCGCCTGTCATGGGCNTTGTTTTTAGGTNTCGATCTTCATGAAATAATCGATGATCTGCTGCTCGCAGTCCTCCAGCAGATAATAGAGCATCGGCGTGACCATGCCGGGGCTGTCGTTGACCAGCCGNCGGATCACGAACTTGACCGGCCTGGACTTGTCACCGTAGAACTTGGAGCGCATCATCTCGAATTCGTCTACCAGACGGCACATCTGATTNTAGATTGAGTTGTTCTCCTCCAGCAGCCCGTCGGGATACCCCTGNCCATCGTACCGTTCGTGGTGGTGCAGGCACATACTGGAACANACCTCGACGAAATACTCGCANCTCTTGGCCCGGTTGAGCCGGATCAGGCTGGCGCCCAGGGAAGGGTGGCTGTGGTGCAGATCCTGAACCTCCGNATGTGCCAAAAGTGTCTGGAGGCGCTTATCCGGAACGAACATTTCACCGATATCGCAAAAATAAGCCGCCTTGCTGATCAGCTTGATGCTGTCCGGCGTGAGCTTTGNGTCACGCANGGTCTTGCTGTAATTGGTCAGCAGGATATTCATCAGGTCTACCATGACCTTATAGTGGGTCGCGTCTTTGNTGAAATTAGTTAGATACCGGTTGTACAGGATCTCAAGCTCNGAAATATACGCTTCNGTGGCCCTCATATCCTCGGCGCTCAGCTTGAANTCNGGGATGAGCCCCAGCTTTNACCGCACNCGGCGCAGCACGTCNTCCCGNTCAAAGGGCTTCCCGATAAAGTCGGAGACATTGTATTGGATCGCTTTCTCCACNTTTTCCCTGGTCGGCTCCGCAGTTACAAGGAACACAGGGATNTTGTTCAGCTCCTTGTCCGCCATAAATTTCAGTACGTCAAACCCATCGATATTNGGCATGGCGATATCCAGCAGCATCCCGTCAATCTGGCTGCNTTTNGTGGTGACAAACTCGAACGCCGCNTTTCCGCTGCTGGCTTCCAGNATCTCGAATTCCTTGCAGAGGATGCTTTTCAGCATGATCCTGTCGATCTCCGANTCGTCTACGATAAGCAGCTTTTTTNGNTCCTGACTCATAATCCTTCACCTCGTCAGTGTTTACGTTTCATCATTGGGGCTGTCNGCACATTCAGCCCATGTTCCNCTTGATGCAGTCAACGATCCTTTCCTGGATCGGCAGAATCCGCTCNAACTCCGCCCTGGCCTGGGCAGGCTGGCCGCTGCGGAGGAGCCCCAGCGNNTCCATATAGCCGTCAAAGAGGGGGGTGAGGGACAGGTTCCCGGTGGTGCCCTTCAGGGTGTGAACCTTCCGGATCAGNTCGTTCAGATCGCTGCCGGAAAATTCCTCCGGAGAGATGGGGGTGGTTTCAATGGCGTCCACAAACATTCCCAGCATCATCTCNTANAGGGAATTGTCCCCCATTACGCGATCCAGGCCCTCGTCTACATTAACGCCTAAGCCTTTCAGTTCTTCCAATAAGCTCATNATCTTAAACTCCTTTCATCTGCAGCGATTTTTGCNTTTCTTCCTCGCGGTTTTCCAGCACCTGCCGGATCGTCGTTTTCAGCTTGTCTACCTGGATCGGCTTGGCGACGTGCGCGTCCATCCCAGAGTCTATGGCCTCGCGGACATCGTCCACAAAAGCGTTGGCCGTCATAGCGATGATGGGCAGCGTCTTTGCGGAGGGGTGGGCGCTGGCCCGGATGGCNCTGGTGGNGGCNTAGCCGTCCATGACCGGCATCTGCACGTCCATCAGGATCAGGTCGAACTCGCCGGGCTGNGAGCGNTCAAANNNCTCCACGGCCTNCTGCCCNTTGCCCGCNANNTCNCATTGGGCGCCCAGGGTGNTGAGNATCTTNACCANAATGATNCGGTTGACCTCNATATCNTCCACNACCAGGATNTGNTTNCCCNTNACNACATCCTCNTCNNNNTCNTCCNCCNTCTTCTGGCNGCCCATGACCCGNCGGATCGCCTCNTTGAANTTGNTCATAAAGAAGGGCTTGGGCATGAAGTGNTNNACGCCGATNTCTNTGGCNTCCTGNTCGATNTCNCTCCAGTCNTAGGCGGTGAGGAGGAGGATGGGNATCTNTTCGGCNTAGTCNNTNCGNATCAGGCGGGCNGTNTCCAGTCCNTTCAGGTNNGGCATNTTCCAGTCCAGCAGGATCANGTCNTAGGGCCTGCCCGNTTCCCGGGCCTCNTGCATCATTTGGATGGCGGCCTNACCGCTGGTGGCGTATNNCACCTCNACCCCNGTCTTGGACATGNCNTTGACNATGCCNCGGCAAACGTCCTCGTCATCGTCNGCCACGATCATCCNGGTNACCTTGTNGCNNNCCCAGAANNCGTGGTCGTTTTCCTCCNGNTCCTGGATGTACAGCTCCAGCTCCACCGTGAAGGTGCTGCCCTCNCCCAGCCGGCTCTCCACCCGGATNGTCCCGTCCATCANNTCCACCAGGCTCTTGGTGATGGNCATNCCCAGGCCGGTGCCCTGGATCTCGTGGACNGCNGNGTTNNNCTCCTCCCGGGTAAAGGGATCGAAGATCACCTTTAGGTAGTCCTCACTCATACCCATGCCGTTGTCGCTGACGGTAAAGCGGATGCGGCTGTAGTTGCTGACCACCTGGGGACGTTCCTCCACCCGCAGCTGGATATTGCCGCCCTCGGGGGTATACTTCACCGCGTTGGACAGCAGGTTGATCAGAACCTGATTGATGCGCAGTTTATCTCCCTTCAGGTGCTCATGCTCCAGAGAAGCGACGAAGATGTCAAAGGTCTGGCCCTTTGCCTTGGTCTGGGGGCGGATGATGGTGTTGATCTCGTCGATGACCTCGGCCAGATCCATCTCCGCCAGGCTCAGCGTGGTGCTGCCGCTCTCGATCTTGTTCATATCCAGCACATCGTTGATGAGGTTCAGCAGATGCTGGCTGGCGGCGTCGATACGCCCGATATACTCCATCATCGCGGCGCGGTCATCCACCTCATCCCGCATCAGGGCCAGGAAGCCGATAATGGCGTTCATGGGGGTGCGGATATCGTGGCTGACACTGCTGAGGAAGGAGCTTTTGGCCTCACTGGCGGCCTTGGCCATGTGCAGGGCGTCGATCAGGTTTCTGCGATCCTTCTGCTCCTCGGTTCGGTCGGAGACGTAGTACACCCGCTTGCTCCTCCCCTGAAGCTCGACGCAGTAGGCGTTTTCCCGGAAATATTTGTGCTCACCAGTCCTGGGGTTGATCCGCTCCATGCTGCGGGTCAACATTTCGCCGGGAGACATGGCGTCCACCTTGGCATAGTACTCCTTGGACGCGTCAGGAGCCGAAGTCGCATCGGAGGCAATGTAATAATCCTGCACATTTGCCAAAGTCACGCCCAGGCCCCGCTCCACATTCTCACTGACGAATTCTATTGTTCTCGACGCCCAGTCTTCCATAATAAACATATCATCCGAGCTGCGGGAGAGGTGCGTGGAAAAGATGTTGAACAGCTGGGTCTGATACTCGATCTCCCGGTCTTTGGACTCCAAATCTTGCTGAGTGCGCCAGATCAGGATGATAAACACGACGCAGATCACCAGGATCAGAGCCAGAAAGACCAATGCTATCTGGGAACCCCGCAGGATCGCATCCGCCTCGGCGTCGACGGCATCCTCCGGCACGACAGAGACCAGGAACCACCCGTCCACAGACTCCATCGGGGTATATGTATAAATGAGCTCGCCGGCTGACCCCATCAAGGTTATACTGCCAGCCTCATCGTTTTTCAGCGCTTCCTTGAACCGCTCGATGGCCTCGGTCTGGTCAACGAACTGGCTAAGCGCATCGAGGAGGTTGTCGTACGTGTTTGTATTGGCGGACGGACGCACCAGGATCGTCCCGTCCTTGGACACCACATAGGCCCGGCCCTGGCCGTCGTAGAAGGAGAGCGAGAAGATGTCGGCTATCGCGGCCTGCTCATAGCTCTTCAACACCACACCCCGGTGGCCGTTCCGAAAGCTAAACGTCTCATAATACCCAAATCTGGGGATGTTGGAATAGATCCCGCTGTAGCCGACCCGAGTGCCGCTGCCCTCCAGTGCGGAATACTCCACCAGCTGCTCTTCGGTCAGGGTCTTCTGCCAGGAACCGTCGAGGGAGGTGCCATAGGCCCAGCCATCATCCAGGCACAACACCCCATAAGAGGCGTCCACCCGGCCGAACAGAGCCAAAAGCTGCTCGGTTTCTTCCTCATCGCCGCTGCTGTTTTCCGCAAAATAGTCCGCGTAGCTGTGCAGACGCTCCTGGTCTTTGAGAACAAAGGTATCGAAAGCCTGCTGCTGCTGCTTGGTTACAGCCAGCACATTCTGGAGGCTCTGTTCCTTTAGGTTATCGCCCAGGTAGTCGATGTAAAAAAACGCCCCGCCCACAATGAGCCCCAAACAAACAGCAATCAGGGCGACTAGCCAACGGCGTTTGATTCCTTTGTATCCCTTCGCCATCCTAACCTACCTCCGCATCTCTTCAAATTCGCGAACCAAACATAGCGGTAACTACAAAACAGGTATATACCTGTTTCACAATCTATGGAAAAGGGCCGATCCCGGCCGTTTCAAGGCCGCAAACGCGGGTTTCTAACAAATATGGATCGCATAACACAAGATCCAGCAAAAAAATCTTTACATTATATTATAATCTATCGGCAATGAAAAGACAAGACTTTTCTGTTAGCTTCGAGCGCACTGAATCCAGATAATTGCAGGTGGCGACGGCCAGCATGTTCTCATACGCCCTGGCCCGCAGCTGGGAGGGACGGTTGATCTCCATGGGGCAGGCGTTGGGTACCAGGATAAGCACCACGCCTTGGAACATGAGGATCCGTGCGCTCTCCGGAAACTCCCGGTCATAGCAGATCACGGCCCCGACCTTTACCTCGCCGCAGTGGGTATCCAGCGTGGTGACATAGAAGTTCTCGCCTGGAGTCAGATTGCGCTCCACATCTCAGGAAACAGCGCGATGTCAGCGCCCAGTTCCTTAGCCTTCCGGCAGGATGCGATCCCTTTTTCGAGATTTCCTTCCATCGTGCCGCATGGCGCGATCTGGAGCAGGGCGATTTTCAAATGTTCCATATTCAAAACAATTTCCTCCCCTAAACTGATGTAAAAATTTTCCGGCGGCACTTTTGAACGCTGTTGGGCGGTGTTTTGTCCAACAGCGTTTGCTGTTTGGAACTGCCCGGCGGTGGAATCAAAAAGCGAGCTGCCGCAGGACGCCATGGAGCAGGTCATTTTGCGGCTTTTGCACCAGCCGGTCAAAAATGCTGTGAATGACTATTACGACGGGCCGAGACAGTACTGGGAACAGGAAGTCCTCAGCGTCCAAAAGGTTCCACAGTCGCCATATTACGAGGTCGTGATCCGGGTAGAGACCTTCTATGGGGCCCATAATCCGCCCTATGGACTGGAGACGATGACCTTCTATGTCGGGTCACTGGATGCCGTTCGGCTGGTCAATTTTGACCACAAGGATGAGCCGGACTGAGGACGGTTAACCCTCCGCCATCCTGCGCAGAGTGTCCCCGGTGAGACGGTAGACGGTCCACTGATCCATGGGCGTGGCATCCAGGGAAAGGTAGAAATCGATGCTGGGCTTGTTCCAGTCCAGACAGGCCCATTCCAGCCTGCCGCAGCCCCGCTCCATGGTGATTTGGGCCAAGCGGCGCAGGAGAGCTTTGCCGTACCCCTTGCCGCGGTGCTCCGGCATGACGAACAGGTCTTCCAGATAGATCCCGGCGCGGCCGAGGAAGGTGGAGAAGTTGTGGAAGAACAGGGCGAAGCCCACGGGGATGCCCTCCTCCTCGGCCATGAGGACTTCGGCCTTCTGCTTTTCAAAGATCCACTCTCGCAGGAGGTCTTCGGTGGCCACCACATCATCCAGCATATTTTCATAAATGGCCAGTTCCTTGATGAAATAGAGGATTTTGGGGATATCGCTTTCCTGAGCGTATCGAATCGTTAAATGACCCATGACCGGCTCCTTTCAGGTCTTCTGCATGCTTTGTTCGTCAGCTTCAGCAGGGTACAGCTCCCGGCCAAAGGCGTAGGCCCGTTCCAGATGCCCGGTTTTGCCGATCTGGGGCGGGCCGTTGGTATCCCCACAGCCGCCCGCCAGCAGCATCCCCCGGTCATGGAAGCCGATGTAATTCACCAGGGCGAATTGATAGTAGGACTGCGCCTGCTGGAACGTCCAGAAGAAATCGTCCGCCGCTGTCATGAGCAGGGCGCAGTCCTTCACCGGGTACTTTTCGTACCGGCCCAGCGGGGGCGCGGGGTCTTCCTCTGCGATGCAGTAGAATCGCTCAATGAACGCCTTGATCCGGGCGGAGACGGTCCAAAAATACAGCGGCGAGGCAAACACGATGCAGTCCGCCGCCTTGATCTTGGGGACGAGGTCGTTGAACGCGTCCTTCTGGACGCAGGGCTTACCGTAGCGGCAGGCGTTGCAGCCCAGACAGCCCTTCACCTCGTTTTTGAGAAGAGAAACCGTCTCCACCATGTGGCCCGCAGATTCAGCGCCTTGAGTGAAGGCGGAAACAAGCTGGGCGGTGTTCCCCTTGGGACGCCCGCCGCCTTGGATGACCAAGATATACTTTTTCACAAATATCCACTCCTATCAAATCAAGGTAAGAGATCCCGGAAACTTCACACGCCATACTTGAAATTGGTCGATCATTCCGCTATACTGCTGAGCAGATGTGATCCTTTGATATTTTCAAACTGGAGGCTGTTGCGTATGGAGACAAACAAGCTGCTGGAGGTTGGCGCGAAAGCGCCTGATTTCACACTGCCGGACGCAGAGGGGAATCCCGTTTCCCTGGCGGACTTCGCCGGGAAAAAGGTGGTGCTGTACTTCTATCCAAAAGACAATACGCCCGGCTGCACCCGGCAGGCCTGCGCGTTCGCCGGGGCGTTTGAGGAGTTCAAGCAAATCGACGCGGTGGTCATCGGGATCAGCAAGGACTCCGCGGCGTCCCACAAGAAGTTCGCGGAAAAGTATGATCTGCCGTTCATTCTGCTCTCCGATCCGGAACTGACCGCCATCCAGGCCTATGGCGTGTGGCAGGAGAAAAAGCTGTACGGCAAGGTGAGCATGGGCGTGGTGCGCTCCACCTTCGTTATCGACGAGAGCGGCGTCATCGAGAAGGTCATGCCCAAGGTGAAGCCGGACACCAACGCGGCGGAAATCCTGGCTTATCTCAAAGGGGACAAATGAATACGGCCCGGGCGCCTGCGGTCAGCCGTGGGCGCTCATTTTTATGTGCCGCTTTTGAGGAACACGTCGTGGCTTTCATTGGATAGCTCCGGCTGGAACCGATACCCAAGCTGGTCAAAGGCCCGGATATCCGCCCAGTTTGTGACGTTGTTCTCCGCCAACCATCGTACCATCTGGCCCCGGGCCATTTTGCACATGGTGCCCTTTTCGATGACCTTGCCGTCCTTCCACTCACCGAAGGTGCAGGTGAGGAAGCGGACGGACTTGGGCAGATGGGGCTCTACCGCGCGGCTGTATTCCTTGGAGGCCAGGTTCAGCACGAAATCCGTTTCGGCGGCAAGCAGTTGGGCCAGGGTATCACCCCAGAAGTCATATAAATCGCGGTGTCCATCCACTGACAGCTTTGCCTGCATCTCCAGCCGGTAGGGGGTCACGCCGTCAAATGGCCGCAGTAAACCGTAGAAGCCGGACAGGATGCGCAGATGCTCCCGGAGATAGTCCAGTTGGGCCGTCTCCATCACCCCGGGGGCCATGTACTGGTACTGGATGCCCTCATAGGAGACGATTGCGGGGGTGAGACGCCGGCGCAGATCCATGGCGGACAGCCGCTCTACGTTCAGCTTGGCAATGGCATCGTTGCACTTCCAGAGGGCCTGCAATTCTGCCGGGGACATTCCCTGAAGCGCGGCCTTCAGCCGCTCCGTCTGCTCCAGGAAAACAGGCAGTCCGTCCACGGCAAAGCTGTCCGTGTCCACCACCATTTTCTTGGCGGGTGAGATGATGATCCGCATGATTAGCCGACCTTTCTGTCCACGCTTTTTGGAGCACCCCTCCCCAAAATCTGGGGAGGAACTATATCAACAAGACGCATACAACAAGATAGGGAGCCCCTCGAAAGTCCCATTGGGGCGGGTAGAAAATCAGGCGGCAGCTGGTGTGTGGGCTGCCGCCTGGTTAGAACACTCACTTGATGTAGAATACCCGGTTCTCTTTGCGGGGTGCGGCCACCGGCACATCGCCGTCGATGTAGCCCAGAGCACAGTGGCCGATTCCCTCATACTCGCCCTCGATGCCCAGGGATTTCAACAAATCCCTGCCCCACGGGGTGTCGAACTCCTCCCTCGCGCGGTTGATCCAGCAGCTGCCCAGCCCCAGCTCATGGGCGGCCAGCATCAGGTTGCCCATGACCAGACTGCCGTCCGCCACATGATTGGGCTGATCCTTCTTCCCGAGTACGATCAGCATGGCGGGCGCGCCGTAGAACGGATCGTGGCCCTCCGGCCGGCACATGATTTGGGCGTTCATCCGGGAAATTTCGTCGCGGAATTCCTTGTTGGTCACCTGGATGATGATGGCGCTCTGCAGATTCTTGCCGCTGGCGGCGTAGAGTCCGGCCTCAATGATCTGATCCAGCAGTTCCTGGGGCACTGCGTCCGGTTTGTATTTACGGATACTTCTTCTGCTTTTGATTTGTTTCAGCACTTGGCTCATAGGTGAACGCTCCCTTCCACAATTTAGTCCA
>JAAVHV010000016.1 GCA_014799505.1 Clostridiales bacterium
GCCGGGACCAGGACCGCGGCCAGGACCAGGGCCAAAACCGGGGCCTCCGCGGGGAGGCGGGGGAGGCGCATGGCGCGGCGGGCGGGGCGGTCTGGGCGGCCTAGGCGGGAACAGGTAGAACGGCCGGTAAACATAGGTGGGCCCGTAGTAGCCGCTGCGGTAGCGCCGCCGGTGGGAGCCCTCGATCACCAGCAGGAGCAGCACCACCAGCACAAGAATAACGATCCAATCCATAAGCGCAGCCTCCTTTCAAAAATATCGGCTAGAAATAGTATACCCCATACCACGCCTCCAGCATCTCGGTGAGCTGGAGCACGGCGGAGTCATAGTCGCCCCAGGCGAAGGGCTCCTCCATGTAGTCGTAGGCGTAGTCGGAGGCGGTCTTGTCGCTGAAGTACTCGCGTATATCATCGCCCTGGAGCAGCCAATAGTTGTCGCCCCGGATGTCCAGCACCACGATCATGTCATAGCCGCCCAGGCCCATGTCCTCGGCGCACTGCAGGGCGTAGCCGTACAGATCATCCCCGCCGTAGTCGCAGGTGACCACGCCGACGGTAACGCTGTAATTGTTCCACAGCCTGTCATTGCGCTCGTCCAATGCCCTTACCGTCCGGTCAGACAGCACCCGGGCGTTGTCCCACACAAAGGAATCGGTGGAGACGGGCGGGATGGTCTCGGAGTAACCGGGCGGGATGGTCTGGGAGGGCAGATCAGGCTCCGGCGTCCTGGAGGCGTGGGCCTTGTTGTAGCCGATGCCGATGGCGGCGGCAATCATCACAATGGTGAGAAACCAGGCCACGCCCTGCTTTTTCAGTAATTTCATGGAAGGTTCCTTTCATAAAAAAGCGGCATTGTCACGCTCAGCCACGCAGCTCCAAGAGCTTCTGCTTCAGCTCGCCCTCGATGCGGCCCAGCTCCAGCTCGGCCTCCTTGCGCTTCTGGGCGCCGTCCTTCTGGATCTGCATGACCTCGTCCAAGGTGGAGATGAGCTGCTCGTTGGTGTGCTGGAGGGTCTCGATGTCCACCACGGAACGCTCGGCCTCCCTGGCGGTCTCGATGGTGCCCATCTTCAGCATCTCCGCGTTCTTGCGCAGCAGGTCGTTGGTCATGTTGGTAACGGCGGACTGGGCCGCGGTGGCCTGACGGGAGTGCTCCATCCCCAGGGCCAGCACCATCTGGCTCTTCCACAGCGGAATGGTATTCACCAGGGAGGACTGGATCTTCTCCAGCATCAGGGTATCGTTGTTCTGGATCATCCGGGTCTGGGGGCCCATCTGGATGGAGATCATCCGGGTCAGCTCCAGGTCGTGGAGCTTCTTCTCGAAGCGGTTGCAGAGATTGGCGTAGTCGTTGTACTGCTGGGCGTCCTCCTGCGCGCCGGAGGCGGCGGCTTTCTTGCGCATCTCCTCCAGCGTCTCGTTCCGGGCCTTCATCAGCGCTTTTTTACCCGCTAAGATATACATGGTCAGTTCCTTATAATATTTGGTATTCAGCTCATACATCTGATCCAGCATGGCGATGTCCTTCATCAAAGTCACCTGGTGGCCCTCCAGGATGGAGGCGATCTTGTCCACGTTGACCTCCGCCTTGTCATAGCTGGCTTTCAAGGCGGTAAGCTCGTTTTTCTTCTTCTGGAAGAAACCGGCGATACCCTTCTTCTCCGGCTGGCCGAAGGTTTTCAGCTCCACCACCAGGGAGGACAAAGCCTCGCCTACCTCGCCCAGATCCTTGGTGCGTACGTTGTTCAGCGCGTTCTCCGAGAACCCGGCGATGTTCTTCTGGGCGGCGGCGCCGTATTGCAGCACCTGGGTGGAATCGGTGATGTCGATCTTCTCGGCGAAGTCGTTGACGATCTTCCGCTCCGCCTCGCTGAGCTGGCTCTCGTCCAGCTGGATGGCCTGGGCGTCCCGTGCCGCCTGGACGGCGGCGGCGTCATCGGGGGTGATGGTGCTGCCCAGGGTCAGCGTGGGGGCCTCGGGGGCGGCGGGGACAGCGGCCTCAGCCGCCTGGGCGGCGGCGGCCGCCGCCGCGGAGCCGCTGGGATCCAGGGTCAGCTCGGGCATCATGTTCAGTTCATCGCTCATGGTCTTTCTCCTCCGAATTTTGATTTGGGTCGTCGTCAAATAGGATCGGGTCGTCCGCGAATTTGGGCGGGGTGTCAAAGGGATCCGGGACAATCAGCTCTGGGGTTCTGCGGTATGTTTTCCAGAAGTTGGCGGCGGTAAAGGTGCTCAGCACAGCCAGCAGAAGAAGCAGCAGGTTGAACTCCGCCAGCCGCCGCACAAACGCCACCGCCATTGAGGCGGCGGCCAGCGTCCACACGATGGCCAACGTCCGGTAGCCCTTGCGGGGGATTCTCTTTTTCATTCGACACCTCTCAATGACCGCCCAGGGTCATGCCGCCCAGCCCCTCCTGGGCCAGCATTTGCTCCATGACGGTGATCTCGGCGGACACGTCCATGGCCTCCTCGCCGTAGAGGTCGTCCAGCTGGCGGGTGAAGGCGGCGCAGACAGTGTCCAGCATATCCTCGATTTTGCCCTTGGTGCCGTCGATGTTGGTGCCGGACACGCCGGCGGCGTCCATCCGGTCATAGGCGTTGAGCAGCTTCAGCGTGGTGGGCAGATAATAGCTCATAAACTTGCGGATCTGGGGCAGCTTGGACGGCTTCTCCACCACCGCGTCGATGATTTTGCCCGTGGTGGTCTCCAGATGGGTGATCTGGGCGGAGATTTTCACATCCTTGATGGAGTCATTCAGCCTGCGCATTTCGGAGATGGCCTTTCCCCGCTCGTCCAGCAGGGCGTCGATCTCGGGATTCCCCGTGGATTCCGGCTTTTGGGGCTTCGCCTCCTGCTTGGAAACAGGCTGGGGTGGGGCCTGGGGGGCCGCCTGGGCAGCCTGTCCGGTCTCGTACCCTTTGTCCGGGAAGAGCATCTTGCCCACGTAGTAGGCCACCAGGGAGGCCAGCGCCGCCATGATATAGTGGGTGGGGCGGTACAGGGGGGCGAACAGCGACCACAGGAGCCAAGTCCCCCCGATGAAATAGACGGGCAGCACGCTGCGTTTTTTCACATAAGGCAAAGCTTTTGCCCCCTTTCCCGGTTCTGGCCTCTATTTTACTCCCCGGACAAGCCTTCTGTCAAGAAGAAGGGTGTGCGGGCGGTTGACTTTAACAATTTCTTCATGTAAAATAGAGTACTATTTCAATTAAGACAAGGGAGTCTTTCCAAATGATGACGTTAGACGATTTCAGGGCGGCGCGGAAAATACTGGACGGCGTACTTCACCGCACAGATCTGATGTACAGCCCCTTTTTCACCAAAACCACCGGCAACCACGTGTATATCAAGCCGGAGAATATGCAGGTCACGGGGGCATATAAGATCCGCGGGGCCTATTTCAAGTGCTCCACCCTCTCCGACGAGGAGAAGGCCCGCGGCCTCGTCACCGCCTCGGCGGGCAACCACGCCCAAGGCGTGGCCTACGCCGCCCAGGCGGCGGGGGTGCAGGCCACCATCGTCATGCCCACCACCACTCCTCTGGTGAAGGTGAACAACACCAAGGACTACGGGGCGAAGGTGGTACTCCACGGCGAGACCTTTGACGACGCGGCGGCGTTGGCCGCCCAGCTCAGCGAGGAGGAGGGGCTGACCTACGTCCACCCCTTCAACGATCTGACCGTCTCCACCGGCCAGGGCACCATCGCCTATGAGATTTTCAAAGACCTGCCCGACGTGGACGTAATTTTGGTGCCCATCGGCGGCGGCGGTCTGGCGGCGGGGGTGGCCACCCTGGCCAAGCTGCTCAACCCGTCGGTGCGGGTCATCGGCGTGGAGCCCTCCGGGGCGGCGTCTATGAAGGCCAGCCTGGAGGCGGGCCATGTGGTCACCGTGAACCCCATCAGCACCATCGCCGACGGCGTGGCCGTTAAGACCCCCGGCGACCAGGTGTTCCCCTATATCCAGAAGAACCTGGACGGCATCATCACCATCGACGACGACGAGCTGGTGGACGCCTTCCTGGATGTGATGGAAAAGCACAAGATGATCGTGGAAAACGCCGGCCTGCTCACCATCGCGGCTTTAAAGCACCTGGACTGCCAGGGGCAGAACGTGGTCCCCGTGCTGTCCGGCGGCAACATGGACGTCATCACCATCTCATCCCTTGTCCAGCACGGGCTCATCAACCGGGGGCGCATCTTCACCTTCTCGGTGCAGCTGCCCGACCGGCCCGGCGAGCTGCTGCGCATCGCCGACCTGGTGGCCAAGCTCAGCGGCAATATCATCAAGCTGGATCACAACCAGTTTGTCAACATCAACCGCCAGGCGGGGGTGGAGCTGAAAGTCACCCTGGAGGCCTTCGGCCTGAGCCACAAGGCGGAGATCATGGACGCCCTGCGTCAGGCGGGCTATCAGGTCAAAGAGGTGCCTCTCAGCGGCACCATCACGGGATAAAAAAGCCGCAGACATGACGTCACCCCGCCCAACGGGCGGGGTGAGAGAGTAATTCACACTCCCCCCACCGCCGCGATGGCGGCGATGGGGGGTATTCAGGTGCGGCGCGCCGTCCAGACGTCCGGACTGGGCGCGAGCGGGGGCGTGGGGGAACCGCCCAGCCGACCCTGGCGGCGACCTCCGCGTATTTTATCTTATGTGGCGGTTGGGCGGGGGTGTATCGCCCGGGCGGCTTTCGTCTGGCCTGACCGTCAAACAAATCCACAAAAGAAGGGGTAAAAATCATGGTCAAAGTGGCGCCCTCCATCCTTTCGGCGGATTTTTGCAATTTGGAGGCTGATATCCGCCGGGTGTCCTCGGCGGACTGGCTCCATGTGGACGTGATGGACGGAATGTTTGTCCCCAATATCACCATCGGCGTGCCGGTGGTGCGGTCCATCCGGAAACACACGGATATGTTTTTGGACGTCCACCTGATGATCGACAAGCCCGCGCGGTACATCGACGATTTCTGCAAGGCGGGGGCCGATCTGCTGTCCGTCCACCTGGAGGCCGACCACCCCACCCGCATTGCCGACGCCCTCCGGGCCATGGAGGCCAACGGGGTGAAAAAAGCCGTCGCCCTGCGGCCCATTACCTCCGCCAAAGCCATCCTGCCCTACATCGAGGGGCTTGACATGGTGCTGGTGATGACGGTGGAACCGGGCTTCGGCGGGCAGAAGTTTATGGAAAACCAGCTGGACACCATCCGGGAGGTGCGAGCCATCATTGATAAATACAACCCCGGCTGTGAGCTGGAGGTGGACGGCGGCATCGCCCCGGGCACAGCGGAGCAGGTCATCGAGGCCGGGGCCACGGTGCTGGTGGCGGGCTCAGCGGTGTACGGCGCGGACGACCCGGCGGCGGCCATCGAAGCCCTGCGCCAAGCCAAATCAGTGCCTTAGCCATTATTAAGGAGAAGAAAATAATGGATAATTGCATTTTTTGTAAAATCATCAGGGGCGAGATCCCATCTCGAAAAATATATGAAGATGAGCACACACTGTCTTTCATGGATGTTGCTATGGATGTTGATGGCCATATTTTGGCAGTGCCAAAGGTCCATGTAAAAAATATTTTGGATTGCGATCCTGATACATTAACTCATTTGATGAATACGGTCAAAAATATTTCCAATCAATTGGTTGATAAATGTGGATATGATGGAGTGAATCTGCTGAATGCAAGTGATGAAAGCGCCGGACAATCAGTTCCTCATTTTCATATCCATATCATTCCAAGAAAAAAGGATGATGGGATAGACGCATGGCCTGCATTTAATGGCGCAATGCGTGATGCAGAGCAGGTTTATCAAGAGATCATACAGGGAATAAGCGATTAGGAGACATTGATATGGACTACTTTCCCGCGGCGCTGGAAAATTTAGTGGAGCAGTTCGCCAAGCTTCCCGGCGTGGGCCGCAAGAGCGCCCAGCGGCTGGCCTTTTACATCTTAGATCAGCCGGAGCAGACGGCAAAGGACTTCGCCGCCGCCCTGCTGGACGCGAAATCCTCCATCGGCTGCTGCCCGGTGTGTCAAAACCTCACCGATGGGGACGGGGAGTGCGTCATCTGCGCCTCCTCCAAGCGGGATCACAGCGTGGTGTGCGTGGTGGCCGACCCCAAGGACGTGGTGGCCATGGAGCGCTCCCGGGAGTACGCCGGGGTGTACCACGTCCTCCACGGGGTCATCTCCCCCATGAACCACGTGGGCCCGGACGACCTGCGCATCCAGCGGTTGGTGGAGCGGGCGGCCTCCGGCGAAATCCAGGAGGTCATCATGGCCACCAACCCGGACACCGAGGGGGAGACCACCGCCATGTACCTCAGCCGGCTGCTCAAGCCCTTCGGGGTGAAAACCACCCGTCTGGCCTACGGCATCCCCGTGGGCAGCCATTTGGAATTTGCCGACGATGCCACCCTCATGCGGGCGCTGGAGGGGCGTCGAGAAATCTGACAAGGAGGACGTGCCATGAAGCCTACCGTCACCTTTACCCCCGAACGGCTGGAATATTTGAAGCTGCTGGCCCGCCAGTACCCCACCGTCCAGTCCGCCAGCACGGAGATCATCAACCTGCGGGCCATCCAGAACCTCCCTAAGGGCACCGAGCACTTTATCTCCGACGTCCACGGGGAATACGAGGCGTTTCAGCACATCCTCAACTCCGCCTCCGGCGTGGTGCGGGTGAAGATCGACGAGCTGCTGGGCACCACCGTCCCCCGGTCTGACCGGGATCAGCTGGCCACCCTCATCTACTACCCCNAGGANAAGCTGGAGGAGATNGAGCGGGAGACNGAGGANATGCGGGAGTGGTACCGCATCACCTTCCACCGGCTCATCGACCTGTGCTGCCTGGTNAGCGCCAAGTACACCCGCTCCAAGGTGCGCAAGGCCATGCCCCCCGAATACGCCTATATCATCGACGAGCTGATCCACACCCACTACGAGAAGAACGAGGCGGACAAGCGGGACTATTACGAGAACATCATCANCACCATCATCGACCTGGANCGGGCCTCCAACTTCCTCATCCAGCTGTGCGCGCTCATCAAGCGNCTGGCGGTGGATCACCTCCACCTGGTNGGCGACATNTTCGACCGGGGCCCCGGCGCGGACGTCATCATGGACAGCCTGATGCGGTACCACAGCGTGGACATCCAGTGGGGCAACCACGANATCCTGTGGATGGGNGCGGCCTCCGGCTCCCGGACGCTNGTNGCCACCGTGCTGGNCAACTCCCTGCGNTACAACAANCTGGAGACCATCGAGACGGGCTACGGCATCTCCCTGCGGCCCCTGTCCGTNTTNGCCGACGAGTTCTACCGCCACTGCGACATCAGCCGCTTTGANNTNAANNTCGCCAAGGAGGACGAGGACAAGACCACNGACCGGGACAGGCTGCTGTGCGCCCGGATGCACAAGGCCATCTCCATGATCCTGTTCAAGCTGGAGGGGCAGAAAATCCAGCGCAATCCCGACTTCCTCATGGATGACCGGCTGATGCTGGACAANATCGACTACGAAGCCAAGACCATCACCATTGACGGCGTGACCCACCCCATGCTGGACACCGACTTCCCCACCGTAAATCCGGCGGATCCCTATGCCCTCACGCCGGAGGAGGATACGCTTATCAACACCCTCACCCGNTCCTTCCGCCACAGTGAGAAGCTCCAGCGCCACGTTAGGTTCCTCTACTCCAAAGGCAGCCTGTACCGCATCTANAACGGCAACCTNCTNTTCCACGGCTGCATCCCCATGCANGAGGANGGNTCCCTCATGCGNTTCTCCATCATGGGCTGCGACAGCCTGTCGGGCCGGAAATTCCTGGANTACGCCGACCAGNTGGCCCGCCGGGCCTANTACGATAAGGTCGGCTCCCCGGAGCGCCAGCAGGGCATGGATTTCCTGTGGTGGCTGTGGGCNGGGCGGAACAGCCCCATCTTNGGCCGGGACCGCATGACCACCTTNGAGCGCCGCTTNGTCGCCGACGAGTCCACNTGGGTGGAGACCAAAAACGCTTACTACCGCCTNTATAACGATCCGGCGGTGTGCGAGGNCATTTTGAAGGAGNTCGNNCNGGAGGGCTCCCACTGCNACANCATCAACGGCCACGTCCCNGTGAAGTCCAAGNNNGGGGAGAGCCCCGTCAAGGGCGGCGGCAGGCTGGTGGTCATCGACGGCGGCTTCTGCAANGCGTANCAGAAAACCACCGGCATCGCCGGGTACACCCTNATNTACAGCTCCAACTACTTNCGGCTGGTGGCNCACGAGCCCTTCGTNGGCAAGGCCGCCGCCATCCACAAAAACTGGGACATCGCCTCCACCTCNCAGGTGTTNGAGCGGCTGGAAAGCCGGGCCATGATCCGCCAGACCGACATCGGCCAGNNGCTCCAGGGCCAGATCGACGANNTGNTCGACCTGGTGGCCGCCTTCCGCAGCGGCGCCATTGTGGAGAGCCACAANACCTGACCCATTTGTAAAATGTATCCTGTCCGNCCGCCGGCANNCGGCGGGCGGACAGGATTTTTCACCCTCTGATACCGAATTGTAACCCTTTCCCCCACACTTTTTCTTGCTTGATCCGGCCTATCGTGGTATACTGTTTNTGATTGTGTTCGTAGGAGGTTTTCTGCATTATGGAACAATCTACTCCAAAAAAGAANNTTCCGGTCGGGCTNATCGNCGGCCTCACNGCGGCGGCNCTGATCGCTGCCGCCGCGGGCGGCTATTTCGGCCTGTGCGCCTGGGTGCGGGACAANGACCAGCTCCTGCCCGGCGCGGTGGCTGTGGACGACCGGGGAGATACGGTGGCCGATTTGGGCAAGCTCACCCGGGAGGACGCTTTGGCNGTNGTCACCGAGGAAATGGATCAGCGCCTGGATAACCGCACGCTCACCCTCCACTATGGCGAGGGCAAGCGGGCNGAGCTCACCGGNGAGCTGATGGCCTGCGCCCCCGAGGCCGCAGTGGACGTGGGCTTCAGCGCCAAGGAGNNNCAGCCCTTCTGGAAGCTGGGCGCGCTGTGGCTGGGCGTGGCGAAGGAGCCCACCGANCTGTCCCTGTCCGCCGCCGCCTTCACCCCCGANGGGGAGNCNGAGGCAAANCGGGTGATCCAGTCCATCGCCGACGAGCTGTATGTGGAGCCGGTGGACTTCACCTATGAGCTGGGGGANGAGGACGGTGACCGTCACTCCCGGCAGCGACGGNCAGAAGGTGGACGCCGACGCCCTGCTNNNNGCNGTGGAGGAGGCTCTGGCCCAGGGCCAGACCGAGCTGACGGTGGANCCTGAGNCCGTGCCCAGCGCNGAGCTNAGCGGCNAGACNCTCCATGAGCTGATNTATGTGGAGCCCAAGGCCNCNGGCGTGGANGANANCGGCAAGCTCACCCCGGCGGTGATNGGCCTGTCCGTCAACGCGGAGGANGCNCAGTCCCTGCTGGACGCCGCCGAACCCGGCGCGCCNGTCACCATNCCCNTGGAGTACACCCCGCCGGGAACCTCCGAGGACGAGTCCATGTACTATAAGGATCTGCTGGCCTCNNTCACCACCAATATGGACGGCGTGGCCAACCGCTCCTTCAACGTGGGCCATGCGGCCTCCTTCTGCAACGGCAAGGTGATCCAGCCCGGGGAGGTGTTCTCCTACCTGGACACNATCGGCGACCCCAGCACNCGCAACGGCTATAAGACCAGCACCGGCTATCAGAACGGCCTGACCGTGGANATGGACGGCGGCGGCGTGTGNCAGGTGTCCTCGTCCCTGTANTACTGCGCGGTGTATTCCAATCTGGAGATNGTCCGGCGGGCCTGCCACGCCTTCGCCACCGGCTATATCCCCAACGGANTGGANGCCACGGTGTACTANCCCTCTCTGGANTTCAAGTTCCGCAACAACACCGGCTTCCCCATCAAGATCGTNGCCTACACGGAGGGCGGGGCCTGGGGCAAGCTCACCGTCCAGTTCTACGGCAGCAACCCTGACGGCATCAAGGTGGAGACCCAGCGGTANACCCAGTCCTCCACNCCCTGGACCACCGTGTANCAGCCNGACGANNCCATCCCCCGGGGCACCAACAAGGTGGAGATCACCCCCTACACCGGCTATGTGGTGGACGTGTACCGCTGCGTGTACGACGCCAACGGCAACCTCCTCTCCCGCACCTTTGAGAACCACAGCACCTATGCCAAGCGGGACAGGCTGGTTCTCTACAACCCCGCTGACGCGGCCTACTGGGGCATCCCCGTGGATCCCGGCGTTGTGACCACCCCTGAAGTGCCGCCGGTCACTGAGCCGCCCGTCGTGACCGATCCCCCCGTCATCCCCACCGAGGATCCCTATCTGCCGCCCATCGACACCGATCCCGTGGTGGACACCACGCCGGAGCCTGAGCCCACCCCCACCCAGTATATCGACCTGCCCGGCGAGGGCGGATGGGGCGGACTGGACGACTGGAGCGGATGGGAGTGACGCGCCATGTTTGAAGGGTTTTCTCAACAAACCGTAGACTTCATGTGGGGCATCCGCTTCAACAACGAAAAGAGCTGGTTTGAGGCCCACAAGTCCGATTTTCAGACCTATTTTCAGACCCCGATGAAGGAGCTGGGCGAGCAGGTACAGCGGGAGCTGCTGGAGCGCTTCCCCAAGAGCGCCTTGAACCTGAAGGTATCCCGGATCTACCGGGACGCCCGGCGGCTGTTCGGCCGGGGGCCGTATAAGGATCACCTGTGGCTGTCTCTCTTCCGCTTCGGCAACGAATCGGGCGGCGACCACCCGGTGCTGTGGTTTGAGCTGGCCCCTGACGGCTGGAGCTACGGCATGGGCTTCTGGTGCGCCCAGGCGTCGCTGATGGAAAAGCACCGGGCCCGCATCGACCGGGATCCCAAGCCCCTGCTGAAGCTGCACAACAAGCTGACTAAGCAGTCGGAATTTGCGCTGGACGGGCCTGAGTACAGCCGGAAAAAGCCCTGCGCCGAGCCCAGGCTGGCCGAGTGGTACAACAAAAAGTCACTGACTGTGGGCCATGAGGAGGGGCTGACAGAGTTCCTCTACAGCCCCGAATTGGCCAGCCGTCTGGTGGAGGGCTTCACCTTCCTCATGCCGTACTACGACTATTTCTCCACCATCTGGGCCGACCCGGATCCCAGAGAAGCTACCTAAAACTTGCAAAGAGGCCGAAAGCGGATAGCTTTCGGCCTCTTTGTTTATTTAATTGTGGTGATCTCCCACACCGTTTTCCGCTTCGCCAGCGAAACCGCGGCGCCGATACCGCACAGGAGCAAAATGGCGGCGCCGATGGCGATCAGCACCCCCGTGCTCAGAAACGAGCCAATCGCGAGGAAGGGCAGGAACCAGATGGGCACGCTGACGGAGGCCCCCCGGCCCCATGTGTTGAGCGCGATGATCAGCGCAACCAACGCAGCCAGACACAGCCCCAGGGTCGCCCAGCCGCTGACAGCCTCCCCCACCGTCTCTGGGCGGGTATCAGCGGCGGAGCGGGGAATCTTTCGCGGAAGCATCGCCCGGAGCGCCTCTGCC
>JAAVHV010000017.1 GCA_014799505.1 Clostridiales bacterium
GGTTGGGGGTGGGAACGGCATACACATTATACAGGTATGTGACCACAGGGTTACCGTCAACAGAGACATACAAAAGGCCGTCTTTCCAATCTGCGTTGGTGCCGGTCAGTTCCTGCCACTCATACCCCTCAATATCGTAATTGCTCTGCTTAAGGGACAGATAGATGCCGTCCACGCCCACGGGGACACTGATATTCCAGGTGAAGAAATGATCCTGCACACCTTCATACTTATGATTATCAATGGTCTCCGTACCAGCGCCCGCCACTGTCAGATCCGTAGTCACAATCTCGCCGGTCTCCGGGTCAACATAGCTGTACGTCAGCGTGTAATTCTTGCTGATCGCGCTCAGATCGAAAGAGCTTTCGACCTTGGCATTTTCATCACCGGGCATATACTTCTCAAACGAGACTTTGATGTCGACCTGGCGGTCTGTGATAACAGGCTGCTGCTGGGATGCGGGCTCCTTGTAATAGTTCCACATCGTGAGCTGCTGGACATCCAACCCCACGGGGATGATGAAACAGCCATCAGTCCACTCGTAGCCATAGCGCGTGCCGTACATCCCACTCCACCACTCATAGGTATCATCCTTCAGGCCGTTGATCTTCACCGTGACAAAGGTATCCGTCCCGTATTTGACCGGCACCGTCAGCTGGCGCTTGCCTACCCCGGCGCCATAAAAAACGCCATTCTCATCGTACCAACCCTTGAAGGGAACCAGCGTACCCTCATAGGTCACACCGTCGATCTCATAGGTGTAGGAGAATGTCAGGCCCTCATCGATGTCGACAGTGGCCCAATAGTCCATCTCTTTGTTTCCACTGCCATCGTCATTGTTGATGATATACTTGGTAGTAAAATCAATGATATGCCACTGGTAGCCTTCGGGCAGGGTGGGATAATCGCTCTTGATGGTGCTCTTGGTCGGGGTGAACGTGCCGTTGCCCGTCACATTGCCGGCAAGGGTGCTGTCGGCCAGGTCAAATTTGCCGCTGTTGTCCACATCGCCGATGATGGTGCTCTCCGTCACATCAAGAGTGCCGTTGTTGTCCACATCGCCCTCAAGGGTGATACCGTCAGCAGTGATCTCACCATCATTTTTTATGTTGCCGGTGATGGTGTTCTTCTGCCCCTCCTCGTCAGTCTCCTCGGAATGTTCCCCCTCGGCGGGCTCTTCGGAAGTCTCACCCTCGTCAGGCTCCTCGGTTTCGGCGCCGCCGTTGATGGTCAGGCTGGCGTCTTTCTCCACTGTGATCACGTCACGATCCTCCGAGCCAAGGATGTTATGGTCGTTCATGTTGATGGTGACATCGCCCTTAACAGTGACGCCCGTTGTGTCATCCTTCTGGTCATACTCTACGTCTTCCCTGAGGGTGATATTGACCTTGCCTTCCTCATCTTTGGATGCCTCGATGCTGATGTTACCAGTGTCAGTATTATACTGATTCTTGCCGGTGTCGATCGCATTCTGCAAATCGGTGAAGCTCGCCGCGAACGCCGGGGCGACCATGCTGGCGCACATGACCAGCGACAGGCCTACGGACAGGGTCTTTTTCCAAAATTTCATGTTCCTCTTCCTTTCTTTGCGGTTTTCGGACGCAAAGGTATCCGGTAACCGAACGAGCTTAGAACCGCCAAACAGTCCCGGCGGCCCCTTAGCCTCTGGTTTTGCGTCCCACGGTTTCCCGCGGTTTGCCATGCAACCGAACGGGCTTAACGCCGAATCCCGCGCCTTAGCCTCTGGCTTTGCGTCCCACAGTTTCCCATGGTTTGCCGATCCCCTTCGGGGGTCACATAGTGCGGCCGAACGAGCGTAGGACGGGCCCGCGTTTCGCGAAAGCGACCGTCCGACAGCCTCTGGCTTTGCGTCCCATCGTTTCCGATGGTTTGCCGATGCGCC
This sequence comes from Clostridiales bacterium, assembly GCA_014799505.1. Classification (GTDB taxonomy): domain Bacteria; phylum Bacillota; class Clostridia; order Oscillospirales; family Oscillospiraceae; genus Enterenecus. The sequence continues at coordinate 1,904 of JAAVHV010000017.1, forward strand.
TTGCGTGTCACCCGCCGCCCTTAGGCGCATTGCGCGGTGGGCCGTTTCCCCGGCGGGCTGTCGATCATACGCATCCCCCTCCGTTCGGAATATTTCTTGTTCGTGCTGAAGAACAGCACGAACAAAGACCCATGGGTCTTTGTCCTCTTATTATAGCATAGGTCAAAAAAGGAAATCAATCATTACCCATAAAAAACTCAAAAAATAATGTCTGGGCTTTCATTTCAGCTCGGCGCGGAATTTTCCATCCTCCACCAGGATGACGCCGTAGCCCACCCGGCTGTGTATTCCCCCAGCGCTGCCTGGGTTGAAGAGCCACACTCCCCGGCTGGGCATATTCAGCCCCACGTGGGTGTGGCCGAAGCAGGCCACGTCCACGCCCTTCTCCTTCGCCGCCCGGGCCAGATGGTCGGTTCCGCTCTTCACATAGTAGCGGTGGCCGTGGGTGAGCAGGAAACGCACCCCGCCCACATCCATAAGCAGCTCGTCCGGGGCCTTGTCCCAGTCGCAGTTGCCCCGCACCAGCTCCATGGGCACATCCGGGTAGGCATCCGCCAGAGCCTGACCGTCCCGATAGCAATCCCCCAGGAAAAACACGCGGGCGGGGCGCTCCCGCTCCACCGCGTCTATCATGGGGCCCAGCCGTCCATGAGAATCGGAAAATACTAAAATCTTCATATTGGTCACCATTCCCCCGTCCGAACATATACTGACAGTGAACGGAGGGATTTCCTATGCCGAATTTTGACGAACTGCTCAAGGGAAAAGAGGCCGCGAGCCTGATGAAAGACCCCGGCAAGCTGGAAAAGCTGCGGGACGCGCCGGAGACGCAGCAGATCTTTCAGCTGCTCAGCAAAAGCACCGGGGATCTGGAGTCGGCGGCCCAGCGCGCCGCCAAAGGGGATACCGCCCAGCTGACCGACGCCATCCGCCAGCTGATGCACGACCCGGAGGGGGCCAGACTCCTCCAGAAAATGAAGGACAGCTTAAAATAATCTGACAAAACACCGCGCCGGGAGGGGAGANNCATGAGCGANCTGGAAGAAAAATTGGAAGGTATCCTGGGCAATCCCCAGGCNATGNCGCAGATCATGTCCCTGGCCCAGTCGCTCAACTTAGGCGGNTCAGGNCAAAGCTCCGANCAGAGCCAGGAGGCGGANCAAGCTNCCANCCCGGNCGCGCCGNCCCAAAGCGANAGCGCACCCNCGCCTCCGCCTCCCGCTCCCCCGGCGGCNCCCGCCGGNTTGAGCGGCGGGCTGGGCGGGATGCTNGGCGCGCTNGGCAATCTGGACGCCGGGACGCTNTCCGCCGCCGCCCAGCTCATGGGCCAGTTCAACAGCGGCGGCGGGGACGACCAGCGGGTGGCCCTGCTCACCGCCCTGCGCCCCTTTGTGAANGAGGAACGGTACGCCAAGCTGGACAANGCGATNCAAATCGCCAAGCTGTCCCGGCTCATCCGCGGGGGNCTGGAGCTGTTCCGCNCCCGCAAGGAGGACGGCCATGTATAACCAATATCTGGACGACGACAGCTTCNTCCTGCTGGAGCCGGANCCCCAGGGCCAGCCCGGCAANCACCCANGCCANGGCCAGCACCGGCANAACCNCCCNANTCAGCCCCATCCANGCGTCCCCCGCCGCCCNCCGGANCCGGTNCGCTCCAAAAACGACCTGGTGGGNGAGGTGACCCGGGGNCTGGGGCANGCGCTGGACGGGNTNATGAAGCACTTCAAGCTGGAAAANTTCGACACCGGGGACATCCTGCTGGTGCTCATCATCCTGTTCCTCTACCTGGAGGANGGNGACAATCTGGAGCTGGTCATCACGCTGGGCCTGCTGCTGCTTCTGGGATTGGATGACGGAAAAGACAAGNGGGAGAAGGATTGACTACCCCTCCCGCGGATACAGGACGGTNCCGTCNGGCAGGACAAAGATGCCGTCGGTCTGATCCAGGGGGCTGACCACGTCCCGGGCNGTCATGGCATACACCACCACCCCGTCCTTTTCCNTCTCCGCCGCCACCAGAAGCCCGCTGTTCACCGACACCCANTANCNCTCCACNCNNCCNAGGGGNGCGTNGGNCTCCACNTACACGCAGGGCTGTCCGTCCCGCTCCACGTACCCGGCGGCGGTGATGTCCTGTTTGTCCAAATCCAGCACATCCTCATAGGTGGGCAGNCGCTGCATGAGGTCGGCGGTTTTCCCGTCCACCGGNCNGGAGTACACNGACCGCTCCGTGTCGTACCACAGCCACAGCGTCCCCTCCCCNACNATGGAGTGTTCCACCGCGCCGGAGCTGAGGGTGGNCGAGGTGCGGATCCAGCCGNCCTCCTCCCACACCTGGGCGGTGACNGCGCCCACCGATTCCCCGTCGGCGGCANAATACTCCACCGCNACCGTGCGGCGNTAGCTCTTGTACCGNTCCAGNTCGGCGATCANGCTCTGCACCGTCTGGGGGGCGACCTCCACCACCACNCCTTCCATCTGCCCGCTCTCCTCCCCNTCCGGATCCACNCTCTGGGAGGCGTNGGGGTCGGGCAGCNGCAGATGGGGGGTGGGGGCCAGCAGGTTGAAGAANAAGCTGTATCCCACAGCCNCCAGCACCACCGCNATGATGANCACCGCCATTNCCGTGCGNTTTTTGTCCTCCAACTTNGCCCCCCCTCNCTGCGGGATGTNATATCAGCTCTTGAACGGCTCCGGCGGCTGNNNTNTCCGNCCNAAGTGGTACAAAATGCCGTCGNCNATGCGGCGGCAGGCNTTGCCGTCNCCGTANGGGTTGACGGCGTGGGCCATCTCCNGGTANGCNGNGGGNTCGTCCAGCAGCTGGTCNGCCAGCNCNNNGATNCGNTCATAGTCCACNCCNGCCAGCTTCACCGTCCCNGCCTCCACGGCCTCGGGNCGCTCCGTTTCCTTCCGCAGGACAAGCACCGGCTTGCCCANNGCGGGGGCCTCCTCCTGCAAGCCGCCGGAGTCGGTCATCACCAGATAGCTCCGGGCCATCAGGTTGTGCATNTCCTCCACGTCCAGCGGGGCGATGAGNTGNACGTTTTCGATGCCGTCCAGGTGCCGGTGGGCGCACTCCCGCACCACCGGGCTGAGATGCACCGGATAGACCAGCTCCGCCTCGGGNTGGNTNNNGGCGATGTNGGCCAGGGCGGACATGATGTCCTCCATGGGCTGGCCGTANTTCTCCCGCCGGTGGCAGGTGACCAAAATCACCTTTTTNCCCNCNTAGTCCAGGNAATTNAGCACATCNTCNGCGAAGGTAAAATCCTTCACCACNGTNGTCTGNAGGGCGTCGATCACCGTATTNCCNGTGACNAACAGCCCCTTGGAGATCCCCTCCGCCTCCANATTGCGGCGGTTGGCCGCGGTGGGGCAGAAATGCAGCTCCGCCAGCCGNCCCACCATGGAGCGGTTCATCTCCTCCGGGAAGGGGGAGTANTTNTCCCAGGTGCGCAGGCCCGCCTCCACNTGGCCCACCGCGATCTGCTGGTAAAACGCCGCCAGCGCCCCGGCAAAGGTGGTGGANGTATCCCCATGCACCAGCACCAGGTCGGGCCGCACCTGCATNGAACACCTTCTCCAGCCCCAGCAGGCACTTGGAGGTGATGGTGGACAGGGTCTGGCTCTGCTCCATGATGTCCAGGTCGAACTGGGGCTTCAGCCGGAAAATGTCCAGCACGGTGTCCAGCATCTGNCGGTGCTGGGCGGTGACGCAGCAGATNCTCTCGANCNCCTCCCGGCNCTCCAGNTCNTTCACCAGGGGGGCCATTTTGATGGCCTCNGGCCGGGTGCCGAAAATGGTCATNACCTTCAGNTTATNCATGGCNGTCCTCCCCCTTATCTTCCGAGTTTTCCGTCTGCTCCGGCTTTTCATGGGCGGGGCCCGTCAAAAACACCCGCCACGCGATGGCCGCGGCCGCCCCCATGGACAGCAGGAATATCATGGCCTTTTCCGCGCCGCCGGCGGTGAGCACCACGGCGGACAGGCCCAGGATAGCCGAGATGACATACAGCACCCCCACCGCCTGCTTCTGGGAAAAGCCCATGTCGATGAGCCGGTGGTGGACGTGGCCCCGGTCCGGCTGCATGGGGCTCTGCCCGTGGGACACCCGGCGCACCACGGCGAAGCACACGTCAAAGATGGGCAGGCCCAGCATGAGGAAGGGCACCACAAAGGAGATGATGGTGTACTGCTTGAACATCCCGTTCACCGAGACGGTGGCCATGATGAACCCTAAAAATGTAGCCCCGGTGTCCCCCATGAAGATCTTGGCCGGGTTGAAGTTATAGGGCAGAAAACCGATGCAGGCCCCCGCCAGCGCCGCCATCATGACGGCCACGTCCAGCTCGACGGCCACATCCAGCTCGCTGACCAGCAGCGCGATGACCAGCATGGTGGCCGAGCTGATGGTGGACACGCCGCAGGCCAGCCCGTCCAGCCCGTCGATGAGGTTGACGGCGTTGGTGATGGCCACGATCCAGATCACCGTAACAGGATAGGCCAGCCAGCCCAGCTGCCACACCGGGTTGGGGCTGAAGATATTTGGGTTGGACAGTACCTCGATGCGGTTGCCCGCCATGACGGCGATCAGCGCGGCAATGATCTGCACCAAAAACTTCGGCTTGGCGGGCAGGGCGTACTTGTCGTCCAAAACGCCCAGCACCACGATGACCACCGCGCCCAGCAGCATCCCCTTTTTCTCCGTATCCAGGGGGACAAACAGCAGGATCGCAAACAGGAAGCCAAAGAAAATGGCCAGCCCGCCCATGCGGGGGATGGGGTGGTCGTGCATCCGGCGGCCGTCCTTGGGCACGTCCACCGCCCCCATCTTCACCGACAGCATTTTCACCAGCGGCGTGGAGGCGAAGGACACCGCCGCCGCCAGCACCAGCGCCAGCAATACGTACCAGATATCCTGAGACGCCAGGATGGTTCTAAAATTGTTCAACTGAATTTCGCTCCTTTTGGGCCGGCCGGCGCCGGATCAGCCCGCCGTTCCCCGCGCGCAGCGCGTTTTCTCTTATCGGGGCAGGAAGCCCACCTTTTTGTAAACCTTGCGCAGGGTCTTTTCCGCCACATAGGCGGCCCGCTCCGCTCCGGCGCGGTAGACGCCCTCCAGGTACGCCTTGTCGGCCAGCAGCCGTTCCGTCTCCTCCCGGATGGGGCGCAGGGTCTCCACGACCGCCTCGCCCACAGCGGGCTTGAACTTGCCGTAGCCCTGCCCCTCGAACTCCGCCTCGATGTCCTCGTAGCTCTTCCCCGTGGCGGCGGCGTAGATCTGGATCAGGTTGGACACGCCGGGCTTCGCCGCCGGATCATGGCGGACGCAGCGCTCGGTGTCGCTGTCGGTGACGGCGCGCTTGAACTTGCGCATGATGTCCTCCGGCTTCTCCATCAGGAACACGCAGCCCTCGGGCTGGGACTTGCTCATCTTGCTGTCCGGGGCGGACAGGCTCATGATCCGGGCGCCCACCTTGGCGATGTAGGGCTCGGGCACCTTGAACACGTCGCCGTACACGCCGTTGAAGCGGTTGGCGATGTCCCTGCAGATCTCCACGTGCTGCTTCTGATCCTCCCCCACCGGCACCGCGTCCGGCTGGTAGAGCAGGATATCCGCCGCCATCAGCACCGGGTAGGTGAACAGGCCCGCGTTGATGTTGTCGGCGTTCTTGGCGGACTTATCCTTGAACTGGGTCATCCGGCTGAGCTCACCGAACATGGTATAGCAGTCCAGCACCCACGCCAGCTGGCTGTGGGCGGGGACGTGGGACTGGATGAACAGCACACACTTCTCCGGGTCCAGCCCGCAGGCGATGTACTGGGCCAGCAGGGCCAGGGTGCGCTTACGCAGCTCCGCCGGATTCTGGCGCACAGTGATGGTGTGTAGGTCGGCCAGGAAAAAGTAGCAGTCAAACTCGTCGATCATCTCCGGCCAGTGGCGCAGGGGGCCGAGGTAGTTGCCCAGGTGCAGCTCCCCGCTGGGCTGGATGCCGGAGACCATCACTTTTTTCTTCTCATTTTCCATCATTCTCACAACCTTTACTCAGCTTTCTCTGTCAAAAATTCAGCAATATCCACCGCTTCCGCATCCGACCACAGCCGCTCCAGACCGTAGAATTCCCGGCCCTCCTCGGTGAAAACGTGGATCACCACGGCGGAATAGTCCATCAGCGTCCACTGGTTTCCCCGGTGGCCCTCGATGTGGTGGGGCTCCTCCCCCGCCTTGGACATAGCCTCCTCCACCGCGTCGGCCAGGGCCCGCACCTGGGTGTTGGAGGTGCCATTGCAGATAATGAAGTAGTCCGCCAGGGTGGTCTGGTCGGCGGTGCGCAGCACCTTGATGTCTTTTCCCTGCTTATCGTCCAGCGCCTTGACGGCAATGGACACCATTTCCTTCTCGTTCAGCATATGATCGTTCTCCTTTTCCGTTTAATCCGTCGTGTCGCCCCAGTCAAATACGTCTCCCCCCGCCTCAGTGGCAAATGGATCCGGCTCTGTGGGGGCGCTGGCCGGGGGCGGACTGTCCACAGGATCGCTCTCTATGGGATCGCTCTCCACCGGGTCGCTGACCATCGGGTCACTCTCAATCGGATCGCTTTCAATTGGGTCACTCTCGGTCGGCTCGTCGGTCTCCCGTACCGGCGGCTGTCCCAGCTCCGGGGCGGCCAGCCGCCCGGTGCTGGAGCTCAGCGAGCCGTCGGCATTCTGGCTCATCAGATCCAGCTGGCGGATGGTAACCTCCTCCACAAAGGGGTTGAGGGATCCGTTGATAAGCGGGAGCAGCTTGCTTTGGACGGGATAGACGAAGCTCCAGTCGTTCCCGAACTGGTAGTAGCTTCCGTTCGCGATGGGCATGGTGAAGAACTCCACATCGCTCACCTTCAGCCCACCTAACACAGCCTCCTGGGCAAACCAGAGCATATTTTCCACCGACAGGTCGCTCTTCACCCGGCTGTTGAACAGCTTGATGAGCTGGCCGATCTTCGTGATGTTCCCGATCTGGAGGGTCTGATCCAGCACCGCCTTCAAAAACGTATGCTGGAGGTTCAAGCGATCCAGGTCGCTCTCGCTCCAATTGCCGCCGGTGGGGATGCGCTTGCCATTTTCATCATTGCCGTTGTGCCGCCAGCGGACGATCTCCATCGCGTCGATCCCGTTCAGCTTGCGGTAGCCCTGCTCCTGATAGATCACCAGATCCTGGTAAGGGTCATAATATTCCATGTGATAGGGGTTGTCGAACCAGACGCCGCCGATGGCGTCCACCATCTCCCCCACCAGCTCCCAGTCGATCTGCACGTAGTAATCGGGGGTGAAGCCCACCAGCTCGGACACCTCGTTGCGCAGCGCCTCGATGCCGTCGTCACCCTGGCCGTACACGTTATAGACCGCGTTAAGCTTTTTCGCGCTGATGTTGGGCCGGGCGCTGGAGTTGATGAGGGTGTCCCGGGGCAGGGACATGACGGCGGCCCGCTGATTGGTCACGTCGTAGGTGGCCACCATCATGGTATCTGTCAGGCCGGAGGTGGTGTCCTGTCCGAAGATGAGGATGGTAAAAATGGCGTCGCTCTTGCGCTCGCCGCCTACCTTTGGCTCAATGGCGTCGATGTCCAGGGTGGGCTCGGGGGTGGCGTCCGGCCCCACCGGAGCGTCGGACGTCTTGGGACCCGGGGTGGGTATATCCGGCCTTTTCACCCAGCGGTTGTGCAGCAGAACCAGCGCCGCCGCGATGACCATAATGACCGCCAGCACGATCATGACGATCATAATACGCTTCTCTTTTTGTTTCTGAGCCTGCTCCGGGGTCAGCGCCGGTTTCGCCTTGTTCTCCAGGCGCTTTCCCGGCCGTGCCCGATCCGGCGTCTCATCATTGTGTCTTTTGGGCTGGTCGCTCATGCTTGATTCCCTTTCCCATAAAATTCATAGGCCGCCTGGGTGTCGTGGTGGAGCTCCTTGTCCCGCTGGACCATCTCCTGCATGGACAGCGATGCCCCCATGCCCACCGCGCCGTCCAAGTCGGTATACGCCAGCCGGCGCAGCTCCCCCACCTCGGGGAAATTCCGGCAGGGCTCCATATAGTCGGCGATGTACAGCAGCTTCTCCTCCAAACTCATGCCGCCCCGGGCGGTGGTGTGGTAGAGGATGGCGTTGTAGATGCCGTCATCCACACCGAAGATGTGCCTGGCCAGGGCCGCGCCGCTCTTGGCGTGGAGCAGCTTGTCGGTGGCCCGCTCCAGGGGGCACAGCTCAATGCCATATCGGTCGCAGATGTCCAAATGCTCCTGGAGGGTGAGGTACTTGGTGCAGTCGTGGAGGATGGCGGCGCGGCGCATCCGCTCCTCATCCGCACCCCAGCGGTTGGCAAGCCTTGCGGCCTCCTCCTCACAGCCCCTGATGTGGGCCAGCCGCTTGGCAAACACCATGGAGTAGGACACGCACCGAAGATCCTCCATGCTCAGGTGTTTAAAATCGGCATTGGTTCCATATAGTTTTTCCCGTAAAATATAACCATACACAGCCTGGGGCAAAAATTCCCGGCCTCCCCCCTGCGGAAGCAGCTCCCGCAGGCGGGTGGATGAGACATCCACCAGGCCGGGGACGGCAATAGTGGTCATTTTGGCGTTGTAGGCGCGGCTGAGGAGCTCCCGCTGGGGGGCGAATACCTCCTCACCGTCCCGCTCTGTGCGGCCAAAGGCGCACACACCCGCCAGGGCCAGGATCTTCTCCGGCTCGCGCCATCGGTGGAGAGTGAGGAACATATCTGTCCCCATGAGCAGCCACAGCTCCGCTCCCGGCCAGCGCTCCGCCGCCAGGGCCAGCGTGTCGGCGGTGTAGCTCTTGCCCTCCCGATGGATCTCCACGTCCCACACCTCGGTGATGTCGGGCAGGAGCAGCTGGTCGGCGGCAATGCGCGTCATCTCCAGCCGCTGCTCGGACGTGGGACTGCCCGGGGCCAGATCCTTGTGGGGCGGGATCCCCGCCGGGACAAACACCAGCTTGTCCAGCCCCAGCGCGGCCACCGCCGCCTTAGCGGCCGCCAAGTGCCCCAGATGGGGGGGATTGAAACTGCCGCCGTAAATGCCGATTTTCAATGGAACCACCCTCTCAAAAAGTTTAGGGGATACCTATTTTACCAGCTTGATTTTGTGTTCCCGGCTTTTCCTGTTCCCGCCCCTCCGGGGCGGGAACAGGAAAAAATTTTGGGACACTATTTTACCAGCTTGATGCGCTTGTCTTTGGGCTTGCTGTGGGTCTCCCGGTACAGTACGAATTTGGTGCCGATCACCTGCACGCCCCATGGGTCAGGCCCCATGGGGACCCCGGATTTCACTCAAATCGGTGGAAATGAATTCCACCGATTTCAAGGTTTTGCTTCGCAAAACACTTGTACGCCGCACTTGCGGCGGTGTGGTGCAGGTGATTATTTAACCAATCGAATGCGTTTGTCTTTTGGTTTGCTGTGGGTCTCCCGGTACAGTACGAATTTGGTGCCAATGACCTGCACCACCTGGCTCCGGGTGGCCTGGGCCAGCTCCTCCGCCCCCTCCCGGGGGGACAGGGGGCTGTTCTCCAGCACCTTGCCCTTGATGAGTTCCCTGGCCTCCAGAGCGTCGTCCGCCTGTTTTGTCAGGTTGGGGCCGATGCCGTCCTTGCCGATGTGGACGATGGTGTCCAGGTCGTTGGCCAAAGAGCGCAGCTGGGCCCGCTGTTTGCTTGTTAAATCCACTTAAAATACTCCTTTTTAGTTCAAATACTCCTCCAGCTTGGCCTGGAACGCCTCCAGCGCGCGGCCCCTATGGGAGATGGCGTTCTTCTCCTCGGCGCTGAGCTGAGCGAAGGTCTTTTTCAGTTTGGGCAGGAAGAACACCGGGTCATACCCGAAGCCGCCCTCCCCCATGGGGGCAAACGCGATGGTGCCAGGGCACTCTCCCCGGGCGGTGAGCACATCGCCGTCCGGGAAGCAGCAGGTGATGACGGACACGAACTTGGCCGTCCGCGCCTGCCCCATGGGCATACTGGACAGCAGCAGGCGGTAGCGTCCCGCGTCGTCCAGCCCCTCGCCGCCGTACCGGGCGGAGTATACGCCTGGGGCCCCGTTCAGCGCGTCCACGCACAGGCCAGAGTCGTCGGCAATGGCGGGCAGGCCGCTGGCCTCCATGACGGCCTTGGCCTTCAGCAGGGAGTTCTCCTCGAAGGTAGTCCCTGTCTCCTCCACGTCAATGTCGATGCCAACATCCGCCTGGAGGCACACCTCCACTCCCATGCCGGACAGGATCTCGTTCATCTCTTTCAATTTCTTAGGATTCTTGCTGGCCAGCACCAGTTTCATGCCGCCGCCTCCATTCTATTTCTTTGTATCTTGATATTTTACACCAACTGCTCCAGGAAATCGTAACCAGAGTGTGAATATTGTCAAATAAGGGCCTCCACAAAGGAGGTGGCGTCAAAGGGCTCAAAGTCGTCCACGCCCTCGCCCACACCCACGAACTTGACGGGCACGCCCAGCTCCTTGGAGATGGCGATGACGATGCCGCCCTTGGCGGTGCCGTCCAGCTTGGTGAGCACGATGCCCGTGACCCCCGCCGTCTTGGAGAACTCCTTGGCCTGGATCAGCCCGTTCTGCCCGGTGGTGGCGTCCAGCACCAGCAGGGTCTCCCGGCTGGAGTCTGGGCACTCCCGGTCGATGACCCGGGAGATCTTGTTCAGCTCGTTCATGAGATTGGCCTTGTTCTGCAGCCGCCCGGCGGTGTCCACCAGCACCACGTCCGCCTTGCGGGCCTTGGCGGCGGACAGCGCATCGTACACCACGGCGGCGGGATCCGCCCCCTCGTGCTGCTTGACGATGTCCACCCCGGCCCGATCCGCCCAGATGGTGAGCTGCTCGGCCGCGGCGGCGCGGAAGGTGTCCCCGGCGCACAGCACCACCTTGCGGCCCACGCTCTTCCAGAACGCGGCCAACTTGCCGATGGAGGTGGTCTTGCCCACCCCATTGAC
>JAAVHV010000018.1 GCA_014799505.1 Clostridiales bacterium
GGAGATCCGCAGCCTGTGGCCAGGCGGCGGCTACGTTCGGATCGAGCCGGTGGACGTTCATTACTACCGGGAGCTGGCCAAGTATCTGACCAAGGAGGCCCGGGAGTTCGGGCGGGCCAGGCCGGGGGAGAGGACGTGGCGAGCCAGCCGGAACCTCAAACCGTATGAGGTGGAGTATATCGACATACCCATCGACGGTGTAACCCTGGCTCCGCCGGAGGGCGCGGTGGACTATGTGCAGTTCGCCGAGCGCAATCCCTACGGCTTCGCGGACTGCATAGGTGCGCGGTACTTATTATTTGAGGCGGAGGATCCTCCGGCGTATAGTTACGCCAAAGGGCGAAAATCAAATAGTCCTAATAATTTTTGACATTGAAACAAGTCTTAATAACTGGGAAAGGGAATAGAAATGAGGGAAAAGGCATTGCAATCCAATGGTAAACATGGTAGAATGTTGACAGTGGAAAACGGGTGGCTGGAATGCCCTAGCTGCCGCCGCAATCGGAGAGTGATGCAGATCCGGCCAGACACCGAGGGACGCAACATCGTGGCGTTCTGCCGGGTATGCAAAACCGAGCACATCGTGGATATCGTGAAGGGCGAATGCTTTGAGAGCTACGGCCAATGACCAGCGCGGAGGCGCGTGGTTGTTGGCCGTAGCTTTTTTTGCCCGTGGGGAAACGGAGGTGATAGCCCGATTTTTCCCCACGGCAAGGCGCGGGCGGTGCGCGCGGGTACTTTCCGCGCCCGTGTGCGTAGGAACATCGTTTGCGGCGAGGGAAGGAGGGTGCGAAAAATGGGCGCGGGAAGGCCAAAAAAATACACGAAAAAGAGCCTGCAAGCGGCTGTGGACGGGTATTTTGCCAGCATCAGCCGGACGGTGCAGGCATTGGACGATGACGGCGAGCCTATGCGCAACGACGCCGGCGAGCCGATCCGGGTGGTGGAGTACGTCAGGCCCCCCAGCGTGGGCGGGCTGTGCCTGTATCTGGGCATTGACCGCAGCACCTGGCAGAACTACGCCGACAGGAAACTCCACCCGGAACTGGCGGGGGTGACGGCCTATGCCCGGATGCGCATGGAAGCCTACCTGGAGGAACAGCTGCTGACCCGGGAGAAGAACGTCCAGGGGCTGATCTTCAACCTCCAGAACAACTACGGCTGGAGGGAGAAGCGGGAGGTCGAGCTGGGCGGTGAGACCCGCCGGACAGTGGCGGAGAGCGCCCAGGCCGGAAATATGTCCATCGCCGAGAAGATGGCCCTGCTGGCAGAGCAGCGCGGGGCATTGAAGGAGATGGAACAGGGCGATGGCTGAGCAGGGCAGAGCTGGGAAGGGGCACAGCTCCCCTCGCTCCGGGGACGTGGCAAGGCTACGGGGCGCTGGAGCCACGCCCCCGCGCTCACGGAGCTGCGCCCCTTCCCAGGAGGAGGTCAGCGCCGCCCTGTGGTTCAAACGGCTGCGGGAGACCAACAACGACGCCTTCCTGCCCCTGTTCTGGGATGAACACCGCTACCTGGTGCTCAAGGGAGGCGGCGGTTCCGGCAAGAGTATCTTCGCGGGGCGCAAGGTGCTGGAGCGGGTGACCACCGAGGAGGGGCACCGATATCTGGTGTGCCGGAAGGTGGCCAGGACGCTGAGGGAGAGCTGCTTTGAACAGCTCAAAAATCAGGCCTATGAATACTACCCCGACGAGATCGCGTATATGCCCAGGGGCAAGGGCGGAGATATGACCATGCGCTTCCGCAATGGGAGCGAGATCCTTTTTGCGGGACTGGATGATGTGGAGAAGCTCAAATCCATTTACAACATCACCGGGATCTGGATCGAGGAAGCCAGCGAGGTGCTGGAGAGCGACTTTAATCAGCTGGATATCCGACTGCGCACCAAGTTCAACCAGTATTTGCAGATCATCCTGTCCTTTAACCCCATCAGCGTCCACCATTGGCTGAAGAAGCGGTTCTTCGACTTCGACATCAAAGACCCGGCGGAGCGCGAGAGGGCCATGGAGCGCACACGGACGCACGAGAGTACCTACAAGGATAACAGGTTCCTGGAAGAAGAGGCTGTGCGGACGCTGGAGAGCTTCAAGGAGACGGACGAGTACTACTACCAGGTGTATGCCCTGGGTATGTGGGGCGTCACGGGCAAGACGGTGTTCGACGCAAAATCCATCGCGCGGCGGTTGGAGGAGAAGATCAGGCCGGCGCGGGAGGGGCTGTTCCAGTTCACTGACGATGGGCTGCGGCTGTCCGGCATTGCCTGGGCAGACGAAAAGGACGGGCCGGTGCGGGTGTTCCGGGAGCCGGAGGCGGGGGTGCCCTACGTCATCGGGGCGGACACCGCGGGGGAGGGCAGCGACTTCTTCGCCGCCCAGGTGCTGGACAACCGCACCGGGGCACAGGTAGCGGTGCTCCACGGGCACTTCGACGAGGACGTGTTCGCCCGCCAGCTGTTCTGCCTGGGGATGCACTATAACACCGCGCTCATTGGCCCGGAAGCCAACTTCTCCACCTATCCCGTGATGGAGCTGGAGCGGCTGGGTTACCCGAAGCTGTATGTGCGGGAGAGCGTGGACGACTACACCCACAAGATCCGGCACAGCTATGGGTTCGTCACCAGCCCCAAGACCCGGCCCATCATCATCGCGGGGCTTATCAAGGCCGTGCGGGAGGACGTCTCCATCGTATCGGACGAGGCCACGCTGCTGGAAATGCTCAGCTTCGTGCGCAACGAGGACACGCTTCGGCCCGAGGCGGAGCCGGGCGGACATGACGATCTGGTCCTGGCCCTAGCCATTGCCCACCACATCCGGCCCCAGCAGAGCTATCTGGTCCAGGAGACCCCGGCGCAAGGGGTCAAATGGACGGCGGATATGTGGGAGGACTATGAGAACGCCTCGCCGGAGGGGCGGAAGATGCTGATCGAACGCTGGGGCAGACCGAAGCGGTGAGCCGTCGTGAGCAGCGCGGATGGACTGGAGCGAGGGCGAGCGGAGGACCGCGCAGCGGGCCGCAGACCAGCCCGAGTCGGAGGGAAGCCGCGCGTCGCGAACAGGCGAGGCGTGACAACAGATAGGAGGAGCCATGAAGCATAAAGCGGACAAGGACAAGCTCCGGCTGTGGCAGGAGCGGCTGGAGCGCAATGAGAGCGCCTATTCGGGGGAGCGGGACCGCATGGACGGGCGGGAGACGCTGTACCAGGGGGACAGGAAGTTGCGGGCCATGGTGAGCGGCGAACGCAAAAAGGAGACCCCCCACGTGCGCAACATCTGCGCGGAGCTGGTGGAGGCCCAGGTGTCCAGCAGCATCCCCCAGCCCAAGGTCACCGCCCGGAGGAAGCAGGACGAGGGCAAGGCCAAGCTCATTGAGGATATGCTGCGCAACGAGCTGGACCGCCTGCCCTTCGAGCTGCTCAACGACATGATGGAGCGCACGGTGCCCATCCAGGGCGGCGGGGCGTTCCTGGTGGAGTGGGACAACACCAAACGCTCCCACGCCGCTGTGGGGGAGCTGGCGGTGAGCGCCCTTCACCCCAAGCAGATCGTGCCCCAGGATGGGGTGTACACCGGGGTGGAGGATATGGATTACATCATCCTCAAGATTCCCCAGACCAAGGGATTCATCCGCCGCCGGTACGGCGTGGACGTGACGGACGAGGGGGAGAAGGAGCCCGAGGTGAAGGGCTCAGGGGCCGCCGCGGATGACATGGTGACCCAGTACACCGCCTATTACCGCAACGACAAGGGAGGCATCGGGCTGTACAGCTGGGTGAACGATATCCAGCTGGAGGATCTGGAGGACTACCAGGCCCGCAGGCTCCGGCGCTGCGCCAAGTGCGGGGCGGTGGAGCCGCTGGGTGATGTGGAGCCTGTGGAGCCGGGAGGACTGGATTTGGGCCCTGTCCCCTCTCTTGGAACTGCCACAGGCTACGGGGCGCTGGGTGGCAGCTCCGCGTTCGGGAACGGAGCCCAAATCCAGCTCGAGGCGGGGGCCATTGACCGGGCCATGGAGGAGCTGGGGCGCGAAACAACGCCAAGGGCCCGCCGGGGCGGGCGGAAGAAGTGCCCCTATTGTGGCGGCACCAAGTGGGAGCATACTGAGGAGGACTTCGAAGAGGTTCCCGTACCCATCGAGCGCAGCGACGGCAGCTCCATTGGCGGGATGCGCCCGGTGCAGTCCGTGTCCGCGTCGGTGGTGGACGAGATGGGCCTGCCGGTGGTGGAAATGGTGATGGAGCCGGAGAAGATACCCTTTTACAAGCCGGATATTTTCCCGGTCATCCTTCAGAAAAATGTCAGCGTGTACGGGCGGTTCCTGGGGGACAGCGATCTGGACAAGATCGCCGACCAGCAGAACACCACCAACCGGCTTTCGGCTAAGATCATCGACAAGCTGGTCAAAAGCGGCAGCTATATGACCCTGCCCGATGAAGCGTCTATCCAGGCGGATACTGAGGAGATGAAGGTAATCCGGCCTGGGACCGCGGCGGCGGCTCAGCTCATCCAGGTGCATGATCTGGAGGGGAATGTCTCCCAGGATATGGCCTACCGGGAACAGGTGTACCAGGAGGCCCGGCAGATCATCGGCATCACCGACAGCTTCCAGGGGCGGCACGACGCCTCCGCCACCAGCGGCAAGGCTAAAGAGTTCGCCGCCGCCCAGAGCGCCGGACGGCTGGAGAGCAAGCGGGTGATGAAGGACGCGGCCTACGCGGCGCTGTTCGAGGCCATGTTCAAGTTCAAGCTGGCCTATGCCGATGAGCCCCGCCCGGTGGTGTCCAGCGACAACCACGGAAACGCCCAGTACCAGAGTTTCAACCGCTACGATTTCCTGGAGCGGGACGAGGCGGGGGAGTGGTGGTGGAACGACCAGTTCCTGTTCTCCTGCGACACCTCCGCGCCGCTGGCCTCCAACCGGGAGGCCATGTGGCAGGAGACCCGCATGAACTTCCAGAGCGGGGCCTTTGGGGATCCCACGCAGATCCAGACGCTGGTCCTGTTCTGGACCAAGATGGAGCTGCTCCACTATCCAGGGGCCGGGGAGACCAAGGCGTATCTGGAGGAGGAGCTGGAGCAACAGCAGGCCCGACAGCAGCTGATGCAGCAGGCGGCGCAGGCACAAGGATTGGCAGGGCACGGGGCCGTCGCTGTGGGCCGGGGGGAGCCCCCATCGCTCACCGAGGACGTTCGCTCCGGGGGCAATTTACCGCCCGGCCCTGCGCTCGAACCCCGTTCCCTGCCTGGGGAAGCAGATCCAGGGGTTAACCCCCTTGTCTGAATAACTTCAGCATTATGCGGAAAGGAGGCGGCACCATGGCGGACGGCAAATGCGGCTATGCGGGACGGATCCAGAACACCGGCGCGCAGAAGGTGAAGGCACCCTTTGCCAGCAGCGGGAAGAAGGGCAAGAGCACCATCAAGACCGGCAGTGACCTTAGGACGGGTAAGACTGGCAAGTGAAAGGACTTGTCAGCCGTCAGGCGGCAGAGCCGCCACAGGCCTAAGCGGGCCGGAGGCCCGCCCACGGCGGAAAGGAGTTAAGCGTGGACGACGATATTGACTACAACGAGTTGTTTGGGGTAGGTGATCCGGAGGATCACCGGGACGGTCGTTCGGCGGAGCCGAATGACGGTCCCAAGCCGAATGACGTCCCCCTGGGTGGCCAGGAGCAGGACGGTGGGCAGATCCAGAACCCTGCCCAAGAAAATGTGTCCGATTCGGGCACAAATCAAGAGCCGGAGGGTGGGCAGCAGCTGGAGCCCGGTGCTGTGTCCGATTCGGGCACAAATCAGGAGCCGGAGGGCGGGAAGCCTGCGGCTGCCCAGGTGCCCGATTCGGGCACAAACCAGGAGCCGGGACAGGGAATGGGGTCGGGCGAGGATCGTCATTCGGCTTCGCCGAACGACCAATCCGGCAGCCTGGCGGCTGCCCAGGCGGTCATCGCCAGGGCCCGGGCTGACGCCCAGCGGGCCATCGACGAGGCGTTCAAGACCAGCGGGATGAGAAACCCGTACACCGGGCAGCCCATCACCTCCAAGGCGGAGTACGACGCTTACAAGGAGCGGTTCGACGCCGAGCGCCGAGAGCAGCTCTTGAAGAAGAGCGGGATGAGTGATGAGGAGTTCCAGCAGTTCGTCCAGGATCTGCCGGAGGTGCGTAAGGCCCGGGAGGCCCAGGAGGCGGCTGAGAAGGCTCAGCGGGAGGCCAGGGAAGCCGCGGCCCGGGTGAAACTGGACGAGCAGATCCGGGAAATCGGCGCGATAGACCCCAGCATCAAGACGCTGGAGGATCTGGCCAAGATGCCCACCTACCCCAAGTTCTATGAGCTGGTGCAGCGGGGGAACACCCTCACCGACGCCTTCCGGCTGGCCAACTTTGACGCGCTGACTCAGCGTGCGGCGGCGGGGGCGCGGCAGGCGGCGGCAAACGCCGCCCGCAGCAAAGAGCACCTGGAGCCGACCAAAAGCCGGGGCACCGGCGCGGTCAGCGTCCCAGCGGAGGTTCGGGAACAGTACCTTTTCTTCAACCCAGGCGCTACCGACGAGGAAATCCAGAAGCACTATCAGAAAAACCATAAGGAGGGTTAAACCATGGGATTCATGATCCATTCCACGGACGACGGGCGGGTGCCCGCTACGGAGTATCTGCCCGCCGGCGCCATCACCCCCAAGGCGGGCATGGCGCTGACCCAGACGGGCGGGCTGCTGGTGTCCGCTGTGGGCGCAACTGCTCCCAGCTACATCGCCATGTGCGAGAGGGAAACGGCGTGCGAGGCCGGGGAGAACATCCCGGTGATCCGGGTGAGCGGGGATATCATCTTTGAGACCGCGTTCTCCGCCGATGCCGACAGCGTGGCGCTGGGGGACAAGGTGACCATCAGCGCCGACGGCCTGAGCGTCACCGCCACCACCGGCGGGCCCGCCGAGGTGGTGTACATCGACGGCACCGAGAAGGGCAGTATGTGCCGCGTAAGATTTAACTAAAACAAATTGAAAGGAGGAAAGCGGACGCGCTCAGAAGGGGGCCCCGCGCGAGCTCAGCGAAGCGGATTGCGTGGGGAGAGGAGGAGCGACGGAGCGGCGAGAAATGGCCGCAGGCCGTTTCGAGTTGAGCGCAGTCCGCGACGACGATGCCGGGTATTACATTCAGTGAGGGCTCCGGCCTTCAGAACAGCATTTTCGGCAAGTGCCAGGAGCCCATCAAGATGTTCCTGGAAAAGCGGGGGGAGGCCTTTGAGCAGGCCAGCATGATCAAGGAGCTGTTCCTGGTGTCCCCCAGCAAGAACTTCGGAGAGAAGTTCACCTCCATGACCGCCATGGACGGCTTCCAGCCCGTGGGCGAGAACGGGGAGTATCCCACGGACGGGATGCGGGAGGGCTTCAGCAAATTCATCGAGAACATGACCTGGAAGGACAGCTTCTCCCTCAGCCGGGAGATCGTGGACGACGGCAAGCTGATGGATCTGAAAAAGCAGCCCGCCGGGTTCATCACCGGCTATTACCGCACCCGGGAGAAGTTTGGCGCGGCGCTGTTCGGCGCGGCCATCAACGGCAAACTGGCAATGAAGTTCCGGGGCAGGACGTTCTCCGCCACCGGGGCGGACGGCAAAGGGCTGTTCGACAAAGCCCACCCGTCCAAGCTGGGCAAGAAGGCCCAGAGCAACCAGTTCGAGGACGCGTTCAGCGACGACGCCCTGGGGGCCATGGAGTGCGCCATGCAGGACTTCCGGGGGGACAACGAGGAGGTGCTGGATGTGGCGCCGGACACCATCCTCATCCCCAACGACCACAGCCTGAAGAAGCAGGTGTTCGCCGCCATCGGCGCGGACAAGGACCCCAACACCGCCAACAACGGCTTCAACTACCAGTTCGGGCGCTGGAGCGTCATCGTGTGGCCCTACCTCAACCAGTTCCTCGCCGCGGGGCTGAAGCCCTGGGTGCTGGCGGACAGCAAGTACAACCAGGAGTACGGCGGCGCGGTGTGGCTGGACCGGGTGAACCTGGAGGTGCGCAGCGAGATCGCCAGCAACGACGCCAACGTGTGGAAGGGTTACTCCCGGTACACCGCGGGCTTCAACGACTGGCGGCCCTTCGCCGTGGGCGGCATCGCGGGCGGCACCAAGCTGCTGTAAAGAAGCGTGGAGAAGCGGACAGTGAGGGAGCTTGGAGCGGAGCGAGGCCGAGCGGAGGCTCGCGCAGCGGGCCACAGACCAGGCCGAGACGGAGTGAAAGCGACCGAACGCCCTGGCCGCTTCGGAACGTGACAATGAGGGGGCTTAGGTATGGCAACAGTCGGAAACGTCATCGCCATGGTGGATGAGATCAAGCCCAACGCCTTTTCCGATGAGGCCAAGACGGCCTGGCTGAACGAGGTGGAGGGCATGGTGCAGACGGAGGTGTTCCTGTTCGCACCGGTGGAGGTGATCTGCTACTGCTGGCCGGAGGACAGGGCCAAGCCCATGCTGGTGGAGCCGCCCCACGACAAGCTCTATTGGGCGTACCTCACGGCCATGATCGACTTCGCCAACGGCGAGTACAACAAGTACCAGAACACCATGCAGATGTTCAACGCGTCCTACGGGGAATTCATGCGGTGGTTTGCCCTGAACTACCGCCCGGCGGACGCCCACGAGGAGGGACTGCTATGAGCAATGGGCGCGGGGACTGGCATGGCTACTACTTCACGGCCTACGGCATCGCGGTGAAACACGGCTTCGCCGGGACAGAGGAGGAGTGGCTGGAAAGCCTCCAGGGTGAGCGCGGCCCCGGAGTGGAGCTTCGGTATGACCTGGACAGGGAGGTACTGGAGTGGACGTTTGAAGACAGGCCCGACGATTGGCAGGAGCTGCTGGACATCAACGACCTGCGCGGGCAGGTGGTGGGCCTGACGCTGGCCGCTGCCGAGGAGGCCAGGGATCAGGCGGAAGCTGCCAGGAAGGGCGCGAAAGCGGCCCAGACCAAGGCGAAAGCCGCCCAGGGGTTGGCCGAGGCCGCGGCGCGGACAGCCCAGACCCAGGCCGAGGAGGCAGGACAAGCCGCCGGCCAAGCCGAGGCCGCCCGGGATGATGCCCTGGCGGCCCAGCGGGAGGCGGAGCGCCATCGGCTGGGGGCCGAGCAGGCCCAGGACGCGGCGGACGCGGCAAGGCACCGGGCTGAGGCCGCCGGCACCGCCGCCCAGGAAGCGGCATCGCGGGCGGAGGAAACGGCGGAGGTTGTGTTCCTGGCTAAGAACGAGGCCCAGGCCGCGCACCGGGGGGCGGTCGCCGCCCAGGAGGCCGCGCAGACAGCCAGACTGCTGGCGGAAGCCGCCGCCGATACCGCAGCGGAGAAAGCGGCCCAGGGCATAGCAGACCGGGCGGCCCAGGCTGCGGAAGCCGCGGCGAAGAAGGCGGCGGAGGACGCCGCCAAGCTGGGGGCCGAGGCCATTCGGGACGCGGTGCATGAGGATGCCGACCGGGCGGAATCTGCCAGGGATGCCGCCGAGACAGCGGCCAAAACGGCGCAGGACGCCAAGGACGCGGTGCTGGCCGTGCAGGTGGATGTGGATGCCGCCGTGGAGGCCGCTGAGAGGGCGGAGTCCGCCAGGGATGACGCCGTAAATGCGCAGGTCGCGGCCCAGGTCGCCCAGCAGGCCGCTGAGACGGCCCGGACGGCGGCCAGCGAAGCGGCGGAGGGCGCGGCAGAGGATGCGGACGCGGCGGCGGAGAGCGCCGACAAGGCCGGTCAGGACGCTGAGCGTGCCCAGGCCGCCCAGCTTGAGGCCAGGAGCTGGGCGGTGGGCGGCACCGGCAGCCGGGAGGGCGAGGACACCGACAACGCCAGGTACTGGGCCCAGAACGCCAAGGCCATCGCGGGGGGCGGCGTCACCAGCTTCAATGGACGGTTTGGCGACGTGACGCCCCAGGACGGGGACTACTCGGCGGAGCAGGTGGGGGCAGACCCTGCGGGGACGGCGGAGGGGCTGGTCAAAGCCCACGATGAAGACCCCGAGGCCCACGGGGAGCTGTTCGCCGCCATGGAGGCCAAGTGCCGCCGCCATGTGATCGCAACCCGGGTGCGGGATCCGTCCAAACCGGATTACGGTCTGGGCGAGGATGGGCCCCCGATCGTGGCGCTGGACGCGGGGCCGTACACCGGCGGCGCTGAGGTGACCGCCATTGTCAGCGGCGTGGAGTACGACGCCAGGAACATGAGCGCAAGCGGGGAGGACGTCCCCGATGGAACGCTGATATTAAGAAAAGTGGAGGATTGATTTATCATGGCAAATCCGAAGTATGTCCTGGAAATGATCAAGATCGAAGGTGAGCTGAAGGAGCTGCTGGTGAAAACCAACGCGGAGAACGTGGCCGTCACCTACAACGGCAAGGACACCACCCTGGCGGCGGCGCTGGCGGAGATCTTCACCAGCCTCACCGATCTGCCCACCGACGCGGACATCGACAGCAAGATCAGCGCCGCCATTGACGGCCTGATCGGCGGCGCGCCGGAGGCGTACAACACGCTGAAGGAAATCGCGGACTACATCGCCGAGCACAAGGACGCCGCCGACGCCCTCACCGCCGCCATCGGCGGCAAGGTGGACAAGGTGGACGGCATGGGCCTGTCCGCCAACGACTTCACCGACGCCCTCAAGGCCAAGCTGGAAAGCTTGCCCGAGACCATTGCCGAGGCCACCACCGAGGCTGCGGGGCTGATGTCCGCCGAGGACAAGACCCGGCTGGACGGCCTGCGGGGCGTTCGGTACGGCGCGGAGCCGCCCGCCGACATGAAGGACGGCGAGCTGTTCGTGAGAGTCGTGGGCGTGGAATAACCGTACTGGTTTGGGCGGGGAGCGCTCCTCCTCACTTCGGGGCGTGGCAAGGCTGCAGGGCGCTGGAGCCATGCCCCTGCGTTCGGAGGAACGCTCCCCGCCCCATTGGAAGGGAGTGAAACCATGGCAGTATTGGAGCGCGACGTGGTGCTCATGGGCAAGGATGGGGACAATCAGACGATCGACCTGCCCATCACCTGCCTGAAGAACGTGGAGGACACGGCGGCCGTGAAGGAGGCCCCCACGGCGGAGGACTATCTGCCCATCGTGGACAGCGCGGACGGCGGGCAGATGAAAAAGACGCCGCTGGGCGTCATCCTGGAGCCGCTGGAGGCGGCCAAGGACGCCGCCGAGGGGGCGGCCAAGACGGCGGCGGAGGCCAAGACGGCGGCGGAGGAGGCCGCCGGTGCGGCGGCAGGGGCCCAGCTCGCCTCACAAATCGCCCAGGGGGCCGCCCAGGGCGCGGGAGCGGCGGCGGATGCCGCCGTGGAGAGCGCCGCCAGCGCGGCCCAGATCGCCCAGGAGGCCAAGGCGACAGCGGAGGCAGCCGCCACCATGAACCAGGTAAACGCGGCTATCCAGGCCGCTGTGCTGGACAGTTGGGAGGGAAGCTACTGATGAGCGTGCAGGAAAGCAAACTGAAGGACATCGCGGACGCCATCCGGGAGAAGGACGGCACCACCGAGCCCATCCCCGCCAACGATTTCCCGGAGCGCATCCGGGCTATCCAGGGCGGGGGCGGCATCGAGCTGGAGTCCATCTCCATCATCTCGCCGCCCGCCAAGACCGCCTACCTGGTGGGAGAACGGTTTGACCCGGCGGGGATGGAGATCCAGGCGGTATACAGCAACGGGGCTGTGGCCACGGCCACGGGCTGGCTGTGTACGCCGTCCGGGGAGCTGACGGAGGAGGACACCAAAATCACGGTGCGGTACACGGAGCAGGGCGTCACCAAGACGGCGGAGGTGGCCATTGAGGTGAAAAGCAGCCTGGTGTCCATCTACGGCGTGGAATGGGACTGGACAGACAGCGGCCCGACCAGGGGCGTACGCACTGACGCGGCGGCTGAGTTCAGCGATCCCGTTCCGGCGGTGAACAACGGCACCGGTTCCTCCCCCTTCGACGGTCTGATGCCGTGGGCGGGCATGGTCAAAGAGACCCGTGCTGGCGGCGTAATGGTCAAGGAGCCCAAGTATTGGTTCAAGTGGACCAAGACAGGGAAGAAGCTGAAGCTGCAAATTGCCGATGGTCCTGTCGAAGGGTTCCATGTGGACCCGGTGAACATGGATCGCGGCGACGGCCTGGGTGAGCTGGACTTCTCCTACATTGCCCGGTATCACTGCGCCTCCGGCACCTACAAGTCGGAAACCAACAAAGCCCCACAGAAGGGTATCCCCAGAAGCGCTGCCAGAACCAGCATCCACAATCTGGGTGCTAACATTTGGCAGATGGACTTCGCCCAGATGTGGTACATCGGTATGCTGTACCTGGTGGAGTTTGCAGACTGGGATGGTCAGGCCACGATTGGATATGGTTGCTCTGCCAGTGGCTTCCAGGAGAACAATGGCAAGACCGATGTCATGCAGTACCACACTGGCACCACAGCAGCAACCCGAAATGCCTCCGGATTCATCCAGTACCGAAACATCGAGGGCTGGTGGGACAATGTCTTCGACTGGATGGACGGTTGCTATTGCCGCAATAACAGCCTGTACGTTATCGAGAATCCCAATCAGTTCAACGATAACGACGACGGTACTTTGGTTGGCTCACCTACTGACGGTTATCCGTCTGACTTCACCATCCCGACCACAAGTGGTTTGGAGTGGGCGCTGTTTCCCAGTGCAAATGCTGGTAGTACAACGACCTATGTCCCGGATAACTGGAGATATAACGGTGGTTACCCGTGCCTGTACCATGGCAGTGACTACACCCCGAGCCCAGGTCACGGTCCGTTCTGCGTCTACTACGCCAGTATAAATGACGCGGGCGCCCGCATCGGCTGTCGCCTTCAGGAACGCCCGCCGAAGGCGGAATGAAAGGGGTGATACCATGAAAGTACAGGGGATGGTCAATCCCGGCAGTTTTGCGGTGGAACAGATCCCGGGGACAAGCAGGAGTCTGGTACGGCTCTTCCAAAACGTGACGCCTTGCCAGAAGGATGGCTTCGACGGGTTCGAGTACGACGAGTACCATGTGGAGGTCGAGACCTGGGATGGGGTCGCCCAGAATGTGCGGGACAACTACAACGAGTTTCTGAAGAAGGGCATGGACAACGAGGTGGACCGCAGCAACGACGCGCTGTTCCGCGCGCAGGTGGAGACAGACAGCGCCGTCCGGGACATGGACGCCATGAATGTTGACCAGGAGTATCGCCTGACCCTGCTGGAGCTGGGGCTGGCGGACGACATCTGAATCTGGGGAAAGGGGAACAAGACTATGCTGTACAGAACGCTGAAGCGCATGATCGAGCGCGGCCAGACCGAGGGCATGGAAAACAAGCTGGATTTTTTCTATGCCTCCAACAAGATCACCGAGGCCGAGTATCAGGAGCTCACCGGGATGCTGGGCGCGGGCGGGAAGGAGTGACCCGCATGGAAAGCATCATCGTGGCGGCGCTGGCGCTGATCGGGACGCTGGCGGGTACCTATTTCTCCAACCGGAAAGGGGTGGCGCTCATCGCCTACCGGCTGGAGGAGCTGGAGAAGCGGGTGCAGGCCCACAACAACCTGATCGAGCGCACCTACAAGCTGGAAGAGCGCACGGAGCTTCAGGAGGAAAAGATCAAGGTGGCCAACCACCGAATCGAAGATCTGGAGAAGTCTAGGAATTGAAGAAAGGGGAATTTACCAATGAAAGACAACGAGTACATGAAGAAGTGGATGAGGGCGGCGGCCATCCGCGCCGTTAAGACGATGGCGCAGACCGCTATCGCTACCATCGGTGCGTCGGCGGTGCTGTCCGCCGTGGACTGGCCCGTGGTGGTGTCCGCGTCGGTGCTGGCCGGGGTGCTGTCCCTGCTCACCAGCGTGGCGGGCCTGCCGGAGGTGGAGTGATCCACCGTGGACAACGCACAAAAGATATGGGACAAGCTCATCGCCGCCGGCCTGACCCCGGCGGGAGCGGCGGGGCTCCTGGGCAACCTGTACGCTGAGAGCGGGCTGAACCCCCAGAACCTCCAAAATACCTACGAGGCAAAGCTGGGCTTCACCGACGCCACCTACACGGCGGCTGTGGACAACGGCACCTATGCCAACTTCGCCAAAGATTGCGCCGGGTATGGCCTGGCCCAGTGGACGTACAGCACCCGCAAGGCCACGTTGCTGAACTACGCCAAGGCCCAGGGTCGCTCCATCGGAGATCTGGAGATGCAGCTGGGGTATCTGCTTCAGGAGTTGGCCAGCTTGTTCCCGGTGGTGCTGGCCACGCTCAGAACCACGGCCAGCGTCCGGGAGGCGTCGGACTGCGTGCTGCTCCAGTTCGAGCGCCCCGCCAACCAGAGCGCGGAAAACTGCGCCCGCAGGGCGGCAATTGCCCAGGAGTTCTATGACAAATTCGCGGGAGGGACAAGCATGAATTACATCATGACCGACGCGGCGCTGTGCGCCAAGGCGCTGGACATCGCGAGGAATTACAAAACCAGCTATATGCTGGGGCCCTGGGGGTGGCCCGCCAACGATAAAATGATTGCAAGGGCCACCACCAACGGCTCCAACGCGCAGACCAACAAACAGTGGCTGACCAAGGCCAACGCCATCAAGGGAAAGGGCTTCCTGTTCGACTGCGTGGGCCTCATCAAGGGTATCCTCTGGGGCTGGAACGGGGATCTGTCCCGCACCTATGGCGGCGCGGGTTACGCCTGCAACGGTGTGCCCGACTGCGACGCCAAGAAGATGATCGACTGCTGCCGGGAGGTGTCCACCGACTTCTCCACCATCATTCCCGGTGAAGTGGTGTGGATGGACGGCCACATCGGCATCTACGTGGGCGGTGGCGTGGTGGTGGAGTCCACGCCTAAGTGGCAGGGCGGGGTGCAGTGTTCCACGCTGGCCAACACGGCGGGGACGCAGAAGCAGTCTGGAACCGTGGGGTGCCGGACGTGGACGAAGCACGGGAAACTGCCGTGGGTGGATTATACCTCGGCGAAAGAAATCAATGAGGAGGGGAACGATATGCAGACCTATGAGCAGTGGAAGGAGTACATGGACCGCTACCGCCAGGAGCTGAGGGCGGATCACGATCAGTGCTGGGCAGAGAGTGAACTGGCCGCAGCGGTGGCGGCGGGCATCACAAACGGTGCGCGCCCCCACGACTTTGTTACCCGTGAGGAGGCGGCTATCATGGCGCTGCGGGGGACGCAACAGTAAAATCCCAGGCGCGTGGGATTTTGAGAAAAGAGGCTGGGAATCACTCCCCCAGCCTCTTTTTCTTTGCCCAACTCCATCACTTTCGATTTTAACCATGCGCAAAAGTCATGTGTAATCCATGTGTAAAAAGTTGCTGACTGGACACATTTTAAGACCTAGTGCATTAAGTGAAACAACGGGTGAAAAAAGCGCAAACCAGTTGCGGCTGCAAGAAAAAACCCGGAACCATTGAAATCAAAGGCTCCGGGATTTGGTCGGAGTGTAATTATAGGACTTGAAATCGAGAATAAATATCAATGGTTTTCTTCGCCAAGCAAGAGATTTTATCCAAAATAAGAACTTTTTAACGCTGCTCAGATTTGGCTTTGGGCAGCGTTTTCTCATAAATACGGAAGGAGGCGGCAAAGGCCATGCCAAAAGCTATTTAGCCAGACACAAAAGCATAAGTGCAAGGCCTCACCTAATTCCTAAGAAATGACAACAGTTTGTTTAACTCATAAGCATTAAAAAATTGTCAATGCTCTTGTTAGGCCCCTATGTACGATACATTCGTGTTCCGCTTGAAATGATTCTCGCGGATTTCGGTATGAAAATACCGTATAATCCATTTGTGCTCTTGGCCTATGTTGACCAATATAGCCAGCATTAAAAAGTTTCTCTAAAATGCCTTGCGGTGAAATCGAATTAAATTCAGCATATTTGCTACATTCTTCTTCAAACTCAGACAAATAAAAATACCTCATTCCCATTTTTGACAAAATGTCCGGGAGCATTGTAACAACTTCATCAGGGAAGAATCCCGTCAATTCATCACGCATTGCTTCGATAAAATATTCTTCAGAGTAGCGAGCTAATGCAGTTTGTAGCTTGTCCGTTGTCAATTTCTTTCCAGGAACAAATTCTTTTTGAATCTCAATAAAGAATTGAAGAATATCTCTGGGGCGGTAGATGATATTTTCCAATACATATTCTAAGGAAGGTTTCGAGCCAATGAAATCTGGAAATACATCTTGCCACATTTGCTCGAAAGAATTTTCACTTGGAGCAACTTCATCAATGCGCTTGCTGACAAGTTTTATTAAGTCTGAGTCATAAGGATTGCCTGGAATTGTCCATGATAAACGTATTCCGGAGTCCCGTATAATTTTTGATAGGTTGGGATCACGGCATAGATTAAGAATATCATCTCGAATTAGAATAATTATTTTTATAGAAAGTGTGGTCTTTTTAAAAACGCGGTTAATTTCTTCAACGGCACGAATTAACCCAGTGATGATTTCTGATTTAAACTCTGAATTATTCAATATGTCATCTAAACCGTCAATAATTAGAACAAATTTCTTGTTAAGGTATATATTTTGAATAGAGTTCCTGATAGCCGTATAAATTTGTTCTGCACCGCGTAATTCGTTTTCTTTGGCGTATTTTCGATTGTGCTGAAATACGCTTTTTATAGTAAGCATTGAATTGGTTTCGACTAACTTAGTAATTGTAATTGAAATATCATTATCTACAGCTAAAAATCCACAATCGTTAAGAGCAGCAACAATATTAACAAAACCGTCTGTCTGAATATGCGGCTCATACATATATATCATTCCAACGCATTCAATCAAAAGAACACATTTCCAGAAAGAAATATATGGATTTCCCCCCAAATTATCATAGGTTTTAATTTGCAAAAAGGTTGAGTTATTAAAATTGTTTAAAGAACGTTGGTGGGCATAAATATTGTTGTTAGGTGCAGTCAATCTAATTTGCGCACTATATGCGGTTTTTCCATCTCCTTTACGACCACGTAAAATAAATCTATCCCCGTTGATTAACTCATCCATGTGTTCATGAGGATCAAAAAACGATTTTTGAAATGCCAAGGGGTTTCGATCTGCTTCTGTATCTGCATCGGAACAGCCAAAGTAAATCCTTTTTAAATTAACCATATGGGGGCTCCTCTTCATTCGTAATGATATATTGTACATCAAATTAAGCCAATGCTAATAGATTGTTAGACATTATATCACACTACTTTCCAAAAAGCGACAAAATTTTTACATGGGTAAACGCTACTCAAATTTGACTTTGGGCGGCGTTTTCTCATAAAAACGGAAGGAGGCGGCAAAGGCCATGCCGGAAGTCATTTTGTCAGACTATTTCTATGGCGATGAATCAGAAGAATTTATCTACTTCAAAATTCCCCGCCTGCTGATCACGGATCAGAAGTTCAAGCACGTTTCCACGGATGCCAAACTGCTCTACGGTATGCTGCTGGATCGCATGGGCCTGTCTGCAAAAAATAATTGGAACGATGATAGCGGACGTGTCTATATCTACTACACCGTAGACGAGATATGCCAGGATATGTGCTGCGGGAGAGACAAGGCCATGAAGCTGCTGTCCGAGCTGGACAGGGGAAAGGGCATCGGCCTGATTGAGCGCATCAAGCAGGGTCAGGGCCGTCCCACCAAGCTCTATGTCAAACGCTTCACCACCCGTACCGCACCGCCAAAACCGGCTCCGCCGACACCGCGTAATTTTTTGCCCAATTCAGACGTCGATTTTTCCGACGTCCAGAGGTCGGAAAAATCGACCTCAAGAAGTCGGAAAAGCCGACGTCCAGAAGTCGAAAAAACCGACTCTAATCATACTAAGAAAAATCATCCTGACTTTAGCCATCCTGATCCATCCATTCCCCCTCAAAGCTCCCCCGGTGCTGCCGTGGGGATTGACCGATACGAACAGAGGGAGGAAGTCAAAGCGAATATCGACTTTGAG
The DNA here is from genome assembly GCA_014799505.1 of Clostridiales bacterium. Lineage (GTDB taxonomy): Bacteria > Bacillota > Clostridia > Oscillospirales > Oscillospiraceae > Enterenecus. The sequence continues at coordinate 17,948 of JAAVHV010000018.1, forward strand.
ATTCTACAGAACGCGCACCCCTATGACGATGTGGAAAGCCTTTTGGAGCTCATGGTGGACGTGCTGTGCAGCACCGCGCCCACCATGCGGGTCGCTGGTGAGGTACTGCCAACGGAAACCGTGAAGGAGCGTTTCCGAAAACTTGACAGCTCCCACATCGAGTACATCATCGAGGCCATGAGCCAGACCACCACCAAAATCAACAACATCCGGGCCTATCTGCTCACGGCGCTTTATAACGCGCCAGTGACGATTGGCCCTTACTATTCCGCCGCTGTGCGGCATGACTTTGGTTGAATGAAATCTCACCATGAGACGCGATTTTTAGCAGATATATCAAACAGGAGGTTAATCAATGGCAAAAGAAAACAGCAACGCCCCCGCAATCCCCCAGTCCCAGCAAATTCCGCTGTCCAAAATTCACGAACTGCCCGGAGTGTTCGTGGGCAGGCAGCCGGACAAAACCTACGGCGGCCTTGTCACCAGCATCCAGGCGGGCGGCGTGAAGGAACCCGTGGTGCTCCGACTGCGTGAGGACGGCGAGTACCAGCTCGTCACTGGCTACCGCCGTCTCAGGGCCAGCGAGCTGGCGAAGAAGCAGGACATTCCGGCGCTGGTGTATGAAATGTCCATCCAGGAGGCCCAGGACTACCATCACCGGGTGAAGAACAAGCCAGACATGGAAATTCCCGGTAAGCTGGTGCCCGCCCCCGATCAGGGCCAGAAAGCCGACCTCAAGGGGCCGGAGAATCCGACCCCTGCCGCTCCCGCCGGCCAGGACATGGAGCAGACCACCATCCCCCTGACCCCGGAGAAGGGGAAGGACAAGCCTGACAAGGGCACCGAGCCGCCTACTGACGCTGCCCAGGACAAGGAGAAGGCCCCCGACCCCAAGGCCCAGGAGAAAGGCCCCGCGCCCGCCGCTGACGATAAGGACAAGGGGAAGGACAAGCCCGCCGAGGGTGTCAAGCCCCCTGCTGACGCCGCCCAGGACAAGGAGAAGGCCCCCGACCCCAAGGCCCAGGAGAAGGACCCCGCTCCCACCGTTGCCGAGCTGGAGGCGAAAGTCAAAGCCGGGGAAACCATTTCCCTGACCGAGCTTGCCGCCGCGGAGAAAGCGGAGCGTCAGGCCAAGCAGGACAAAAAGGCACCGTCCGCCTCTGCCGGGAAGGATAAGCCCGATACCCTCCAGCCTGCCCCTGCTGTTGTCACGTCCGCCGCCAAGGGCCCCGCTGGTACGATGATCTCTCAGGTGCTCCCGGAGCGGCTTTCGCCCCCGGACGAGACGACCAAGAAGGATTTCCCCAGTCCCAAGGAGGGCGAATCCATTTTTGTGACCCTTCACCCCGCCTATCTGGTGAAGTCCGAGTACAACACGATCTCCGTTGACCCCAAGAGCGAGGACTACCAGGAATTGAAGAAGTCTATCGAGCTCAACGGCGTGAAAGACCCGGTGCTGGCCCGAATCGGTGACGCTGGCACGTTGGAAATCGTGTCCGGCCAGCGCCGCCACATGATCGCCACCGAGCTGAACTATCCCGTCCCCACCATCATCCAGAAAATCTCCGACCCCGATGTGAAAATTTTGGTGGCGGACGGAAACTTGCATCGGCCCAAAATTTCCACCCATGATCTGGCCCGGTCCCTGCGGATGAAGATGGAGGGCATGAAGCAGAAGTCCGGCCGCCGCAAGAAGGGCTCGTTCAAGGCCGAGGAACTGGACAGCGACGTGAAGCTGGCCCAGGAGATGGGTATGGGGACGAGAAAGGGAGTAGCCGTCAGCTACTCCCCGGAGCGGATCGCAGTATAAGAGGTGGTGTAGGATATGAAAGCATTTTTGTATTGCCGCGTAGCCCATAATGATGACTTTTGTCTGGCGGCCCAGGCCGCCGCACTCCGCCAATATGCAGGACAGGCAGGATATGACATCATCGGTGTGGCTTGCGAACACAGTAACGGTTTGACGCTGAATCGTCCGGCGCTCCATGAAGTTACCAAGGCCGTACTCGCTGGCAAGGTGGATTTGGTGGTGGTTCAAAGCGTTGCCCGGATTGGCCGTGACCGTAGCATGACGCAACAGTACATCGACCTGCTTACAGAAAACAATACCAAGCTCCTTTGTATACGGGAGCAGCTTATATTTAGCGATCAAGGTGAAGCCCTCATTGGGGGCAATAAAAATGCGGAGTGCCCTTCATGGGAAACTCAAATCCCATAAGGCCACTCCGCATGGCGCGAGTGTTCATAACGACACTCCCGAAAACCCGCATGAATCAAGGCTTTTGGGCAACAGGCAAACACATTTCACCAATTGAATACGTTTGATGGGGACGCAGGTGTAACAACCAGCGCTTTTTTCTGCCCATACATATCCGCATGTTTGCTGTAAACGACTAAATCTAAAAGAAGGAAAAATGTTCATAATAACGAGAGCGTAGGGGGCCAACACGCTCCCCCATATTTCAAAGTATCAATATTGGCTTTTATATTGATTTTACAGTGCGGATATTGTGAAATCAAATGGTATAGCAGATTTTTTATCAGCCCTTGCCAGCCTTTCGCTTGGCAAAACCCAAATCCCACTCTTTGTAAAGAGATTTGACGCTTACTTGCAAATAACGTTAGATGTTTATACAAATCTCTTCCTTACAGTTTCCGCAAAACAATATTTAATCCTGCGCAATCCACGTAATCTTACCATGATAATCTTGCTTTACTGCATCTGTCCAACTTCTGTCATGAGCGGGATAATAGGCTGTTGCAGTAACGCCGTAAAATGCCATATCTCCAATTCTTGGTGCTTTACCTAAGAAGTGAATTTTTGTAAGAGAACTGCACGCAAAAAATGCGTTATATTCAATTTTTATCACATTCTTTGGAATTATAGCTTGATTTAGGCTGCTGCAATAAGCAAAAGCGTCTGGGTTTATACAAGTTACGCTATCGGGAAGTACAACTTCTGTAAGATTGCCGCAATGGCCAAATGCATCTCTACCAATCGATATTACGCCGTTCGGGACGATATATCGTGTTCCTATCTTACCTCTCGGATATGATAAAAGTTCTTTTTTAACTCTGTTGAACAATACGCCGTTGATAGACACGAAAACTGCATTTCCGTGAGCTACCGGGATTTCATGCAAATTACCGCACAAGTGGAATACTCCATAGCCAATTTCTGTCGTATTTTTAGGAATGGAAATACTGGACAGATTGAAACAACTGCCAAATGCGTAATCTCCAATAGATCTAACACAGTCCGGAATTTCGATCTTGGTTAAGCCATCACAACCCAAGAAAGCATAACACCCAATAGATGTTACACTCTTGGGAATTATTATTTCTTTCAAGTTATTATTGCACATTGAAAAAGCTTGATCTCCAATAGCTGTGACACTATTGGGAATTATATATTTACTCCAAGGTTTGCCCTTTGGATAACATAGTAATTTTGTCTTATCAAAATTATATAAAACACCATCAATATCTGTAAAAGTCGTATTTCTTGGTTCTACATGAATTCTTCGCAATTTATCACAATTATGTAAGGCGCTGTCTTCAATAAATTTAACATTCTTTGGAATTGTAATTTCTACAAGGTTGCTACAGAAACTGAAGGCCTGCTTAGCAAGAGAAGTTAAACTTTCTGGAAGTTCAACCTTTGCTAGGTCACCATAACAGTTGAATGCACACTCTCCAATTGATGTAATACCGTTCGCAATCCGAACAGATGTTATCTTATTTGCATTACGTTTCGAAGTGTATTGTATCCAATCTTCAGGGAGTGGAATTTTTCCGATGCTGCCACTCCCTTCGATATTTAAAAAACCGTCTTTATAGAGAGTCCAATATGCATTCTCGCCGCAGACACCACGCGCAACTACATTCGCTTGCACTATTTGAGAATATAGACTGCCACTATTGTCGAAATGGTTCTCAATCAAATGTTTCGTTGTTTGGAGAGAGATATTGGGCAGAAGCAATTTAAAGGGATAGATACTGTTATTGTCTGTTCCTGTGCGTACAAAGGGATACCTTGTCCAGTCTTGTTGTGGAAACCAAGCGTGAACGCAGATTTCTCCTATTCCTGTAGCCAGATCCAAACTGCCAATCAGTACGCAGGAATATGCCCCGCTTTCCAGAACGAGATTTCCACATTGAAACTCATGAAAATAGTCCCGCTGGAGTCGACACAGGTGTTTGTGTTCATGTCCAGCAAGCCAAAGTTGAACATGATAGTCTTGAAGAAGGGAAAGGATTTGTTTTTGTTCATCCCGATTCAAAAAGTCAAAGGAATAGTGCGTAAGCAAGATGGTTGGCTTCCTTTTATCTGTCTGTTCAAGAGCATTCATTAAAAACTCAGTACCTACGACCAAATCATGTGTTTGATTTGTGGAGTAAGTAATAGTAGAATCAAGATGTACAATATTGAGGTCATTAGTGACAACAGTGAAATGGGGACATACTGCCGAACCATAAAGCTTTGCCCGAGCTGGAACATTTGAATACAATTTTCTGATTAATTTCACATAATCTGTTTGCCCGTTGGCTATGTAAACTAAATCATCCATTCTGATCTCGCCATCCATGGGATGATAATATCCAGAATCTCCTTGGTCAGTCGCATTGTGCACACGACATACAGCGTTATCTCGACCTGCAGCCGCACGATCAATGTCATGATTCCCGGGTATCATAAATAGGTGATCTATAGGAACATGAACAGCATCGCAGATATTTTGTATATATTCTATGGAATTTTCCGGGAAATTGCCGGAGGGAGCATAACGAATGTCCCCGGTACAAAAAGCATAATCACAATTGATATTTAGGCCCCTTAAATATTCCGGAAGTTTATTCCGCAATCTGCGGGTTTCAACGCCTTTCTTATTCAAATGCAAGTCTGAAAAATGAAGCCACTGAATTGTTCCCATCGCCCTGACCTCCAATTGTATACTTTCTATATTAATTGTTATAGAAGAAAATGTCAATCAGAATGTAGAAAATATTTCAAACGATACTTTCCATAGGTTCTAAAGAAGGACACGGTAAGCGCATCTCTTTCAACATTGATAAGTTGTTTGATAAGAATCAGTCATTGTATAGATTTTGATTTTGAGAACTGTATTGAATACATTTGATAGGGGCACGGGCGTAACAACCGGTGCCTTTTTCATGCTCGTACATAGCTACCTGTTACGCTGTAGGCGGCTAAATTTATAAGAATAGGAGGGCCCCCATCAATGGCGAAAGCAAAGGTGACTAAGTGTAGCAAATCAGAAGGGCGGAGTGGGCAAGAGTACCACTGTCTACAACCTGAGGCCGGTCTTGCTATGAGCGGTAAGAGAGTTCTGGCGCTGGACGTAGCCCCCCCAAGGGGATCTGACCAAAATGCTGGGTCAGCGCAAACCCCACGATCTGCCCCTAACCCTTGCCAACAGCATGAACGATGTTGTGGCCGGGATAATGACCCACAAGCACCCGGAGATCATGCACCACCAGGAGGACTTTGACTTTGTGCCGGGAACCGAAGTCTGTCCGCCGAGAAGCAGAGGCTGGCACAAAATTTCGTCCCACAGAGAAAGTTAATCGACGTAGGACAATGCTTTGCACAACTCATCCCTTTTGCTATAATTCGCATAAAGGAGATGATAGTCCATGTCAAAACGATATCCAGAAGAATTTAAGAAACAGGTCATTGCTATCTGCGTTGCAGGTACTCCGCTTGCAACAATCAGCGAAAAGTACCACATATCCCTCAATACCCTCTACCGATGGCGCAAAGAGTACCAGCGGGCAGGGGATCAGGTCACTACAAAAGATTACTCGACCCTCTACCGACAGTACGAACGTCAGGATCACATTCTACAGATTATTCGGCTTTCCAATATCATTGATGATGTGCCCCGTCGCAAACGTTTGGAAATTCTGGCAAGACTACATGAACAGTTTGAGCAATATAGCGTTCATGAACTGTGTGAAGCCCTAAATATCTCCCGTGGGACATTCTACAACCACATTTTTCGTAGGGCTGACCGAACAGAATATTTGCAGAAACAGCAGGAACTTATGATGCAGGTACAGCAGATTTTTGATGACAGCCGACAGCGTTTCGGGGCTGAAAAGATACGGGTCATACTGGCTGAGAACGGAATTTGCGTAGGGAAAAAGCGTATTAGACAAATTATGCAGGAGCTTGGCCTGACCAGCATTCGGGAAAACGCCAAAAGCAACTATCGAAGTCGGCAAGAATACTTGAAACGCGATTTGGTCAATCAGGAATTCAGTGTGACACGTCCCAATGAGATATGGGCCAGTGACATTACTTACTTCAAAATCAAGGGCTATGCAGTATATCTCTGCGTCATCATTGACTTGTTCTCTCGTATGGTGGTAGGATACCGCGTTTCCCGCAAATGCAGTACCCATTTAGTGACAGCCACATTCAAAGATGCGTTCCGAGTGCGAGGCAAACCCACTGAATTAACCTTTCACAGCGACCGGGGAGGTCAGTATACCTCTGACACCTTTTTCAAACTGCTCCGACAGGACGGCGTTAAGCAGTCCTTTTCCCGTTCTGGCCGACCCTGTGACAACGCAGTGGCCGAAACATTTTTTGCTTCGTTTAAGCGGGAAGAGGCATACCGAAGGGACTATTCCTCTGAAGCGGGCTTTCGGAAGAGTGTAGACGAATATGTGCGATTCTATAATGAGCAACGGCCCCATCAGGCGCTGGCATATAAGTCGCCGGTTCGATTTGAGGAACTTTATGGACAGAAAAGGGCACCGGTTTTGTGAGAAAACCTGTGTCTAAAATGCTGACCTTGATAAATATTTTTTCTTTGATTTTTGATTCTTTTAAGATACGCTCCGATATGGAAGTTTCTCATAAGTCAGTACTATCAATAGAAACAAAGTGAAGCGGAGCTGCTTTTCGATAAAATAGTTCGAAAAACGACTCCGCTTCACATGGTCGGAGTGGCGGGACTTGAACCCGCGGCCTCTTGGTCCCGAACCAAGCGCGATACCAAACTTCGCCACACCCCGATATGAAATTAAGAAAAGGGAAGAGGGCGGGCCGCAGCCCGCCCTCTCGCTTTGGAGGCGCCACCCAGATTTGAACTGGGGCATCAGGATTTTGCAGACCCTTGCCTTACCACTTGGCTATGGCGCCAGACACTCTATTATATTCAAAAAGAAGTGCTTTAGCACTTCTTTTTGAAATCTTATTGGAGCGAGTGACGAGGCTCGAACTCGCTACCTCCACCTTGGCAAGGTGGCGCTCTACCAGATGAGCTACACTCGCATATGGTGCCCAGGGCCGGAGTCGAACCAGCGACACACCGATTTTCAGACCGCAGCTCTACCAACTGAGCTACCTGGGCATAATGTAAAAAAGTGGCGACGCGGAAGGGACTTGAACCCTCGACCTCCGGCGTGACAGGCCGGCGTTCTAACCAACTGAACTACCGCGCCAC
>JAAVHV010000019.1 GCA_014799505.1 Clostridiales bacterium
CACGCTGACCAGCCGGGAAGCCCGGTCAATGTAAGGCTTCAGCTCCGCCTTGATGTCGGCGGCGGACACCTTCACGTCCGGTTTGGCCACGCCCAGGTCCTTGTAGTCCTTGATGGACGCCTCGGGCTTGACGGTGATGGTGGCTTTAAATGTAAAACCGTCGGCGCTGACGTCCAGTACCTCTAACTGGGGGTAAGCAACAGGCTGAATGCCTGTCTCCTTCAGCGCCCCCTCATAGGCGTCCGGATAGGCCAGGGAAATGGCGTCCTCATAAAAGATTTCAGCGCCATACATCTTCTCTACCATCTTCCGGGGGGCCTTGCCCTTACGGAAGCCGGGGATATTGATGCGGTTCTTCTGCCGGTTGTACACCTTGTCGATGGCGGCCTGGAACTCGGCTGCTCCGACCTCGATCACCAGTTCAAAGGCGCTGTTTTCTTTTTTCTCGTTGCTCTTGATGTTCATGGTGTGTTCCTCCAAGCTCGGCCCGTTTCGAAAAAGCTCCCTGGGCCTTCTTTCTAAATAATCCAACCTATTCTATCAGATAGGCGCGGAGATTTCCACTGTTTTTTTGCTTAATCCAAAATTTTTTTTGGACGAAATCCGACATAGTCCGCGGACACCAGACGGTAGTCCACCGATCCCTGTATTCCCTCAATGGCCAGCCGGTGGCTGGGCCCATGGAGATGACCATAGCAGCAGACGGTAATGCGGTATTGCTCCAGCAGATCAATGATCTCCTGGCAGCGGTAGCCTCGGTAAAGAGGCGGGTAGTGGAGAAAACACAGCTTCTCCCTCTCCCCCGCCGCCTTCAGCGATGCCTCCAGCCGGATCAGCTCCCGTTTGAACACTTTCTCCCACTGGGGCGCACCGTTTTCTTCAAAAAACCATCCCCGGGTACCGCACAACGCTACGTCCCCATAAAAAGCGCAGTTGTTGTGCAAGATGTGGAGGCGGCTAAATCCGTTGGCCTGGAAAAAGGCGTTCATCTTGGCGGCGGTATTCCACCAATAGTCGTGGTTGCCCTTGAGCAGCCACTTTTCCCCCGGCAGCTCATGGTCGAGGAAAGCAAAGTCATCCCGGGCCTCCTCCAAGCTCATGCCCCAGGATAGGTCGCCGCACAGCACCACTGTGTCGTTGTCATCCACTTGGGCAAAGCCCTCCCGGAGCTTGTCCACATAGCCTTCCCAGCCGCCGCCGAACACGTCCATGGGCTTGTCCGCACCCAGGGAAAGGTGGGTATCGCCGATGGCGTAAAGAGCCATCCCATCACCTCTTACTTCAGAAAGTCCAGTACGCAGCCCTTCATGGCATCCTTGTCCACTACGTCGTCAAAGCGGCGGCGGCGCTTCTTGAGCCTCGCCAGGGGCGCTGGGGTGGGTACGCCGGTCACTTCAGTGAGCTGATCCAGGATCTCCAACCCGGACTTGTGCTCCTTCACGCCCAGAGCGTCCAGCACGCTGTCGCAGAACTTGAAGGGGCTGGCAGTGGATACCACCACCGTCACTGTGTCGTCCCCGGTCTCCCCCCGGTACTCTTCCAGCACATGGAACGCCACGGCGGTGTGGGGATCGATGAGGTAGTTCCGCTCGTTCCACATTTTTGCGATCATGGCCTGGGTCTGCTGGTCATCGCAGCAGCCGGCGCTGAACAGCCGCTTGAGCTTGGTGCGGATGGAGCTGTCCACCCGGTAGCTGCCGTACTCAGCCAGCTGGGACATATACTCCCGCACCAGCTTATCGTCCCGGCCGGACAGTTCGAAGAGCATCCGCTCCAGGTTGCTGGAGATGAGGATGTCCATAGAGGGCGAGATGGTATTATAGAAGGTGCGGTTGCGGTCATAGGAGCCGGTATTGATGAAGTCGGTGAGTACGTTGTTCTGATTTGAGGCACAGATCAGTTTGTTGATTGGGATACCCATGACCTTGGCGTAATATGCCGCCAGGATATTGCCGAAGTTGCCGGTGGGTACGCACACATTGATGGCCTGGCCCTTGGTGATGGCTCCGGCTTTCAGCAGGTCGCAGTAGGCGGAGGCGTAGTACACGATCTGCGGCAGCACCCGGCCCCAGTTGATGGAGTTGGCGGAGGACAGGAAGTAGCCCCGCTCCGCCAACGTCTCAGCCAGCTCCTCATCGGCAAACAGCTTCTTGACCCCGGACTGCGCATCATCAAAATTACCCACAACGGAGCACACGCCTACGTTGCCCCCCTCTTGGGTGACCATCTGCAGCTCCTGGATCTCAGACACGCCATCCTTGGGATAAAACACAAGGATCTTGGTCTTATCTACATTGCGGAATCCTTCCAGAGCAGCTTTGCCGGTGTCGCCGGAGGTGGCCACCAGGATGCACACCGTCTTTTTCTCGTCATTCTTCTCCAAGGATGCGGTGAGCAGATGGGGCAGGATCTGAAGCGCCATATCCTTGAACGCACAGGTAGGCCCATGCCACAGCTCCAAGCAGTAGGTGTTGTCGTCCAGCTTGCGGACAGGCGCTACATCCTCATGGGAAAACCTACCTCCGCCATAGGCCTCGGCCGCGTAAGCGGTGAGCTCAGAACCGGAGAAGCCCTCCAAAAAGCTGTTCATGATGTACACTACCCGCTGCTGGTAGGACATCTCCTTCATGGTCTCCACGGCGGACACAGGCAGCCGCGGCAGCACCGCCGGGGTCAACAGCCCCCCGTCCGGGGCCAAGCCCTTGGCGATGGCCTGGGGCGCATTCATACGCAGGTCTTTATTTCTCGTGCTCAAATAATTCATCGTTGACTCACTACTCTCATTAAATTGTTATAAAACAAGTCGCGTACGACTGTTTCATCATAACCATGGCACAGCAGATACTCATAAAAGCAGCTCAGCTTGTCAATGGACGGCAGAGCGTCGATGGTGTCACAGCCGTCCCAGTCGCCCCCCAGAGCCACACAGGCCTCGCCGCCCAGCTCCAGGATGTGATCAAAATGGGCTCGCAGCATATCCAAGTCCCGGCTGCCTCCCACAAAGTCCCGATAGAAGTTGAGGCCGATCACACCCTGATTCCCTATTATCGCAGTTATTTGCTCATCCGTCAAGTTCCTTGTGTGATTCCACACAGATTTTGCGTTGGAGTGGCTGGCGATAATGGGCCGCCGGGCCATTTCGACCACATCCCAGAACCCCGCCTCGGACAGATGGGACACGTCTACCAGGATATGCAGCTTCTCCATTTTTTCCACAAACTGCCGCCCAATTGTGGACAATCCACGCTCCGGCTGCTCACGGGAGGAGCCGGACAGGGCGTTTGCGTGGTTCCAGGTCAGGTTGATGGCGATAACGCCCTCCGCCGCCGCTCCCTCCAACCGGGCCGGGTCACAGCCCAGCAGCTCCGCCCCCTCCACGGTCAGGAAGGCCGCCGCCTTCCCCTGGCAATGGGCCCGCTCCACGTCCCGAGCCGTGCGGCACTGGACGATTTTGTCCGCGTTGCGCGTCATCTGCTCCTTAAAACAGCGTAAAAGCGCGTGATAGGCCAGCTCTACCGAATCTTTTCCGGGAGGATATCCGGTAAAGCCGTCCGCAGTCCACAGGGCAAAAAACTGGCAGTACCGGGCAAAGCACGCCGTCCGTTCCAGCGAAATCATCCCGGAGTTGTATCCCAGGCCCTCATACTCCCGCCAGCAGCGGGAGATGGTATCACAGTGGGCGTCAAAAACTGAAATAGGCTTCATGGCCGTCACCCCATTAAAAAGCGTTCTCTATATAATATATGTCCGGCCCTTCTGTGTGAATCCCCTGAGGCGCGTATACCTCCGCCACATCAAACCGTGGCTGGAGCTCCGTGGGATGACCCATTAAGTAAAACTGGGCGGCGGCGCGCAGCTTGCGCTGCTTGGACGGGGTCACCGCCTCGCAGGCGGATCCAAATTGATCGTTTTTTCGCAGTTTGACCTCCACAAAAGCCAGATATCGTTCATTTTTTGCCACAATGTCCAACTCACCCATGCGGCAGCGGAAGTTGCGCGCCACAATAGCCCAGCCTTCGCGCCGCAGCCTTTCCGCCACCTGCTCCTCGCCCCACTGGCCCAGCAAACGGGCCTGCCCGCCGCCGCTCACAGATTTTTCAGAAAGGTGCGGCGGTGGATGGGACACGGCCCAAATTCCCGCAGCAGCTCATAGTGGCGCTTTGTGGGGTAACCCTTGTGGCGCTCAAACTCATATTGGGGATAGAGCACCGCCATCTCCCTCATGTATCGATCCCGGCTGACCTTGGCCAAAATGGACGCCGCGGCGACAGAAACCGACAAGTTATCTCCCTTTACAACGAGCTTGTGATCAATCGCAATGGCGCATTTGCTGCCATGATCTCGGTTGCCGTCAATCAGGGCATAATCCGCTTTGGGTATCAAAGCGTCGATGGCCAGCTGCATAGCCTTGATCCGGCTGTTCAGAATGTCGATCTTATCGATCTCCGCTGGCTCTATCCATGCCACGGCCCAGGCCGCTGCCTGTTCCTTGATTTGGTCAAACAGTACCTCCCGGCGCTTTTCCGTCACCTGTTTGGAGTCGTTGAGATAGGGAAGCTCCAGCCCCTCGGGCAGAATGACCGCCGCCGCGTACACCCGGCCAGCCAGCGGCCCGACGCCCGCCTCATCGCATCCGCACACAGCGCCGCAGCCCTGTGCCATGGCCGAGTGCTCCAGATCCCAGCTGGGCATGGTGTCTCTCCCCTTCCCTCTACAGATCCTCCGGCGCTTCCAGTGTAAAGCGTCCAAGCTTTCCACCCCGGAACTCATCTAAAAGTACCTTTGCCATCCGCTCTGTGTCTACCTCGCCGCCGGAAATCAACATTCCCCGTTTCCGGGCGCCCTGCTCCAGAAGCTCCCAGCCCTGGAGCCCATCCAGTTGCATTAGCTTATACCGCTCCCGCAACGCCGTGGGGTAGCGATCCCGCAGCAGCTCCAGCAAAGCGCAGGCCAAAGCCTCCATATCCGTTATCTCATCCTTCACCGCGCCGGTAAACGCCAAATGCAGGCCGGTGATTTCATCCTCAAACTTGGGCCACAGGATGCCCGGCGTGTCCAGCAGCTCCAGGCCGTTGTCCACGCCTACCCACTGCTTGCCCCGGGTGACGCCCGGGCGGTCGCTGGCTTTGGCGGATTTGCGTTTTGCCACCTTATTGATAAAAGTGGACTTGCCCACGTTGGGCACCCCCACCACCATGGCCCGGATTGGGCGTCCCACCTGGCCTTTGGCCTTCCATGCGGCCAGCTTGTCCTTTAAAACGCTTTTCGCGGCGGCGGAGAACTGCCCCACTCCCTTGCCGCTTTTGGCGTCTGTTTCCAGTACGCCATAGCCCTTTGCTTTGAACCAAGCGATCCAGTGGGCCGTCATGGCAGGATCTGCCTGATCCGCCCGGTTGAACACAATCAGCCGGGACCGGTTCCCCACAATAGCGTCGATGTCCGGGTTGCGGCTGGATATGGGGATACGGGCGTCCACCACCTCGGCCACCAGATCCACCAGCTTTACGTCCTCTTCCATCTGACGCCTGGTCTTGGTCATATGTCCGGGGTACCACTGGATATTCATTGGGCCGTCCTCCCTTTTATAAGGCGCAGTTTCACAAGAACACAGTTATTTTATAATCAAACAGCTTGAATTTCATAGTCAAATATAACGTGTTTCACACATAAGCGGGCTTTGCCACTTTTCAAGTTATTTAACTATATCACAAAAAGTCAGGTAAGTCCACCTTTTCTCCGACTTGCAATAAAAAAGGAGCGGTCACCCGCTCCTTTTTTATTGCGCTTCTTACAAATCCTCTTTGACCTTAGCGGCCTTGCCCACGCGGTCACGCAGATAGTACAGCTTGGCCCGGCGGACTTTGCCCCGACGAACGGTTTCAACCTTCTCAATGGTGGGGGCGTGCAGGGGGAACACCTTCTCCACGCCAACGCCGTAAGAGATGCGGCGCACGGTGAAGCTCTCCTCAACGCCGCCGTGCTTCTTGGCAATGACGGTACCCTCGAACACCTGGATACGCTCGCGGCTGCCCTCCTTGACCCGGATGTGAACCCGGACAGTGTCGCCCACGCTGACGGAAGGAACTTCGTCCTTCATGTACTTCTCGCTGAATTGCTTAAGCAGTTCCATTTGTATTTTCCTCCTATTTTCAGGCGTTCATGCGTCTAAGCCAATGACCGCGCAGAGGATCGCCCTTTTCAGACTTAGGTAGTCTACCACAAGCGCAGGGAATTTGCAAGAACTTTTTTCAACTTTCTGGGAAATTTTATACTCCCTCCCTGCCGCGGCGCAGTACTCCGGCCAGAAGCCACAGGGCGGTGAGAAGTAAGGTTGCATTGGCATAGTGGATCGCGCACACTGTGCCCACCCCCACCAATGCGCCCACCAAACAACCAGACACGGCCGTCATCAGCCGCTCCGCCCAGTCCGGATCCAGCCGTCCGGCCAGCAGGCCGTATACGACCCGTCCCCCGTCCAGCGGCAGGACAGGCAGCAGATTGAACACACCCACCGCCAACGTGAGCACTGCCGCCAGCTGCCAGCCCATGGCAAGGGCTATGGCTCCAAACAGCAGATTGACTGCCGGCCCTGCCAACGCCACTAAGCTGTCCTGACCGTAGCTTAACGGCTCATGATAATCCAAACGCATTTCCGCTCCAACGATTGTAAAGGATATCTCCGTTACAGATCCTCCAAAGAGGGCGGCGGCAGCTATATGCCCCAGTTCATGCAGAACACAGGCCAGCAGCCCCCAGGGAAGCAGTCCAACCCCCTCATCCAGCCAGAACAACAGCCCCAGTATCAGCAGGAAGCCAGGGCTCACCTTCACCCGCGGCATCTCATGATAAGTCCACATAATATGCCGGATCCAGTCGGATGTTGTCTTTTTCAATGGTCAGATGAAGATGAGGGCCGGTGGCGTTGCCCGTCTGACCCACCAGCGCAACCGTCTGGCCACAGGTCACCTGATCCCCCTTATGAACCAAGAGTTTACTGCAATGGGCATAGAAGGTGCTGACATTGTTATCATGATTGATCTTTAAATAGTTGCCGAACTCGTCGCTGGTTCCGATATATTCCACCACACCATCGGCAAAGGCTCCGATTTCGGTACCCTCTGCCGCACCGATATCCAGCGCAAGATGAAATTCGTTGGTACCGCTGATCGGGTGATCCCGATAGCCAAAGCCGGACGTTGCCGTTCCAGACACAGGTACTACAGTCTCGCTGAGACCCAGTTCATAGAACGCAAAGCTCACATTTCGGGGCAGTTTTATACCGTCATTGGTGTATTCCTGGGCCATTGCCGTCACCATAGCGGGCTCACTAGGCTCCGGCTCGCTGGATTCCGGTTCACTGGGAACCGGTTCATCTACGATTGGCTCGTCCCTTTTTTGCGGAACGCTGATCCCGGCAAATATGCCGTGCTTATTCCAATAAGCCAATCCACCGCCTGGCAGCTGGCTCATCAGAATCACAGATTGAGTTTGCTCAAATGGGGTCGAATGAGGCGGTCCTTCTTCCTGCACCTCGCCGCCCAGCAGCTCTACACACAGCATCTCCAACGCCCCTTGTAGCGGTTTCCCTTGGGATAGGGCGGAGCCAAACTGCTGGAACACCGCCTTAAAATCCACATTAGCGGCCACGGCGGTTTTCCACAGCTCCAGCTGCGCGGGGAACACGCCCCGGCCAATGTATACCAGCAGAAACAAAACCAGGCTGACCATCAGTTGAATGAGCCTGCGCCGATCCCCTTCCGCTCCACTGTTCTGAGCAGGGCGCCTCCTTGTTCTCTGTGCAGGCCTCCGCCCTCTGCTCTTTGTAACGTACCTGGATGCCCCGTCCACACGTACTCCCTCCTTGTCCACACAGTCTGGAATACTGTATGTTCGGGAGCAGGGTTTTATGCAAACCGATGGCTCAGATATATAAGGCCAGCCCTATATGGGGCGAGCCTTCAGCCGAAGCGTCATGCATCAAATTGGAAGGGATTTCTGAGCGCATATTTTCCAAAGGTGCGCACCGCCATCCGATACATCGCCTTTGCGTGGATCCGATCATGCCAAATAAAGCGGCGCAGCACCTTTTGGACAGACCACAGCTCGTCATAACTGCCCACAACGGCAGGAACCTGTAAGAAACCGCCGGACTGTTCCAGAAGCGCAAACCCTCTCCGGCGGCATTCCAGGATGGTGCCGGCGTTGTCCGCATCCACACCGATCTCTCCGAAATAATAGGAATTCACGTTTTTGGTATGCTCATACATCTCCTGAGCCGTCCGGGGAACCGCACCGTAAAACGTATTGCGCTCCGGCAGACAGCTAGCATTTTTATCTGGAATAGAAGCATACAGCTTATGAAAATCTTCGGCCGATTTCAGGGCCAACGCTTTCAGCCTCAAATACGCATCCTCTGGCAGCGGCGCACGCTCTTCCTCGAACATGATGTCCGAATCAGCGTCCGCGATCTGAAGCCCGCTGGTCTTTTCCTGGGTAATCTCAATTTCAACGCTCTCTGGAACCGGCTCCCCGCTCCAACGCAGGTAGGACATGATCTCCTTCGGCATTTTCTTTCGCGCCAGCTCCTTGCTGGCTCCTCTTGTGTATGCCCCCACGCAGTTGACTGCGTACAGCAATGTATCGTCTCCATTGTGTTCCCAGGCACATTTTACCTTCATATTCCGTCCTCTTCCTGTTGGAAAATATAAGTGAGATTACTTTTCTCCCACAAATAATAGATGGTTGGTCATGCCCAGCAGCTCCGGCTTTTCGCAGATGTACTCATGATACCTCAGATATTGGGCATAGCTCTCGTCGTCCATGGCGTTGATTCGATCTGCCATCAGTTCGCTGACGCCATCAGCGGCCACCTCATGGAGAATTCGGATGCCGCCGTCCCGGAGCAGCCTGCGGCACTCGTCCACGGTGTGGAATACAAACGGAAAATCGTCCAGCCGGAAGGTGTCCTTATTGTAGTCGCCGGTCAAGAAATAGCCCGGTCGGTAGGAAAGCTCCGTTAAGAAAATCATATCATGGGAAATAAAGGCAAAGAAGAGCTTGCCGTCAGGCTTACAGACGCGCTTTGCCTCCGCGATGCACCGCAGCTTATCCTCCTCTTTATGCAAATGATACAGCGGCCCAAACAGTAAAACAGCGTCAAAGCTCTCGTCCCCATGCCGGCTTAAATCCACTGCGTTCCCCTGTATGAGCTCGATCTCGTCCTCCGGCCTGATCTTTTTGCGGAACGCCTTAATGTTATGGTCCGCCAGCTCCAGAGCCCATACCTTATATCCCTTTCTCGCGAAATAGAGGCTGTATTCCCCCGCTCCGGCTCCTATGTCCAGAATACTGGAACCAGGTTTCAGATAGCGCTCAATGTACCGGGTCGTGGTCAAAAACTCCACCCGCGCAGCCTTTGAACTGTTCAGACGGCTGTCCTCGTCAAACAGCTCATAGGTTTTCTGAATCTGTTCGATCTCGTCTTTTATCTTATAAATATCGTTGAAATCCATATCTTTTGCCTCATTTCAATAAACACAGGGAATAGAAGCCGCTGCTCTGCCCTATTCGGCCGCGAGCCCAATGGAAAAACAAAGGAACCGGTCATTCGCTGAAGGGACGGCATTTGGCTTCGCCGAACGACTGTCCCGGTAGCCTTCGGCTACCCGGCGAACGATCGGTCAGGCAGTCCATAGGACTGCCCTGGTGCCCCAAAATAAAAGGACTGCCTATGGCAGCCCTTTTATTTTTGGAGCGGGTGAGGGGAATCGAACCCCCGTGTTCAGCTTGGGAAGCTGACATTCTACCATTGAACTACACCCGCAAGTGTATTATATTATATCAGACCCAGATGGAAAATGCAAGCATTTTTTGCTCGAGGGATTTCCAAATAATGTTTTGAAAGTTTTTACAAAAACCCCTTTACAAATCAAAAAAATATTGCTATAATAAACAAGAAATAAATGATGGAGGTGATCAAAATGAAGGTCTTCTATTCTGTGCCCGTTGATATCGACGAGTTGATCTTCGCCGGAGAGACTACCGTTCCCAGCGACCGCTGAGCCAGACGGAATTTCAAAGGTCTAAGATTTAACTCGTCCCGTTTGGGACGTTTTTATTTTAGCTCGCAAAAAAGATGCCGCCTAAACAGGCGGCATCTTTTTTGGTTGTCTGATTTACCGTTTCTGGCTCCGTCCCATAAAACGAAGCAGATAGAGGAACAGGTTGATAAAGTCAAGGTACAGCTGGAGGGCGGAGAAAATGGACGCCTTCTGGAGCATGGCCTCGTCGCCGTAGAAGTACTCATAGTTGGCCTTGATCTTCTGGGTATCGTAGGCGGTGAAGCACAGGAACACCACGATGCCCACCATGCAGATGATTCGCTCCATGGCCGTGAAATTGATGAACAGGGACAGCAAATTCGCGACCAGCAGGAAGATGAGCCCGCCGATGAGCAGTGGGCCCAGCCGGGACAGGTCGGTTTTGGTGAACCGGCCGTAGAGGGCGAACCCGCCGAAAAACAACGCGGTCAGGGCAAAGATGAAAATCAGGTTTACCACGTCGAACACAACAAAATAGAAGGAAAACACCAGGCCGTTGAGGACAGAATAAGCTACAAACAGCGTCCGGGTGGTGCCCACCGAACGGTTCTGCACGTTGGTGGACATGATCATCACAACCGCCACCTCCGCAATCAGCAAGATATAGTGGACGTACGGGATGGCAAACAGATAGTACACCGTCTCAGTAAGGGCCAAGGCGGCGGCCAGTGCAAATGTGACCATCAGCCCCACAAACATCCAGCCAAAGGTTCGGGTTATATACTGATTCAGTGTCAATGTGTCTTGGGCGTAACTGCTGTCAAAATCATAGCGGTTAAATTTTTGTTCTTCCATAGTCAACTCTCCTTATCCACTTGTTTCATTTGCTTCAGGTTGCCGATTTTCTGTGCCCGACGATCCAGCTCCGCCAGCACATCATCCAGCGGAATTGCTTTTTCCGCCATCATCACCATTAAATGGTAGATGAGGTCGGAGATTTCCCCCACCGTGTCGGCGGGGACATCGTTTTTCGCCGCGATGATGGTCTCCGCGCACTCCTCCCCCACCTTTTTCAGGATCTTATCCAGCCCCTTGTCAAAGAGATAGCAGGTGTAAGACCCCTCCTGCGGGTTCGTTTTGCGATCCAGAATGACCGCATAAAGCTGTTCAAGCGTCCTGTCCATAGCATACCTCCCAGACTTGTTCCTTTTATTATAACTCAATCTGATTGAAAAAGCAACTGTAAGCTCCAGTATGGCAGGTGGGGCCGTCCGGTACGCAGATGTAGAGCAGCGTGTCGGTGTCACAGTCGGTATACATCTCCCGAACATGAAGGAAGTTTCCGCTGGTCTCCCCCTTGTTCCAAAGCTTTTCCCGACTGCGGCTCCAGAACCAGGCGGTTTTCGTTTTGAGGGTCAGCTCCACCGCCTCCCGGTTTGTGAAGCCCAGCATAAGCACTGCCCGACTGTCCGCATCCTGGATGATCACCGGGATCAACTCCGATTTTTGAAACAGTTGGTCAAGGTCAAACATATCCATCACCTCACCGGGATATTCCGCCCGCGGAGAAAGCTCTTCACCTGCGGCACAGTCAACTCGCCAAAGTGGAACAGGGACGCCGCCAAAGCCGCGTCGCAGTCCGTCTCCTCAAACACCTGGGCGAAATGCTCCAAACTGCCGCAGCCGCCGGAGGCAATCACCGGGATGGACACAGCCTGGGTCACCGTGCGGGTCATCTCCAAATCAAAGCCAGCCTTGGTGCCGTCCGCGTCCATGGAGGTGAGCAGGATCTCCCCCGCCCCCAGCTCCTGGCCGCGCTTTGCCCATTTTACCGCGTCGATTCCCGTGGGTGTCCGTCCCCCGGCCACCACCACCTCGTACCAGCCCTCCGGACGCAGGCGCGCGTCGATGGCCAGCACCACACACTGGGATCCAAACCGCTCGGCGGCACGGGCAATCAGGGTTTCATCCTTGACTGCGGCGGAGTTGACAGAGATCTTGTCCGCCCCCGCCCGAAGCAGCCGCTGGAAATCGTCCAGCGTGCGGATGCCGCCCCCTACCGTCAGAGGAACGAACACCTGAGACGCCGTGCGCTCCACCACATCGGCCACGGTGTCCCGAGCGTCGCTGGTGGCGGTGATGTCCAAAAAGACGATCTCATCCGCCCCCTGGTCGGAGTAGTATTTTGCCAGCTCCACCGGGTCGCCCGCGTCCCGGATGTTGACGAAGTTGACCCCCTTTACCACCCGGCCGTCCCGGACGTCCAAGCAGGGGATGATGCGTTTGGCTAACATGAAAGCCCCTCCAAATAATGGTCAGTTTCCTTCTGATTTTTCAAAATCACCGCGATTTTTATCCCTGAGTTCCCGCTTCCCGGACGGCCTCCGCCAGATCCAGGGTGCCGGCATAATACGCTTTGCCGATGATGGCCCCGTAGAGCCCCATGTCCCGCAGACGCTTCACATCGTCCAGAGTGGTGACGCCGCCGGAGGCCACGATATGACAGCTTACCGCCTTTTGCAACGCCGCAAGCTGATCGAAGCTGGGCCCGGACAGCATCCCGTCAGTGGCAATATCGGTGAAAACGATCGTTTTTACTCCTTTTGCCTCCATGTTCCGGGCCAAATCAAGGCCGCTCAGCCCGGAGTCCTGCTCCCAGCCCGCTGTGCGCACCTGGCCATTTAAGCAGTCAATCCCTACCGCCACCCGACCGCCATAGCGCTCCAAGGCATAGTCCACCACCTCCGGATTTGTGACGGCGGCGGAGCCAATCACCAGCCGAGCCACACCCGCCTCGGCCACCGTGTCCACATCTTCACAGGTCTTGATCCCGCCGCCCAGCTCCACAGACAGGCCGGACTGCCGGATCACCTCGCTGATATGCGGGAAATTGATCCGCCCGCCATGGCGGGCGCCGTCCAGATCCACCATGTGAATCCATTTCGCCCCCGCGTCAGCAAAGGCTTTGGCCGTCTCCACCGCGCTGTCAGCTACCTGGCTGACGGTGGAAAACTCCCCTTTTTTCAGGCGGACGCACCGCCCGTCCTTCATGTCGATTGCCGGCAATAAAATCATCGGTTCAATTCTCCAAAATTCTTCAGAATTTGCAGCCCCACCTCACCGCTCTTTTCCGGGTGGAATTGGCAGCCGTATACCCCGTTGTGGGACACTGCCGCCACCACAGACGGGCCGTACTGGGTGCGGGCGATCACGTCCTCTTCCCGCTGGGCATAGCCGCAGAAGGAGTGGACAAAGTATACGTATGCTCCATCGTCCAGCCCCCGGAACAGGGGCGAGTTATTTTGAAAGGTCAGGCCGTTCCAGCCAATGTGAGGCAGCTTGAATTCCGTTTGAATCCGCTTCACACAGCCACTGACAAGTCCTAATCCTTCACATTTCCTCCCCTCTTCTCCCCAATCGAATAACAGCTGCATTCCCAGGCAGATACCTAAGATGGGCTTGCGTCCGGCCTGTTTCAGCACAGCTTCGGCAAGCCTCGTTTGCCGAAGCCTGTCCGCCGCGTCAGGGAACGCCCCCACCCCGGGGAGGATGATGGCGTCCGCCCGCTCCAGCTCCGCCGCATCGCCGGTGACCAGGGTGTCCTGACCGATGTATGCCATGGCGTTGGCCACACTTTTTAAATTGCCCACGCCGTAATCTACAATCGCGGTATACCTCATCACAGCGCTCCTTTGGTGGAGACGACGCCGTCTCCCTCCACCCGCACGGCCTCCTTCAGCGCCAGCCCCAGGGATTTGAACAGCGCCTCGGTGATGTGATGGGCGTTGTCTCCATATTCGCATTTCTGGTGCAGCGTGATCCCGCCGTTTACCGCGAACGCCCGCATAAATTCCACGGTGAGACAACTGTCATATCCGCCGATCATAGGCTGGGGCATGGGCGCGTCAAACACCAAGAAGGGCCGATTGGAGCAGTCCAGCACTGTCCGGCACAGGGCCTCGTCCATAGGAACAAAGGCCGAGCCATAGCGCCGGATCCCCTTTTTATCTCCCAATGCCTCCCTAAATGCCTGACCCAGCACAATGCCCACATCCTCCACCGTATGGTGGCCGTCCACGTGTAGATCTCCCAGGGCGGACAACTCCAGCCCAAACCCGGCGTAAAAAGCCAGGGCGGTGAGCATATGGTCAAAAAAGCCGATACCGGTGGACACGCTCACCTCTCCCCCGTCCAGGCAGAGGGTGAGGCTAATATCCGTCTCTTTTGTGGTACGCTGTATCGTCGCCTGCCGCATGGTACCGGCCTCCTTTACTCAAAACGGACTTGTATGGAATTGGCGTGAGCAGTGAGCTCCTCGGATCGCGCCAAAGCGATGATTTCGTCCTTGACCTTGGCCAAATCCTCCCGGTCAAACTCCAAAACGCTGGTTTTCTTGATGAACGCGTCCACAGACAGCGGGGAGAAAAACCTGGCCGTTCCCGAAGTGGGCAGCACATGGTCGGGCCCGGCCATATAATCGCCCAGCGGCTCCGGCGTATTCGCCCCCAGGAAAATGGCCCCGGCGTTGTGGAGCATCGGCAGCACCGCCCTTGGATCCTCCGTGACGATCTCCAGGTGCTCCGGCGCGATCTCGTCGGCCAGCCGGGCGCACTCCTCCATCGTCCGGCAGACGATAGCGCAGCCGTAGTCCTTCAAGGACGCCTGAATAATCTCATTCCGGCTCAGATACCCCGTCTGCCGAACGATCTCCCGATCGACCGCCTCTGCCAGCTCTTGACTGGTGGTCAGCAGCACCGCCGAGGCCAGCGGGTCATGCTCCGCCTGGCTCAGCAGATCTGCCGCCACATAAGCAGGATCGGCGCCGCCATCGGCGATCACCAGCACCTCGGAAGGCCCCGCCACCATGTCGATGTCCAAGATCCCGTAGGCCAGCCGTTTCGCGGCCGCCACATAGGCGCTGCCGGGGCCCACCAGCTTGTCGATCTTCGGGATAAAGCCCGCGCCATAGGTGAGCGCCGCCACCGCCTGAGCGCCGCCTACGGCGATGGCCCGGTCCACCCCGGCCACCCAGGCTGCGGCCAGCACAGCGTCATTCAGATATTCTGTGGGCGGTGTGACCATGACCACCTCATCCACCCCAGCCACCTTGGCGGGCAGAACATTCATCAGTACCGAGCTGGGATAGGCCGCCCGCCCCCCAGGGACATAGACGCCTACTCGGCGCAGAGGCCGAACAATACGCCCAACCTTGCCGCCCACAGGGCTGCCCCAGCTTACCTCACCAAATTGGATCTCATCCCGCAGGCGGCTTTGATAGGCACGGATGTGATCCGCGCTTTTTTGCAGCGCGTTCAGCAGTTCCGGAGAAATATGCTTCGCGGCGGCTTCCAGCTCTTCGGCCTCCAACTCCCTGGGTTCACTCTTATCAAATTTCAGAGAGTATTCCCGCACCGCCTCAAATCCCCGGCAGCGTACATCGTCCATAATGGCGGCAGCGGCGCGGTTGATCTCCTCGCCGGTCTGCGCCGCCCTGGCCCGCATGGCGTCCAGCTGACGGCGCTCGGCGGAGCCGTCCGCTTTGATGATGGTCAGCATACCCTTCCCTCCAATTCCCGCTCCACACGGGACAAAAAGTCCGTGATCTCATTTTTATACAGCTTCATAGACGCGGTGTTGACGATCAGCCGCGCCGACACCTGAGCCACGTCCTCAATGGGTTCCAAACCGTTTTCCTTTAAGGTGGCGCCCGTCTCCACAATGTCCACAATACCGTCCGCCAAGTCAAGAATGGGGGCCAGTTCCACGCTGCCCTCGATCTTGATGATGTCCACATCCATCCCCTTGCCCTCGAAGAAGGCCCGGGTGACGTTGGGATACTTGGACGCGATGCGGCGGGTCTTGTAGGTGCCATAGAAGTCGCTGCCCTTCTTCACCGCCAGGGCGAACCGGCAGCGGCCAAAGCCCAGATCCAGCACCTCGTAAAAGGCGCCGCCCTTTTCCAAAATGGTATCCTTGCCCACTACGCCCAGGTCGCACACACCATGCTCAACATAAGTAATCACGTCCGGCGCTTTGGCCAGCACCGCGTCCAGGGGATAGTTGGGCAGAGCATGGATGAGCCGCCGTCCCGGATTGCGCACCGGGGTGCAGTCCAGCCCCATGCCCTCGAACAGCTCCACCGATTTATCCTGCAAACGCCCCTTGGTCAGGGCGATTCTCAACCGTTCGCTCATACAGTCAGCCACCTCTCTCCCTCGCTGTCCAGCACCAGCACCCGGACCGCGCCCTTCTCCCGGGCCAGGTTCATAGTGCTGTCCAGTGTACGGCACGGAGATAACTCACAGCTCCCCGCCGGGCGGCTGTCCACCACGGACAGCGCCTGGGCCAGCAGGCCGGGGCCGTAGTGGATGACGGTTTCCAATTTTGGCGTCTCCACCGTGAGGCACGCCCCCACCGCGTCCACATCCACAGCAAACCCGGTGGCCTCCGCCTTCCGGCCGAACTGCTCCATCAGCCCGTCATATCGGCCCCCGGACAGTACCGGCGCGCCCGCGCCCTCGGCGTAACCCCGGAACACCATGCCGGTGTAGTAATCCAATTGATGCACCAGTCCCAAATCGAAGCGGACACAATCCCCGTACCCGGCGGCGGATAATTCACCGTACAGCCGCCGCAGGTGGTCAAGGCTGTCGCAAGGCCCTGCCAAGGTTTCCGCCTCGTCCAGCACCTCTACCCCGCCAAACAGATAGGGCAGGCGGCGCAGGGCGGCGCAGGCATCCTGCCCCCGGTAAGGCTCCAGCAAGTCGTTGAGCAGGGCGAAATTCTTGCCCTCAATGGCCCCGCGCAGCCGCTCCAGCTCGTCTTGGGGCATATTCATCCGCCCCGCCAACGTCCGATAGAACCCGGCGTGTCCCAGCTCGATGTGGAACTGCCTCAGACCGCAGGTACGCAGGGAATCCACCGCCATGGCCACCATTTCCAGGTCGGCCTTGTCCCCGATGGCCCCAATCATCTCCACGCCGCACTGAGCGATCTCGCTGCTGCCGCCCTGGTGGGCCTGACCTGAGCGAAACACGGTCTGGTCATAGTACAGCCGCTGGGGCAGGGCCAGGGTTTTCAGCTTGGTGGCCGCCACCCGGGCGATGGGGGCGGTGCAGTCGGGCCGCATGACCATAATCTTCCCCGAGCGGTCAATGATCTTCAGCATGGCCTCCTGGGGGATGGGGTTGCCGGACTGGACAAACAGGTCGTAAAACTCCACCTCGGGGGTGATGACCTCGGTATAACCCCGGCGGCGGAACAGCTCCACCAGGGCATTTTGCACCTGGCGGCGTTCCAGGCACTCGGAGAACAGGCGGTCCCGAGTGCCCTCCGGGGTGTTGATGTGGATATTCATTGGGATGGCCTCCAAATTCTTTAGCTCGCTAATGTGATGAATCATACCACATCCCCGCCGATGTGTCAACCCTTGTTTTGCCTGCGCTCCAGCAGCAATTTCACGCCCAGTCCAAACGCAAGACCACCGAGCAAAATGAAGCCGCCCCAAATCACATTCCAATATGGAGATGATACGTCAAACATCATGCAGAGAAGCTCATACCAGAACGCCCAGCCAGCCGCAATCGCAAGCAGATCGAACAGCAGATAGCTTCCACCCAAAAGATAGACCCATCTCCACCAATAATTATTGCGCCGGTTTTTGAAAAACACGCCCACACCCAGAACACACAATGCAAGCAAAATCGCCATCAGGAAATAATACAGCGCCCCTTTGCTCTCCAGTATGGAAAGCCAAAAGTCCGCATATGAATTTCGGTCGATCAATCCCCAGATGCGGTGTAAATGGAACACTCCAAAAAGTAGGAAGAACCACGGTTCAAATGCCCCTATTTTCTTCATACAATACCTCATCAAAACAGACTGAACTGGCTGCTGTCCGGCAGATCCCCAAAGGCCCCCGCGTCCTTGAGCTGTGCCAGATGGGTAGTAGACACCTTGGTACAGACTAGAGAGAACTCCTCAATGGACAAGAAATCCTTCCCCTGCCGCTTGTCCATGATGTCCCATCCCACCGTCTCGCCCAAGCCGGCCACCGACGTAAAGGGCGGAATCAGCGCCCTCTTCTCCTCATCCACCAAAAAGTTGATGGCGTGGCTGCGTGAAATATCCATCCGGGCAAAGGTAAATCCCCGGAGGTAGAACTCGTAACATACCTCCAGCGTGGTGAGCATATCCTCCTCTACCGCCGACGGGCGGTCTTTTTTCTCCTTGGCATTCTTTTTGGCGTTGATCTCCGCCATTTTATGCTTGACCACGTCCATCCCCCGGCACATATACTTCTCGTCGAAGGCCTTGGCCCGGATGGAGAAATAGGCGGCGTAGAACGCCAGAGGACGGTGTACCTTAAACCACGCAATCCGGAAGGCCATCATCACGTAGGCCACCGCGTGGGCCTTGGGGAACAGGTAGGCGATCTTGGCCAGCGACTCAATGTACCACTCTGGAACGTTGTGCTCCTTCAGCGTCTCTTCCCAACCGTCCTGGAAGCCGCCCTTTTTCACCTTTCCCTTCCGCACTGCCTCCATGATTTTAAATGCGACTTTGGCGTCTACCCCCTTGGAGATGAGGTAGATCATAATGTCGTCGCGGCACCCCACGCACTCTGAGACACCTGCCGTTCCATTGATAATGAGCTCGCGGGCGTTGCCCAGCCACACGTCTGTGCCGTGGGTAAAGCCGGAGATGCGCAGCAGCATATCAAACTGGGTGGGCTGAGTCTCCTCCAGCACGCCACGGGTGAAGCTGGTGTTGAATTCCGGCACAGCCACCGCCCCGGTGGGCCCCAAAACCGGGTCATCGGTATAGCCCAAGTGCTCCGAGGTGGTGAACAGGCTCATGGTCTTGGGATCGTCCAGCGGGATCTTCTTTGCGTCCACGTCGGTCAAATCCTCCAGCATCCGGATCATGGACGGATCATCGTGGCCCAGCATATCCAGTTTCAGGAGGTTGGACTCCATGGAGTGGTATTCAAAATGGGTGGTGATGATGTCGGAATCCTTGTCATCCGCCGGGTGCTGGGCGGGACAGAAATCATAAATTTCTTTGTCCTGGGGGATGACCACCATGCCACCGGGATGCTGGCCTGTGGTGCGCTTGACCCCCTCGCAGCCCTTGGCCAGCCGCAGTACCTCGGCGAAGGGCGCGTCCATTCGCCCTGCCAGTTCCAGATACTTCTTGGCATAGCCGATAGCGGTCTTTTCTGCCACAGTGCCAATGGTGCCCGCCCGGAATACGTGCTCCTTGCCAAACAGCTCAAAGGTGTATTTATGGGCGCTGGACTGGTATTCGCCTGAGAAATTCAGGTCAATGTCGGGCACCTTGTCGCCGCCAAAGCCCAGGAAGGTCTCAAAGGGGATGTTAAAGCCGTCCTTCTCATAATCCGCGCCGCAGACCGGGCACTTCATGTCCGGCATATCCGCGCCGCAACCATAGGGGTGGGCGGGGTCCTGGGCGTAGTCGAAGTCGGCGTGCTTGCACTTGGGGCAGCGGTAGTGGGCGGGCAGAGAGTTCACCTCAGTGATGCCCGACATAAACGCCACCAGGGACGAGCCCACCGAGCCTCTGGAGCCCACCAGGTAACCGTGCTCCAGCGAGTTTTGCACCAGCTTCTGGGCAGACATATAGATCACATCGTACTTGCAGCGGATGATGTCCACCAGCTCCGCGTTGATGCGGTCCACCACGATCTGGGGCGGTTCATCTCCGTAAAGGCGATGGGCTTTACCCCATACCAAATCCTTCAATTCTCCATCGGAATTCTCCAGCTTTGGCGCAAACAGCCCGTCGGGCAAGGGATGCACATTGTCGCACCAGGACGCGATCAGGTTTGGATTGTCGATAACCACCTCACGCGCCTTTTCTTTACCCAAGTAAGAGAACTCCTCCAGCATCTCATCGGTGGTTCGGAAATAGAGCGGGTTGGGCTGGTCGGCGTCCTCAAATTCCTTGGCCGCCAACAGGACGTGGCGGTAGATCTCATCCTCTGGCTCCATGAAGTGGACATCCCCGGTGGCGCAGACCGGCTTGCCCAACCGCTCGCCCAACGCTACCACCCGGCGGTTGAAGTTCCTCAGATCCTCCAAATCCCGGGCGATACGGTTGCCCTCCTTATCCGGGCGAAGCATATAGGCATTGTTGGACAGGGGCTGGATCTCCAGGTAGTCATACCAGGACGCGATACGCTCCAGCTCCCGATCCTCCTTCCCTGCCGCCACTGCGCGGAACAGCTCCCCCGCCTCACAGGCGGAGCCAATGATCAGCCCCTCCCGGTTCTCGTCAATGAGGGACTTTGGCGTGATGGGGTAGCGGTTGAAGTGCTCCAGATGGGCCTTGGATACCAGTTTATAAAGGTTGCGCAGTCCGATCTGGTTCTTTGCCAAAATGATCAGGTGGTAGGCGGAGCGCCGCCCCCGTCCCCCCCGCCTCTGTCCGGCGAACGCCGCATTGATGGCGGCGGCGCGCTCCACCCCCCGCTCACGCAGCTTTGGGATCAGCGCCGAAAGGATCAGCCCACAGGTCTCCGCGTCGTCGTAGGCTCGGTGGTGCTGGAACGGCGGAAGCTTTAGCGCATTCGCCACCGTGTCCAGCTTGTGGTTGGGCAGCTTGGGGCATAGATACTGCGCCAGAACCATCGTATCGAAGTACAGCGGATCAAAGCGCCGGCCCGAACGGGCGCAGTATTCCCGGATGAACCCTGTGTCAAAGGCAGCATTATGAGCGCACAATGGCGTATCCCCCGCCCAGTCCAGAAAGGCGTCCACCGCATCCTCGGGAGCGGGCGCGCCCTTCAGCAGTTCGTCGGTAATGCCGGTGAGGGACACGGTCTTAGCGCTGAGCGGGTGCCCAGGCTGGGCAAAGGAGGCAAATTTGTCCACCACTTCCCCGCCCCGGATGCGCACCGCGCCGATCTCGATGATGGCGTCGGTGCGGGCGTCCAGACCGGTGGTTTCCAGATCAAAGGCCACAAATTCCCCATCCAGAGGCATATCCCCCGGCCCGTGGACCGCCGCCTGCTCATCCACGTCGTTCTGGTAGTACGCCTCCACGCCGTACAAGATCTTGATCTTCTCCCCCCGGCCAGAGGCATTGTAAGCATCCGGAAAGGACTGCACCACCCCGTGGTCGGTGATAGCGATGGCAGGGTGTCCCCATTCAATGGCCCGCTTTACCACCTCTTTTGTGTCACATAGGGCATCCATCATGGACATTTTGGTATGTAGATGGAGTTCTATCCGCTTATCCGGGGCAGTATCCTTCCGTCCCTCAGGCTTTGGCACCTCATTGATGCCATAGGGCTCCATCACCAGGTCATTGTTGTCAAACCGGCCCAGAGTCAGCCGTCCCTGCACCTGAAGCCGCTGCCCCTTTTTCACCTGGTCGATGATGGGCTTGGCCTCCTCCCCTTCCATAAACCGGGTGATCCGGATGGAGCCTGTCAGGTCGGTGATGTCAAAGCATACCACCCAGGCCTTCCGCCGGGTGAGCTCCCGATGCTCGACATTGAACACCTCGCCCTCTACCAGAACGCTGCCCATATCCAGTGCCAACTCTCCCAGAGGGATGGGTTTTTTCTTGCCGCTGATCTTACCGTAAATTTGCTTCACCCGTTTTTTTCCGCCGCCTGAAGCAGACGCGTCCGAACTTGAGCGCAGCAATTTCCGGCGCATGGCCTCCATTTGCTCTTCTAATCCCTGATCCGGCCCCTTTTTCGGAACCGTGGGCTTCGGTGGAACGATGGACTTTTCTGCCTCTGGAGAAAGCGCGGGCTTTTTCTCTGAAGCAGGCTCTTTCGGTGTTGACGCTTTCTGCCCCGCAGCGGGTGTGGGCCGCTCCGGCACAGCGGCCTGGGGCTCGTCCACCGTCACCTTAGCGGCACTGAGGTTAAAGGCCCGTTTCAGGCACTCCTCCGCCTGGGCCAATGTTTCGCGCGAAACATTCGTTCCGGTCGCTGCCACCTCCATAGTTCGCTGTGCCTTGAGCACCCGAACCTGGACGGGATAATCCCCCAAAACAGCCAAAACCCCTTCCGGGAAGGGGCAGTTGGCAAAGGTCTGTTGAAAGGTCGGCATCGTGATGTTTCGCTCCTTATCTGTCACTGGCCTTGATGGCATACCAGGCCATGTCGCACACACCCTGGTTGTTTTGGTCTGACTTCTCCCGGATTTTCTCGAACGTCATGCCGCATTTGCGCATAACGTCTCCAGAATGCGGATTTTTGACGTCGTGGCGGGCCTCGATCCGTTCCACACCTACCTGATCAAACAGGAAATCAATGACCGCGCCCAAGGCTTCGGTCATGACCCCCTGATGCCACCAGCGCCTGCCCATGCAGTAGCCGATTTCCGGAACCGCTCCGTCCCCATGCCAATGTACCACATCAATGCTCCCGATGGGTTGCGGGCCGTTCTCCTTTAAAACAATTGCCCATCTGTAGCAGTCATCCTTCGAATACTGAGAGACCCACTCCCCCAGCAGCATCTCTGTCACCGCTACGTTGCTGTGGGTGGGCCAGGTGAGATATTTTGTCACCTCGTCGTCGGACGCCCAGTTGTCAAATATGGACTGAGCATCCGACAGCTCGAACCGGCGCAGAATCAGCCGCTCCGTCTCTATGTATTGTGTCCCAATATGGTTCATGATGTTCTCCTTATAATGTCTCGATCAGCTTCATCAGGCCAGGTACTAGCTGATCCTCGGGAACCTTGGCCACGATCTGGCCGTGCTTGAACAGCACACCTTCGCCCTTTCCGCCCGCCAGCCCCACATCGGCATGGCTGGCCTCACCGGGGCCGTTGACCACACACCCCATCACCGCCACCGTGATGGGCTTGTCCACGTTTTTCAGCAGCCCCTCCACCTGTTTCGCCATGGGGATCAGGTCGATTTGCGTCCGCCCGCAGGTGGGGCAGGAAATCAACTCCGGCCCCTCCCGGCGCAGGCCGATGGCCTTGAGGATCCGTTTGGCCGCATAAATCTCCTCCACCGGGTCGGCGGTCAGGCTCACCCGCAAGGTGTCCCCAATACCCAGTGCCAGCAAGCCGCCGATGCCCGCCGCCGCCTTCAGTTCGCCGATTTCCCGTGTCCCCGCCTCGGTCACACCGAGATGCAGAGGATAGTCATACCGCTCCGCCATCAACTGGTAAGCCCGCATGGTAGTGGGTACAGACGAGGCTTTTAGTGACACGCAGATATCCTCAAACCCATATTTCTCCAGCAGCTTGATATGCCCCAGGGCGCTCTCCACCATGGCCTCCGGGGTGGGGCCGCCGTATTTGACCAGCAGCTCCTTCTCCAGGGAACCGCCGTTCACCCCCACCCGGATGGGGATGCCCCGCTCCTTGCAGGCTTTGGCCACCGCCTCCACCCGCTCTGGTGCACCGATGTTGCCTGGGTTGATGCGGATCTTGTCAATCCCCTGCTCCGCCGCCTTTAACGCCAAACGGTAGTCAAAGTGGATATCCGCCACCAGCGGCACTGGGCTGCCCGCCTTCAGCGCGCCGACCGCTTCAGCCGCCCTCATGTCGGGCACTGCCACCCGAACGATGCCGCACCCCGCAGCGGCCAGCGCCCAGATCTGGGACAAAGTGGCCTCCACATCATGGGTGGGGGTGTTGGTCATGGACTGGATGGAAACGGGGACGCCCCCACCGATGAGGACGCCGCCCACATTGATTTGTCTGGTCATGATCCGCACCTGCCTAAGCGAAAATATTCCACACGTCGTGGAGCGCCACCACCGCCATCAGCGCCAGCAGAACGACGAATGCCCCGGCGTGGACGTAGCCCTCGTACTTCTCCGGGATGCGCCGCCGGGCCACCAGGTAGAGCAGGCCATTGAGCAGGACGAAAAAGATCCGCCCGCCGTCCAGTGCCGGAATGGGCAGCATATTCATTACTGCCAGATTGACAGCGATGAGGGCCATAAAATAGAGCACGTTCTGCACACCCATGGCCACTGTCTCTGACTGGGTACCCACCTCGGACACCACATCCACCACACCGATGACCCCGGACAGCTCAGACACCGCCACGCGGCCTGTCACCAGGTCGCCCAGACTCATCCAGACGATGCGCACAAAATCGAAGGTCTGGGCAACCCCCTGGCCGATCCGTTCCGGAATGGACAGCTCATCCACCTGGCCGAAAATGAGACCAAAGCCGTGATATCTGCCGTTCTCAAACTCATAATCGTAACGGCCCATGGGAAAATCGTTCAGCTCGATCCGCTTCCCGTCCCGCTCTACCACCAGATCCAATCCGTTGCCGTCATTTCGGGAGAGGTAGGTCTGCACATCAGCATACAGCCAGATGCCATGGCCGTCCACGCTGACGATGCGGTCGCCCAGCATAAGACCATCTGCGCCCTCATGCTGAAAACCGTCGGCAAACTGGGTGATGACCGGCACGCGGGCCTGGGAGACACCCAGAAACAGCGCCACTGTGATGAGCAGGCCCAACACAAGATTCATAAACGACCCGGCGCATAGGATAATGATCTTCTTCCACCCCATCTGCCGTGAAAAGGCGCGGGGGTCTCCTGTGTCCTCATCCTCGCCCTCCATGGCGCAGTAACCGCCGATAGGGAACGCCCGCAGGCTGTAAAGGGTTTCCCCTTTTCGCCTTGACCACAGGGCGGGGCCCATGCCGATGGCAAATTCGTTCACTTTCACCCCCAGCAGCTTGGCAGTGAAGAAATGGCCGAACTCATGGATGGCAATGAGCACGCCAAACAGAACAATCGCCAACAGGATATAAAGGAATCTCGCCAAAATGTGTCACCTCACAGCTTGATGGGCCGCCTCGCGGGCGGCATGGTCGGCGTCAAAAATGTCCTCCAAGGTGGGGCGGTCTACCACCGGAACCTGATCCAGCGCCCGTTCCACCAACCGGGGAATGTCCAAAAATCCAATTTTGTCCTCCAAAAACAGGGCCACCGCCGCCTCGTTGGCGCCATTGAGGATAGCGGTGGACGTGCCGCCCCGCTCCGCGCACTCCAATGCCAAACCAAGGCAGCGGAAGGTATCTGGATCCGGCTTTTGGAAAGTCAGCGGCGGGCAGGACAGCAGGTCCAGCGGCTTGGCCGGGCCGGTTGTCCGCTCCGGCCATGTGAGGGCATATTGGATGGGCAGGCACATATCCGCGCTGCCCAGCTGGGCCAGGATGGCCCCATCCTCAAATTCCACCAGGGAGTGGACGATGCTCTCCCGGTGCACCACGATCTGGATGCGCTCAGGGGGCATGGCATACAGCCGCATGGCCTCGATGAATTCCAGTCCTTTGTTCATCAGGGTGGCGGAATCAATGGTGATCTTTGCTCCCATCGCCCAGTTGGGGTGTTTCAGCGCCTGCTCCTTTGTAACAAGGGAAAGTTCTTTACAGTCCATGCCATAAAATGGGCCGCCGGACGCGGTGATGATGAGCCGCCGTACCTCGCCGCGATTTTTGCACCCTTGCAGGCACTGGAAGATGGCGGAGTGCTCCGAGTCCACGGGGACGATCTCCGCTCCACTCTCCTGCGCGCGGGACATCACCAACTCCCCGGCACACACCAGGGTTTCCTTATTGGCCAAGGCAATTCGTTTGCCGCAGTCAATGGCGGCAAGGGTGGGCCGCAACCCCGCCACCCCCACGATGGCGGTGACCACCGTATCCGCCTCAGGCAGGGACGCGGCCTCCAGCAGTCCCTCTTGCCCCGACAGTACTTTTGTATCGGTATCCGCCAGCCGCACCCGCAGATCGGTGGCAGCATTTTCGTCCACCGCCACCGCCAGCCGGGGGGCAAACTGCCGGACCTGGGCCTCAGCCAGCTCCACGCTTTTGTTCACTGTAATGGCGGCGACCTCGTGGCCGCATACCTCCGCTACCTTCAGGGTCTGCTGCCCGATGGATCCGCTGGAGCCTAAAATGGAAAGGGTTCGTTTCATTGCAAAACCTCAAACACCGGCAGGCACCGCACAATGAACAGCACCACCGGTCCGCAGAAAATCATGCTGTCGAACCGATCCAGCATCCCGCCATGACCGGGCAGGAGATGTCCGTAGTCCTTCACACCGTACTGCCGTTTAATAAAGGAGAATGCCAGATCGCCCACTTCGGTGGCCAGGGCGCCGAACAGCCCACACAGGACCAGCGGAAGCAGATTGACGCTCTCTCCCGCGATTTTGCTGGCTACCAGGCCATAGAGGACGGCGAACACAGCCCCGGAGATAAAACCGCCGATGTAGCCCTCAACACTTTTATTCGGACTAACCTTTGTGATTCCCCGATGCTTTCCCAAAAATACCCCAGCGAAATAAGCCCCCGCATCAGTGGCGAAGGTCAGCAGCACCGCCAGCAGCACCAGGTACTTCCCATGCTCCATGCACCGCAGCTCCACCAGCGCGGACAGCGACAGCGGGATAACCACGCCGCCGAACAGGCACACCAGCACATGGAAAAAGCCCACCGGGGTACTATACCCATCATAGGCTCGGATGGCACACCAAAAGCACACTACCATCACCACAATGGACAGCAGGTTCACGTAGACCGTACCCAGCCCTGCCCAACTTCCCAAAGGCATCAGAGCTGCGGACAGAAGAACTGCTGTCTGCATGGGCAAAGAAAGCTTCCCTTCCCCGGTGGCCCGCATCAGTTCAAAGGCCGCCATAGCGGAGATGACGCACACCACCACCGTCCAGGCGATGGGTGGCGGCAACAGCATAACCGCCAGCATAAGAGGCAAAAAAATGACCGCTACGATGATCCGTTTCGCCATGTTAAACACCTCCATACCGGCGGGAGCGGCCCTGATAGGCTGCCAGCGCCCGCAGCAGTTCATCTTTCGTAAAGTTCGGCCAGAGTACATCGGTAAAATAGAATTCGGCGTAGGCGGACTGCCACAGCAGGAAATTAGAGATACGTACCTCGCCGCTGGGCCGGATGATCAGATCCGGATCCGGCACACCGGCGGAATAGAGATATCTGCCAAAGGCATCCTCTGTCAGATGGGATGGGTCTGCCCTTCCTTCTGCACAGTCCAGGGCGAATGCCTTTGCCGCCCGGATCAGCTCGTCCCGTCCCCCATAGTTCAGGCAGATATTTACCTGGCAGCCGTCATATCCTTTGGAGATTTCCTCCGTCTCGTGGCAAAGAGCCTGGAGATGGGGCGCCAGCGGGGACAGATCACCAAAAAACGCCATCTTCACCTTGTCCTTGGCCATAGTCTCAATGGCCTCGTGAAGATATTTTTCCAGCAGGTTCATGATGGACGCCACCTCGTCGGCGGGTCGCTTCCAATTCTCGGTGGAAAACGCGTACACTGTCAGGTACTCCAGTCCCAGCTCCTTGGCAAAGGTGGCAATGGTGCGGAAGGTCTCCGCCCCGGCGGCATGGCCCGCTTTCCGGGGCAGACCGCGGCTTTTGGCCCAGCGACCGTTACCGTCCATGATGATGGCCACATGGCGGGGAAGGTGTTCCAGATCCACTTGAGGCGCCCGAGGGGGCCTGCGGCGAAAGAAAGCCATACACACCCATCCTAACTTTATTGATAGTGTTGACAAAAAAGAACTAACTCATGAGACCCGGACAGCATACAAGGGGGGCGCGCCCCCCTTGTATGCGCTGAAAACCTAAATCAGACCGCCATCAGTTCCTTTTCCTTGGCGGCGGTGAGCGTGTCGATCTCCTTACAGCGCTTGTCCGTCAGATCCTGGAGCTCCTTTTCAATCTGCTTACGGTCGTCCTCGGTGATCTCCGACTTTTTCTCCATAGACTTGAGTGCGTCCATAGCGTCCCGGCGGATATTGCGAATGGCCACCTTGCCGTTCTCTCCGTACTTGCGCACCTGCTTGGTCAGCTCCACACGGCGCTCCTCGGTGAGCTGGGGGAAAGCCAGCCGGATCACACGCCCGTCGTTCTGGGGGTTGATGCCCAAATCGGAGGTCTGGATGGCTTTTTCAATGGCCTTGAGGATGCTGCCGTCCCAGGGCTGAATCTGGAGGGTGCGGGGATCGGGGGTGGAGATGCTGGCCACCTGCTGGATGGGGGTGGGTGTACCGTAATATTCCACCTGGATGCGATCCAGCACACCGGCATTGGCCCGGCCCGCCCGGACGCTGGCAAAGTCCCCCTTCACCACTTCGATGGTCTTGCCCATTTTTTCATCGTAGGTTTTGCAGAAATCAGTCATGATCGTTTCCTCCTATGTCTTTCACAATTGTACCTATTTTCTCCCCGTGTACCACACGGAGGATATTCTCCGGGTCTTTCAGCGCAAAGAGGATGATGGGAATGTTGTTGTCCATGCACAGAGATGTGGCGGTGGAATCCATCACGCCCAGGCGCTGGGCCAACACGTCATCGTATGTGATGCTGTCGTACTTCACCGCATTTGGATCCTTCACCGGGTCGGCGCTGTACACGCCGTCCACGTTCTTGGCCAACAGAATGATGTCCGCGTTGATCTCCGCCGCCCGGAGCACCGCGGCAGTGTCGGTAGAAAAGAAGGGACTGCCGGTGCCGCAGCCGAAGATGACCACCCTTCCCTTTTCCAGATGCCGGACAGCCCGGGAGCGGATATACGGCTCGGCGATGGACTTCATTTCAATGGCGGTCTGCACCCGCACGTCCACACCCTTGTTCTCCAGTACGTCGGCCAGAGCCAAGCAGTTGATGGAAGTGGCCAGCATCCCCATGTGATCGGCCCGGGTGCGGTTGCTCATCCCTTTGCCGTCCTTCAAGCCGCGCCAGAAATTTCCGCCGCCCACCACGATGCCCACTTCAACGCCTTCCCCGGCGCAGCGGGCCACCACATCGCACACCTTTTCAATCACATCAAAGTCCAGGCCCCGGCCAGCTTCGCCGCCCAGCGCCTCGCCGCTTACCTTCAGCAGCACGCGCTTGTATTTCAACTCGCTCATGACTCGCATCCTCTCCCATTCCGTGGTTTGATCCTGTACATAGACAGTATTATACTGGAAAACCTTCCTTTTGCCTAGGGGCTAAATGAAAATTTTCCGTATATTTTTCCCATAGCGCGGATTGCCGGTCTGTTTCACTTCATATATTGATGGCAAAGGAAAAAGGAGGGCATACTATGATCTGCCGCATCGCCGATCTGCAATATAAAGAGGTCATCGACATCGCCGACGGCACCCGATACGGGTTCGTGGGCGACATAGAGCTCAACCCGGAGCAGGGCGCCATTGAGAGCGTCGTGGTGAAAGGGCGGCCCCGTCTGCTGGGCCTGCTGGGCCGGGAGCCGGACGCGGTGTTTCCCTGGTCGGCTGTCAAACGGTTTGGGGAGGACATCATTCTGGTGGACGGCAGGTCGCAGGCCCGCCGGGAGCGCCGGGGTCGCTGACTTTTTCTCAAGAAATTGGTGAAAAAATACTTGCGTTCCCCCATGGCCTGTGGTAAAATATCCAGGCATTCCGCACGAGAGCCGATTTTTCGCCCGGTGCCTTCCTAGAAGGTGGGCGGGAAAAATGAAGCTTTCGGAGGTAAAAACCAAATTTAGGAGGAAAAATCAATGGCAGTCGTATCTATGAAGCAGTTGCTGGAGGCCGGCGTGCACTTCGGCCACCAGACCCGCCGGTGGAACCCCAAAATGGCCACCTACATCTACACGGAGCGCAACGGCATCTATATCATTGATCTGCAGAAGACCGTGAAGAAGCTGGAAGAGGCTTACAACTTCGTGAAGGAGATGTCCGGCAACGGCCAGTCCCTGCTGTTCGTGGGCACCAAGAAGCAGGCCCAGGACGCCATCCGCGAGGAGGCCGCCCGCTGCGGTATGTACTACGTCAACGCCCGCTGGCTGGGCGGCATGATGACCAACTTCAAGACCATGCGCACCCGCGTGGATCGCCTGAACCAGCTCAAGAAGATGCAGGAGGACGGCACCTTCGATATGCTCCCCAAGAAGGAAGTCATGAAGCTGCTGGGCGAGATCAGCAAGCTGGAGAAGTATCTCGGCGGCGTGGTCGAGATGAAGAAGCTCCCCGGCGCCCTGTTTGTCGTTGACCCCCGCAAGGAGCGCAACGCCATCAACGAGGCCCGCAAGCTGAACATTCCCATCGTGGCCATTGTGGACACCAACTGCGATCCCGACGAGATCGACTACGTGATTCCCGGCAATGACGACGCCATCCGCGCCATCAAGCTGATCTCCTCCGTCATGGCCAACGCCGTGCAGGAGGGCCGCCAGGGCCAGGACGCCGCCCCCGCCCCCGAGAAAGCTGAGGAGCCCGCTCCCGCCGCTGAGTAAGCGTATCCCCTACCCTGGCTGAGCGTTTCAACACCTAAGCGCCCGCCCACGCGGGCGGGCGCTTTCTTTTACAATTATATTTGGAGGTAACGATATTATGGCAATTACTGCTCAGGATGTTAAGGCCCTGCGCGAAATGACCGGCGTGGGCATGATGGACTGCAAGAAGGCCCTGGCCGCCTCTGACGGCGACATGGACAAGGCCGTTGAGTGGCTGCGCGAGAAGGGCCTGGCCGCTTCCGCCAAGAAAGCTGGCCGCATTGCCGCCGAGGGCATGGCTTACGCCGCTGATATCGACGGCGTGGGCGTGGTGGTCGAGGTCAACGCCGAGACCGACTTCGTGGGCAAGAACGAGAAGTTCGTAGACTTCGTCAAGGGCGTGGCCGCCACCGTGGCTTCCTGCGCCCCCGCCGACCTGGACGCGCTGATGGAGTGCAAGTACAATGGCACCGACCTGACCGTCACTCAGCAGCAGCAGGAGATGGTGCTGGTCATCGGCGAAAACATCAAGGTTCGCCGCTTTGCCCGCTTCGCGGACGGTGTTTCCGTCCCCTATATCCATGCCGGCGGCAAGATCGGTGTGCTGGTCAATCTTGAAGTTACCGGCGGCATCGACGCCACCGAGATCGGCAAGGACATGGCCATGCAGATCGCGGCTCTGAACCCCCGCTTCCTGGACAAGAGCCAGGTCACCCAGGAGGTTCTGGACGAGGAGAAGAAGATCCTCCTGGCCCAGATGGCCAACGATCCCAAGATGGCCAGCAAGCCCGATAAAGTTAAGGAGAATATCGTGGCCGGCAAGCTGAACAAGTTCTACGCCGAGAACTGCCTGCTCCAGCAGGCCTTTGTCAAGGACGGCGACGTCACGGTGGAGCAGTATATGAACGCTGCCGCCAAGAAGCTGGGCGGCACCATCACCCTGAAGGACGCCGTGCGCTTCGAGAAGGGCGAAGGCATTGAGAAGAAACAGGAGAACTTTGCCGAGGAGATTGCTAAGCTGGCGAAGTAAAGCTCCATTTTTAAGTGAGATATGATTTGGGTCGGTATGCATTGCATACCGACCCTTTTTATATCAAACTCTGCAAAAGGCTGCCGCTTTGTGTATCAGTATTTCCCTTTACAGCTCTTTTCGTATCCGGTTCAGCGCGTTTTTTTCCAGACGTGATACCTGGGCCTGGGAGATGCCCACCTCGGCGGAGACCTCCATCTGGGTCTTGCCCTGAAAAAAGCGAAGGGCCAAAATGCGCTGCTCCCGCTCATCCAGTTTACTGATGGCGTCCCCCAGAGCGATATGCTCCAGCCACGCCTCATCGGTATTTTTTTTGTCCTTCACCTGATCCATGACACATACTGTGTCGCCCCCGTCAGAATACACGGGCTCAAACAAAGACACCGGATCCACCACCGCGTCCAGCGCCATCACCACGTCCTCCCGGCGCAGCTCCAAAATCTGGGCAATTTCATCCACTGTGGGCTCCTTTTGATGCTCCGCCATATACTTCTCCTTGGCCTGGAGTACCCGGTAAGCGGTATCACGCACTGACCGCGAAACCCGGATGGCGCTGTTATCCCGAAGGTAGCGGCGGATCTCCCCTACGATCATGGGCACTCCGTAGGTAGAAAACCGCACGTCCATGTCAATATTGAAGTTGTCAATGGCCTTAATTAGTCCGATGCAGCCTACCTGAAACAAATCGTCCACGTTCTCTCCCCTGCCGGAAAACTTTTGGATGACCGACAATACCAGCCGCAGGTTGCCGGAAATCAGTTCCTCCCTGGCCTGCATATCCCCCGCCCTGGTCCGGCGCAGCAGCTCCAGGCTCTCCTCGCTTTTTAGCACCTTCAACTTGGCGGTATTGACCCCACATATCTCTACCTTGCCCTGCACCACAGACACCTCACTACTCGGAATGGATTCAAAATCAGTATTTCCGATGGGCGCTCTTTCATACGGTGGCAGGGCGGGCTATATTTTTTATCGTCAGACCACTTTCGATGGACTTCTCACTTCTAAACTTCTGAGACTACATCATCCGTAAAATCTCCTTTTTCAGCCGGTCAATGATGCGCTTTTCCAACCGGGAGATGTAGGACTGGCTGATGCCCAGCTGATCGGCTACCTCCTTTTGGGTGCGCTCTTTCCGACCGTCCAAGCCAAAGCGCATTGTGATGATGGCACGTTCCCGCTCTGAGAGCCGGGTGATGGCAGTGAACAGCAGATCCCGATCCACGTCATCCTCAATGGGCTTTTCAATACTGTCGCTGTCGGTACCCAGCACATCGGACAGCAGCAGCTCGTTGCCGTCCCAATCGGTGTTCAGCGGCTCATCCAGGGATACCTCACCCCGGCGGTTGGCGTTTTTCCGCAGATACATCAAAATTTCGTTCTCGATGCATCGGGACGCGTAGGTGGCCAGCTTGATATTTTTGGCCGGCTTATAGGTCTCCACCGCTTTAATCAGCCCAATTGTGCCGATGGAGATTAGATCCTCAATGCCCACCCCGGTGTTTTCAAACCGCCGCGCGATGTAAACCACCAGCCGAAGGTTGTGTTCAATCAGCAGGGATCTGGCCTCCGACCGGCTGTCCTCTCCCTCAAGCTCTGCCAACAAGCGCCCCTCCTCTTCCCGGGTCAGCGGGGCGGGCAGGGTGTCGCTGCCGCCGATGTAATGGAGTGATCCATGAATCTTGATCCCTAGCCGATCTAGAAGCCGGCACAGCCACAGATATGTATCGGTCAAGAGCATTTTAAATTCCTCCTAATAATGCTTGATACCCACCCCCATCGTCCACTGGCGTAGGGGACAGCGCCACCAACAGTTTCCCCAGGGGCTTCCCGTCTGCCTTTACCCCCTGAGTCCGCAGGGCCAGCAACATCCCATGTTCCA
Organism: Clostridiales bacterium; assembly: GCA_014799505.1. Lineage (GTDB taxonomy): Bacteria > Bacillota > Clostridia > Oscillospirales > Oscillospiraceae > Enterenecus. Next base: position 33,198 of record JAAVHV010000019.1, read on the forward strand.
CCCCTACCGCCCGATAGGGAATCAGCCGCGCCTGCCGGGATCCCGCGGCATGACACCGTTCCAATGAATCAATCGGCGTGTTCGCGTCTGCCCAATCAGGCAGCAACTTGGACAGCGCCTGCCAGTAAACCACCACCACCGGACGGTTGGTGGCCGGATCGGTGAGTGTATGCCCGGTGTCCCGTAACGCCGTCAGCACGGCAATACCCCCATTCAGCGCGATTTCAAGCCCGACCAGCTCTCCCCCATGCCGCCCGATCCGGCGGAAAAATAGGGACAGCACAAAATAACACGCCACAAACAGCAGCAGCAACAGCCGAATATCAAACTGAGAATAAAACACCCCATGATCCAAGGTCAATGAGACATTACCCAGCAGCTCCAGCCCCAGCACCGCCCCCGCCAGCGCGGCAGAAGCTCCGAAAAACAGCACAACCACCCGCAGCAGATACTGCTCCCCACCGTAGGCAATGAGAGCCATCAGCACTCCAGCCGCCAGCTTACACAGCCAATGGGCCAGCCAGCTCAGTTCAGGCAGGAACACCAGTACCGCATACAGCGCTCCCGCGGCCGCTCCCAGGCCGATGCGCCAACGTCTCAGTACCGCCCCGGCCATTCTCCCCGCCGCCAACAGCAGCAAGTAGTTGGCAATGAAGTTCAGCAAGAACAAAAGATCGGCGTAAACCACCGTCATGGGCAGGCCCCCTCTCCCTCGGTCTGTCCCAAATTATACCTCTCTCAGACATCAAAAAAGGTCAAAGCACGTCCATGGTCAAATAAAAAGCGGCCCGCCGGAAAACCCGGCGGGCCAGCATTCGTTATATTCAGATTAATTCATCCAACGCCTGCACCAGCGCCTCCATATCTTCATCCGTGCCAATGCTGATGCGCAGCCAGTTTCTGATCTCCGGCTTGTCCCACCAGCGCACTAGAATCCCCCGCTCCCTAAGACCATCCAGCAGTTCCTTCCCGGTGCGGTTTGGGTGGCTGGCAAACACAAAATTTGCCTGAGAGGAAAGAACTGTAAAGTTTTTTTCCTTTAAAGCACTTTCCGTCCACATTCGGGTGTCTACCACCCGGCGGCGGATGGACTGGAAGTAGTCCTCATCCTGAATGGCGGCGGTGGCTCCCGCCTGGGCCAGCCGGTCCACGGTGTAGGAGTTGATGGAGTCCCGCACACAGCGCAGACCATCTATGAGTCCTGCATCCCCCATGGCCCAGCCCACCCGCAGGCCGGCCAGCGCCCTGGATTTAGAGGTGGTCTGAACCACCAGCAGATTGGGATAGCGGTCAATGAACTCCACGGCACTATCCGCACCAAAATCTATGTAGGCTTCATCTACTATGACCACCACGTCCGGGTTGGCGTTCAGCAGCTTTTCCACCGTATCCAGACCAACCGCAATCCCTGTGGGAGCGTTAGGATTGGCAAACACTACGCCGCCATTATTCCCGCACAGCAAATCAATTGGATCGGAAAAGTCCGGGTTCATGGGAACTTCCCGGCGCTTCAACCCAAAAAAGTCGGTGTAGACAGGATAAAAACTGTATGTGATTTTGGGAAACACCACTTCTCTGTCCGGATCAAAGAATGCCTGGAAGGCAAAAGCCAATATCTCATCCGAGCCATTTCCACAGAATACCTGATTGATGTCCAGTCCTTCTCGTTTGGCGATAGCGGCACACAGCTCCACGCACTCCGGATCCGGGTAGAGCCGCAGACTATCCCCCGCCGCCCTGTTGATCGCCTCGATGGCCTTGGGCGAGGGCGGATAGGGGCATTCGTTGGTATTCAGCTTGATAAACTGACGGTCTTTCGGCTGTTCCCCTGGCGTATAGGGGACAATATCCTGAATTCGCTTACTCCAAAACCGGTTCATAGGGTCTGTCCCTCCCGCTTCACTTTTTTAATGGATTTCTCCGCCTTACTCCTGGGTGTCATCACCTCGTGGCCGCAGCCCTGGCACTTCAGTTTGAAGTCCATCCCTACCCGGAGCACCTTCCACTCGCGGCTCCCGCAGGGATGCGTCTTTTTCAGTTCCAGCACATCGCCGACTTGAATATCCATGGGCACGGGCTCCCACTCCCTTCCATTTGCTCGTTTCCTGGTTCACCTTGGAAAACGGAACGCTCCGTTTGGATTTGCACACCTCGTCAAAGGTAATATGCTCCCTTTTCTTTTTCGACATACCACACCTCTATTCCCGGCCGCTATCCGCCATGTTTGATCTTATCCCAGTAGGCTTTGGCCGCCTGCTCCGTCTTGTTGGGGCCGTATTCGTAGTACACGTGGTCACGGATGGTGTCGGGGAGGTACTGCTGCTCCACCCAGTGGCCGGGAAATTCGTGAGGGTAGAGATAGCCCTGCTCCCGCTCAAAGCCCGCGCCATCGGCGTGGACATTCTGCAAATGCCGGGGATAGTCCCCCGTCCGGCCCGCACGCACATCAGCCATGGCGGCGTCGATGGCACTCACCACGCTGTTGGACTTGGGCGCGGTAGCCAGCAGGATCACCGCCTGGGCCAGGGGCAGCTTGGCCTCTGGCAGACCCAGCTGGAGGGCGCTGTCCACGCAGGATTTCACAATGGACGCCGCCTGGGGATAAGCCATGCCGATGTCCTCACTGGCGGAACACAAAATCCGGCGGATAGCGGTGAGCATATCCCCCGCTTCCAGCAGCCGCGCCAGGTAGTGGAGCGCCGCGTCCGGGTCGGAGCCCCGCAGGGACTTCATCAGCGCGGAGGCAATGTCAAAGTGGTCGTCCCCGTCCCGGTCGTAGCGCATGGCTGAACGCTGGGCCACCAGCTTTGCGTCGTCCAGAGCGATGGTAAGCACACCATCCCGGATTCGGCTGGCAGTCATCAGCAGTTCCACTGCGTTGAGGGCTTTGCGCACATCCCCGCCGCAGGAGGAAGCCATGTGCTCCCGCACACCGGGTTCGCACACGACCTCCACCCCCAGCTCCTGGGCCTGGAGGGAAATGCCCCGCTCCACAGCGGGCATGATGTCCTCCGCTGTCAGCATTTTGAACTCAAACACGGTGGAACGGGACAAAATGGCGTTAAAAATGGTGAAATAGGGGTTCTCCGTGGTGGAGGCAATGAGGGTGATCTTGCCGTTCTCAATAAATTCCAACAGGGACTGCTGCTGCTTCTTGTTAAAGTATTGAATCTCATCCAGATACAGCAGGACGCCATTGGGCGCCAGCAAAGTGCCCACCTGATCCATCACGTCCCGAACGTCGGCCAAGGAGGCGGTGGTGGCGTTGAGCCGACGCAGGGTGCGGCCCGACTGCTGGGCGATGATGTTGGCTACGGTGGTCTTGCCGGTGCCGGAGGGGCCGTAGAACACCATGTTGGGGATTTTCCCGCTGTCGATCACCCGGCGAAGCAGGCCGTCCCGGCCCAAAATGTGGCCCTGCCCCAGTACCTCGTCTAAATTCTGCGGGCGGATACGGTCCGCCAGCGGCTGATAGCTCATGGCCTGTTACCGTTTGATGGACATGGCCATCCGGCGGTAGGTATGCCGCACGCCCTTGATGACCACTGAATAGGCGGTAATATTCTCCGGCGCCGCGATGCCCGTAAAGCCGGAATCCCCGATGTGGTGGATATCCGTGCCGGTCATCTTGCTCATCAGGGCGATCCGGCGGATGGTCTCCACATCCGCTCCCTCCTGAGAGGTGCCGATGGAGGTCATGGTCAGTTTTTTCAAGCTGTGGGCATAGGCCACCAGCTTCGAGGCATACTTCACCGTGATCCCCGGCACTGTCCCCGGGGCAGGCAGCAGGATCACGTCAGCCCCCGCCTCGGCAAAGGCCTTGACCTCTTCCTTTGTGAGGATCTTCTCTCCTCCCTCTCCCAGCACGCCGGAGTTGTGCATCTTGCCCGCCGCCAACACAATCCGATCCCCCAGGTGCTTGTGGTACAGTTCCAGCGTCTCGATGATCGCTTTGTTGGTCACGCCGGTGCCTGGGTTTCCCGTGAGCAGAATAAAATCCACCCCCATGTCGGCGGCCTTCTTCCCGTTTTCCAGGGTAGCCAGACGCCCCGGCGTCATGCTCCACATGGTGTCCACCTGGTCGGCAAAGCTCTGCTCCACAGGCTCCAGATTGATACCCACCGGACGGCCGGTGAGCCGCTTGACCTCCCGCACCACATCCTCGGGGGCCACCGGGGGCAGGCCCTGGATCTGGGGATCGTTCACGTCAAAGATGTTCAGCAGCAGGATGTCGGCTCCTAAGGCGCTGACCAGCTCCGCGTTGGTCACGTCGTTGAGCAGCGGGGTAAAGCAGCCGATGGTCTCGCAGGCCAACGCCCTTCCCTCTCCCGCGCCGATGGAAAACAGCAGATCGTCCTTGCCCATCTTCTCAAAATCAGAGGCATTGCAGTCCAAAATTCGCTTCGCCATATGAAACGCTCCTTTTCTTTATTGGTAAAGATAGTGTCCCAATCTTTCTAATTTTTATATAGTATAACATACGTTCTATTGTTCGTAAAGAGAAAAATCCGGCGCCGCAAAAGGGGCCGGATTTTTCGTCAGTCATCCTCAGCGGTAGATGGGATACTTCGCCGTCAGCGCCGCCACGCCCGCACGGATATACTCCGCCTTCGCCTCAAAATCGGTGGCCGCCAGGGCGATATACTCCGCCACCTGCTCCATGTCCGCCTCCACAAAGCCGCGGCTGGTGACGGCGGGACTGCCCACCCGCAGGCCGCTGGTCTGGAAGGGAGAACGAGGATCGCCGGGCACCTTGTTCTTATTGGCGGTGATGCGCACCTCATCCAGGCGGCGCTCCAGCTCCTTGCCGGTCAGGTCGCCCATGTCCCGTAAGTCGATGAGGGACAGATGGTTGTCCGTGCCGCCGGACACCAGCTTCATGCCTCGCTTCACTAAGCCCTCGGCCAGGGCGGCGGAGTTTTTCACGATCTGCTGCTGGTACGCCTTGAACTCCGGCTTCAGCGCTTCGCCCAGGGCAACCGCCTTGGCGGCGATGACGTGCATCAGCGGGCCGCCCTGGGAGCCGGGGAAAATGGCGGAATTGAGCTTCTTGGCCAGCTCCTCATCGTTGGTGAGCAGCAGGCCGCCCCGGGGTCCCCGGAGGGTCTTATGGGTGGTGGTAGATGTGACGTGGGCGTAGGGCACCGGGGAGGGATGGAGCCCCGCCGCCACCAGACCCGCGATGTGAGCCATGTCCACCCACAGATAGGCCCCTACCTCGTCGGCAATGGCGCGGAAGCGGGCAAAGTCAATGACGCGCGGATAGGCGGACGCGCCCGCGATGATCATTTTTGGCTTGCACTCTTTGGCGATCCGCTCCACCTCGTCGTAGTCGATGACGCCGGTCTCCTCGTTCACGCCGTAGGACACCATCTTAAAATATTTGCCGGAGTAGTTCACGGGGCTTCCGTGGGTCAGGTGCCCGCCATGATCCAGGTTCATACCCAGCACCGTGTCCCCGGGCTGGCACAGGGCCATATAAACAGCGTAGTTGGCCTGGGCGCCGGAGTGGGGCTGTACATTGGCGAACTTGGCCCCGAACAGCTCACAGGCCCGGTCAATGGCCAGCTTTTCCGCCACGTCCACGCACTGGCAGCCACCGTAGTACCGCTTGCCGGGATACCCTTCCGCGTACTTGTTGGTGAGCACGCTGCCCATGGCGGCCAGCACCGCCTCGGACACGATATTCTCCGACGCGATGAGCTCAATGTTGTCGCACTGGCGCTGGTACTCCGCCTTGATGGCCGCACCCACCTCCGGGTCGTGCTGAGCTACGAAATCCATATACTCCAAAACCATTTGCGTCTCCGCCTTTCCAAATTTAGTCCCCACCATTATACATTGTTTTTCCAGCAAGCACAACTGTCACCAACTGAAAAAACGCTCTCGCTTTTTGCCGTATTTTGTGTTATCCTGTTCATGAGGTGAACTTCATGGAACAAGAAAACGTGATTTTGATCGTCAACGCGCTGAAAGAGCTGTACCCCGACGGGATCTGCTCCTTGCAATACAAAAAGGATTATGAGCTTTTATTTGCCGTGCGGCTGTCCGCCCAGTGCACCGACGAGCGGGTGAACATGGTCACCCCTGCCCTGTTTGAGCGCTTTCCCACCCTGGAGAGCTTCGCCGAGGCGGACATTGAGGAAGTGGGCAAATACATTCACTCCTGCGGCTTTTTCCGGGCCAAGAGCAAGGATATGGTGCTGTGCGCCCAAATGCTCATCAATGAGTACGGCGGCAAGGTGCCCTCCACCATGGAGGACCTGCTCCGTCTGCCCGGTGTGGGCCGCAAGACGGCCAACCTGATCCTAGGCGACGTTCACAGCACCCCCGGCGTGGTGGTGGCAGACACCCACTGCATCCGCATCTCCGGGCGGTTGGGCCTGACCGACGGGACGAAGGACCCCGGCAAGGTGGAGCAGCAGCTCCGGGCCATACTGCCGCCGGAGGAGTCCAACAACTTCTGTCACCGGCTGGTGCTCCACGGGCGGGCGGTGTGCACGGCGCGGAAGGCCAAGTGCGGCGAGTGCGTCTGCGCGCCCTGGTGCAAGTACGCGAAAACGGAATTCAAGGCGTGAGAACGCAAAACAGCCCATCCCGGCAGACGGGACGGGCTGTTTTTTATCATGTCACGGAGAGATAGGCTGCAAATCGTCCAGAGAGAAGGAGGCGGAATCTGTCCCGCCGTTCTCCGCCCGCCATTCCAGACGCAGTGTGCCGCCCTGGAAGCGGGCAGGGTCAATATAGTCTCCTTTTTTATCCAGCGCGATAAAATCAGCGATTATAAACCGCATCACCATCATCCCATCGGCCGTCCCGCCTCCGCCGCCGCTCCAATCCAAGGTAACGCAGTTCCCGTCCTGATCCGTCAGGACGGCCCGGAGGGGAAAGCTTTCCCAGCGCAACTCCTCATCCTGATCCGCATCCGCAGGAAGTATGGAGCCGCCCTCCCGAACGCAAGTCAACTCCAGCTCCATAGGAGACAGGTATACTTTACGCAGGCTGATATCGGCCCCATCCAGGTTGGTAATCAGCTCGTCCGTTTTCCAGGAAGACCCGAGGTTCTGCCGGGACAGCGGTACATCGAAGGACCAGTCGCCGGAGATCGTGGTGTAATTCTCCTCCTTGCCGCCGGCATAGTAGGCGAAGTTTTTGGCCTCTACCCGCATCGCCGCGATGTCGTCCACCATATCTTCCGAATAGCCCGTGTACACAAAATACACAGAACAACGGTTATCCAGTGGGTCCTCGTCCGGCATCGACCACCACATGGCCTGGCGCCCGCCTCTGTAGTCCAACTCCAGGGGCTCACCGTCCGCGTTCAAAAAAACGGGCAGATGCGCCCTGAATACATCGGGCTTCCAGCAGGAGCTGCCGAAATCGCCTGTATCCAGCACGGTCCCTTCCGCAGTGGCAAACTCGCCTACCAGCACGATCTTGACCTGATCGCGCAGGACCTGAGTAATGTGGAGGGTCGCGCCGTTGCTTTCGACGGTGACATCCACCTCCATTGCCCCAGGAGCCAGCAGTTCCATGCTCTGGATATCTCCCGGTTCTATGCTCAGCAGCCTCCGCAGGGATGCGCTGATCCCCGGCACAGTGGCCGCCGCGGCCACCGTCACCAGCAGGGCCGCTGCCGCCACTCCTATAACAACTCGCTTCCAATGTTTCATGGGTTGTTTCCTCCTCGCGTCATCCTGGAGGAGCTGGCGCAGCAGCTCCCGCTCCCGCGCGGGGTCGGGGGTCAGTCCGTCGAACATCTCGTTCAGCTCATGCCTGTCCATAACCTTCCTCCTCCAGCTTCAATTTCAGTTTCCTTCGGGCCTGAGCCAGCCGGGAGCGCACGGTGGAGGGGTTCTCCCCCAGCATATCCGCGATCTCCCCGGTGGTGTAGCCCTGATAGTAGTGGAGATAGAGCACCAGCCGGTGGGGTTTGGGCAGCGCCGCCACCTGTTCCCACACCTCCTGGTGTTCGGGCTGCTCCCAGGTGAGGCAGTCCAGCGCCTCCTCCCCTGCCCGCCGGGTGCGCCACCAGTGCTTGAGCTGGTTGCGGCACTCGTTCCGGGCAGTGACGATCAGCCACGCCTTCTCGTGCTCCGGATCACGGAAGGACTTGGGGCACTCCATCGCCTTTCGAAAAACGGTCTGGGCGGCGTCCTCCGCGTCGGGCACGTTTTTCATCAGCACCAGGCAGATCTGATAGACCATTCTGAAATGCCGTTCGTAGAGGCCGGCCAGCTCCTCGTGGGAAAGCGTCGTCCGTTCCATGGGGACCACCCCCTTTCGTCTTTCTGCCTACTACACAATTGGCGAGGCCAAATTGTTGACGCTGCGAGAAAAATTTCAAAAAATTTCAAAAAATGGGGCGGACAGCTTCTGCCGCCCGCCCCGCGATGTAGGACAGTTTTTACAGCCCCTGGTGCAGCTTCGCCGCCGTCAGGGTGTTTTTCATCAGCATGGCCCGGGTCATGGGGCCCACGCCGCCGGGAACCGGTGTAATGTACGATACCTTGACAGCGGCTTCCTCAAAGCACACGTCGCCGCACAGCTTGCCCGCGTCGTTGCGGTTCATGGCCACGTCGATGACCACAGCTCCCTCCTTCACCATATCGGCGGTGACCAGCCCCGTTTTGCCCACGGCGGACACCAGGATGTCGGCGGAGGCGGCCAGCTCTTTCATGTCCGGCGTCTTGGAGTGGCACATCACCACCGTGCCGTGGGCGTGGAGCAGCAGCATGGCCATGGGCTTGCCCACGATGTTGGAGCGGCCCAGCACCACGCACCGCTTCCCCGCCGGGTCGATGCCGTATTCTTCGAGCATCTCCATCACGCCGCCGGGGGTGCAGGGCTGGAACACGGGGGTGCCGATGGTGAGCTGACCCACATTGTAGGGGTGGAAGCAGTCCACGTCCTTGCTGGGGTCGATGGCCAACAGCACCTCTTTTTCATCTAAGCCTTTGGGCAGGGGCAGCTGCACCAGGATGCCGTCGATGTCCGCCCGGCCATTCAGTTCGGCAACCAGATCCAAAAGCTGTTTTTGAGTGGTCTCGGCGGGCAGGGCGTACTCCTCGCTGTAGAAACCGCACTCCTCACAATCCTTGCGCTTGCTGGTCACATACACCCGGGAAGCGGGATTATCCCCCACCAGGATCACTGCCAGACCAGGCTTCCGGGGCAGGGTCTGTGTCTCTTCCAGAACATTCTTTTTCAGCTTGGCCGCCAGGGCCTTTCCGTCAATCAGCGTCGCCGCCATCTTGCTTCTCCTCCTTCTGTTCTTCCTCAAGCGCGGCGGGCTCACCAGAAGCCGCCACAGGGACAGACTGTTCCGGCTCCGGCACGGTGGTATCTGCCGCAGGAGCCGCCTCTTCCCCTTCAGGTAAAATCTCCGCTGCCGGGGCGCTTTCCTCCGGCTGGGGCACTTCTTCATTGGGAACCTTTACAAAGGGCGGCGAGGCGGGTCCGGTGGTCTTGAGCCGCAGCACAAACAGCCCGATCCCCACCAGCGCCGAAACGATCCCCAGCATCTGGGACGAACGGATCCCAGTACCGAAGAAGTACAGGCTGTCGGTGCGCATCCCCTCGATCACCGCCCGGCCCAGGCCGTACCAGATCACGTAGCTGAGGAACATCTGTCCGTTGAATTTCCTGCCCCACTTCCTCACAATCAGCACCAGCAGGACGAAGCCCAACAGGTTCCACATGGACTCATAGAAGAAAGCGGGATGCACGCCCAAAGCGCCCTCCAGAATGCTGTCGTACATCTGCTGTGACTCCAGCAGGCCGCCTCGCAGCAAATCATTGGCGATGGACTCCGAGCACATCCGCCAGGGCAGCGTGGTCACCCCGCCGTAGCACTCCACGTTGACGAAGTTCCCCCAGCGGCCAATCATCTGGCCGATAAGCAGGCCGTAGGCGGTGATGTCCATGCCGCTCCAAAAGTCCACCTTGCGCACCTTACAGAAAATTACAGCGGAGATTATCGTGCCGATCACACCGCCATAAATGGCCAGACCGCCGTCCCAGAAGGCAATGGCGTTGAGCAGGCTGAAGGAACCGTCCGCAGTGAAGCAGACTGCGGGGTTGAAAATCACGTAGTAGGCCCTGGCCCCGATGATGGCCGACGGCACCACCACAAAGATGGCATCCGTAATGACGTCCGGATCCATGGAGAACCGGGGCGCCCGCCACAGGCCGTAGGCTACCGCCAGCAGGAAACCCGCCGCGATGATGACCCCGTACCAATAGATATTGTGGCCGAATACGGAAAATGCCACCCGATTCAACTCAAATTCCAACCCAAGACCGGGGAAAAAGACTGTATTTGTCATGGTCATTCCTCTCTATGTCTGTTTATTCTTCCGGTTCAATCACCGATAAGGCTGTTCGCTCCTCCACGCACCACTCCCGCAGCAGCGCCTCGCCGTTGGCGCGATCAATGCTCTGGAATACCTGGGGGAAGCTGAGGTAATCCTCTCCATTGAAATGGGCCTCAGCAAGCTCGATGCAGGTATCCTCCATGGAGTTGAGATGGCGTACCATGGAACCGTAAGCCGCGTTTTTCAGCCGGTCCCACAGCACCTGGTCGATGCCCTCTGTCCCCAGGCGGGCGGCCTCCTTCAGCACCTCGTCCCTCACCCGTTCCGGCTCCCGGCTCTCCCCCTCCGCCATGATCCAGGCACAGCCGGGGAACGCGTAGTAAGAACTGCCGAAAGAGCCGTTGAGCAGTCCCTGTTCATAGAGGCGGTTATAAAGCGGCGCGGACGGGCTGAATAGCACATCGCACACCAGCTCGGCCACCAACCGCTGGCGCAGTCCCTCCTTTCCGGCCGCGGGCGAGCCTTTGAAACCCAGAGCGAACAGGGGGATGGACACCGGCATGGTCCGGCGGGTGAGCCTTTCCCCTACCTCCGCCGGCTCCGGCTGGCCGTGATCTACCACCGCTGCGGCAGCAGGCGCGTCAGGCAGCACCTCCCGGGCAATGTCCGCCACCCGCTGAGGGTCAATATTGCCCGCCGCACACAGCACCATATTTCCTGGCCGATAGAAGGTTCGGTGACACTGGTAGAGGGTGTCCGCCGTAATGTGGGAGATGGATTCAACTGTTCCAGCAATCCGAGTTCTCACCGAATGGCGGGTGTACATAGCCGCTTTTAGCCCCTCAAACACCTCGCTGGCGGGGTCGTCCTCATACATCCGAATTTCCTGGGCAATGATGCCCTGCTCCTTGTCCACACTCTCCTGGGTAAACCAAGGCACCGACACAAAGGACAGCAAGGTGCGCAGGTTTTCCTCAAAACCCTGTACGCCGTCAAAATAATATCCGGTCATATTGAAGGAAGTAAAAGCGTTTGGATCGGTGCCGTTGGCGGCCATGAGCTGGAGCGCGTTGCCATCCTTCATATCAAAGGTCTTGTGCTCCAGAAAATGGGCCACCCCCGCCGGCGTTTCCAGCCAGCTGCCGTCCTCATCCCGGAAGCGCAGATCCATCCCCCCATAGTGGGTGGCGAAAAAGACAAACTGCTTGGTGTACTCGGGACGCACATCCACATAAATATTCAGACCATTTGGCAGCGCGCAGTGATAAACGGTTTGACCCAAAGCGGTATATTCCAGCTTGTCCACAGCTCAGTCCCCCTTCCCGGTGAGCCGGTATATGGTGTCCAGCTTCAGCCGTTGCGCCACTGCCGTCACCTGATCGGCCGTGACTTTTTCCACCGCCTGGGCCAGGGTTTCCCTCTCCCCAGCGGCACAGTGGAACAGCAGGCCGGTGAGCCGGTCATCCTCCATCTGCCCCTGGCTGTCCTGCCGCCCCCTCAGGTCGCTGGACACTGTGCGAATGGCGGCGTTCAGTTCTTCACCGGAGAAGCGGCCCCGGCTCACTTCATCCAACTGCTCCAAAATGGCCTCCTGGGCTCGGTCAAACTGGGCAAATTCCACCCCGGATGACACCACCATCAGCCCCTTGAGCTTGTCCAGCGCGGAGGAGGCATAGTAACACAGGCTCATTTTCTCCCGCACATTGAGGAACAGCCTGGAGTTGGCGCCGGCGCCGAATAGCGTATTGCACACCAGCAAAACGGGGTAATCTTCGCTTTCCACGGTAATTCCGCCAGTGCGGAAGCCCATGGCCAGCTTGCCCTGGGTCACATCCATTTCGTCTGTCACCGTGCGGACAGGGCCGCGGGGCTCCGCGATCACCTGGCAGCACACAGGGGCGTCCCGCCCTGTCAACAATGGGGCAAACGCGTGCCGGACCGCGTCCTCCACCCGCTCCGGCTGGGCTCCGCCGCCATAGTAAAAGTTCACCTTGGCCCCGGACAGCAGGGATCGGTAGGCCGCCCACAGCACCTCCGGCTTCATGACTTTGGCCTGATCCGCGTTCCCAAGCTTGTCCACCGCATAGGCTTCCCCTGCGCACATCTCCTGAATGAGCCGGAAAACGGCCCAACTCCGCTTGTCGTTCACCCGAGCCTGAATGCGGTCGGCCAGGTTCGCGCCCTCCGACTCCACATAGTCTCGGCGGAACACGCCGTCTTGGAGGACTGGATCCAGCAGCACCTCCCCCATCAACTTGGCCGCAGGCTCCAGCACCGCTGATCCGTCCAGAGCGTAGCGGTCGTCAATGAAGCTGCACAAAAAGCTGACGCATTGGCTCTCCCCCCGCTGACGTACTGCGGGGCCTAGAGACGCGCCATACAGCGCATCCGCCGCAGCGGAAAGCTTCTCCATATCCGGGTAGCGGCTGCTGCCCCTGCCAAGCACCTCCGGAATCAACGCCCCGGCGGTGGCGGTATCCGCGCTGAGCGGGATGGTGAGGGTCACCCCAAGAAGGCCGGTCTTGAACTTATCGGTTTGGTTTACCGCCAGTTCTACCCCGTCCGCCAGCCGTTTCCAATGCTGTCGCATAGTGTTCCTCCTCCTGCGTTTTTACTCTAAGGTAGTATTATACATCATCCGCTTCCATTTGACACCTGTTATTTTGCGCCGTAAGGTAAATTTTTTTGAAACACTTTGAAAAACATGGCATTTTCTCCTTGACTTTTAGCACGGCTTGTGGTATAGTATCGCATTGTAAAGCTTATTAACTTTACACAATATCTTGTGGAGGCGGGGTTCCATGAAAAATCAGGCATACCGTATGGCCATGCTGTTTGATTTTTACGGCGATCTGCTCACCGAGCGCCAGCGGGAATTCTACGACCTCTACTATAATGAAGATCTCTCCCTGGCTGAAATCGCGGAGAATTACGGCATCTCCCGCCAGGGTGTGCGGGATGTCATCGTCCGGGCCGAGGCGGCCATGACGGAAATTGAAGACAAAACCCACATCATCCGCCGCTTTCAACAGTCAAAGGCAGCTATCGCCGCTATTGATGCCGCCGCTGACCAGTTGCTTCAGGCAGTGGACAAGCGCGGCTACAACGATGTTATGCTGGATGGACTGGCCCGCACTATCAAGGAAAATGTGGCCAAACTGGAGCAGGAGTAACTGTTATGGCATTTGAAAGTCTCACCGACAAGCTGTCCGCCGTTTTTAAGCGCCTGCGCGGCAAGGGCCGGCTCTCCGAGGCCGACGTAAAAGAGGCCATGAAGGAGATTAAAATGGCCCTTTTGGAGGCGGATGTAAACTTCAAAGTGGTCAAGAGCTTTGTGGCCTCCGTCACTGAGCGGGCCGTGGGCCAGGACGTGATGGAATCCCTCACTCCCGCCCAGATGATCGTGAAGATCGTCAACGAGGAGCTGACCTCCCTGATGGGCGGCGGCGACAGCAAGCTGGCTATCTCCTCCGCCCCGCCCACCATTGTCATGCTGGTGGGCCTTCAGGGCGCGGGCAAAACCACCAACGGCGCTAAGCTGGCGGGATTGATGAAAAAACAGGGCAAGCGCCCGCTTCTGGCCGCCTGCGACGTGTACCGCCCCGCCGCCATTAAGCAGTTGGAAGTTGTGGGCGAGCAGCTGGACATCCCGGTGTTCCAGATGGGCCAGATCGACCCGGTGGACATCGCCAAGGCCGCTGTAGAGCACGCCAAAAAACACGGAAACGACATGGTGTTCCTGGACACCGCCGGACGGCTCCACGTGGATGAAGCGCTGATGGATGAGCTGCAGCGCATTAAAGAGGCCGTCTCCCCCACCGAGATCCTGCTGGTGGTGGACGCCATGATCGGCCAGGACGCGGTCACCGCCGCCAAGGCCTTTGACGACGCGCTGGACATCGACGGGGTCATGCTTACCAAGCTGGACGGCGACGCCAGGGGCGGCGCAGCCCTCTCCATCCGGGCAGTCACCGGTAAGCCCATCAAATTTGCGGGTACCGGTGAAAAGCTGGACGCGGTGGAGGTATTCCACCCTGACCGCATGGCCAGCCGTATCCTGGGCATGGGCGACGTGCTCTCCCTCATTGAGAAGGCAGAGCAGAGCCTGGACGCCAAAAAAGCCGCTGAGCAGATGGAGCGGCTGCGTAAGAACAAGTTCACCCTGGCCGACTTCTATGACCAGCTCATCCAGCTCAAGAGCATGGGCTCCATGCAGGATATCGCCGGAATGCTTCCGGGCATGGGCGGCAAAAAGCTGGATCTGTCGGTGGACGAGGGCAACCTGGCCCGCATTGAAGCCATCATCCAGTCCATGACCCCCTATGAGCGGGAGAATCCCAACATCCTCAACTCCAGCCGGAAAAAGCGCATCGCCGCCGGATCCGGCACCCAGGTGGTGGACGTGAACCGGCTGCTGAAGCAGTTCGACATGATCCAGCAGCTCACCCGGCAGTTTACCAACCCTAAAAAGGCTAAGGGGCTATTTGGGAAGTTCAAGGGTATGGGAATGCCCTTCTAATAGGAGGAATGCCCAATGGAGTGCGAAAAGTGCGGCACGGCCATGATAGATGCCCAGCTCTGCACCGGGATGCATGGTATCCCGCCATATCTGGCTCACAAACGCGGAAAGGGCGCTTTTGAACCAGAACATCGATGCTATGTGGACTGCTTTGTATGTCCTGCGTGCGGAAAAATTGAATTTTATGCGCAGGACGCTCAAAAGCTCCCATTTGCGTAAAAACCTTGTTGGTCAACGTCCTTTCCGGGACATTTACCATAAATGAACGAACAACTTTTGGAGGTGAATATACGATGGTTAAGATTCGTCTGCGCCGCATGGGCGCGAAGAAGGCCCCCTTCTACCGCGTGGTGGTCGCCGACTCCCGCTATCCCCGGGACGGCCGCTTCATTGAGGAGATCGGTACCTATGATCCCCGGCAGAATCCCGCCGCCGTCAACATCGACGTGGAGCGGGCCCAGGCCTGGGTCAAAGCCGGCGCTCAGCCCACCGATACGGTGCGCGACCTGCTGAAGAAGGCCGGCATGTAATTAGAATCTGGAGGCCACATGAAGGAATTGCTCATTTATATCGCCCGCAGCCTGGTGGACGATCCCGACGCGGTGTCCGTCTCCGAATACGAGACGCCCGCCGAGACGGTGCTGGAGCTCCGGGTGGCCCCCGGCGATATGGGCAAAGTGATCGGTCGTCAGGGCCGCATCGCCAAGGAGATCCGTGCGCTGATGCGCTCGGTGGCCCAGCGCCAGGGCAAAAAGCTCTCGGTCGACATTGTTGACTGAAGCCAAACGCATTCATGCACAGCACAGACGGCTGTCAAGGAGGGTCTACTCCCACTTGACGGCCGTCTGTCCGTATATACCGCTATGCGGCCTTTGAGGCTCCGAACCGGCTGGCATACAGCTTGCAATGAAAGCCCTGGACTTCACAGGCTTTTCTTTTTTCCCTCGCTGTGTTATAATTAGGTTATTTAAATAAATGCCTCGTAAAAAACATTGGGAGGACAAAGAGATGGAAGGGAAAAAGCAGCGTATCGTAGTCAAGGTGGGCACATCCACCCTCACCCACGATTCCGGAAGCTTGGATCTTAGGAGCATGGAGCGCTTGGCCCGCACACTGGCGGATCTCCAGGGCTTGGGCCACGAAATCATTTTGGTATCCTCCGGCGCCATCGCCGTGGGCACAGAGAGCCTGGGACTCCCCGAGCGGCCCAGAGAGCTGCGGATGAAACAGGCTGCGGCAGCGGTGGGCCAGTGCCGGATGATGCACATCTATGACAAGCTCTTCGCCGAATACAATCAATCTGTGGCCCAGATTCTGCTGACCGGAGACGATGTGGAGGATCCAAACAGGGCCGAGCATCTGCGGGGCACATTCTCTGCCCTGCTCTCTATGGGGGTCATCCCTGTGGTGAACGAGAACGACTCCGTCTCCTCCGCTGAGATTGAGACGGGACACCACAAGGTTCTGGGCGACAACGACACCCTGTCCGCCATTGTGGCGGGGCTGTGCCGCGCAAATCTGCTGGTCCTCCTCAGTGATATTGACGGGCTGTACGACGCGGATCCCAAAGCCCATCCGGAGGCCAAGCTCCTCCATCAGGTGACGGAGCTGACGCCGGAAATTTTGGAGATGGCCGGCGGCGCGGGCACCTGGCGGGGCACCGGCGGCATGGCGACAAAGCTCTCCGCCGCCCGGGTGGCCATGGCCGCCGGGTTCGACATGGTGATCACCAATGGGGCCAAGCTGGAGAACCTCTACGGCATCGTGGAGGGGCAAGATATCGGGACGAGATTTATTGCTAGGAGGATAATTCAATGACCACATTGCAAACTCAGGGCGGATTGGCTAAAGCCGCCGCCTATACCCTTTCCACCACCGGGACGGCGAAAAAGAACCAGGCTCTGGAGGCCATCGCACAGATCCTGACAGAGCGGCAGGCGGAATGGCTTTCCGCCAACGCCGAGGACGTGGCCGCCGCCAGGGAGGCGGGAATGCGCTCCGCCATGCTGGATCGGCTGACCCTGACGCCTTCGCGGATTGCCGGGATCGTGGACGGCGTACGGCAGGTGATCGCCCTGCCGGATCCCATCGGAACGGCGGATAAGACGGAAACTCGGCCCAATGGGCTCATCATCAGCCGGCGGCGAGTGCCCCTGGGGGTCATCGCCATCATCTTTGAGGCTCGGCCCAATGTCACTGTGGACGCGGCGGCTCTGTGCCTGAAATCGGGCAATGCCTGCATTCTTCGAGGCGGAAAGGAAGCCATCCGCTCCAACCGTTGTGTAACGGCCCTGATGCGGGAGGCCCTGGCCTCCGTGGGTCTGCCGGAGGATTGCATTTCCCTGGTGCAGGACACCAGCCGCGAGACGGCGAGGGAACTGATGCACTTGGATGGATATGTGGACGTGCTGATCCCCCGGGGCGGCGCGGAACTGATCCGCACGGTGGCAAAGGAGGCCAGCGTCCCCGTCATCCGCACCGGCGAGGGCGTGTGTCACATCTACATCGACGATGAGGCGGATCTGGATATGGGGGCGGATATTCTCTGCAACGCCAAGTGCTCCCGGCCCTCGGTGTGCAACGCAGTGGAGTGTGTTTTGATCCAGGAGAATGTATTGGAGCCGTTTTTGGCAAGGGCCGTCCCCCTGCTGGACAGCTACAAAGTGGAGCTTCGCTGCGACGAAAAGTCGCTGAACATCCTTGGCCGCCGGGGTGTTTTGGCACAGGACAGCGACTGGGATGCGGAGTATGACGACTATATTCTGGCGGTTCGCACCGTAAAGGACATGGAAGAGGCCGTCGCCTTCATCAACGCCCACGGCACCCAGCACTCCGAGAGTATCATTACCAGGAATTACTTCAAGGCCCAGCGCTTTCTGGACACAGTGGACGCGGCGGCGGTGTATGTCAACGCCTCCACCCGCTTCACTGACGGCGGTGAATTCGGCCTGGGAGCGGAGATCGGCATCTCCACCCAGAAAATGCACGCCCGGGGTCCCATGGGGCTGGAGGAATTGACCTCCTGTAAATATGTCGTCTATGGCAATGGACAGATCAGATAGGAGGGAACGATATGTGTGACGGAACACTTAGCGGTGTGAAGCTGGGCTTCATCGGCACTGGAAATATGGGTGGGGCATTGGCTTGCGCGGCCCGGCGGAAAATTCCCGGAGCCTGTATCAGTCTTGCCAACCGCACACCGAAGAAAGCAGAAGCTCTGGCGGAAGAGCTGGGCTGCGGAGTATCCAACGCCGCCAGCGCGGCGGAATGGGCGGATTTCATTTTCCTGGGCGTGAAACCCCAGATGATGGCGGATCTACTGGCGGAACTGCGTCCAGTGCTGGCGGCGCGGCAGGATCGCTTTCTTCTGGTAACCATGGCCGCAGGACTGAGCATCAGTAAGATTCAGGAACTGGCAGGCGGGGACTATCCCGTCATCCGCATTATGCCAAACACCCCGGCCTCCATTGGCGAGGGAATGATTCTCTACACTTGCGGAGAGAACGTCACTGGTGAGGAGGAACGGCTGTTTCTGGATGCTATGGCTGGGGCAGGCCGATTTTCCCCTCTGCCGGAGCGTTTGATGGACGCCGGATCCGCCGTATCCGGCTGCGGCCCGGCCTTTGCGGATCTGTTTCTTGAGGCCCTGGCGGACGGCGGCGTGGCCTGCGGTCTGCCCCGAGCCCAGGCGATGGAGCTTGCCGCTCAGATGCTGGCAGGCTCCGCCAAACTGGTTTTGGAGTCCGGCCAGCATCCCGGCGTTCTGAAGGACGCCGTCTGCTCCCCCGGCGGCTCCACCATCCAGGGCGTCCGGGCCTTGGAGCAGGCCGGGTTTCGCGGCGCGGTGATGGAGGCAGTCATTGCCGCCTACGAAAAAACGCTGGAACTGGCCTCAAAAAAGCCCTGACGCTTTCCCGCGCTGTTTGGCCAGGATCGCCGCACCAAAACCAGGCTTCACTCTTGGGGCGTTGCAATTTACACTTTCGTTTCCCATAGGCAAATTCACCGTGCATATAGATTGAAAATCCGGCAGGCCCGCCAGATGCCGGTGGCGGAAGGAAGAAAATTCTATGAAAGCGAACTATCACACGCACACACAGCGATGCCGCCACGCCCAGGGAACTGAGCGTGATTACGTGCTTGAAGCGATAAAGGCGGGAGTTTCTATCTTGGGATTTTCCGATCACGCCCCTTTCTCCGACTATGATTACGGCCTGCGAATGTCCTATGCCGAACTGGGTGATTACATCGCCGCTGTTGACCGACTGACCCAGGAATATCGTTCAGATATTACCCTATACAAGGGGGTAGAAATCGAGTATCTTCCAAAGTATCACCCCTATTACGAGGAACTTCTGACCAAGAAAAAGCTGGATTATCTGATTTTGGGTGAGCATTTCTATCCGGGCGCCCATGGTGAGCTTCACAACATCTTTTACGCACAAAACACCGAGGACTACGTAACATATGCCCAAGCGATTGCGGCGGCGCTGAAAACCGGCTATTTCCGTATAGCGGCGCATCCAGATCTTTTTGCGCTGGGGCAGTTTGCCTGGGATCGGAACTGCGATCAGGCTTCGGAGATCATCATCGAAGCCGCCCTCCGCAACGGCGTGATTCTGGAATATAACGCCAATGGCCTGCGGCGGGGAATCCATGACTATCCAGACGGCCCCCGGCTCATGTATCCCCATCAAAAGTTCTGGAGCAAAGTGGTGGGCACCGGCATTCCGGTCATCATCGGTTCCGACTGCCACGAGCCTAAGCAGGTCTGGGACGATTGCCTGCCCTCTGCCAGAGAGCAGCTTTTGGGCCTAGGGATCACCCCACTGGACTATGTGGAAGACTTGGGGCCCAGATCATAAATATGGATGCACAAGTTCCCTCTTTCGGATGTTTGCCGAAAGAGGGAACTTATTTTGCTTATCGAGCTGTGTGGTCAGATGTCAGCCGGACAAGGTTAACTATGACGCGGTTATCCAGAGACAATGGGTTCTCTTACTTATTTTTTCCTGCCAAGGAGACGATACTAATAAAAAGGAGAAACGGCTTTTGCTGCCTAGCGAAAGGGGGCCCATGAGATGGGAGAGCTGAGTGTTCGCAGAAACAGAGAACTGGCCGTGTCCCGGTATCAGGGGACGAACAAGACGGAGAAGCAGACCAGTACAAGCCAAACCCAGCAAACGGCCAAACCCAACCGGACGGCGGCTACCGTCTCGGAAACCCTGCGGCAGCTGATGACCTGGGTGACCCAGGCGGGGCGTCAGGCCCGGGAGGGCCGCCGCACACTTCAGTCGGGAGAAGCCGCCCTGGCGGAAGTGGAGAACAACCTGGGCCGCATGGAAGAGCTGGCCCGACAGGCCGCGGGGGACAGCCGGTTGGATCGCGCCGCCCTCCAGGCGGAGCTGGAGCAGCTGCGTGGGGAGATCGACCGCATCGCCCAAAACGGTGTGGAAGCGGGGCTGTTTCAGGATGGTGAGGCCGGAGACGGTCTGGACGCACTGGTGGACGCGGTAATGGACGGCCTTTCCGCCCGACAGGAAGGGATTCAAAACCTCCCCACCTGGCTGCTTCGAGGAATGGACAACGCTCCCGACAAAGCCGCCCTGCTGGCCGCACTGGGGGTGGACGGCTCCGCCAGCGGCGCGGAATTGCTGGCCGCCCTGGGAAAGCTGCCGCTGGAGAGCAGCTCCGCCGCGGGCTATCTGGCCGCGCTCTATCTGGGGGCTGTCATTTCCGGCGGCACGCCCTCTGAAGCGGCAGATCCAACCCAGGCGGCAGAGGGACTGCGGCAGCTGCTGGAGATGGTGTCGGACGGCATTTCACCGGATCAGGCGCTGGAACTGCTGACCGGCGGCGCATTTACCAGCATAGAGGATTTCCAGACACAGTTCATCGAGGGCACAGCCCCAGGGCTGGATACTTTTTTGATGGATCTGCTGCTGTCCGGCGACGATTTTCTGTCCATGCCCTCCATGCTGACCCTTCTGGCAGAAGGTGCCGGCGGAGATTTAGAAATGCTGATGGATCTGCTGGCCACCTTGGGCGGTTCCGGAGACGGGCTGATAGGCCTGCTGGACGGAATCGGCACATCCGAGAACATACAGGACATAGCCCCTCCAACGGAAACGCTGGAGCTGGAAACGGTTCAGGTGTCGGGCCCGGATCTGTCGGCTGTGTCCTTTGATCCAGAGGCCGGTTCACTAACAGTAGACGGAACGGAACATATGATCCTCCGGGGCCTGGAGCAGGAAGGCCAGGAGAACCCAGCGCTCCGGCTTGCCGGCTCGGGAACGGTAACCCTTCAGCAGATGAACTCCCCCCTGCTGACCGCGGAATCCGCCCAGACCCGGGTGTTCAGCGCGGGAGAAAACACGCTGGCCCAGATTCAGCTAAAAGACGGTGTGACCCTCACCGTGGATGGCGGCGGGTTGCTGCGCATCGGCGAGGCCCGGGGCGGGGCGTCCAGTGTCCTGCGGCTGACCGGGGGCGCGGTGGAGCTGAACGGGGAAACCAATGGAGCCTCGGCGGTCTCGGTGGTAGTGGACGGCCCTGTCTCCCTGCTGGCAACGGAGGGAATCGCCGTGCACAACGCCCAGGGGGAGCCTCTGACCCCCTTTGACATCGTGTGGAAAACGCTGCTTCCAGAATGGAGTTCCATTACCTCCCTGGCATTGGACGGCAGGCAGGGACAGTTGATCCTGCGGGAGGATCAGATGGATCCCGTCCGGCTGTGGCTGCTGAAGCAGGATTCCGACGAGAAATGGCCTGCCCACACCATTGCCCTCCGGGGACGGGACAAAGCGGGCCACCCCAGGACACGGTATATCTATGTGCGCTGGGACGAAAAGGCTGGGAGCTTTCGGGAGATTTCCATGTATCCCAACCCGTTCACCGTCACCGGCGGCGAGCAGGACGTGGACTGGCACTATGAGGAGGAAACCCGCACCCTTCACATCCTCTCCAGGGAGGTGACCGCCATCGCTGGAGGTACTGGCACTGACGGAAACCAGCTGCCCTTCAGCGGCAGGATTTCCCTGGTCGATGGCATTGGCGCGGTGGAACTGATCCTGGACGGCGTGGAGTGCCGTGTGTCGTCCGGCAGAGCGTTCAGCCTGGGCCGCGGGAACGATGTGACCCTGCTTTTGCAGCGCGGGACAGACAATGTGTTTGAAAGCGGCACAGGCTATGCCGGCATATCCCTGGGAGACGGCACCTCCCTGCGCATCGACCAGATCAAAGCCGCCAAAGGTGCGCCCGATGGAACTCTTACCGCCACTGGTGGAGCCGGTGGGGCCGGCATCGGTCGGGACAGCAGCGTAGGCCGGGAGCGCACCGGCCCCATTCTCATCCGCGGTGGGGTAATCACCGCCACCGGAGTCGGAGGCGGCGCCGGAATTGGCGGAGCGCTGGGTGCGCCTGTAGGGGATATTCGCATTCAAGGCGGCACAGTGACCGCCCAGGCCGCCTGCTGCGCCGCCGCCATCGGCGCGGGTATACAGGGAGCGTGCGGCGACATCGTCATCACCGGCTCCGCCCGGGTGGTAAAAGCGCAAGGAGGCGGGCCCGACGGAGACATCGGCGGCTGTCTTTTCGGCAACTGCGGAAAAGTTCAGGTGTCCGCCGGGACGGATATTGGTGGAGCTAAGCTTTGGACACAGAAAGGACTCTCCCTCCAAGTGGGCGAAGGCGCCGTGACGCTGCCCCGGTTCCGGGTCTCCGCCCGGGCTCTGCACTTGGACGCTTTGGATCTCACCTCCCGAGAGGCAGCCCGGGCCGCTATGACTGTCCTCGCCGCCGACCGCCGCTGGGTCACCCGGCTCCAGGGGGCTTATGGCGCAATGTACGGCCAGCTTGGGCAGAGCTTCAGCAGTATGTACAGCTTCCACAGCTATACCAGTGTGCTGCGAACGACAGGCGAGGCCGATACGCTGGTGTGTGATATCCGCGAGGTATTGCGGCAGTCCCCTCTGGCCGTTTTTCTCACCCAGCGCGGGATGGAGGACGTAGCCCAGTTGCTGCGCTGAAAGGAGAATATTATGTTCGATACCATTCTGGGTCTGCTGCGCAAGCATCGGGAGTTGGTCAGCTATGTATTCTGGGGCGTCATGACCACTATCGTCAACTACGTTACCTATACCCTGCTCACAGAGGTTATCCACATCTATTACCTCACCAGCACCGTCATCGCCTGGGCAATCAGCGTACTGTTCGCCTACTTTGTCAATAAGCTGTTCGTATTCCAATCCAGAGACTGGGCTTGGCGGGTAGCTCTGCGGGAACTATGGCAGATGGTTGCCGCTCGGCTGTTCTCTCTAGGGCTGGAGATGGCCATTATGTGGTTCTTCGTGGATACGCTGCACTGCAACCATCTCGTGGTCAAGCTTGCCGCCAATGTGGTGGTGGTGATCGTCAACTACGTGCTGAGCAAATTCATTATTTTTAAGCAGAAAACCGATTGATGGAAAAAGAAC
Source organism: Clostridiales bacterium (assembly GCA_014799505.1). Classification (GTDB taxonomy): domain Bacteria; phylum Bacillota; class Clostridia; order Oscillospirales; family Oscillospiraceae; genus Enterenecus. The sequence continues at coordinate 56,507 of JAAVHV010000019.1, forward strand.
CGCGAAAGCGGTTCTTTTTTGCTTATGATTCACCTCAAATCCACACATACTAGGAAAAAGAGGTGAGTTGATGAAATCTATATGGGAAAAAACCGTTCAGCTGCCCAAATTTGAGCCGTTGCGGGAGGACATCCGCGCCGATGTGCTGGTCATCGGCGGCGGGCTTGCGGGGCTGCTGTGCGCTTATGAACTGACCCGAGCCGGTGTGGACTGCGTACTGGCGGAAGCGGGGCGGCTGTGCGGAGGGGTGACGAAAAATACCACCGCCAAGCTCACCGTCCAGCACGGACTGATCTATCATAAACTGCTGAAGGAGTTCGGCCCGGAGCGGGCAAGGGCCTATCTGGAGGCCAACCAGGCGGCTTTGGAGCGGTTCCGCGCCCTGTGCCGGGATATTCCCTGTGATTTTGAGGAAAGACCCAACTATGTCTACTCCCTGGACAATCGGAAGGAACTGGAACAAGAACTGGCCGCCCTGGATAAGCTGGGTCATCCTGCCGCTCTGGCGGACGAAGTTCCTCTTCCCTTCCCCGTGGCTGGGGCGGTACGGTTTGACTGCCAGGCCCAGTTTAACCCGCTGAAATTCGCCGCCAGCCTGCTGAACGGGCTGAGAATATATGAGCAAACCCGGGTGCTGGAGGTCAAAACAGGGGAAGCAGTGGCCGGTGGCGGCACAATCCGGGCAGATCATATCGTGGTGGCCACCCACTTCCCCTTTCTCAACAAATTCGGCTGCTACTGGCTGAAAATGTACCAAAGCCGCTCCTATGTGTTGGCCCTGAAGGGCGGGCCGGACCTAGGCGGGATGTATGTGGACGGGAGCGGCAAGGGGCTATCCTTCCGCAATGACCACAATCTGCTTCTGCTGGGAGGCGGTGGGCACCGCACAGGCAAAAAAGGCGGCGGCTGGACTGAGCTGGAGGACTTCGCCCGCCGCCACTATTCGGACGCCAAGCTGGTTTGCCGCTGGGCCGCTCAGGACTGCATGACGCTGGACGGCGCGCCCTATATCGGCCTATACTCTCCACGCCTTCCCAGGCTGTATGTCGTCACCGGCTTCAACAAGTGGGGCATGACTTTCTCCATGGTTGCCGCAAATCTGGTGACTGACCTGATTCTGAGCCGAGACTGCCCCTATCAGGAGGTATTTTCCCCATCCCGCTCCGTGTTTCACCCCCAACTGGCAATCAACGCCGGAGAAAGCACCTTAAACCTGCTCACCCCTACCCGGCCCCGGTGCCCCCATCTGGGCTGCGCCCTCAAATATAATCCCCAGGAACATTCCTGGGACTGTCCCTGTCACGGCTCCCGGTTTACCGAAGACGGGCAGCTGCTGGACGGCCCCGCCACCGGGGATCTGCCCCATCTCCCCGCAAAGCACCCCAAAGCATGAAAAAAACCGTCCCGCAAAATCGGGACGGTTTTTCTTTACCATCCAATCTCGTCCAAAATGCCCATGTTGGGATATCGATCCTTCAGCCTGCTGTCGGGATAGGTTTCATCCAGAAAACGGGTCACCGCACCCATGGCGGGTACTCCCGCCCTCCGTTGATCCATCCGATATAGTGCCGCTGCGGATAACACAGTGCTGCAGGTCAAAAGCACCGCCGCAGCTATGGCCGCCCGCCGCCCTGTCTGCCTGGGTACACGGTCGATCAAAGCGCACACTGCCGGAAAGACCAGCCGCACCCACACTAAGGCGGCAAACCCCCAAAACAGGCAAAATATCAGGTTGATCCGCCCATTTAAATTCAGAGGCAGATGGCGATAATCCCAAAAGTAGGCTCCGAACAACGCCTCCTGGAACCAGGAACATATGTATTCATAGGCGCCGCCCAGCACCGTGCCCACAAGCACGATCTGCACCGCTCCCTGGTCATCCATGCGTCGAAATACCAGAGTAAGCAGAACCGCCGCCAGCCCCCATACCAGGCTGAACGGCCCATACAGCAGACTGCTGCGGCTAATGAACTCCCCACGAGTCGCCCACCAGAACACCACCTCAATCAAATCACCCACAAAACCCGCGATGAGGAACAGCCAAAACACCCGATAGGCAGTGAGAGGTTTGGCGGCCGCCGCTTTGGCTTCTTCCCTTGCCTGGCTTCTGGCTGCGGCCATTACAGTTTCTTTCGTCATGCTTACTGCCTCCTTTTGTTGTGCTACAGCATATCATGGCCAAACGGCAAAAATGCGAAAGAAATTCTAAAATTTTCTTAAAGAAAGCCCACCCGCTTTCTGTGAAGCGGATGGACTTTACAACAAAGGGATCCCCACGAAGCCGTCTTTTAGCTTCGCGGGGAGAGGAGGGGCACGGGAGCGTAACGGGGAATGCCCGCAGGGCGGACTTTGCCCCGACGTCAACCGGGCGGCCAGGTCATATCCCGGCCCGCCAGCACGTGGAAGTGGAGGTGGGGGACGGACTGCCCCGCCTGCTCGCCGCAGTTGGACACCACTCGGAAGTCGGTGATGCCCAAGTCTTTTGTCACCTTAGAGATGACCTCAAAGCAGTGAGCCACCAACGCGGAATTCCACTTGGTAATCTCCCCGCAGGAGCCGATGTGGGCCTTGGGGATGACCAGGAAATGGACGGGGGCCTGGGGGTCAATGTCATAGAAGGCATAGCAGAGGTTATCCTCATACACCTTATTGGAGGGGATATCCCCCTTGATAATCTTGCAGAACAGGCAGTTGGGGTCGTATCTCAATACGTCGGACATGGATAAACCTCCTTCAATGGTTTTGGGGGTAAAAGCGGGCCGGATCGCCGCAGAACGATCCGGCCCGAGGTTTCATGCCTGAATGAGGGAATTACGCGCTTTTTCTGGAGGCCAGGAAATTCATAATAGAAGCGACGAGCAGCGCGATGCTGGAGAGCAGCATCAGATAGAAACCGATTTCCTTGCTCACAAGCATGCCGAACTGACCCAGTTGGGAGGTCTCGTAAAAGGCCATGATAAGGGCGACTGCGCTGACCACCAACTCGGGCAGGGCCTTGTTGATCAGCGTGAATACGATGCACAGCACAGCAAAGACAATCAGGATGGCCCCGTCGCCGATCTGGCTGCCATCCGTAAACAGCAGAGAGATGGAAAACCCAAATACGGATACATACGGCAGAACGGTGGACAGGATCATAACCACGCTGGCCGCCAAAATGCCGATTTTCACATACTTCTGAGTTTCTGCGTTCAAAATGTTTCCTCCTATCTATATGTTTATCTCTTTTCCGGCGGCGGCCCGCAGGCATATCTGCGCGTATGCGCAGGCGGCTAGCCAAACCGACAGAACCGCCCTAATACAGGGCAACCGCCAAATAGAGTATAACATAAAGATGGCAAAATGCAAGGGCAATTTCGCCCCGGCCGGACGCCGCTACTGGTTGGGCACCACCGCGAAAAACTCCAGCGGGCCGTCACTGTTGTTGATAAGGGAATGGGCGTGCCCCTTGGGGCAGTAGTGGCAGTCCCCGGCCTTCAGCGGCTCCTCACCGTCCTCCACCTTCACCTTGCCAGTGCCGGACAGGATATAGACGATCTCGCTGCTGGTCTCATGGGTGTGATAGCCGATGGACGAGCCAGGGGGCAGAATGCCGTGGAGAATGCGGTTGCGCTCGTCCACGTGCATCTTTGCGTGGATTTCCCCCTCGCCGCCCATAAAGTTGGGAATGGTTTCCGTTTCCATTTTGGAAAAGTCGATCAGCATGACATTGTCCTCCCCTCAAACGGGTTTGAATTGGTTGGTACCTGGGTCATAGGCATAGCCCAGCCCGTTCAATTTCCGCACCAGCTCCGACTCTTCCGCGTCCAGCCCGTCGCACAGAGCCTCCAAGCTGGAGTATTCGTCCCGAAGCTTGGTGTTCACAACGCTCAGCAAAATATTGGGGTCTTGTGGTAACATAGCTTTCTCCTTGGCAAACAGGATCGACACCGGGGCGAACTCCACCCCTTGAACCGTTTCTTCTTCCGGTTCCTCCCTGACCGCCTGCAATACAGCGGTCGCAGTTCCTTGAATGATTACGTCTCCCGGCTCTTTCTCCGGGCGCTCATAGCCCACCGCGTCATAATATTCCTCGGAAAA
>JAAVHV010000020.1 GCA_014799505.1 Clostridiales bacterium
CCCCGCCCCCGACAGCGAGCCCGTAATAAAGGAAAGGAGTGCAGATATGCACGCGATCATCGAGACCGGCGGCAAGCAGTACAAGGTGGCCGAGGGCGACACCCTCTACATCGAGAAGCTGAATGTGGAAGCCGGCGAATCCGTCACCTTCGACAAGGTCCTGGCCGTCCTGGACGGCGACAACGCCAAGTTCGGCGCCCCCACCGTGGCCGGCGCCTCCGTCACCGCCAACGTGGTGAAGAACGGCAAGGGCAAGAAGGTGCTGGTGTTCAAGTACAAGCCCAAGAAGAACTACCGCCGCCGTCAGGGCCATCGTCAGCCCTACACCAAGGTGGAGATCACCAAGGTCAACGCCTGAGGGATCCGGCTATGACTACCGTAACCTTCCACAGCGCAAAGAGCCGCCTGGACGGCTTTGTGGTGGAGGGCCACAGCGGGTACGCCGAGGAGGGTGCTGACATCGTCTGCGCCGCCATCTCCGCTGCCGTTGGGCTCACCGAGTGCACCATCAATGAGGTGATGGCCCTCGGCGCCCAGGTGAAGGTCAAGGAGAAGGACGCCCGCATCTCCCTCAAGCTCCCCCCCGCCCTGAACGAGGCCAGCGACGATTTGTGCCAGGCGGTCATGACCGGGCTGCTGGTCTACCTCCAGGCCATGGCGGAGGAATATCCCGACAATCTCGCCGTCCTTTTGGACGACGACGATGATGATGAGGACTAACGTGCCTCAACCTTTAACAGAAAGGACGGAAACGACTATGCTGAAGCTCAACATCCAGTTCTTCGCCCATAAAAAGGGCGGCGGCTCCACCAAGAACGGCCGTGACTCCAACGCCAAGCGTCTGGGCGTGAAGCGCGCCGACGGCCAGTTCGTGCTGGCGGGCAACATCCTGGTGCGCCAGCGCGGCACCCACATCCACCCCGGCGTCAACGTGGGCAAAGGCAGCGACGACACCCTGTTCGCCCTCAAGGACGGCAAGGTGAAGTTCGAGCGCCTGGGCAAGGACCGCAAGCAGGTCTCCATCGTGGAGATCGCGCAGTAAGATCTGCCTGAAAAGCCGCAAACGGGGGACCGTTTGCGGCTTTTTTTAACCGAAAGGGCGTGTAGAAAGATGAAAAAACAAGTTCAAGGGATAGGGTTTATCCTATTTGGAATGCTATTGACATTGATTGCCGTGGTGGATCCATGGGTGCCCGGTTTAGGTGGTGCGTCACAATGGATTTTGCTTTTGCTGGCGCTGGTCATGGGCATTGTGGGACTGGCATTCCTGTTCCAAAGGGATAACAGCGACAAACGATAGGAGGTCTTTATGGCCAATCAATTTATCGACACCGCCCGCATCACCGTCCGGGCGGGCGCGGGCGGCGGCGGCGCGGTGGCCTTCCACCGGGAGAAGTACGTGGCCGCCGGCGGCCCCGACGGCGGCGACGGCGGGCGGGGCGGGGACATCATCCTGCGGGTGGACCCCCATATGTCCACCCTGATGGACTTCCGCTACAAGCGCAAATACGTGGCCGAAAACGGCAAGGACGGCCAGGGCAAGCGCTGCTCCGGCAAGGACGGGAATGATCTGGTGATCCGGGTGCCCAAGGGTACGGTAGTGCGCGACCTGGAAACCCGGGAGATCATCTGCGATATGTCCAGCGAGGAGGACTTCGTGCTGGCCCGGGGCGGCAACGGCGGCTGGGGCAACCAGCACTTCGCCACCCCCACCCGGCAGGTGCCCCGGTTTGCCAAGGCGGGCCTGCCGGGGCAGTACCGGGAGGTGCTGCTGGAGCTGAAGCTGCTGGCGGACGTGGGGCTGGTGGGCTTCCCCAACGTGGGCAAGTCCACCCTGCTCAGCGTGGTGACCAGGGCGCAGCCCAAGATCGCCAACTACCACTTCACCACCCTCTCCCCCAACCTGGGTGTGGTGCCGGTGGACGGGGGGGAGTCCTTCGTGCTGGCGGACATCCCCGGCATCATCGAGGGCGCCGCCGACGGCGCGGGCCTGGGCCACGACTTTCTGCGGCACGTGGATCGCTGCCGCCTGCTGATCCATGTGGTGGACGTGTCCGGCTCTGAGGGGCGCGACCCGGTGGAGGATTTTGACGCCATCTGCGAGGAGCTTCAGCGCTGGTCCCCCGAGCTGGCCTCGAGACGGATGCTGGTGGCCGCCAATAAGGTGGACATTATGGAGGATCCCGAGCTGCTGGCAAAACTGCGGGCCCATGTGGAGGCTAAGGGCTGTCCCCTGTTTGAGCTGTCCGCCGCCACCCACCGGGGCACAAAAGAGCTGATGTACGCCGCCGCGGCGGAGCTGTCCGACCTGCCGCCGGTCATCGTGTACGAGCCGACCTATGTGGAGCGGCCCCCCGAGGTGGACACATCCGAGGCGCTGGAGATCGAACGGGACGAGGACGGCACCTGGCTGGTGGACGGGCCCTGGCTGCGCCAGCTCATGGCAAACGTCAACTTCTCCGACTACGAGAGCCGCAACTGGTTCGAGCGGCGGCTCCGGGACGCGGGGGTCTACCAGCAGCTGGAGGACCTGGGCGTTCAGGATGGGGACGTGGTGTGTCTGTACAATCTGGAATTTGAGTATCAGCGTTAAAAGAAGGCGCGTGCCATGTGCAGGATAAAGCTTCCCCGCAAGCTTTCTGTCAGACAGTGGCTGGCATTGGACGCGGGCGGGTCGTTCCTAATCGGGTGCTGGATCTTTTGGCGGGCGGCCCGTCTCTCGGACAGCGATACCAGCGAGTTCGCCTTTATGGGTGGTTTTATCTTGGTGCTCTACCTGCTGCCCGTCTGTGCGCTGCTGGGGCTGGCGGCGCTGCTGCTGTGGGCGGCCATGGGGGAAAAGGGCGATAAGCCCTCCCGGGTGCTGACGTTTTTCGGCTCGATCCCCCATATCCTTGTGGGACTGCTCCACTTCGGCCTGATGGAAGGCTCAACGGATGCCCTGCTGAACATTTTGGCCGCGCTGGTGGTGGCCGCAGGCGTTGCGGGAATTTGGGCGGCGCTGTTTGCCGGACGTAATAAATCATAGTGCGAAAGCAAAAAACGGCCTGTCCGATTGGACAGGCCGTTTTGATTATTCCCTATTTCAGCTTTGGTCGTTCAGCCGCGCCTCCAGCTTGGAATACACAATATTCTGGCTGGAGTACAGCGAGTAATTCCCGCTGAGCAGAAAACTCAGCGCGCAGGCCAGGGCGAAAAACATCAGCCCGCCCCCGCCGAACAGCTCGATGGCCAGGAAGATGGAGGCTAGGGGACAGTTCACCACCCCGCAGAACAGGGCGATCATGGAAATTGCCGCCCCAAACGCCGGATCCAGCCCCAGCAGCGGCCCCACAACGCAGCCAAAAGTGGAGCCGATGAACAGGGTGGGTACGATCTCCCCGCCCCGGAAGCCCGCCCCCAGGGTGAGGGCGGTGAACGCCATTTTCAGCAGGAACGCCCAGGGGACGCGGACGTAGCCCCCCAGGGCCAGCTCGATGACGCCGCCCCCCGCGCCGTTGTAGTCGCCGCTGCCCTCGATCAAGGTGAGGGTGACGACCAGCGCTGCCCCCGCCAGCGCCCGCAGGTATTGGTTGGGGATGTATCTTTTGTAGAGTCGGCCCGTCCAGTGCATCAGCAGGCAGAAGACGATGGACACCAGCGCCGCCAGAATCGCCAGAGCGCCGCATTGCAGCAGGGAGACCGGCCCCAGCTCCGGCGTTTCCGGCAGATAATACACCTCGCTGGGCAGGCCCAGGCACTGGGGGATGGCGTTGGCGATGAGGGCGGACAGCAGGCAGGGAAACAGAGCGGCGTAGCGGAAATGGCCCACGTTGACCACCTCCAGGGCGAACACGGTGGCGGTGAGGGGCGTGCCGAACAGGGCGGAGAACAGCCCCGCCATGCCGCACTGGATGATGGTGTTCAGGTTCCGCTCCCCCAGCCGGAGCAGCCGCCCGATGCCGGCGGAGATGCTGCCGCCGATCTGAAGGGCCGCCCCCTCCCGCCCGGCGCTGCCGCCGGTGAGATGGGTGAGCACCGAGCCCAGGAAAATCAGCGGGGCCAGCCTTACTGGGGGCCTACGACCCCCTCGCACACTGGCGATGATCTGGTTGGTGCCGCTGTCGTTGGCCATGCCGCACACATGATAGCAGAACACGATGGCAAGGCCGGCCAGCGGCATACAAAACAGCAGCCAGGGGTGGGCCAGCCGCAGGGCCGTCACCTGAGCCACAGACCAGGAAAAGGCCGCGCCGGTCAGGCCGCAGGCCAGCCCCGTCAGTGCCGCCAGCACCAGCCACCGGCCCAGGGCCAGGATGGACGGCAGGACGGCCTGAAGACGCGCTTTGAGCCTCTCTGCCATATGGTCACCCCCAGTTCCAGGTTTACGTCCCTTAAATATATCTTAACTATTATACCAGCCCTGTCAAGGCGAAAAACTCTTGCGGACGGAAGCATGACGTGCTATAATACCGCTTGCGGCCCGCGAACCCGAGCCGTAAGAACGTAATGTAAGGAGAGAGTTAAAATGAACAATGTGAAGAGAAGCGCTGCGGCCCTGTTTGCCCTGGTGCTGATCCTGACCACCGGCTGCGGCAAGAAGACCAGCAACAAAGTGGTGGACTACAACGTGGACGTCCCCGCCAGCTTCCAGGAGATGGAGATGGAGGGCGTGACCGAGTGCTGGGCTACTGTGGACGGCTCCAACATCAACGTGAACATCACGGACAAGGACGCGGCCTTCAAGAAGATCACCGCCGACGCGCTCCGGGAGGCCATGGTGCAGGTCTTTGAGGCGACCTATGGCGCCGCTCCCACCATCACCGACAAGTACTTCACCGACAACGAGGTGTGCGGTATGCCCGCCTACCAGTACTGCTATGTCATCGAGTTGATGGGCATGGAGATGACCCAGCTGGTGGTGTGCATCGACGCCGACCAGACGTACACCGTTACTTACACCGACGTGACCGGCGACTGGATGAGCGACTTTGAAGCCAGCGCCAAGAACATCGAGCTCGTTTTTGAGTAAGCCTTTGAGCCCTGCCTGAAGATGACCGAGGCGCCCCGGCGCCGGACATTTCTCAGGCAGGGCCCGATTTTTGTGAAAAAAGTTTGAAAATTTTTTCACAATTCCCCTTCCCTTTGGGGCGAGGATAGAGTATAATAATACCGAGCAAATCCAGCACTACCATAATTTATTAAGGAGTGATACCAATGAGCATCAAAGTAGGTATTAACGGTTTTGGCCGCATCGGCCGCATGGTTTTCCGCGCCAGCGTGAACCATCCCGAGATCGAGATCGTGGGCATCAACGACCTGTGCCCCGCTGACTACCTGGCCTATATGCTGAAGTATGACACCATGCATGGCCGGTTCGAGGGCGAGGTCTCCTCCACCGAGAACGCCATCGTCGTCAACGGCAAGGAGATCCCCATCTTCGCCGAGCGCGACCCCAAGAACATCCCCTGGGGCAAGCTGGAGGCTGAGTACGTCGTGGAGTCCACCGGCCTGTTCCTGACCCAGGAGAAGGCCCAGGCCCACATCGACGCCGGCGCCAAGAAGGTCGTCATGTCCGCCCCCTCCAAGGACAGCACCCCCATGTTCGTGTGCGGCGTCAACCTGGACGCTTACACCCCCGACATGACCTTCGTGTCCAACGCCTCCTGCACCACCAACTGCCTGGCCCCCATCGCCAAGGTGCTGAACGACAACTTCGGCATCAAGGACGGCCTGATGACCACCGTGCACTCCGTCACCGCCACCCAGAAGACCGTTGACGGCCCCTCCATGAAGGATTGGCGCGGCGGCCGCGCTGCCACCGGCAACATCATCCCCTCCTCCACCGGCGCCGCCAAGGCCGTGGGCAAGGTCATCCCCGCTCTGAACGGCAAGCTGACCGGTATGTCCATGCGCGTTCCCACCCTGGATGTCTCCGTCGTTGACCTGACCGTCAACCTGGAGAAGCCCGCCTCCTACGAGGAGATCTGCAAGGCCATGAAGGCCGCCTCCGAGGGCGAGCTGAAGGGCGTCCTGGGCTACACCGACGAGGACGTGGTGTCCAGCGACTTCCTGGGCGACGCCCGCACCTCCATCTTCGACGCCAAGGCCGGCATCGCCCTGACCGACACCTTCGTGAAGGTCGTGTCCTGGTACGACAACGAGATGGGTTACTCCAACAAGGTGCTGGAGCTCATCAAGCATATGTACAGCGTGGACCACAAGTAATTTGCGGTCAAAACCGTTAAATGAACTTCCCCCCGATTTCCGGGGGGAAGTTTTATTTTGGGTAGGGTGCTTTTGTGTTTGTAAGGCCTAAAAGATAGTCCACACTGGTGTGGTAGAACTTTGCCAATGCAATTAGGATTTCCGGCGGAATACTCCGCTGGCCTAATTCGTAGTTGCTGTATACTTGCTGGGAACAATTCAGTGCGTGGGCTACCTGTGCCTGTGTTAAATCAGAATCCTCCCGCAATTCCCGGATTCGCCAGTATTGCTTCATAATCACCACCTCAATACCAAATTATACTTACTGCAATTTGTTGTATTTACTTTTACAACGAATTGCAGTAAAATGGCGTTGAGGTGATTTAGATGACTGAAGGCACCAAGAAAAGGATTTCAATTTTGATACCAGCCGAACTGTATCAGGAACTGAGCAAGCAGGCAGAGCGCTCCTCCCGGTCATTGTCATCGTACATCCGGCAGGCTTTAAAATGGCATCTATGGTACTTGGATCAATTCCCGCGGCAATAAAAAGCCCGCGCGGTGCATACCGCGCGGGCCCTTCTTTTATTTGATCTGATAGTCTTTGCCGAACTGCAAATCGGAATAGCGCCGGGTGGCGTCCGGATCCAGCTCGAACTCCTCCTGGGGCTGGGCCTGAGGGACGAAATCGTCCGGCAGAGGGGGCACGTCGTCGTCCGGCCCCACCGCGACGACGCGGGGCGCGGCCTTCTGCTGCTGCGTTGCGGCCTCTTCCTCCTGACGGACCTGGGCGTCCAGCGCGGCCTTGATGTCGGCGGCGGGGTCGTCGTCGGCTGCTGCGGCCATCTCCGGCGGAACCAGGTCGCCCAGGCTGGACAGGAAGAGCATCTCGTCCTCGTGGGCCTGGGCCAGCTTCTTCACATAGGCGGCGGTGGACTCCTGGGCCTTCTTCAGGCGATACTCTTCAGCGGCCACCGCCTTTTCCAGCTCCGCCATGCGCTGCTGGGCGCCCTGCTCGGCGTCGCCGATCAGCTCGTCCCGCTTGCGCTTGGCCTCGTCCATCATGGACTCCGCCATCTGCTGGGCGGCCAGCAGGGTCTTGCGCATGGTCTCCTCGGTGGCCCGGTATTCCTCCACCTTGTCGGACAGCACCTTCAGCTTGTTCTTCAAAATGGCGTTTTCATTGTACAGCGCGGTGTAATCCTCAGTGAGCGCGTCCAAAAACTCGTCCACCTGGGCCAAGTTGTAGCCGCCCAAAGTCGCCTTGGCAAAGGAGTGGCTGGCCACCTCCTGCGGAGTCATCATGGATCAGTTTCCCCCTTGTCTCAGAAATACAGGCCGTTGTTTTCCAGCTCGTCGATGAGATCGCCCAGGATCTCCACGTTATAGGGGGTGATGATGTAGGTGGACAGAGCCACCTTCTTGATGGTGCCCTCGTTGGCATAGGCCACACCGGACAAAAAGTCGATGAGGCGGCGGGCGATGTTCTTATCCGTCTGCTCCAGATTGAGCACTACGGTGCGCTTGTCCCGCAGATGGTCGGCGATTTCGGAGGCATTTTCAAACCGGGAGGGGTTGACCAGCACCACCTGGAGCTGGGTGGTGGTGTGGATGTTGACCACCTTGTTGCTGCGGCGGTCGATATCGCGGTCGCGGTCCCGATCCCGGGGCAGATCCTTGACGTTGTTTACCGGGGTGAAGTCCTCCTCATAATCATCCTCATCCTCGTCCTCGTAGGGGCGGGCGAGGCGCTTGAGTTCATCAAATAAGCTCATATAGACGAGTCTCCCTTCAATCGTGAGTTAAAATAGGCGGGCGCGGGCCAAACAGGGCGGAACCCACCCGGACGCAAGTGGAACCCGCGGCGACAGCATCCGCGTAGTCGCCGCTCATCCCCATGGAAAGCACGTCCATATCCTCACCATTATGGACTATTTCCCGTCTTATGTCAACAGCCAACTGATGTAATTTTTGAAAAAAAGGGAGGTTGTCCCCCGGATCGACCGCGGCGGGAGGGATGCACATCAGCCCCCGCAGCCGCACGCCGCCCAGCTCCCCGGCCAGCTTGGCGGCATCCGGGGCCTTCTCTGGGGTGAAGCCGGACTTGGATCCCTCCCCCGCCAGATTGACCTCCAGCAGAATATCCTGAACCAAGCCCAGCTTGTCCGCCTGGGCGGCAATGGCGCGCAGCAGCTTTTCCGAGGAGACGGAGTGGATGAGCGCTACCTTACCCACCACGTATTTCACCTTGTTGGTCTGAAGGTGGCCGATGAAGTGGACCTCCGCCCCTTCGTAGGCATCGTCCGCCAGGTGGGCGGTGAATTCCTGCACCCGGTTCTCGCCGCACACCGTCACCCCGGCGGCAATGGCGGCCCGGATGGTGTCCGAGCTCTGGGTCTTGGTGGCCGCCAGCAGGGTGACTGACGCCGGATCCCGGCCAGCGGCGACGGCGGCGGCATCCAGCTCCGCCCGGACTTTTTGGATATTTTCCCGCAGATCCATCAGCGCACCACCTTCCCGTTGTAGATGCCGGAGGAGTTGAGGATGATCTCATCCCCAGGCCGCAGGCGCTTGGCCGCGTCCTCATTCACAGGACGAACCAGATAATAGGTGTCGTCGGTGTACAGCACCTCCACCTCCTGCCACTCCGCCTGGGAGCTGACCACGGAGAACACGCCATAACGGTTCACCTGGCTGGAGACGCCGGTGTCCTCATCGGTCACCTCCTCCGTGATGACCCGCAGGGCCTTGCGGGGGATGCGGATGCCCTCCAGCTGCTGGACGACCACGTCCACCGTCTGGACGCGGAGCATGGCGGTGTCCGCCAGATGGGCGCGGCAGGAGAAAATGGCCAGCGTCCGCTCTCCCTCCAGGGAGATCCGATCCAGAGTCATGTTGATCTGCCCAAAGTAGTCCCCGGAGAAGGCGAGGGTGTACGTCCTGCCCGACTGGAGGCCGGTGTTGATGCCGTCCAGCAGGGCGGCGAAGTACCAGGTGGAGCCGGTGACCAGCTTGCCCACCGCCAGGGGATCGGGGCTGTGCTGCTCCGCCAGAAGGGCGATCAAATCGTCGCCGGTGAGCTTGTCCAGCATGGCGGGGGTGACGGCCTGTTCCCAGCCGTCCACGCCGGCGGAAAAGACGCCGGCGGTGGGGGCGTATACGGTGGTGGACACCTGGTTCAGCGAACGGTTGAGCTCCGCCAACTGGGACTGCTTGTCCGCGATGAGCTGAGAGAGCTGGCCCGCGGCCTCGGCACTGCCGTAGGTGTAGTCCCGCCGGAACACCATAGAGCGCAGGTTGAGGGCGGAGTCCTCCAGCAGGGTCAGATCCCCCCGGGCAGTCAGCGAGCGCAGAGAGACGATGGACGAGATGACCTGGGCGTCCAGCCGGGTGGCATCGGCGTTCTGGGAGCGGTCGCTCTGGGCGTATTGAAGCTGCTCGATCTCCGCCTCCAGCGAGCGGATGGACTGCCGGGTGGTGAGGGCGGAGGGGTCGCTGTACAGCAGCACCACCGGATCACCCTTGGCGGCCTTGGCCCCCTCGCCGACGATCTGATCCATGTAGCCGCCCGAACCGGTCAGGGGGACCTCGGCGCGCACCAGGATACCCGTCGCCTCCTGGCCCACGTCCAGAGAGTAGGAATAGGCGTAGGTGGTGACCAGGTCCTCCTCCCACCCCCGGAAAAAGTAGACGGCCAGATAGGCCGCTACCCCCAGGCACAGGATGGCGATCATGAATTTGGTGGCGATGGTGCTCTCTTTCATGGGATCAGCTCTTTTCTATCTCTCGTGCGGTATCGCGGGAAGCGGCCCCCACGCTTCTTACGCGTCCATTTCGATGGGATGCTCCGGGGCGATGGTGGAAATGGCGTGCTTGTAAATGACCTGCTGCTTGCCGTCAGTAACCACCACCACCACGTAGGGATCAAAGGCGGTGATGACCCCCCGCATCTGGTAGCCGTTCATGAGGAACACGGTGACCCGGGTGGCCAGACGGCGGGCGGCGGACAGAAAAGCGTCCTGGATATTGGGCTGCTTGGTGACGGAAACGGTGGATGTAAGGCTCATGTAAATACACTCCTCTAATTTATAAAATTTGAGCGTACCTATTGTAATCCAGAGCCTATGACAAGTTCTGTCGAAAAAGCGAGGGCGGCGGAAAAATCTGGTATTTTTTCCCATTGGAACCAATGGGCCTGCCTGTTGCGCCGGAACCAGGTGAGCTGCCGCTTGGCGTACTGCCGGGAGCGGAGCTTCACCTCCTCCGCCCCGGCCGACACGGGGCGGCCCTCCAAAATGGCGGCGGCCAGCTCCTTATAGCCGATGGCCTGCATGGCGGTGCAGTCCCGGGGGATGCCGTCTGCCAGAAGGGAGCGCACCTCCCCTTCCAGGCCCCGCTCCATCATCTCGTCCACCCGGCGGTCAATGCGCTCCCACAGCCAGGGCCGCTCCCGGAAGTTCAGGGCGATGGTCAGCGGCGTGTAGCGGGGGGGCACTTCCCGGCTCTCCCGGTCGTGCTGGGTGATGGTGACCCCCGTGGACAGGTACACCTCCAGCGCCCGGATGATCCGTTTTTCGTCGTTGGGGTGGATGCGGGCGGTGGCTTCCGGATCCACCTGCTCCAACTCCGCGCGCAGGGCGGCCAGACCCTCCGCGCGGGCCCGGGCCTGGAGCTCTTCCCGCAGGCCGCTGTCCGCCGCAAAGGGGGCGAACTGCCGCCCCGCCACCAGGTGGTCGATATACAGCCCCGTCCCCCCGGCTACGATGGGCAGCTTTCCCCGGGCCAGGATGTCGTCCACGATGGGGACGGCGTCCGCCACGTACCGGGCCACGGAGTAGTTTTCCGCAGGGGACGCCACGTCCAGCATATGGTGGGGGACGCCCAGCATTTCGTCCTGGGTGGGCTTGGCGGTGCCGATGTCCATGCCCCGGTAGACCTGCATGGAGTCGGCGGACACCACCTCGCCGCCGAAGCGCAGGGCAAGCTCCGCCGCCAGCGCGGTCTTGCCCGAGGCCGTAGGCCCGCAGATGACCAAAATATTTGGCTTCATGGCCCGCCTCCTCCCCAAAGCATATGTGGATATTATAACGTATCCCGCCAAAGATTACAACCTCTTAGGAGGCGCTTGACATTTGGTATTGGGAGCGGTTATAATCAAACTATTATGGAAAGAGGGCGGGGCCGCCCGCCGCACAGCAAGCAGGAGGGATACCTATGGGCTTTTTTTCATCCCTGTTGGGGCGTTCGGATGATTATGAAGAGTACGAAACGGACGAAGAGTCCGGCGAGCTGCCTAAGCTGCATACCGGAATGACGCTGGACGTGGAGACGGCGGAGGGAGCCCCGGTCTTTACCGGGCGGCTCACCGAGTTCGGCTCCTCCACGCTGACGCTGGAGCGCCTGCTGGGCGGGCTGTCCCTGAAGGTGCTGGAGATGGGTACGTCCGTGGTGCTGGAGGGTCTGGATGAGCAGATGATGCCCTTCTATCTGAAGGGAACCGTCCAGGAGTCCACCCGGGTGGTGTGCAGGCTGAAAGACGTGAAGGTCAAGCCCATCCCGGAACACCGCCACGACTTCCGCCTGCGTACACGCGTGCCCGTGACCATGTACTACCCCAAGGACACCACCTTCAGCAATCCGGAGGAGTGCGTTCTGGTGGATATCAGCACCGGCGGAGCGTGCATTGAGTCGGAGTATCTGCACGGGGTGGACGAGGTGCTGCGCCTGAAGGTGAAGCTGGAGGATTACGCCCCCATGGAGTTTTTGGGGGAGATCATCCGGGTGGTGGAGTATCAGCCGGGCAAGTTCCGCTATGGCTTCCTGTTCGCCCAGCTGAGGGAGAAGGAGCTGACCGAACTGACCCGGACGCTGTACAACCTCCAGGCGGGCAACCGAACCGTATGGATGAGAAGCACCGATCAAGGCCACTGGTGAGCGGGGAAACCCTAAAATCAAGCTGAAAAAAGTATCTATCCGGCGCGGATAGATACTTTTTTGTCTGAGGGGCCGCTGAGCCTTGCCCCGGAGAGATTTTTTTGGTATAATACTACAATTATGTTCCGCCACACAGGGCTGAGGGGGCGCCGGAATGGACAATATCATTTTGATCGGGATGCCCGGCTCGGGCAAGAGCACCGTGGGCGTGGTGCTGGCCAAGGCCCTGGGCCTGCGCTTCCTCGACGTGGATCTGCTCATCCAGGAGCGGGAGGGCGCGCTGCTCCAGCGGCTCATCGACAGCCAGGGGGTGGAGCGGTTTCTGGATCTGGAGCGGGACGCCATCTGCGCCCTGGATTGTCAGGGCACCGTGATCGCCCCAGGGGGAAGCTGTGTGTGCCGGGAGGAGTCCATTGCCCATATGCGGCGGCTGGGCACGGTGGTCTACCTCAAGCTGTCCCTGGAGGAAGTGGCGGGACGCATTCACAACCTGGCCTCCCGGGGCATCGCCCTCTCCCCCGGCCAGACCCTGGCCGATGTGTACCAGTACCGGGCCCCGCTGTACGAGCGGTGCGCCCACATCGCCGTCCCGTGCGGGAGCCAGAGCCTGGCGGGTACGGTAGACTCTGTCAAACGAGCTCTGGCGGCCGATAAGGGCCAATCAGAACAAAGATAGGACGTAGAAAGGAATATGAATTTTCGCGACTTGGGGCTGACTGCCCCCATCCTCAAAGCCCTCACCATGGAGGGCTACACCGACCCCACCCCCATCCAGCGCAAGGCCATCCCCCTCGCCCTGGCGGGGCGGGACGTGCTGGGCTGCGCCCAGACCGGCACCGGCAAGACCTGCGCCTTTGCCACACCCATCCTCCAGCGGCTGGGTGGGCGGGTGCCCAAGCCCCGGGTGATCCGGGCGCTGATTTTGACTCCCACCCGGGAGCTGGCCATCCAGATCCAGGACAGCTTCGTGTCCTATGGGCGCAATCTGCCCCTGCGCTCCGCCGTCATCTTCGGCGGCGTGGGCCAGCAGCCCCAGGTGGACGCCATCCGGAAAGGGCTGGACATTCTCGTCGCCACGCCGGGACGCCTGCTGGACCTTCACGGCCAGGGGCTGCTGGATCTGTCCCATATTGAGATCTTCGTGCTGGACGAGGCCGACCGGATGCTGGACATGGGCTTTATCCACGACGTGAAGCGGGTGCTCAAGCTGCTGCCCGAGCGAAAGCAGACCCTGTTTTTCTCCGCCACCATGCCTCCGGAGGTGATGGGGCTGGTGAACGGCCTGCTCCACGACTATGCCCGTGTGGCGGTGGACCCGGTGTCCTCCCCGGTGGAGGTCATCCGGCAGTCGCTGTATTATGTGGATAAGTCCAACAAGACAAAGCTGCTGGCCCACCTGATGGAGGAGCGGCACATCACCTCCGCCCTGGTGTTCTCCCGCACCAAGCACGGGGCCAACCGCATCGCCCAGGATCTGGTGAAGCGGGGCATCTCCGCCGCCGCCATCCACGGCAACAAGAGCCAGACCGCCCGCGTGCAGGCGCTCAGCGACTTCAAGGCGGGCCGGGTGCGGGTGCTGGCCGCCACCGACATCGCCGCCCGGGGCATCGACATCGACCAGCTGCCCTTCGTGTTCAACTACAACCTGCCCGACGTGCCCGAGACCTATGTCCACCGCATTGGGCGCACCGGGCGGGCGGGCCACGAGGGGGAGGCTATCTCCTTCTGCCAGTTCGACGAGAAGGATGAACTGAAAGCCATCGAGAAGCTGCTGGGCAAACCCATCCCGGTGGTGGAAAACCACCCCTTCCCCATGGAGAACTTCGACCCGCCCCAGAAGGACAAACGGGGCCGGCCCATCAATTCGGAGGACGCGGAGGCCCGGGCCGCTGCGAAAGAGCGCCGCCGTCAGAGGGACGCGGAAAATAAGGCGAAGGCTGAGGAACGGAAAAAGGCGGCGGCTCAGGCCGTGCTGGCCCCCGTCCCTACAACGCCTGTCCCCGCAGAGGAAACGGACGCGCCCAACAAGAAAAAGCGCCGCCGCAAAAAGGGCGGCGGAGGTCAAACCGTTCAGACAGGCGCCCCGGCGGTGGAGGCAATGGCCCCCGTCAAGGAGGAACCGCTGGTTTCGCGCGATAAACCGATTGGACGAGGCATACGCCAGGGGCGGCTGGAGGACACCCTCCCTGACGACCCCGCCATGCCCGTCACCGACTTCTACAAGCCCAATCCCCTGGACTCCGATGTGATCATGGACGCCACCGCCCGGCTGCTGGCTCCCCGGCGGCCCACGCCCAGGCCGGAGATTCAGGTGCAGAACCAACAGAAATCTCAGGCCCAGAAGAAGCAGGAGAAGGCGCAAAAGCCCGCCCAGCCCAAGCCCCGCCGCCAGGGCAAAAAGCAGGGCGCGCCCGCACCTGCCGCCAAGGAGCCCGTCCTGCCCCCCTCCCTGTCCGGCAAGAGAAAGCGCCGCCGGGACGACAGGCCCCGGCCCATCGAGGCCCCGCCCCGCTCTGACCGGCAGAAGGACTCCACCCAGCACAAGAGCCTGATGCGGCCCTACTACCTCCATGACGACGACTGAGCGGGAAGGAGCGCCCCACAGGCGGCCCCGGAGAAAGCGCCGCCACCCCCTGCGGTGGCTGGCCGGTTTGGCGGTGCTGGCCCTGGGGGGTTGGGCCTGGTTCCAGTGGCAGTGCTGGGGGCTTCAGGTCACCCACACCGACGCGGTACTGGACGGCCTGCCGGCCGGGTTCAACGGGTACAAAATCGTCCACCTGTCCGACCTCCACGGCCATGAGTACGGGGAGAACAGCGAAAAGCTGCTGGGGTTGGTGGGGGAGCAGAAGCCAGACCTCATTGTGGTCACCGGTGACCTCATCGACCAGGAGGGCCAGCTCCAGATGATCCCCGCGCTGGCGAAGGGGCTGGCCTCCATCGCGCCCACCTATTACGTCACCGGCAACCATGAGTGGGGGCTGGGCACAGGGACGGTGAAGGAGCTGAAAAGCCTGCTGTCCCAGTGCGGGGTGACCCCCCTCTCCAACCAGTACGAGGTACTGGAGCGGGAGGGGGCGCAGATCGTGCTGGCCGGGGTGGACGACCCCAACGGCTACGCCGACCAGACCACCCCGGAGGAGCTGTACGCCCGGATCGAAAACAACGCCCCCGGCCTGTTCACCCTGCTGCTGGCCCATCGGAATGACCGCTTCGGGCAGTACGCCGACGCGGGGTATGATTTCGTCATGTCCGGGCACGGCCACGGTGGCATCGTCCGCCTGCCCTTTGTGGGTGGGCTGGTGGGGACAAACCGGCGGTTTTTCCCCAAGTGGACGTCGGGCATCTACACACTGGGGGACAGCACGCTGTTCGTCTCCCGGGGGCTGGGCAACAACACGGTGCCCTTCCAGGGATTCCGCGTGTTTAACCGCCCGGAATTGGCGGTTGTGACACTGAAAACGAAATAATAAATAAGTTGGGAGCGGATCAACATGACTGAGACAGAAAAAATGCTGGCGGGGAAGCTGTACGATCCCACCGACCCGGAGCTTGCCCAGCGGCGGGGGGCGGCCCACAAGCTGTCCAAGCAGTACAACGACACCACCGAGGACGAGGAGGAGAAGCGGGAGGACATCCTGCGCCGGCTCCTGCCTAACATGGGGGAGGGCACCTATCTCCAGGGCCCCATCCAGTTCGACTACGGCATTTACACCACCATCGGCGAGAACAGCTACGCCAACTTCAACTTCACGGTGCTGGACTGCTGCCCGGTGACCATCGGGAACAACGTGTTTTTCGGCCCCAACTGCTCCATCATGACCCCCATGCACCCCCTCCTGCCGTCGGAGCGGAATCAGCGCCGCCGGGAGAACGGCCAGCTGTACGACCTGGAATACGCCAAGCCCATCACCATCGAGGACGACTGCTGGATCGCCGCCAACGTAGTGGTGTGCGGCGGCGTCACCATTGGCCGTGGGTGCGTCATCGGCGCGGGCAGCGTGGTGACGAAGGACATCCCCGCCGGGTCGCTGGCGGCAGGCAATCCCTGCCGGGTCATCCGGCCCATCACCCAGGCGGACAGCGTGGAACTGAAACCGGAACTGCTTTGAGGAGTGACGCCCATGCCCCGTTATGACGCCGGACAATTTGATATCGCCGTCATCGGCGCGGGCCAAGGGGTCCCCGCGAAGCGGGGCGCGCGTCAGCGCGTCCAAGTGTTTTCCCGAAGGGAAAACCTTGCTTTTGGGCGGAATTCATTTTCGCCCAAAAGGTTCAATCAACCAAAGGGATCCCGCGTGGCCCGCAGGACAGGAAGCGATA
Organism: Clostridiales bacterium; assembly: GCA_014799505.1. Taxonomy (GTDB): domain Bacteria; phylum Bacillota; class Clostridia; order Oscillospirales; family Oscillospiraceae; genus Enterenecus. Next base: position 16,441 of record JAAVHV010000020.1, read on the forward strand.
CTTGCCATGACGCAGTATAATGCCGGAAGCTTTGACATCGCCGTCATCGGCGCGGGCCACGCGGGCATTGAAGCCGCCCTGGCCTCCGCCCGGATGGGGCTGAAAACCGTGTGCTTCACCATCAACCTGGACGCGGTGGGCAATATGCCCTGCAACCCCGCCGTAGGCGGCACCGGCAAAGGCCACCTGGTGCGGGAGATCGACGCCCTGGGCGGCGAGATGGCGAAGGCCGCTGACCAAGCCTGCATCCAGTACCGGATGCTCAACCGGGGCAAGGGCCCCGCTGTCTGGTCCCTCCGGGCCCAGGCCGACCGCCGCCGATACCAGGAGGTCATGAAGCACACCCTGGAATTGCAAGAGAACCTGTGGGTGAAGCAGGCGGAGGTGACGGAGATCCTCACCGAGCATGACGAGGTATCCGGCGTGGTCACCGCCACCGGGGCCGCTTATCGGGTGAAAGCGGTGGTAGTGGCCACCGGCACCTATCTGGGCGGCCGCACCATCGTGGGCGAGGTCACCCGGCAGTCCGGGCCGGACGGCATGGCGGCGGCGCTGCCGCTCACCCAGTGCCTGGTGGGGCTGGGGCTGTCCATCCGGCGCTTCAAGACGGGCACCCCCCCGCGGGTGAACCGCCGCAGCGTGGACTTCTCCAAAATGGAGGTACAGCCGGGGGACGAGGCACCTGTGCCTTTTTCCTTTACCACGGAAGCGGTTCCAGAGAACCGGGCGGTGTGCTACCTGACCTACACCAATGAGAATACTCACCGGGTTATCCGGGACAACCTCCACCGCTCCCCCCTGTTCTCCGGGGTCATCGAGGGGGTGGGGCCAAGGTACTGCCCCTCCATCGAGGACAAAGTGGTGCGCTTTGCCGAAAAGCCAAGACACCAGCTCTTTATCGAGCCCATGGGCCTCAACACCGAGGAGCTGTACATCCAAGGGTTTTCCTCCTCTCTCCCCGAGGAGGTGCAGATGGAGATGCTCCACACCATCCCCGGGCTGGAGCGGGCCGAGATGACCCGGTGCGCCTACGCCATCGAGTACGACTGCGTGGATCCCACCGAGCTGCTGCCCACTCTGGAGTGCAAAAAAGTGCCCGGCCTGTACGGCGCGGGGCAGTTCAACGGTTCCTCCGGCTACGAGGAAGCCGCCGCCCAGGGGCTGGTGGCGGGCATCAACGCCGCACTGAAGGTGAAGGGGGAGCCGCCGCTGATCCTCACCCGGGGGGACGGGTACACCGGCGTGCTCATCGACGATCTGGTGACCAAGGGCACCAATGAGCCCTACCGCATGATGACCTCCCGGACGGAATACCGGCTCATCCACCGGCAGGACAACGCCGACCGGCGGCTGGCCGCCTACGGCCACCGGGTGGGGCTGGTGAGCGATGAACGGCTGGCCCAGGTGGAGGAAAAATATGCCGCCGTAGAGAGGGAGATCAAGCGGCTGGAGCACACCGGCGTGGCGCCATCGGACGAGCTGGACAAGCTGCTGGCGGACAGGGGCGAGCCCCCCTGCCCCCATGGGGCGCGGCTCATTGACCTGCTCCGACGCCCCCGGCTGAGTTATGAGGATTTGGCGGCTTTTGATCCCGAGCGGCCCGGACTTTCCCGAGAAATCGCTGAGCAGGTGGAAATTTCCGTGAAGTACCAGGGCTACATCGACCGCCAGAACCGTCAGGTGGAGGAAATGCGCCGCCTGGAGGACAGGCCCCTGCCCCCGGATGTGGACTACCTGGGCATACAGGGCTTGCGTCTGGAGGCAAGGCAGAAGCTGGACAAGATCCGCCCGCTGAACCTGGGGCAGGCGTCCCGCGTGTCCGGGGTGTCCCCGGCGGACGTGACGGCGTTGATGATTTATTTAGAAGCGCGACGATAGCCGCGCAGGGGAGCTTGGACTGTAGCGAGAGCAAAAACCCAGCGCCGTAAAGCGGCGCGGATTTTGCTCGAGACGGAGGGAAAGCGACCCGGCCGCGCGGCCAATCGGAGCGTGACAACTGGAGAGGACGACATGATTTTAAAAGCGGATGGAGAAAATCTGGCCCATGCCGCCGCCTTGGCCTGTGAGCTGTGGCCGGGGCACACGCCGGAAGAATTGCTGGCGGAACTTGAAGCGCTTTCCCGGTCGGAGGGCGCGGTCTTTCTCGCTGTGGAGGACGGCGCTCCGGCGGGCTTCGCCCAGTGTCAGCTCCGGCACGACTACGTGGAGGGGACGGGCACCAGTCCGGTGGGTTATTTAGAGGGCGTTTATGTCCGGGAGGAATACCGGGGCCGGGGGTTGGCAAAAGAGCTGCTGCGGGCCTGCGAGGGCTGGGCACGGGAACAGGGCTGTCTGGAATTTGCCAGCGACTGTGAGCTGGACAACGGGGTGAGCATCGCCTTCCACCTGGGCTCGGGGTTTGCCGAGGCCAATCGGATCGTCTGCTTTACAAAAAGATTGGGAGAGGAAGCATAAACCATGAGATTGTTTTTGGCCGTTGTGGTATGTAAAGTCCTGCGGTTCGTCGGCGGGTTGATCGGCAAGGGCAGCTCCCTGCCGGGGCAGTTCGCGCTGAAGGTGTGCCCCAATGTACTGGGGAGGGTGAAGCTGCCCGAACACATCATCGCCGTCACCGGCTCCAACGGCAAGACCTCCACCGTGGAGATGATCGCCGCCATTTTGAACGCGTCCGGCAAAAAAGTGGTGTACAACAAGGAGGGCTCCAACCAGATCGAGGGCGTGACCACCCTCATTTTGTCCAACTGCTCCCTGGGGGGCAAAATGCGGGGCGACGTGCTGCTGCTGGAGAGCGACGAGCGGTACGCCAAGTACACGTTCAAGTTCTTCTACCCCACCCACTTCGTCATCACCAACTTGTACCGGGACCAGCTCACCCGCAACGGCCACCCCGAGTGGGTGTACGACGCCATCAAGGCCGCTATTTTCCCCGAGACCACCCTGGTGCTCAACGCCGACGACCCGCTGGTGTCCTGCTTTGCCAAGGATCACGACCCGGACAGGGTGAAGTGGTTCGGGCTGGACGAGTGCGGTATCAGCACCAAGGAGCACCGGGGCGTGTACCACGACGGGGCGCGGTGCCCGGTGTGCAAGGGGCGGATGGAGTACTCCTGCTATCACTACGCCCACATCGGGCACTACTCCTGCCCCTCCTGCGGCCACCAGCGGCATAACACTGATTTTGCCGTCACCGCCCTGGATCTGAAAGAGGGCAAGCTCACCATCAACGGGGAGACGGAGATTTCCCTGGCCTTCAAGAGCATCTACAACGTGTACAACATCCTGGCGGCGTGGTCGGTGTGCGCCCTGGCGGGGGCGGACAGCGCCGCTATGGCCGGGGTCATCAACAACTATATGTTGAAAAATGGGCGGATGATCACCTTCCGTTTGGGGAACCACCGGGGCACCCTGCTCACCTCCAAGCACGAGAATTCCATCGCCTACGACACCAACCTGGCCTACATCGCCGCCAGGTCCGCGCCCTGCACCGTGCTGGTCATCGTGGACGCCATCAGCCGGAAATACTTCACCGGCGAGACCAGCTGGCTGTGGGACATCGACTTCGACCGGCTGGGCTGCGAGCACGTCCAAAAGGTGATGCTGTACGGGAAGTACTGCAACGACCTGGCGGTGCGGTTCAAGTACAGCCACATCCCGGCGGACAAGATCGAGGTGGGCGAGAGCATCGCCACAGCGGCGGAATATTTGAAGGAGAACGGGGACGAGGACGTGTATGTGGTCACCTGCTTCTCCGACCGGGACAAGCTGCTGGCCCACGTGGATAGGGATTGAGGAGGGAACACCATGGAACTGACCATTTTACACCTTTATCCCGACTGTATGTCCCTGTACGGGGAATATGCCAACGTCATGGTGCTTCGCCGCCACCTGGAGGCCATGGGGGTGACCGTCACTGTGGAGACCGCCCTGTTCGAGGAGACGCCGGGATTTGACCACGCCGACTTCATTTACATGGGCGCGGGCACCGAGCATACCCAGAAGGCGGCGCTCACTGCCCTGCTCCCCCACAAGGAGGCGTTCCAGGCCGCTATCGACCGGGGGGCGGTGGTGCTGTTTACCGGCAACGCCATGGAGACGCTGGGCAGGGATATCACCGATGCCGAGGGCAAGCGCTGGCCCGGGCTGGGTCTGGCGGACTTCACCACGGTGGAGACGGACAAGCGGGATCCGGTGGACGTGCTGGCCACGTCCGGCCTCCTGCCTGGCTGGGTGGTGGGCTTCATGAACAAGTGCTCAGAGACCTATGGCGTGACCACTCCCTTGTTTGAGTGGACGGAGCACGGCTACGGCAATGAGCGGGACACCAGCGGCCCGGAGGGGGAGGGCTACGTGTCCGGCAATGTATTTGCCACCCACCTTACCGGGCCGATATTGGTGAAGAATCCGGATTTCACCGACTTCCTCATCCGGCGTATCTTTGAGGCGAAGGGTTGGGAGCTGCCCGAGGCTCTGCCCGTCCTGCCCTACGAGCGGGAGGCGTATGAGGTGACGGTGAAGGAACTGACAAACGGCAGGGGCTGAATGGGGCCGCTCACGACGGCTCAGCGCTTCTATGCAACCCAAACGTTACATTCCGAAACGGAAAATCGCTGGTCAAAGCGCCGGGATTTGGTATGCTGGGGGCATCCAAATCAATGAGGTGATTTCATGAGCTTAGGAAACAAACTGGCGGAGGCCCGAAAAAGACAGAACCTGACCCAGGAGCAGCTGGCGGAGCGCCTTGGCGTGACCCGGCAGGCGGTGAGCCGCTGGGAGTCGGACGCGGCCTACCCGGAGACGGACAAGATCGTGCGCATGGCGCAGATTTTAGAGGTGAGCTGCGACTACCTGCTCCAGGACGGCGTGGACGAGAAGGGGAAGCCCGTGGCGTCCCCCGTGACCCGGCTGCTGAAGCAGGCCCAAGGCAAACGGGTGAAGCTGACCTTTTATGAAGGGGACAGCGGAATGCCCGTTGCCCATGACTGGTGCGTCATCCGGGACTTCGACGGCGGGTGGGCCAACGTGGAAGTGGTGCAGAACCAGAAAAAACCGGAGAAAAACGAGGTGCGGCTCATCCCCCTGTCCGCCATCAGCACCATTACCTTCCTCAAGGATGGGAAAGCGGTGCGCCACTCCGTCATCAACATCGTTGACGGGTTTTAAGGGGGCGGAGATATGGAATACTTTGGGATTTTCTCGTTTGTTATGGTCATCGCCCTGTACAGCAAGGTACACCGCCTGGAGCGCATCCTGCGGGAGAACGGCATCGGTTCCGTCAGGGCTGTGGGCTTGGGGGATCAGCTTCGTAAGCAGGTGGGCCAGACCGTGGAGCTGACCCTGGAGACCAATGACGGGGATATTATGGGCAAGGTGTGCAAGGTGCTGGACACCGACGAGACCTGGGCGCTGGTGCTGGTGGGCGAGGGCAAGAAAAACGAGTGCGAAAAGCTGATCCGGCTGGACAATGTAAAGCAGATCAAAGTAAAATGAGGTAACTATGGACATCTCCCTCCACTACATCAAAAAGGGGACGGGCGCGCCCCTGCTCCTGCTCCACGGCAACGGGGAGAGCGGGGACTATTTCGTCCACCAGATAGACGAGTTTGCCCGACAGTTCACCGTATATGCTGTGGATACCCGTGGGCACGGGCAGTCCCCGCGGGGGACGGCTCCCTTTACCATCTCCCAGTTTGCGGAGGATCTGCTGGGCTTTATGGACGAACACGGCATTGACAAGGCCGATATCCTGGGCTTCAGCGACGGGGGCAATATCGCCCTGGCCTTTGCCCTGCGCCATCCTGAGCGGGTGGGGCGGTTGGTGCTCAACGGGGCCAATCTGGACCCGTCTGGGGTGAAGGCCGCCGTGCAGCGCCCCATCGTGCTGGGGTACAGGCTGGCCTCCCTGTTCAAGGCCCCCAAGGCCCGTGCCAATGCCGAGCTGCTGGGGCTGATGGTGAACGAGCCCCACATCGACCCGAAGGAGCTGTCGGCGCTCACCATGCCTGCGCTGGTCATCGTGGGCAGCAAGGACATGATAAAGGCGTCCCACTCCCGGCTCATTGCGGACAGCCTGCCTAACGGACGGCTGGTCACCATTGAGGGGGATCATTTCATCGCGAACAAACAGCCTGCCCAGTTCAATAGGGCGGTGCTGGCGTTTTTAAAGGAGGAAACCCCATGAGCGAATTGTGGCTGGAAGTGACCCTCCCCGTCCCGGCGGAACGGCTGGACCGGGTGTGCGACGTCCTCACCGCCAACGGCATGACCGGGCTGGTGGTGGAGGAAGAGGGGGATTTCCTCCGCTTTTTGGAACAGAACCGGCAGTATTGGGACTATGTGGACGAGGGGCTGTCCCAGCGGATGCGGGGGGCCAGCCGGGTGAAGTTCTACGTGCCGGACAATGAGGAGGGCCAGCGCCAGCTGCGCCAATATTTGACCGGCTTGGAGGAGTATGAGCCCCAGATCGTCTCCCTGCGGGAGGAGGATTGGGCCACCTCCTGGCAGAAGTACTACCAGCCCATTCCGGTGGGCAGGCGGGTGTACATCGTCCCCGACTGGATGCGGGGGCAGCCTGTGCCCGATGGGCGCACGCCGCTCTACCTGAACCCCGGGCTGACCTTCGGCACCGGGGCCCACCCCACCACCCAGCTGTGCCTGGAGCTGCTGGAAGAGGTGCTCAAACCCGGCGACAAGGTGCTGGATCTGGGCTGCGGGTCGGGCATTCTGGCCATTGCGGCGCTGGCCTTGGACGCATCCCGCGCCATCGGGGTGGATATCGACCCCAAAGCGGCGGACGTGGCCTTTGAAAACGCCGCGCTGAACGGCATTGGGCCGGACCGGCTGAGCGTGTACGCCGGGGACGTGCTGACCGACAAAAAGCTGTCGGCCAAGCTGGAGCCGGGGCAGAACCGGGTGGTGCTGGCCAACATCGTGGCGGACGTCATTATCCCCCTGTCAACGAAAGCCGGGGAGTTCATGGCCACGGACGGCGTGTTTCTGACCTCCGGCATCATCGACGGACGGCAGGACGAGGTGCGGGCCGCCTTGGAGACCAATGGATTTACTGTCACGAAGCATTTGGAGCGAGGGGGATGGCACGCATACGAAGCGCGGCGTAAGTAGGGACTGAGGGCAGTCCCCGGGTGCCCGAGCACGCTTTTTGTGGAACTTTTCCCGGAAAAACGGTTGACAAATCAGCTTTGCGCCTATAATATAGATAGCGTCCGTGGGCAGCCGGCAGACTGCCGGGTCGGTCGTTGGGGCGAAGCCCCAATGACGATCCCCTTCCCTGGGGGCGGGCGCTATATCACAAGGCTTTGAACAGGACGAGTAACCGACGTCTCTGCCTCTCAGAGAGCTGCCTGCATGGTGCGAGGGCGGCGGGGCAACCCGGCGAAGATCACCTGGGAGCCGCGGACCGAACGCTTTGTGTTAGTAGGCTTCGCCGGGAGTGCCCGTTACAGCGCGCGCGAGTGCCGTACTTTGTACGGAACGGGAGTGGTACCGCAGAGGTTTTTATGACGCCTTTGTCTCCTTTTGGGGACAGGGGCGTTTGCTTTTTCGTTTGGAGGTGGCCCGATGTTGGATATGATTCCCGCCCAGACTCAGGACGAACTAAAGCGCTGCTTTGCCATACGCCATGCGGTGTTCTGCGTGGAGCGGGGCGTCTCCCCCGACATCGAGCGGGACGAGTGGGACGTATTGTCCCTCGGCTGCGACCACTTCCTCATTCGGGAGGAGGTTGCGGACATCGGCGCGCTGCGGTGCCGGTACGCCGGGGACGCGGCGATCATACAGCGGTTCTGCGTCCTCAAAGAACACCGCAAATCCGGCGTCGGCCGGGACGCGCTGTATGCGGTGGAGGCCCACTGCAAAGCCGCCGGCTACAAGCGCATGGAGCTGGACGCCAAGTTCGAGGTGTGCGGCTTCTATGAAAAATGCGGCTACACAAAAATATCCGCCCCCTTTGAGGAGGCGGGGATCCCCCACGTCAAGATGGCCAAGGAGCTGTTTTAACCATATTACAAACCCAAACAGGAGGAAATAACCATGGATTACAACAAGACCGTCCACCTGCCCCAGACCGACTTCGCCATGCGGGCGGGGCTGCCCAAGCGTGAGCCCGAGATGCTCAACGGCGAGTGGGCCAAGATCACCTACCACAAGCTGATGGAGAAGAACGCGGGCAAGCCCAAGTTCGTCCTTCACGACGGCCCCCCGTACGCCAACGGCAACATCCACATCGGCACCGCCATGAACAAGATCCTCAAGGACATCATCGTCAAGTACCGCAACATGACCGGGTACTGCGCCCCCTACATCCCCGGCTGGGACACCCACGGCCTGCCCATCGAGACCGCCGTCCTCAAGGACAAGAGCGTCAAGCGCAGCGAGATGACCACCGCCCAGTTCCGGGACAAGTGCCGGGAGTTCGCCACCCAGTATATCGGCCGGATGACCGAGCAGTTCCAGCGCCTGGGCGTCATCGGCGAGTGGGAGAACCCCTATATCACCCTGCTGCCTGAGTTCGAGGCCCGTCAGATCGAGGTGTTCGGCAAGATGGCGGAGAAGGGCCTCATCTACAAGGGCATGAAATCCGTCTACTGGTGCCCCCACGACCAGACCGCTCTGGCCGAGGCCGAGATCGACTACCAGGACGACCCCTGCACCACCATTTTCGTGAAATTCCCCGTGAAGGACGACAAGGGCAAGCTGGGCCAGTACTGCGACCTGTCCAAGACCTTCTTCGTCATTTGGACCACCACCCCCTGGACCATCCCCGGCAACACCGCCATCTCCATGAATGCGGACTTTGACTACGTCCTGCTCCAGGCCCCCAACGGCGAAGTGTACGTCATGGCGAAGGAGCTGGCCGAGGGCGTGTGCAAGCAGGCGGGCATCGACTTCGCTGACTGCAAGGTGCTGACGACCCTGAAGGGCTCTGACTTCGAGCTGATGGTGGCCAAGCACCCCCTGCTGGATCAGGATTCCGTGATTTTGAACGGCGACCACGTCACCCTGGACGCGGGCACCGGCTGCGTCCACACCGCCCCCGGCTTCGGCGCGGAGGACTTCGACGTGTGCAAGCGGTACGACGACGCGGGGCTGACCCACATCGGTGTGCCCGTGCCCGTCAACGCCAAGGGTGTGATGACCGACGCGCGCTATAACGGCCAGTTCTATGCCAAGGGCAACGACATGGTGGTGGCCGACCTGGAGGCCGAGGGTTTCCTGCTGGCCAAGGCCCAGATCACCCACTCCTACCCCCACTGCTGGCGGTGCAAGCACCCCATCATCTACCGGGCCACCGAGCAGTGGTTCTGCTCCGTGGACGCCATCAAGGACGCCGCCGTCAAGTCCTGCGACGGCATTTCCTGGCACCCCGCCTGGGGCAAGGAGCGCATGGTGTCCATGATCACCGAGCGCAATGACTGGTGCATCTCCCGCCAGCGCGTCTGGGGCGTGCCCATCCCGGTGTTCTACTGCGACGACTGCGGCGAGGCCATTGTCACCCCTGAGACCATCGCCCATGTGGCGGGGCTGTTCCGTGAGCACGGCTCCAACATCTGGTTCGACAAGACCGCCGACGAACTGGCGCCCGCCGGATTCAAGTGCCCCAAGTGCGGGGGGGTGCACTTCTCCAAGGAAAACGACATCATGGACGTGTGGTTCGACTCCGGCTCCACCTGGGCGGCCGTGGCCGACGAGCGGGACTACCTCCAGTACCCCGCCGACGTCTACCTGGAGGGCGGCGACCAGTACCGCGGGTGGTTCCAGTCCTCTATGCTGACCTCCATCGCCTGCAACGGCATTGCGCCCTACAAGCAGATCATCACCCACGGCTGGACGGTGGACGGCGAGGGCAAGGCCATGCACAAGTCCCTGGGCAACGCCATGCCCCCCGAGGAGATCATCAAGGACTACGGCGCGGATATGCTGCGTCTGTGGGTGTCCTCCGCCGACTACACCCAGGATATGCGCATCTCCAAGGAGATCATGAAGCAGCTCTCCCAGGCGTATCTGAAGATCCGCAACACCGCCCGGTATATGCTGGGCAACCTGGACGGCTTCGATCCCAACAACGCCGTGGCGGTGAAGGATATGGCCGATCTCGACCGCTGGGCCGTGGCGGCGTTCAACGACCTGGCCAAGACCGTCCGCGCCGGGTATGAGAGCTACGAGTTCCACACGGTGTACCGCGCCATCTATAACTTCTGCGTGGTGGAGATGTCCAACTTCTATCTGGACATCATCAAGGACCGGCTGTACTGCGGCGACGACGCGGGCCGCGCCTCCGCCCAGTCCGCCCTGTTTATCATTCTGGACGGCATGACCCGGATGCTGGCCCCCATCCTGGCCTTTACCAGCCAGGAGATCTGGGCGGCCATGCCCCACCGCGCCGCAGATGATGCCGAGTGCGTGCTGTTCAACGACATCCCGGACTACGACCCGGCACTGGCGCTGCATGAGAGAGAGGGCCTGCGCTGGGAGGAGCTGCTGGAAGTGCGGGACGTGGTGCTGAAGGCGCTGGAAGAAGCCCGCGCGCAGGGCATCAAGAAGAACCAGGACGCGGAGATCGTCCTCGGCCTGGACGGAAATCTCATGATTGTTTGGGAGGAAGGCCACTACCTGCCCGGCTTTGAACTGAGCGATTTGGCCAACCTGTTCATCGTCTCCAAGGTGACGGTGGAACAGCGTGATGATGAGGCTCCCGGCCTCACTGTTGCGGTGAAGCTGTCCGAAGCCCCCAAGTGCCCCCGGTGCTGGAACCACGACGCTCACATCGGCACGGCAGGGCATCACGCCGAGCTGTGCGACCGCTGCGCGGCGGTGCTGAGTGAATAAGAGTAAGCTGAGGGACAGCGGCAGCCCTCCTTCCCTCGACCCGTCCACAGGCTACGGGACGCTGGGTGGACGGGCGCTCGGCTCAGGAGGACTGCCGCTGTCCCCGGATATGTGACCGATCCTGGAGGTTCCGGCTCTCGGCTATGCACGAACAAACAAAGAAGCTCCTCCCCGCCATGCGGGGAGGAGCTTCTTTAATTCGCTTGTCCGACTGGAATCAACCGCCGAAGAGCTTATTCAGCTCATGAAGGGCATAGTGGACTTCGCAGTAGCCGTTCTTGGCGGCCTTGTCGTCACAACCGGCCTCCTTGCACTTGGAGGAACAGCCAGCCATGCTGAGGACCATGATCGCGGCGGCGATCAGGGCAGCTAATCTTTTCATTTTAAAATCTCCCTTCTCACAATATTCTCTGGTGCTAGTTCACCTTTGTCACAATATCATGGATTTTGGGAAAAGTCAATAGATTTGTTCCCTACCCGTTGGGCTGGTTGACCACGCCCAGGAACAGCGGCAGATCGCCGCTGCCGGTGATGGCGAACAGGAAGGGGCGGTCCAGGGTGAAGTCTACTTCCTCATCGGGGGGCATATCGGCCCCCGGGCCCATCATCAGCTCCACATAGGAAGCGGCGGTGCAGCCCTCCTCGTCAATGGTTACCCGGGCGGTGTGCTGGGCCTGGGAGACGTACAGCGGGTCGCTAGTGCTGGCCCCCAGGGGGTCGAAATTGGAGACGTGGTAATCAAACACGTCGGTGACGCCCAGGGCCTTCAGGCCCTCGATCAGATCCAGGTGGTCGGACACGTCGAACTTGGGCAGGGACAGGTTGACCCGCAGGGATTCCTGGTTGGGCCACGCGCCCACGTACTCGCCTTTCTGTTCATCCCACTTACCGTACTTGTCGGAGAATAGGAACTCCATGGCCTCGCCGCCGGCCACCAGGTCGTCTACAGTGTACCCCTCGTCGGGGAGGATGAGCCACATATGATAGCCGCCTGCCTGGAAGCCCAGGCCGATGGCGGAAAAATGCTCCCCCCAATAATATCGTGTGTCGAACCACTCCCCATAGTGCAGATATTCCGTTTTCACATCTCCAGAGGGAGAATGGAACACGCCCTGGGTGTTGTTGTCCGGGTTGAAGGGGGTGCTCCACGCGGCCTTGAAGTAGATGGTGGAGGCCAGGGCCAGCACCGTATCCGGGTCCATGGACAGGCCGCCGGCCTGCTCCGCCAAAAGTCCCCGGGTCTGCTCGTTGAGCCAGTCCCGCAGGGCCTGATCGTACTCCTCCGAGCCCATCTCCCCGGAGAAGGAGGAGGCGTAGTAGTCCGCCGCCAGCCGGTCCAGGGTCTCCTGGCTGTAGGTCATGCCGTCCCTGAGCCACAGGGAGTTGGCCAGCAGGGAGGCGGTGGAGCCGTCGTCCTGATAGTTGTCCCGCCACAGGTCAAAGGCGCGCTCCCGCAGGACCTCGATGGACTCCACCTGGAGCAGGTCCAGGATCTGCTGGCGGCTGTTCCCGTCCGTGATCTCCGCCAGCATGGACAGGGCCATATAGACGTTCAGCGGGGAGTAGACCCGGTTGTCCTCCCCCGCGCCGGTTAGGAACTGGGCGGTGGAGCGGGACAGGAACCCGTCCATCAGGCCGGTGTAATCCGTGTCGGAGCGCAGGGCCTGCCGGTCCTCCCACCAGGCGTCCCAGGCCTCGCTGTAGGCGTCGTCGGCCTTCCGCCGGGCGTCATCATCGTCCCCCAGGCCGGAGTAATAGTCCTCGTATTGGGGATAGGGCCGCATCTCCGGCCAGGCGGCCAGGGACAGGGCGTGGGCGCTGTATGTCTCGGGTCGTTCGGCGCCCCTGCCAATGGGAAGGCCGGGATTGTCACTGGAAAGGACGGCGGGGCCGCCTGTCCGCCCCGGCCACAGGGCGATCCCGCCGATGATGGCCACTGCCAGCACCGCCGCCACCGCCCCCATCCAGCGGGCGTGGGAGCGCTTTTGGCTGGGCCGAACGGCGTTTTCCCTCAATTCTTCGGGGGCGTGGATGCCCTCGTTTGCTTTTTGATAGCGCTTCAAAGTTCTACCTCCTCAAGCATATCCCGCAGGAGGGCCCGGCCCCGGCTGAGCTGGGACTTAACAGTGCCCTCCGTCGATTGCAGAGCGGCGGCTATCTCAGCCACCGACAGGCCCTCGAAGTAGTGCAGATGGATGACGGCCCGGTACTTGGGGGGCAGGGAGAGCACCGCGGAGTACACCTCGCGGTAATCGTCCTCCACGCCCACCTCCTCAGCGGTTTCCAGCGGCACGGTGCGCCGCCGCCAGGGGGAGGCCATCACGCTTTTGCATCGGTTGATGGTGCAGCGGATGAGCCACGCCTTGCGGTGCTCGTCGCCCTCAAACCGATCCTCATGGCGGAAATAGCGCAAAAAGACCTCCTGGAACACGTCCTCCGCGTCGGGGACGCTGGCGGTGCGGGCCAGGGAGAGACGGTATACCATGTCTCCCCAGCGGTTCACCTCCCGGGTGCGCTGTTCCTCTGTCAAGGCCATCGCCTTCTTTCTTCCGCGCCTCGGCCGCGGCGCGTTTTTGCCTGTCATTTATAATACCTTATCGCGGGGAAAAAGGTTGCGCCGGGCCCGAAAAAGCCCGCCGGGTCACGGCGGGCTTTTGAGTTCAGTTCTGGGGCGGCTGAGACGCCTGCCCGCCGCCGGACTTGCGGCGGTGGTGGGGGCGGTAGCGCCGCTTGTGGTTGGGATTGGCCTTGGCCTCGCCCTCGGGGGCGGGCTGGGTTTGCTTTTGGGGCTGGGGTTTGGGCTGGGCCTGCTTTTGGGGCGCGGACTGCTGGCGGGGCTTTTGCTGTCCCTGCTGCTGGGGCGCGCGCTCCTGCCGGGGCTGGTTCTGGGCGGACTTGCCCTGCCCGCCCCGGTTCCGGTGTCCGCCGCCCTGCTTGGGGCTGTCGGGCTGGCGCTGCTGGCCGCTCTCCCCCATATAGCGCTCCAGCACCTCCCCCAGGTCGGCGGGGCCGTCCGCCTTGCGGCCGGAGCGTATCCGCTCCCCCTCCTGGGTGCGCAGCTTTTCCAGCTCCCCCTTGGGGGGTGCAATATAGCCCTCGGGGCGCTTGCCCTTGCCGCTGCGCACCACCCGGATCTCGTTGGTGAGATAGGTCTTGGGCTGTTCGGTGGAGTCCTCCAGGCGGACCTTCACCTGCTCCTTGAGAAGGTTGACGGCGGACACGGAGCCCACCCCGTCAGGGCATTCCACAAAGGACTCCTGCTTGGGGCAGCGCTTCACCGCGTCCTCATAGGCCCCCTGCTCGTACTTGAGACAGCACATCAGCCGCCCGCAGGTGCCGGAGATTTTGGTGGGGTTCAGGGACAGGTTCTGGGTTTTGGCCATCTTGATGGACACGGGCTGGAACTCGTCCAGGAATTGGGCGCAGCAGAAGGGCTTGCCGCAGATGCCAAAACCGCCCAGCATACGGGCCTCGTCCCGCACGCCGATCTGCCGCAGCTCGATGCGGGCCCGGAAAATGCCCGCCAGATCCTTCACCAGGGCGCGGAAGTCCACCCGCCCGTCGGAGGTAAAGAAGAAAATGATCTTGCTGCCGTCGAAGCTGTACTCCACCTGGACCAGTTTCATGTCCAGGCCGTGGCGCTCCACCAGCTGCTGACAGACGGTCAGGGCCTCCTTTTCCTTGGCCCGGTTTTCGCGGACCTGCCGCTCGTCCTTCTCCGTGGCCAGCCGCACCACCGGGCGCAGGGGCTGAACCACGGCGCTGTCCTCCACCATGCTGTTGCGGCGGACGCAGGAGCCGTATTCCAGGCCCTTGCCCGTCTCCACAATGACGCTCTGGCCCTCCGCCACCGTCAGGCCGGCGGGGTCGAAATAATATTGCTTGCCGCCCGGCCGGAACCGGACGCTGATGATTTCCGTCATAAGGGTTGTCCTCCGTATATATAAATGCTTTTCTCAGAAAAGCTGGGTCAACAGCCAGCCCAGCGTATGCCCCGCGCTGGGGCGGTACACCCCGTTCTCCCGGCAGACCTTGAGGGCCTGGAGTACCTTCGCGCCCCGCCTGGGATCCTGGGCCAGCCGGCGGGACACCTGGTTTTCCGTCTCGCCCAGCAGGGCGGCCAGCTGATCCTGCTTGGGTTTGGACAGCTCCAGCTCCACCAGGGCCTGGGCGCAGGCCAGCTCGTCCCCGCCCAGCAGCAGCCCCGCCAAGGACACGGCCCGCTCCACCAGCTCGGGATCGGGGGGCGCCTCCTCAGGAGGAAGGGCCAGCAGCTCGCACCGGGAGCGCACCGTATCCAGCAGCATCCCCGGCTGATCCGCCAGCAGCAGGAAGGCGGCGTAAGCGGGGCCGTCCTCCAGCACCTTCAGCAGGGCGTTCTGGGCGGCGGGATTCATGGCGTCCGCCGGGTCGATGACATATACCTTCCGCCTGCCCTCGTTGGGGCGGATGTAGGCATCAGACCGCAGGGCGCGGATCTGATCCACGGCGATCTCCCGTTTATCCGGGGCCGGGGCGGTGTACACTACATCCGGATGAGTTCCCGCCGCCGCCTTCCGGCAGGGCGGGCATTTGCCGCAGGGAGGGCTCCCACCGGGAAGAAGCTCCCCCTGGCACAGGTAGGCCGCCGTCAGGCGGCGGGCCAGGGCGGCCCGTCCGTCCCCGCTCCCCCCGGTGATGAGGTAGGCGTGGGACAGGGGATTGGGAAGCTCCATCATAGCCGTTCAAACCGCTCCACGTCCACCACGAACACGGTGGCCCCGCCTACGGTGACCTCCACCGGCATGACGGGCATGAAGCCATAGCTCATTTCGGTGATGGCGGGCACCATCTGCTTGCGGCTGTGGGAGTGTTCATGAATCAGGTCAATGACAGCCTGCACCCGCTCCTCCTCCACGCCGATGAGCAGGGTGACGTTGCTGGCCAGCAGGAAGCCGCCGGTGGTGGACAGGCGGGTGGAGGAAAAGCCGTTTCTGGACAGGTTTTGGGTGACGGCGTTGGCGTCGTCGCGGTTGATGATGGCGATGATGAGCTTCATGGCTTTACCCCTCCCTGGTGATAACGCCGCAGGATCCTGATTCACGGGCGTGAAGCGCCGCTGTGATATGGGCATAAAATCACAGTATAATATCTGCCGTGGAGATATTATATCCTATTTCACGCAAATAGGCCAGATGTTTTTTTTCGATCCGCTCCCCGGGGGCAATCACCGGCACGCCGGGGGGATAGGGCGCGATTTGGCAGGCGGCGATTTGGCCCGCGCTGTCCGCCAAACGCACGGTCTTTCTTGGGGCAAACAGGGCCTGCCGGGGGGTGAGGGCCGCCTCCGGCGGCTCCGGTGGGGGCGGGCAGGGGGCGCAGGGCCCGGTAAGGCCGGTCTCCGCCAGCGCCCGCTCCAGGCGGGCAAACTCCGCCTCGCCGTCGGCGCAGGTGAGGATGCACACCACATGGCCCCGGTCGGCCATCTCCGGGTATACGCCCTGTTCCCGCAAGGCGTCCGCCAGGGCGAAGCCGTCCGGGCTTTCCAGGGTGAGCCGGGTGGGGTCCAGGGACAGGCCGTCCTGCTCCGTGAGGGACGGCCAGCGCGAACGCAGGTTTTTTGCAAGGCGGGCAGTCTCCCGATAGCGGGCTGTGCCCTCCCCGTCCATATAGTCCCGGGCCAGATCCAGCGCGGCCATGAGGATATAGGACGGGGACGAGGAGCCGTACACCGAGCCCCACCGCTGGAGCTGGGCCAGATCGAAGCCGTTGGCAAACAGCAGGGCGGTCTGGCCGGGGGCGGGCAGGGCCTTGTGGGCGGACATGACCACCACATCGGCGGCCTGATAGCCGGCATAGCCCAGGAAGGGCAGGTGTGCCCCGTGGGCGCCGTCCACCATCAAGGCCGCCCCATGGGCGTGGCACACCGCCGCAATGGCGGGGATGTCCGACAACACCCCGTAATAAGTGGGTGATGTGATACAAACCGTTTTGATTTCTGGGCGCTTTTTGAGGGCTTCGTCCACCGCCTCGGGCGGGATGGGGCCGGTTACCCCCTCTTCCTCCAGCCAGGGGCGGGTGAGAAAGTAGGGCATCAGATCCAGCAGGGCCAGGGCGTGATACGCCGAACGGTGGCTGCCCCGATCCAGGGCCACCGCGCCCTCCTGCCCCGCCAGCAGGGCCAGCCCCGCGTGTACCCCCTGGGTGGAGCCCCCGGTGAGGAACAGGCAGGAGCCAAAGCCAAAACGCTGGGCCCATAAAGCCTCCGCCGCTTGGATGGCGTCCGGCTCGTCCCCAAACAGGTTGCCGGTGGCGCCGTTTTCCGTGAAGTCCAGCTCGGACGGCCAGGGGAGGCTCCCCGGCAGGGGCGCGCCGTGGTGTCCGGGCATATCCAGCCGGAGGGGATGCCGCGCGGCCAGCGCCCGGAGGCTGTCGTATAAAGGTGTGGGCATGGTTCACCGCCCGCCCAGAAAGGCTTCCGCTTTTTGGAGGGTGTCCCGGTCGGAGGAATGGGTGAGCCGCTCCATGGCCGCGTCATAGGGCAGGAACCGGGCGTCCGCCACCTCCTCGGGCTGGCAGACGATCCCGCCGTCATGGGCCCGGGCCAGGAAGAACACCACGTCCTTGGTGCAATGGGGGTGGGGGGAGTAGGTGATGACCTCCCGGAAGCCGTCGAGGAAGTCCACCGTCAGGCCGGTCTCCTCCATGATCTCACGCTTGGCGGTCTCGTGTTCTGTCTCCTTATGCTCCACATGGCCCTTGCACAGGGTGACATGGCCCTTGGTGCTGGTGAGGATGAGGTAAAAGCGCCTGCCGTTGTCATCCTCGCGGAAGATCACCGCGCCGCAGCTTTTTTCCTGTTTCATATCGTCAAGTCCTCTCTTTGCGCTCACTCGTCCGTCTCGTCGCCGGCCAGCTCCAGCAGGCGCATTCCCGCGGTGCCGGTGACGGGCAGGGAAAACACGATGGACTGGGCCTTGGTGTTCAGCCCCGCCTTGTCCATGATGGCCCGCATGATGCGGTTCCGGGTCTCCGACTTCACCACGATGAACACCATCTCTTTTTCATTCACCAGAGAGAAGCCCAGGAATTTCTCCGCCTTCTCCATGCCGGTGCCCTTGGCGTGGAGGACGGTGCCGCCCCCAGCCTGCTGCTCCCGGGCGGCGTCCATGATCAGCTCGGTGTGGCCCTGGTTGGCGATGACCACCAGCAGCTCATATTTGGTGTCCTTCAAGACGCTCTCCTCCCCTTTTTCAAAACCTTGGCCGTCGGTGAGAAAGGCCAGCGGCTTTTTGCCGCCGATGCTGCTCAACGGGATGATGAAGGCGATGCCCGTGCCGGGCACGTCGATGTTCAGCTCCCGCTGCATGGCGGCCTTCACCGTCCGCCATGTGCTCCGGGTGACCACGGAGAAGGTGATCACCTTCTCCGTCTTTTCCAGGCCCAGGTAATCCAGCAGCTCGCTCCGCGCCGTCCCCGCCCCCAGGGTGCTCAGGGTGACGGTGACATTGTGCCGGTTAAACAGCTCCACAAACTGCTTGGCGCAGCCGCGCTCGGTGATGCTGACCATGAGATACAGTTCGTTCAAGCCGCTCCCTCCTTACAGTTCAATGATGGCGTCGTCGTCCAGCTCGTCAAAGGACAGCGCGGGGGCGGGCTGGGCCTTGCCGGCGGCGTGCTGGCGGGCCTGGGAGACCATGCCCAGGATCTGAATGGCGATCAGGGGCGTCATGGCCACCATGGCCACCACCCCGAAGGCGTCGGTGACAATGTTCCCGCCCACGGCGACGCAGGCCCCCTGGGCGAAGGGCAACAGAAAGGCGGCGGTCATGGGGCCGGAGGCCACGCCGCCGGAGTCGAAGGCGATGGCGGTGAAAATTTTCGGCACAAAAAAGGACAAAATAATGGCAATGGCGTAGCCCGGGATGAGGAACCACAGAATGGACACCCCCGTCAGCACCCGCACCATGGCAAGGCCGATGGAGACCGCCACGCCGATGGACAGACTGGCGCCCATGGCGGAGGAGGAGATGGCGCCGTCAGTGATCTCCTCCACCTGGCGGTTCAGCACGTAGACCGCCGGCTCCGCCTTGACGATGAAGTAGCCGATGACCATGCCCACCGGGACGATGAGCCAGCGGTAGTCAAGCCCCGCCATGACCTGCCCTAAATAGTTGCCCGCGGGCATAAAGCCCACGTTGGCCCCGGTGAGGAACAGCACCAGGCCGATGTAGGTGTAGACCAGGCCCACGGCGATCTTTTTCAGCGTCCGGATAGACAGCTTTAGGGATACCGCTTGGAAAAGCCCGAACAGGGCCGTGATGGGCAGAAGGGAAATGGCGATTTCCTTCATATAGGTGGGCAGGCCGGAGCGGAACAGCGCCCACAGCTCCACCGAATCGGAAATCTCCGGCAGGACGGGGGCGGCGTACGCGCCGTTCTCGGGGCGGAAAATCATGCCCAGGATGAGCACCGCCAGAATGGGGCCGATGGAGCATAGGGCCACCAGGCCGAAGCTGTCGTCCGCCGCGTGGCGGTCATTACGGATGGCGGAGATGCCCACACCCAGGGCCATGATGAAGGGGACGGTCATGGGCCCGGTGGTGACGCCGCCGGAGTCAAAGGCCACGGCCAGAAAGTCCCGGGGGACGAACAGGGCCAGGACGAACACCACAATATAGAAAAACACCAGCATGGGGGGAAGCGGCACGCCCAGCAGCATACGCAGCAGGGCCAGCACCAGAAAGATGCCCACCCCCGCCGCCACCGCCAGGATCAGCGTCATGTTGGGCACGGCGGGCACCTGCCCCGCCAGCACCTGGAGGTCGGGCTCCGAAATGGTGATGAGGAAGCCCAGCAAAAAGCCCATGGCGATGATGACCGGCAGGCTGCGGCTGCGGGTGACGGCGGTGCCCACCCGTTCCCCCATGGGGGTCATGCTGGACTCGGCGCCCAGGGTAAAAAACATCATGCCCACCACGATCATCACCGCGCCCAGCAGGAAGCACAGCAGGATGCTGGGAGAGATGGGGGCCACGCTGAAGCACAGCACCACCACGATGCCCACGATGGGCAGCACCGCGCTCAGCGCCTCCGACAGCTTCGCCTTTAATTTTGGGAGGGAACCGCGCAACCGCTCCACCGTCCTTTCCATGGCATAAACTCCACCATTTTATCAATATGTAGCAGTATATCAAAAAATGAGGGGTTTGCCAACACCCGGGCGGAAATTTTTGTTGACGGTTACAGCCGCCACGCGGAGAGAAAAAAGCGGTTTATGGTTGTTTTCGGCGGCGGAATGTGGTATCATAAACGCGCATAAACATATGCAACCTGTCTACGGGCCGGGCCTGCCCGGCGGAGCGGAGGCACGATGGAACAAAACAGAGCGGCCTTTGGCCGTATGCCCGACGGAACCCAGGTGGACAAGCTTACCCTGCGGGGCGGGGCGTTCTCCTGTGAGATCATCACCTACGGCGGCGCGGTGCGCTCGCTGTCCGTTCCTGACCGGGACGGGAACCCGGTGGATGTGGTGCTGGGGTTCGACACCTTGGACGACTACCGGGCCCAGGACAAATATATCGGCGCATTGATAGGCCGGTACGCCAACCGCATCGGCGGGGCGAAATTCACGCTGAACGGCGTGGAGTACAAGCTCGCCGCCAACAACGGGGCCAACTCCCTCCATGGGGGGGACGTGGGCTTCGACAAGCGGGTGTGGACGGTGGAGGAGCAGACGGAAAATTCCGTCACCCTCTCCCTGGTCAGCCCTGATA
This sequence comes from Clostridiales bacterium, assembly GCA_014799505.1. GTDB lineage: Bacteria > Bacillota > Clostridia > Oscillospirales > Oscillospiraceae > Enterenecus. Next base: position 37,038 of record JAAVHV010000020.1, read on the forward strand.
TGCAGGAGGGGTATCCGGGGACGCTCACCGTCCGGGTGACCTACACCCTGTCCAAAACAGGACTGGCGATTGACTATTGGGCCAAGAGCGACAGGGATACCGTCTGCAACCTCACCAACCACAGCTATTTCAACCTGTCCGGACACAATAGCAGCAGTGTGGAGGGGCAGTATATTATCCTGAACGCCTCCCGGTACACCCCCACCGTCCCCGGCTCCATCCCCACCGGGGAGATCGCCCCGGTGGACGGCACCCCCATGGATCTGCGCCGCCCCCAGAGGATCGGCGAACACATCGACGATCCCTTTGACCAGCTCACTATGGCGGGGGGCTACGACCACAACTGGGTCATCGATGGCTGGGACGGTATGCTCGTCCCCGCCGCCTCGGCCTGGTCCCCTGAGACGGGCATCGAGATGATCGTGTTCACCACGGAACCAGGCGTGCAGTTTTACGCTGGCAACTACCTGGACGGCTGCCCCGCCGGCAAGGGGGGCGCCCCCTACGGCAAGCGATGCGGCTTCTGCCTGGAAACCCAGTTCTTCCCCGACAGCCCAAACCAGCCTGAGTTCCCCTCCTGTATCCTGCGGGCCGGGGAGGAGTACCACAGCACCACCATTTATCGCTTTTCCGCCCCCGACCCCAGGGAGCTGGAGCTGTCTTAACAACGAATTCCCGCAAACCGCTCGCGCCTCATTGTGCGGTCTTGCTGAAAGAAAGAAGGAATATGATGACTGCCAACGAGAAAAAGGCGCTAGAGATCCTCGCCTGCAAGGTGCGCATTGGTATCATTGAGAGCACCCACGCCGCCAAGGCGGGCCACCCGGGCGGAAGCCTGTCCTCCGCCGAGCTGTTTACCTACCTCTATTTCAAAGAGCTGAACGTGGATCCCACAGATCCCAGAAAACGGAACCGGGATCGGTTTGTACTCTCCAAGGGCCACTGTGCGCCGGGGCTGTACGCCGCGCTGGCGCTGAAGGGGTTCTTCCCCTGGGAGGATCTCAAAACCCTGCGCCACATCGACAGCTACCTCCAGGGCCACCCGGACATGAAGGCCATCCCCGGGGTGGATATGTCCACCGGTTCCCTGGGCCAGGGCATCTCTGCCGCCTGCGGCATGGCGCTGGCCGCCAAAAAGCAGGGCAACCCCTGCCGGATCTACACCCTGCTGGGTGACGGCGAGATCCAGGAGGGCCAGGTGTGGGAGGCCCTGATGTTCGCCCACCACTACAAGCTGGACAACCTGTGCGTGGTCATCGACAACAACGGCCTGCAAATCGACGGGCCGGTGGAGCAGGTCATGAGCCCCTACCCCATTTTGGACAAGCTGCGGGCCTTTGGCCTGGAGGCCATGGAGGTGGACGGCCACGACTTTGACGCGCTGGAAAACGCCTTTGACCAGGCCCGCACCGTGATGGGCCGCCCCTTCGCCATCGTGATGAAAACCACCAAGGGCAAGGGGGTCAGCTATATGGAGAACCAGGCGGGCTGGCACGGCAAGGCCCCCAACGACGAGCAGGCCGAGGCGGCGCTGAAGGAATTGAACGCCGAACTGGCCAGATTGGAGGCGATGTAACATGGCGGACGCGAAGAAAATCGCCACCCGGACGGGGTACGGCGAGGCCCTGAAGGAGCTGGGCGCACTCCATGACAACATCGTGGTGTTCGACGCGGATTTGGCGGGTTCCACCATGACTGGGGTGTTCGGCAAGGCGTTCTCCGACCGGCACTTCAACTGCGGCATCGCCGAGGGCAACATGATGGCCGCCGCCGCCGGGGCCGCCGCCATGGGCATGGTGGCCTTTGCCTCCTCCTTTGCCATGTTCGCGGCGGGGAGGGCCTACGAGCAGGTGCGCAACTCCATCGGCTATACCCGGCTGAACGTGAAGATCGGCGCCTCCCACGGCGGCATCTCCGTGGGCGAGGACGGCGCCTCCCACCAGTGCCTGGAGGACTTCGCCCTCATGCGCTCCATCCCCGGCATGGTGGTCATGTCCCCCGCCGACGCGGTGGAGGCCAAGGCCATGGTGAAGGCCGCCTATGAGCACGAGGGCCCGGTGTATATGCGCTTCGGGCGCTCTCCGGTGCCCGTGTTCCACGACGAGGACACGTTCCGGTTCCAGATCGGCAAGGGCGACGTGATGCGGGACGGCACCGACGTGGCCGTCATCGCCAACGGCCTGCTGGTGGCCGAGGCGGTGGAAGCCGGGAAGCTGCTGGCCCAGCGGGGCATCCAGGCCCGGATCATCAACATGGCCACCATCAAGCCCCTGGACGAGGAGCTGGTGCTGAAGGCCGCGGCGGACTGCGGGAAGATCGTCACCTGTGAGGAGCATTCCGTCATCGGCGGGCTGGGCGAGGCTGTGTGTTCGCTGCTCAGCGAGAAGCGGCCTACCCCGGTGCGGCGCATCGGCACCAACGACGTGTTCGGCCACTCCGGCCCGGCGGCGGCGCTGCTGGAGGAGTTCGGCCTGTGCGCCGGCAACATCGCCCGTGTGGCGGAGGAATTTGTGAAGGGCTGAGAATGGAATGGAGACGGGGCCTGGCCGGCTGGCCGGGCCCCGTTTTGCATCCTTCGGGGGAAATAGGATTTCTGTGCCGAAATATCAGAACTGTGGAATTCACGAAGGAAAAAGGCTTGACAAGCTTTATGTCAACCGAAAACGCAGGAAAAACGTCAGAGCAACCTTGCACAGGGCTGTGGAAGTTTATGTGGAAGTTGTGGAACCCTTGAAAACAAAGGAGTCACCATAAAATGGAATGCAGGATGCAGGAGAAAACCGCCGGTTTTTAAATTCTCCGATTTCGCCAAAATGGATTTATGGGCGGCAACAAAAAGGGAGCTGATTGGAACATTGTTCCTCACAGCTCCTTTTTGCTTAACGCAATAGCGTGTTCTCCGCCGGGACGGCGTTCAGCGAGCTGCCGGTGGAGAAGTACTGCGCCAGAATACCGGCGGCGATCTCCGCCAGACTGCCGCCGGCGTCGCCGCCCTCCGCCACCAGGCACAGGGCCACCTGGGGATCGTCATAGGGGGCGAAGCACACAAACACGGCGTTGGTGGAGGCCGCCTTGGAGGAGGTCTCGGCGGTGCCGGTCTTACAGCCCACCTCCACCGGCAGGGCGTCGAAGTAGCGGGCCATGCTCCAGGTCTTGGACAGGTCGTACATCCCCTGCTTGACGGCCGCCAGATGCTCGGGATCAATGTCGATGGTGTCCACCAGCGCCGGCTCACACACCTGGGTCACCTGGCTGTAATCGCTGGACTTGAGCTCTTTCAGCAGGTGGCATTGGTAGTGGTTGCCGCCGTTCACCAGGGTGGCCACGTAGTTGGCCAGCTGGAGGGGGGTGAACAGGCTGGTGCCCTGGCCGATGGAGGCGTTCATGATGTCGCCCTCATACCACTCCTGGCCGAAATGCTTGGAGGCCTCCGGCCCGGCCATCCAGCCCTTGTACTCGTTGATCTCAATGCCGGTGTACTCGCCCAGACCGAATTTGGCGGCGTATCCCTGGAGCTGGGCGATGCCGGTGCGGCGGCCCACGTCGTAGAAGAAGATGTTGCAGGAGTCGGTGATGGCTTTGGTCACGTTGTCGTTCCCGTGGCCCCAGAGGTTCCAGCAGTGGGGCTGGTAAGGGGGTGGATAATAGGTGTATGTGCCGGTACACTCCACTTTTTCCCGGGTGGTGATGACCCCTTCGGACAGGGCGGCCACGGCGGTACACATTTTAAAGGTGGAGCCGGGGGCGTACAGGCCCTGGGTGGCCCGGTTATAGAGGGGCCTGTTCTCCGTGTCGCCCGCCAGCTCGGCGTAATTCTCCCAGAAGGTGGACAGGTCGTAGGTGGGATAGGAGGCCAGGGACAGCACCCCGCCGCTCATATCCACCACCGCCGCCGCCATGCCGCCGGGCTCCTCCTGGCGGGCGGCGTACTGGGCTAGGATGTCCTCCACCGTGGACTGGAGGGAGATGTCCAGAGTGAGCACCACGTTGCTCCCCGGTTCGGGCAGCGTCTGCCACTCCTGGCTAATGATGTTGTCGTTCTGATCCTTTTCGATCAGCCGGGTGCCGCTGGAGCCGTGGAGATAGCTCTCAAAGGCCAGCTCCACCCCGTCCCGGCCCACCGTGGCGTTCATGGGATAACCCAGCTCCTTGTAGTACTCCGAGGATTCCGCGGGGATGGCCCCCGTGTAGCCCAGCACATGGGCGGCGCAGCTGGTGCTGTACTTCCGGGAGGTGGACACCTCCACCCGCACCCCGTTCAGGCCGCGCTCCTTTACTTTGGTGATGAAGGTGATGCCCACCCCACGGGCAAAGATATAGGGGTTGTTGTTCACCTCATACCGGCGCAGGTACAGCTCGTACAGCACCCCGGCCAGATCCCGGTCGGCCTGGGTGATGGAGCCGCCCTCGTCCGCCAGGCCCAGGGCCTGGCCGGCGGCGGTTACCATGCCAACCAGCTCCTTGCTGGGGGCCTTGGGCGGGGTCACCTTTTCGATGACGCCAAAGGTCTGGCACATGGTGGACAGCAGGCCGCCTGCGGTGAGCTGAGCTTTGGTGACGTCCTTTGCCCAGCCGCATTCCTTCACCAGACGGCCCAGGGAGGTTGGAATGGCATCTTCCTCCCCCTCCTCTGTCACCGACACGAAGTAGAGGGGGGTGTCGGTGGTATACGTCCAGGGGGCGGTTTTGGAGATGGGCAGGGTTTCCGACCAGGAGACCCCCTCCTCCCGGCAGATGTCCAGGAGCTGGGTGAGGATGGCAAGGCGGTCAGCGCCCATGGCGTCCCAGTCCAGCTCCACATTGTAGCTCACCTCGTTGGACACCAGGACGCGGCCATAGCGGTCCAGGATCTCCCCCCGGACGCTGTCCACCCCCTCCCGCTGGAGGTCCCGCTCGTCGGAGTTGGTCAGATAGCTGTCCCCGTTCACGATCTGGGTCTGGTAGAGCACGGCGGCAAAGCCCAGCAGCGCGGCGCAGAACAGGGCGATGAGCAGATTGGAGCGCAGACGGAGGCGGCGGGCCTCCCGCTCCGCCTTTTCTTCCTGGATATGGGATGGGTCAAAGGGGTTATTCATGGTAGATCCTCCCATAGTTGACGCAGCAGAACCGGCCCGCCCAGTACACCGGCAAAGCCAGGGCAAGGGTCCACAGAAGCTCCGGCACCGCCACCCGGAGCAGCACCTGAGGCGGAGCGGTATGGGCGATCAGCCGGCCGCCCACCGTCCACAGCTCCCAGATCAGCGCGGCGCCGATGGAGCAGATGAGATGGCCTAATACGTCCCGCCGGAGAACGTATTGGGTGGTCAGCCCCGCCGCCCAGCCGAACAGGGACAGCGCGGCAATACATCCCGGACTCAGGTGGCCCAGGCTGGACATCACCGCCCCGCAGGCCCCGCCGTAGACCGCGCCGAAGGGCGCGCCCTCCAGCGTCCCCCCCGCCACCGCCAGGATGGGCAGCAGCAGGGGCAGGGCGATGGGCAGCGGGCCCAGCACATAGTAGTTGACCACCGCCACCAGCCACAGAATGAGCAGGTAGGCGGTCCATTTTATCATTGTGTCGCGTCTTGTCATTCCAACTCTCCGAATAGTGCCCAGGTCGAGCAATCCACGATTTTGATATTGGCAAACTGCCCGATGAGGGCGGGGTCGCCGTTGAGATGCACCAGGCGGTTGCCGGCTGTCCGGGCGGTGAGGTTGTTCCGGGAGTCCTCTCCCGCCCCGTCAATGAGGCAGCGCTGGATGGTGCCGATGTAGGCCCGGTGCTTTTCCAGGGAAATGCGGTTCTGGGCATCCACCAGCCGGTCAAAGTTGGCGGATTTTTCCTCGCGTGTCTGTGGATCAGGCAGTTCGGCGGCGGGGGTGCCCTTCCGGGGGGAGTAGATGAAGGTGAACAGCGCGTCAAAGCGCACCTCTTCAATCAGGGACAGGGTGTCCTCAAACTCTGGGGTGGTCTCGCCAGGGAAGCCCACGATCACGTCGCTGGTGAGCACCACATTTGGGATGCGCTCCCGGAGGGCGCGCACTTTGTCCAGGTACTGCTCCCGAGTATAGCGGCGGTTCATGGCCGTCAGCACACGGGTGTTCCCAGACTGGAAGGGCAGGTGGATCACCGGGGCTACCTTATCGCACCTGGCCATCACATCGAAAAGCTTTTCCGTGGCGTCCTTGGGGTGGGAGGTCATAAAGCGCAGGAGAAATTCCCCTGGAATGGCGTTGGCCCGCTCCAGCAGGGCGGGAAAGTCGATCCCGCCCTCCAGATCCTTGCCGTAGGAGTTCACGTTCTGGCCCAGCAGGGTGATGTCCTTGTAGCCCTGCGCCGCCAGCTCCCGGATTTCATTGAGGATGATTTCCGGCTCCCGGCTGCGCTCCCGTCCCCGGGTGTAGGGCACGATGCAGTAGGAGCAGAAGTTGTTGCAGCCGTACATGATGGACACCCATGCCTTCAGCGTCCCCGAGCGGCGGACAGGCAGGCCCTCGGCGATGGCGCCGTCGTTTGGCTCCGTCTCGAACACCCGGCCCCGGCGCAGGTACACCCGGCGCAGAAACTCCGGGAACCGCCAAAGGGCCTGGGGGCCGAACACCAGATCCACATGGCGGTAGGACTGGCGCAGCCGCTCCGCCACATGGGGCTCCTGGGCCATGCAGCCGCACAGGCAGATGATCTGGTTGGGGTTGCGCCGCTTGCCATGGACCAGCGCCCCCACGTTGCCGAACACCCGCTGCTCGGCGTGCTCCCGGATGGCGCAGGTGTTGATGACGATGACGTCCGCGCCTTTGTCGGTGTCGGTGATCTCGTAGCCCATGCCGCACAGCATACCCCGCAGCAGCTCCGAGTCGGCCTCGTTCTGCTGGCAGCCGTAGGTGTCCACGTAGGCCAGGGGCGGGGGGGATTTCTGGGCGTTCAGGGCGCGCAGCTCCGCGCAATATTCCTTCTGCCGCTGGATGTCCTCAGCGGGGATGACGGGTGTGGTTCGTTTCAAGGAAGAGCCCTCCAATAAAATTTGTGGGATAAGCCGGGAAAGTTTCCCTTGACATTTATTATGTCGCCCACAAAAGCGTGGTGTTGAGATTGTTGAAAACTCGGTGGAAGTTGTTGAAAACCTAGCGGCGGCAGGGGCTTGCGCCGTCGGGCTGGGAAACAGTTTGTTACAATTTTGTAACTTTTAGAGGGTAAAAAACTGGACAAATAAATTATGGAACGTTGTCCTGCGGCGGGCAGTGTGTGCCCCTACCGGACGTTCAGCCGCTGGGCCACCACACGGGCGGCCTTCACGCCGGAAGCTCCCGCTTGCGCCAGCCCGCGGGTCACCCCCGCGCCGTCGCCCACGGCGAAGAAGCCGGGCAGGGCGGTCTCCAGCTCGTTGGACAGCTTGATGCGGGCGGAATAGAACTTCACCTCCGCGCCGTAGAGCAGCGTGTCATAGTTGGCGGTGCCGGGCGCCAGTTTGTCCAGGGCGTAGATCATCTCGATGATGTCGTCAAGCTGGCGCTTGGGAAGGGCCAGCGACAGATCGCCGGGGACGGCGGCGGTGAGGGTGGGGCGGACAAAGGACTTGGACATCCGGTGGTCGTTGGTGCGGCGGCCGCCCACCAGATCGCCGAAGCGCTGCACCAGCACCCCGCCCGCCAGCATATTGGACAGGGAGGCGATGTGCTTGCCGTAGCGGTAGGGCTCGTTGAAGGGGGAGGTGAAGCGGTTGGACACCAGCAGGGCGAAGTTGGTGTTCTCGCTTCTCAGGGCCGGGTCGGAGTAGGAGTGGCCGTTTACCGTGTTGATGCCCTCCACGTTCTCCGCTACCACGTGGCCGTAGGGGTTCATGCAGAAGGTGCGCACCTGGTCGCCGTATTGCTTGGTGCGGTAGATCAGCTTGGACTCGTACACCACGTCGGTGATGTGCTCAAACACAGTGGCGGGCAGCTCCACCCGCACGCCGATGTCCACCTGGTTGTTCAGCAGCTCCAGGCCAAGGGCCTTGCACTGGTTGGAAAACCACTCCGCCCCGGAGCGGCCCGGGCCGGCGATGAGATAGGGGGCGGTGTACCGCTCACCCTGCTCCGTGACCAGGGTGTATACGCCGTCCTTGGCCTCAATGTCCGTGACGGCGGTGTCGAACAGGAAGGTGTGTTTATCCCGGATGGCCTCATAGATGCTGGTGAGGATCTTCAGGTTGTTCTCCGTGCCCAGGTGCTTGCACTGGGCCTGGAGCAGGTGCAGGTCGTACTTCAGCGCCTCCCGCTCCAGAGCGCGGGCCTCGGGGGTGGAGGTGGAGTAGACCTCGGTGGTGGCGCCGTGCTTTACATTCAGCGCGTCCACGTAGCCGATGAGCTCCATGACCTCTTTTTGCTCTAGGAAATCGGTGAGCCAGCCGCCGAAGGCGGTGGTGAAGTTGAACTTGCCGTCGGAGAAGGCCCCGGCCCCGCCAAAGCCGCACATAGTGCCGCACACCTTGCACTGGACACAGGAGCGCACCTTGCCCGCCACAATGGGGCACTGGCGGCGGTAAATGTCCGCACCCTGGTCAATGACCAAAACCTTGGCGGAGGGGCACTTTAACGCCAGCTCATAGGCGGCGTAGATGCCGGCCTCGCCGGTGCCTAATATCATCACGTCGTAATTGGTGTTCATAGGGGGCGCTCCTTTACTGTTTTTGCTCTGACACATAAAAAGACACTATATTATAACATCAAAGCGCGGGAATGTACAGGCGGATATTTGTTTGGACGCATAATTTACCCTTTGTTCAGAAATAATGAGGGAAACAAGGAGGCGGGACTATGGGTATTTTCGGGACAAAAAAACAGACGCCGCCGCCCCATCCCAGACAGGAGCCGCGGTATGACTGCCCGGTCACGGCGGACGCCATCGCCAACGTGTTCGACCGGTGCGCCGACTTCAACCGCCGGACGCTCTACCTGAACAACGACCCCCGACGGCAGGTGGAAATGCTGTTTATCGCGGGACAGGTGCGCAACGAGCGGGCGTGCGACTACGTGCTGCGGCCCCTGACCCAGAACGAGGCCCTGCGGGACGCCCCGGATATGGACGCCGCCTTCGACCTCATGGAAAAGGGCGGGCTGTACTCCCTGGTGGTGCAGAGCCGGGAGAAGGCCGACCAGGTGATCTTCGATATGATCGACGGGTCGGTGGCCCTGTTTTTCCCGGGGAAGGACAAGGTGCTCACCCTGTCGGCGGGGACGGAGGAAAAGCGCTCCGTGTCCGACCCGGAGAACGAGCCGGACGTGAAGGGGGCAAAGGACTCCTTTGTGGAGAGCGTGCGCACCAACACGTCCCTGGTGCGGCGGCGGTTCCGGGCCCCGGAGCTGAAGATCGAGGAGCAGGCCGTGGGGCGGCAGTCGGTGACGCCGGTGGACGTATTATATGTGGACGGCATCGCCAACCCCGACCTGGCGGCCCAGGTGAAGGCCAAGCTGGGGCAGATCGATATCGACGCGCTGCTGATGACGGGGAACCTGGAGCAGTATGTCGTCGACGAGAGCCACACGGCCTTCCCTCTGACGGCCTACACCGAGCGGCCCGACCGCTTCTGCGCGGCGCTGGCGGAGGGCCGGGTGGGGGTGCTGGTGGACG
>JAAVHV010000021.1 GCA_014799505.1 Clostridiales bacterium
GAGAATTAGGCAAACTGTAAGGAGCGATATCTATGAAACTCTGGGCGGGCCGTTTCCAGAAGGAGACAGACACCCTGGTGAACGACTTCAACTCGTCCATCGGCTTTGACGCCCGGCTGTACGAGCAGGATATCCGCGGATCCATGGCTCATGCCGCTATGCTGGGCAGGACCGGCATTATCGAACAGCATGAGGCGGAGAAGATCGTGGAGGGGCTTCGGACTATCCTGGCGGACATTGAGGCCGGCCAGGTGGAGTTCTCCCTGGACAACGAGGACATCCACATGAACATCGAGGCCCTGCTCACCGAGCGCATCGGCCAGACGGGCAAGCGGCTGCATACCGCCCGCTCCCGCAACGATCAGGTGGCCACGGACTTCCGGCTGTATGTGAAGGAGGAGATTCCCAGCATCATTGGCCTGCTGCTGGATCTAGAAAAGGTGCTGGTGAAAAAGGCCAAGGCCAATCTGTCCACCGTGATGCCCGGTTACACCCATTTGCAGCGGGCCCAGCCCACCACCTTCGGCCACTACATGATGGCCTATGCCAATATGCTCAAGCGGGATATCACCCGGCTGGAGGACTGTTTGGAGCGGATGGATGAGTGCCCTCTGGGCTCCGGCGCGCTGGCCACCTCCACCTATCCCGTGGACCGCTTCCAGACCGCCGCTGGCCTGGGCTTCGCCAAGCCCACGGACAACTCCATGGACTCGGTGTCGGACCGGGATTACGCCATTGAGCTGCTGTCGGCGCTGTCCATCCTGATGATGCACCTGTCCCGATTCTCCGAGGAAATCATCCTGTGGTGTTCCTGGGAGTTCAAGTTTGTGGAGCTGGACGACGCCTATTCCACCGGCTCGTCCATCATGCCCCAGAAGAAAAATCCTGATGTAGCCGAGCTGGTCCGGGGCAAGACGGGGCGGGTGTATGGCTCGCTTATTACCCTGCTCACCGTGATGAAGGGTCTGCCCCTGGCCTACAACAAGGATATGCAGGAGGATAAGGAGCCGGTGTTCGACGCCATCGACACGGTGGAGCTGTGTGTCCCCGTGTTCGCCGCCATGCTGGACACCCTGACGGTGAAGGATAAGAACATGGCCCGGGCGGCGTCGGTGGGCTTCATCAACGCCACCGACTGCGCCGATTACCTGGTGAAGAAGGGGATGCCTTTCCGGGAGGCGTACATGATCGTGGGCCGGCTGGTTCATATGTGTATCCGTACAGGAGAAAGCCTTGACACCTTGCCTTTGAAGGACTTCCGGGCCATCTCTCCGCTCTTCGACGAGAGTGTGTACGACGCACTTCAGCTCAACACCTGCGTCAATGAGCGCAAGGTATACGGCGGCCCGTCGGAGGAGAGCGTGAAGAAACAGATCGAACTCATTGAGGAATTCGTGGCGGCCCGGTCCGGGATCATAGGAGGAGCCCATGGAACTGTTACCCTTTCTTAAGAGTGTTCTGGAGCAGGATCGGAGCGCCGTGGTCCTGTGCGATCTGGAGGATACCATTATCTATATGAACCCCGCGGCGGGGGAGCGGTACGCCAAGTGGGGCGGCATGGAGCTGGTGGGGAAGAGCCTGCTGGACTGTCATTCGCCCCAGTCCAACGTGATGATCAAAAAAGTTGTGGCATGGTTCCAGGAAAATTCGGGGCACAATCTGATCTATACCTTCCGCAACGAGAAGGAAAACAAAGATGTGTACATGGTGGCGCTGAGGGACGATGATGGAACGCTCATCGGCTACTATGAAAAGCATGAGTACCGCCACCGGGAGACCATGAAGCTGTACGATTTCGAGCCGTGAGCGCGGCATAGGATGTGAACCAAATGGGCAAGCCAAAGATTTATATTGACGGCAGGGAGGGCACCACCGGTCTGCAAATTTACGAGCGGCTGGAGGGCCGGGATGACATCGAACTGCTCCTCATTGACGAAAGCAAGCGCAAGGATTTGGAGGAGCGGCGCCGCCTGCTCAACGCCGCCGACCTGGTATTTCTGTGCCTTCCCGATGACGCAGCCCGTGAAGCGGTTTCCCTTGTCACCAATGAGAATACCAGGATCATTGACTGCTCCACAGCGCACCGAACCAATCCTGACTGGGCCTATGGTTTCCCAGAGCTGTCCAAACTTCACCGGGCACGGATCATGGATGCGAAACGTGTGGCCAACCCCGGCTGCCATGCCACAGGCTTTCTCAGTATCGTGGCTCCTCTGATAGGCATGGGCCTGCTGTCTCCCGACGCCGCGTTATCCTGCTTCTCCCTCACCGGCTACTCCGGCGGGGGGAAGAAGATGATTGCCCGGTATGAACAGGGCGACCGCCCTCCGGCGCTCAGCAGCCCCGCCCTCTATGGCCTGCTGCAAAACCACAAGCATCTGCCCGAGATGCGGCTGTGCAGCGGGCTGGAGGTTCCGCCGGTGTTCGTTCCCGTTGTGGACGATTACTATAAAGGAATGGCCACCACGGTTTGTTTCCATATGTCGCAGTTTCGCAACATATCTGCATTGGCGGAGACGCTCCATCTATCGCCGCTCCAGGCGGTTTGGCAAAAGCTTCGGGAGTTCTACCTCTGGTCTGATAAAGAAAACGGCATCGTTCGTGTAGAGGGAGACCCCACTGACCCGGAAACCGGCATCGACAGCGGCTTTAAGATTTACGCCAATATGTGGCGGGGGAAGGACACCTTGTCCATGATCGTGGCGGGCAATGACGAGCAGTTTACCATCACCGCGCTGTTCGATAACCTGGGCAAGGGCGCGTCCGGCGCGGCAGTTCAGAATATGAACCTGATGCTTGGCTTTGAGGAGACCAAAGGGCTGAATATCTGAAATGTGGGTAGGAGTCGGCGCTCTGCTGCGCCCTGCGTCCAATCAAAAGTGAGGAGTTGTGGGAATGCTGAAAGAGATATCCGGCGGTGTGTGCGCCGCCAAGGGTTTTACCGCTTCCGGTGTACACTGCGGTGTGAAAACCGGGAGCAGCCCTGACAAGAACGACCTGGCCATGATTTTGTCGGAGCAGGAATGCTCCGCCGCCGCGGTGTATACCATGAACCGGGTGAAGGCCGCCCCCATCTACGTGACGATGGGCAACCTGGAGGATGGGGTGTGCCGGGGGGTCATCGCCAACAGCGGAAACGCCAACGCCTGCGCTCCCATGAGCCATGAGAACGCGGAGCGGATGTGCGACCTGGCCGCCCAGGCCACCGGGCTGAAGAGCGCCGATTTCGTGGTGGCCTCCACCGGCGTGATCGGCCAGGAGTTGAACATCTCCGCCATTGAGAAGGGAATGCCCGCACTGGTCTCCGCCCTGAGCGCAGAGGGTTCTGACGCCGCTGCCCACGCCGTCATGACCACCGATACGGTGAAAAAGGAGACCGCTGTCTCGGTGAGCATCGACGGCAAGACCGTCACCATCGGGGCCATTGCCAAGGGCTCCGGCATGATCCACCCCAACATGGGCACCATGCTGTGCTTCATCACCACCGACTGCGCCATCACCCACGATGTGCTCCAGGACGCCCTCCACGAGATCGTTCCCCGCACCTTCAACCGGGTAACAGTGGACGGAGACACCTCCACCAATGATATGTGTGTGGTGCTGGCCAATGGCCTGGCGGGCAATGAGCAGATCGAGTGGAAGGACGACAGCTACACCGTATTTTACAAGGCGCTCTATCAGGTGTGCGAGACGATGGCCAGGGCGATCGCCGCCGACGGCGAGGGCGCTTCCCGGCTGGTGACCTGTACGGTTCGCTGCGCCCGCAGCGAGGAGAGCGCAGAGCGCCTTGCCAAGGCGGTGGTTGGGTCTTCGCTGGTGAAGGCGGCGCTGTTCGGCGCGGACGCCAACTGGGGGCGGGTTTTGTGCGCCATGGGCTATTCCAAAGCCCCCTTCCGCCCGGAGTATGTGGATATCAGCTTCTCTTCCATTCAGGGGAGCATCCTGGTGTGTGAGAAGGGCGTTGGCCTTGACTTTGACGAGGAACTGGCCAGGAAAATCCTTAGCCAGGACGAGGTGGTCATTGATGTATCCCTCAACGAGGGCGGCAGCGAGGCCACCTGCTGGGGCTGTGACCTGACCTACGAATATGTTAAAATCAATGGTGACTACAGGACCTGAGGGCCGGGCATTTTCTGTGGCTGTTATATTTTACCTTGAAAGGGTGCTTTATCATGTCCTCACTCATTGAGCGCGCCCAGGTGCTGGCCGAGGCGATGCCCTATATTCAAAAGTACAACGGCAAGACCGTGGTGGTGAAATACGGCGGCAACGCCATGGTCTCAGAGGAGCTGCGCCAGGCGGTGATCTCCGACCTGATCCTGCTCTCCCTGGTGGGGATCCGGGTGGTGGTGGTCCACGGCGGCGGGCCGGAGATCAGCGATATGCTGAAACGGCTGGGCCACCAGTCCAAGTTTGTGGACGGACTGCGCTACACCGACGAGGAGACCATGGAAGTGGTTCAGCAGATCCTGTGCGGCAAGGTGAACAAGGATCTGGCAGCCCTCATCAACAGTCAGGGGGGCAGGGCGGTGGGCCTGTGCGGCATGGACGCCGACCTGTTCCAGGCCGTCCGGCTGGACGAGAGGTATGGGTTGGTGGGCTCTATTCAGAAGGTGAACCCCTCCGTTGTGGAGGACGCGCTCCATAACGGCTACATCCCCGTGGTGTCCACCGTGGCCCGGGGCATTGACGGGCCGACCGCTTACAACGTGAACGCCGACACCGCCGCCGCCAAGCTGGCGGTGGCGCTGAACGCGGAGAAGCTGATCCTGCTCACCGATGTGCGGGGCCTACTCACTGACCCCCAGGATGAGAGCACCCTGCTCCACCAGGTCCGGGCGTCGGAGATCCCCGGTCTCATCAAGGACGGGGTGATCCAAGGGGGCATGATCCCCAAAATCGACTGCGCCGCCGAGGCGGTGCGCTCCGGGGTGAGGAGCACTGTCATTCTGGACGGACGCATTCCCCACTCCATCCTCATTGAGCTGCTCAGCGACGCGGGCTTGGGAACAATGATAACTGTGTAAGGAGGCGCCGATGGTGACCTTTGAAGAGCTGAAAAAACTGGACAGCCAATATGTTGTGCAGAGCTATGGCCGCAGCCCCATTGCCATCGACCATGGACAGGGGGCCACCCTGTACGGCGTGGACGGGAAGGAGTACATCGACTTTGCCTCCGGCATCGGTGTGCTGTCGGTGGGCACCGCCGATCCCGAGTGGCAGGCGGCGGTCGCCGGGCAGGCGGGGAAGCTGGCCCACATCTCCAACCTGTACTACTCCGAACCCTATATCCGTTTGGCGGAAAAGCTGTGTACCCGCTCCGGTATGGCGGCGGCGTTTTTTGGCAATTCCGGCGCGGAGGGAAACGAGGGCATTATCAAGCTGGCCCGGAAGTACTCCTGGGAGAAATACGGAGAGGGAAGGGGCACTGTCATCACCCTGAACCGCTCGTTCCATGGCCGCACCATTACCACCCTGGCCGCCACTGGTCAGGATGTGTTCCACAAATATTTTTTCCCCTTTACCGAGGGTTTCCGCTGGGCGGATCCCAGCATTGACTCTGTCCGGCAGACAGCGGGCGATGACGTCTGCGCTGTGCTGGTGGAGCTGGTGCAGGGGGAAGGGGGCGTGCTGCCCCTGGATCCCGGGTTTGTACACGATCTGGCCAAGCTGTGTGCGGATCGGGACTGGCTGTTCCTGGTGGATGAGGTGCAGACCGGCATAGGCCGCACCGGATCACTGTTCTGCTTCCAGCAGTACGGCGTACAGCCTGACGCGGCGTCCTTTGCCAAGGGGATCGCCGGGGGCCTGCCCATGGGCGGCTTCCTGGTGAATGAGAAGTGCCGCCATGTGTTTACACCCGGCGACCACGCCTCCACCTTCGGCGGCAATCCAGTGGCTGCGGCAGCGGCCAACGCGGTGCTGGACATTTTGGACGATGAGTCCATTTCCCGGGTGAAAGAAAAGGGGGAATACCTGCGGGCCGCCATTGAGTCCATGGATCTGCCCTGCCTGGGTAAGACGCGGGGCATGGGCTTGATGATTGGTGTAGAGGTGTCGGAGGGCTTCTCCAACAAGGAGCTGTGCGCCAAGCTGAACCAGGCGGGTCTGCTCAGCCTCACCGCCGGGTCGGGTCTGCGGTTCCTGCCGCCGCTGACCATCACCAAGGAAGAGCTGGACAAGGGGCTGGTCATCCTGAAAGCGGCCCTTTCTTAAAACGGAGGAGATATCGGTGAAAAAAGACTTGCTTAAACTGCTGAATCTGTCCAGGGAGGAAATTACCGAGATCCTGGATATGGCGGATCAGATGAAATACAGCCAGAAGCACAGCATCGCCCACGACTACCTCAAGGGCAAAACTCTAGCCATGATCTTCGAGAAAAACTCCACCCGCACCCGGGTGTCCTTCGAGGTGGGAATGTACCAGCTGGGCGGACACGCCCTGTTCCTGTCCGGCAAGGAGAGCCAGATCGGCCGCGGGGAGCCGGTGGAGGACACCGCGCGGGTGCTGTCCCGGTACTGCGACGGCATCATGATCCGCACCTACGGCCAGTCCGAAGTGGAGGAACTGGCGAAATACGCCTCCATTCCTGTGGTGAACGGCCTGACCGACTTTGCCCACCCCTGCCAGGTGCTGGCGGACCTGATGACCATCCGGGAGAAGATGACCCGGCTGGAGGGGCTGAAGCTGGCTTTCATTGGGGACGGCAACAATATGGCCAACTCCCTGATTGTGGGCGGCCTGAAGTGCGGCATGGATGTGTCCGTGGCCTGCCCGGAGGGGTATGACCCCGATCCAACGGTGCTGGACTTTGCCAAAACGGTGACGGACTGCAAGTTCGAGCTGGTGCGCACGCCCAACCAGGCGGCAAAGGACGCCGACGTGGTAATCACCGACGTATGGGCGTCCATGGGCAAGGAGGAGGAGCGGGCCGTCCGGGCGAAGGCCTTCGCGGGCTACTGCGTGGACGAAGCGCTGATGGAGCTGACCCACCCCGGCTGCATGGTGCAGCACTGCCTGCCCGCCCACAAGGGGGAGGAGATCAGCGCCCAGGTGTTCGAGGCCCACGCCGACGAGATATTTGAGGAGGCGGAAAACCGCCTGCACGCCCAGAAAGCTGTGCTGTATCTGTTGATGAAGGATTGAGCAAAGTCCCCCTTGCGGTGCAGGGGGGATTTTGCTATAATTGGGCCAAAGGAGGGAACGACGATGACTCCTCAGGAACAATTGCAGGAATGGATCAAAGGCAGCGGCAATATTGTCTTTTTTGGAGGGGCAGGCGTATCCACAGAGAGCGGCATCCCCGACTTTCGCAGTGTGGATGGCCTTTATAACCAGAAGTACGACGAGCCGCCGGAGACCATCCTCAGTCACACCTATTTCACCCGCCGCACAGAGGAATTCTACCGTTTTTATCGGGACAAAATGCTGTGCTTGGACGCGAAGCCCAACGCCGCCCATCTCAAGCTGGCTGAACTGGAGCGGGTGGGCAAGCTGAAGGCGGTGGTCACCCAGAATATCGACGGGCTGCATCAGCTGGCGGGCAGCCAGACGGTGTATGAGCTACACGGCTCGGTGCACCGCAACTACTGCACCAGGTGCCGGACGCCCTATGGCGTGGATTTTATCGCCGGGGGAGAGGGAGTGCCCCGCTGCGCCAAGTGCGGGGGACTGGTGAAGCCAGACGTGGTACTCTATGAGGAAGGGCTGGATCAGGATACTGTGGAGGGGGCCGTGCGGGCCATCGCGCAAGCGGATGTGCTTATCATCGGCGGCACGTCTCTGGTGGTGTATCCAGCGGCGGGGCTCATCAATTATTACCGGGGGAATAAGCTGGTGCTCATCAACCGGGACCCCACTCCCTACGACGGACAGGCTGATTTGGTGATCCACGACTCCATCGGGAAAGTACTGGGAGGGATTGAATGATGAACGAGAGAAAGCCAGACCGTGTGGGCCAGGTGTTTGCCGCTCTGGGCAAATCGGTGTGCTATTTGGCACTGTTTCTGGGGATGCAGGTGGCGGTAATGCTGCCTCTGATTGTCTCCATTGTTTCGGAAGCCATTACCGGGGAATCGGTGGTGGACGAGGACGCTATCCTGGCCCTGCTCAGCGTCGATACGATGACCTTGTCGATGATTTCCGGCTTGCTTACCCTTACCGTTGTGCTGGCCTTTTACCTCATCCGGAGGAAAAAGCTCGGCGAAGCGCTGTGGCTGCGGCCCGTACCTGTGCCCGCCCTGCTGACAGGGGTGACGCTGGCGCCGGGGCTGTACGTGGTGATCACGGTGGCGCTGGCCGCGCTGCCCGAGGCATGGCTGGACAGCTACAGCGAGGCTTCGGCGGACGTGGCCGAGGGCACCCTGATCGGGATAATTGCCGTGGCGGTGGTGGCCCCAGTGGTGGAAGAGATCATTTTCCGGGGACTGGTCATGAACCGGCTGGCCCGGGTGATGCCCGGCTGGCTGGCGGTTGTGCTGTCCGCCGCCGTGTTTGGAGCGTGCCACGGACACCCGATTTGGTTTGCTTACGCCTTTGTGCTGGGCGCGATTTTTGGCTTCATTGATCTGCGGGCGAATTCCATCCTGCCGTCCATCCTGGGCCATGTGGCCTTCAATGCTATCGGCCAGGTACTTTCCTGCATCCCGGAGACGGAGGAGGGGACGGAACTGGTGATTGCGTTGGGCGTGTTGATCGTGATCGGCATCATCGCCCCGATCTTGGATCGCGGGGCCATCGCCGCCCTGTTCCGGCCCGCTCCCAAGCCGCTTCCGGCGCAGGAACTGCCCGCGAAGCCCCAAGACTACGATTACGATCCCTGGGATTTGTAAGAGGCAGAGAGCCCCGCGCAAACGGCGCGGGGCTTTTCTATCAATAAATTTTATCGAAAAACAATAAAAAATACTTGACAAACGATAATACAAGTGGTAAGCTCATGGGCAAGAGGTGGTAAGTATGGATAAGACTTCCGTGCAGAAGTTGGCCCGGGTGCTGCGGGTGCTGGTTATCATCACATTTGTGTGCAATGTTTTGGCACTGCTTCTGGTTCCCATGATGGCGTACATGTATGGGGAGATGTCCGTGGGCGAAATGGTGGACTGGGGAATAGAGGATCTGACCTATCTGTTGGGGGTGAAAAGTACGCCAAGATACTATTTCCCTTTTGCAATGATGTTTTTTTGCTCCTGGCTTGTGGTGTGGACAGACGTGTATATGGCTGTGCTCACTGTATTCCTCTGGTTCTGCGGAATCTGCACCGCCATCATCCTCTGGCAAGCCAAGCGGGTACTGGACACAATATTAAAGGGAGAACCCTTTACACTGAGTAACGCAGTCAGCCTGAAACGGGCAGCGGTGTGCTGCTTCGTGATCTCCGGCGCGGCGCTGATTCGGCTGATATGGGGATTCGTTACCTATCAAAGCATTTTACCGCTGCTGACCTACAACGCCCTGTTCGTCCCCATCTTCCTCATGGCAGGCCTGGTGTGCATGGTCATGTCCGCCCTGTTCCGTCAGGCCGCCGAGCTGAAGGCGGAAAACGACCTGACCATATAGGGGGCGGCTTATGGCGATTATCGTGAACTTGGACGTGATGATGGCCAAGCGCAAGATGTCCCTGGGAGAGCTGTCCCAGAAGGTGGACGTCACCATGGCCAACCTGTCCATTTTGAAGAACAACAAGGCCAAAGCGGTACGCTTTTCCACGCTGGAGGCCATCTGCAAGGCGCTGGACTGCCAGCCGGGGGATATTCTAGAGTTTGTCCCGGATGAGGCGGAATAACCAAATAAGACAGACCGCATGACCGCCCCGGCCATGGGGCGGTCTTTTGCGGCCCATTTTGAAAGGAGATGATACAATGAAGCGCTTTTTAACCCTTGCTTTGATTTTATATGTGCTGCTTTTTGCTCTCCCAAGCTGCGAAGTTGGGAGCAGGGAGGAGAACAGGTTGTCCCGAATCGAGAAGGCGCTGGGAGTGGATCTATCCGCTGGGACGCTGATCCATTTTGAAGACAGCCACGGCGGATTCCACGGAGACGGGCTGACCGCTGCCGTGGTGGAGTTGAACGGACTGGTCGAAGGGTTGGAGGACATCCCAGGGTGGAAGCCCCTGCCTATGTCGGTATACGCGGCACAGGCTGTCGGTTTGTGCGGGGATGAGGGCGCGTCAATAGAGGAGGGCTTTTACTTCCTCTATGACCGTCACAGCGAGAGCGATGATCCCTATGACGATACGGCGCTGTGCGATCGATATTCCTGGAATTTCACTGCGGCGGTCTTTGACAGCCAGAATGGACGGCTGTATTTTTATCAATTTGACACATAAAGGAGAAATGGAACGATGAAAAAACGTATCTATGCGGTGTTAGCGGCACTGTTTATCCTGGCTGCCCTGTCCGGCTGCGGCAGCGGCGGGGAAGTAATCGATTACGATTTGGTGTTCGTCAACGATTCGGATGCCACCATTGTCGAGGTCGTGGTGGATTTTGTAGACCAGAATTCAGGGATGCGGAACGCCGACAGCAGCCCGCTGAAACGGGGAGAGACCTTCGGCTTTGAGGCGGGGGAGTACCCGGTGACGGTGCTGGTGTACGACACGGCCGTTGGAAGGATCGCGGAAGGAGAGCTGGCCCGAATCGTGATTCAACAAGCCCCGCCGGAAGGGGAGCGCTGGTATGTCACAGCTAAGGATGGGACACACGGTATTGTGCTGACGGCAGATACCAAGTGGCCGGAGGGAGCGTGAACTGTTACATTTTCCTGATCCGTGCCCATGCTTTTCTATGCCTGTGCCTTGCTTTTTGCGCTCAATCGCGATATAATAAGAGCAAATCAAGAGAAATGAGGTGCGGTCATGATCGCGGACGAACGCCAATTCCACATCAACTGCAAGCAGGGAGACGTAGGCCGGTACTGCCTGCTCCCCGGGGATCCCGGGCGGTGCGAGAAGATCGCCCGCTATTTTGACGACCCTGTCCATGTGATGACCAACCGGGAGTACGTCACCTATACCGGCACCCTGCTGGGGGAAAAGGTGACCGTCACCTCCACCGGCATCGGCGGGCCGTCCGCCTCCATCGCCATGGAGGAGCTGGCCAATCTGGGCGCGGATACCTTTGTGCGGGTGGGCACCTGCGGCGGCATCAAGCTGGACGTCACCAGCGGGGACGTGGTCATTGCCACCGGGGCTGTCCGCATGGAGGGCACCAGCCGGGAATACGCCCCCATTGAGTTCCCCGCCGTTGCGGATTTTGAGGTGCTCACCGCGTTGGTGGATGCGGCTAAAGCGGCGGCCCGCCGCTGGCACGCCGGGGTGGTGCAGTGCAAGGACTCCTTTTACGGCCAGCACTCGCCGGAGCGTATGCCGGTGTCCTATGAGCTGCAAAGCAAGTGGGAGGCGTGGAAGCGCTTGGGTGTGCTGGCCTCCGAGATGGAAAGCGCGGCGCTGTTCACCGTGGCCGCAGCCCGGGGAGTGCGGTGCGGTTCGGCGTTCCATGTGATCTGGAACCAGGAGCGAAATGCCGCTGGGCTTGACCAGACCCGGGACGAGGACACCGAGTCCGCCATCCGGGTGGGGATCGAGGCGGTAAAGCTGCTCATCCAGCGGGATCGGGAAAAGGATACATAAAAAATAAGGACCGCTGTCACGAGCAGCGGCCCTCATTTTTCTCTTCTGCCTCATGACAGCAGCAGTCCTCCTCGCTAGGTGCTTTCAGTGCCAGTGTGGCCAGATTGTCAGCCAGCATATCAAAGACTGCGGACAGCAGCTCGATCTGTTCTGCTGTCTTGCCCTGGGCAATCAGCACGGACAGCGCCGCCGCCGAGGCCACCAGATCGCCGCCCTGTCCCTGAGAGCCGCAGCAGCAGCGCCTCATTGTGCCCACCCCCTTTGGGTACAGTATATGCGGAAAAGAGGGCTTTGGGCAATCAAAAGGGCCCAGGAGGGGAAAACTCCGGGGCCGCTTTGCGTTTATAGCTTTTTCACATACCGCAGATCCACGCATATGGTGTTGTGAGGAAAGGGAATATCGGCATGGGTGCCGTCCCAGGTAAAGCCGTGGGCGGAATAGAACCGCCGAGCCTTCTCGTTTTCCCGCAGGACGAATACGAAGGCGTGTTCAAAGCCATCCGCCTTCATCCGGCGGCACGCTTCTTCAAACAGCAGGCTGCCGTAGCCGTGGCTTCGCTCCGCCGGATGGGTATAGAAGGACGCGATTTCGCCCCAGTTGGCATAGGCGGCATTGTCAAAGGTACAGATGTCGCCTACGTTGTAATTGGTCACCCGCGCCTTACAATAGTTGAGGCAGGACACCGGCGTGTCCCCCCGGTAGAGGAGCAGACCGTGGACGCCGTTGTGTGTCTCGTAATTGGTGCGGAACACCTCCACCCAGCGGTCGTCGGTGATCTCGCGGGCCATATAGTCGGCGGGCACTGCGTCCACGTAGGTGTCCCGCCAGCCCAGGGCATGGATCAGGGACATGGCCCGGAAGTGTTCGTCAGTACAGGCGTCCACAAATCTCAATTTGTCCATAAAACCTCCCAAAAGCCGTCCAGATCGGGCGGTTTTTGCGTGTCAGCGGCAATTCCCCAAGCCCGCCCTCGCTTCCGGTCAACGTATTGGTCATACCTTGTGATTATGGGGCAACCCCCTGTTACGATGCCTTTGTGCGCAGTTTGGGCATGACGGTTACACGGAGGGATCGAACCCCCTCGCGCCGGCCCTTCGGCGCCACCAATAAGGCCCGGCTCATTCTCAGCCGGGAGAGATGCGTTCGCCCCGGAAGCTACCGACTGCCGCGTTACATCAATTCGGTGGCCCAGTTGGCGGACTGGATGGAGTTGTCCAGCAACCGCAGGTCGCGCGCCTGTGCATCCACCTGCTTTTGCAGCTCCTTCACGTTCACGGTGCTGAGCAGCTTGATCTCCGTGTGGGTGGCCCGTCGGCCCAGCTGGCTGGCGCTGTATACCAGGTCGCGGTAGGCGCTGAGCTTCAGCTTCAGCGCGTCCCTCCGGGCCAGCAGGGCGGTGAGGTTTTCGCCCTCTACCAGAGTTTGGCAGTTGGTCAGGTTGATCCGGGTAATGAGCGACTCCAAGTTGGAAACGCAGCCGTCCAGCTCGGTCAGCAGCTCCTGGGGGTTCTCGGCGGGAGACTCGCCTTCTTGAACAATGGCGTTGGTACTCAGCCGCTGCTGGAGCTGTTGGATGCGGCGATTCAGATCCGCCCGCTCCTGTAAGGCTTCCGCTAATTTCATGGGAGTACCTCCTTACTTACACACCCGCGCCCACGGGCGCTTTGTCTGCTTCCTGCTTAGCCAAAGTCTTGGCGTTTGCCAGCATCAGCTTGATGCGGTTCTCCTGGTTGATTTTCGTGGCGCCGGGGTCGTAGTCGATGGCCACGATGTTGGAATTCGGGTAGTCGTCCTTGAGACGGCGGATCATGCCCTTGCCCACGATGTGATTGGGCAGGCAGCCAAAGGGCTGTGTACAGACAATGTTAGGCACCCCGGAGTGGATGAGCTCCAGCATCTCGCCGGTGAGCAACCAGCCCTCGCCCATCTTGTTGCCGTCGCCCAGATAGCCCTGTACCAGCTTGTGCATATTCTCAAAGGTGCCGGGGGCGCGGAAGCGGCTCTTTTTCAGCGCCGCAATCATATCTTTCTGACAGGCCTCAATGTAGCCCTTGAATATCTGGCAGAACTTCTTTTTTACCCACAGCCCGCCGTAGATGTTCACATCCACCTCGCGATTGAAGATTTTAAAAATCATGAAGTCGGTGAGGCCAGGCACCACAGGTTCAGCGCCCTCAGAGAGGAGAAAATCTTCCAGATTGTTGTTGCCCAGGGGAGAGAATTTCACGTAGATCTCGCCGACGACTCCCACCCGCACCTTTTCCTCATGGGAGATAGGGATAGTTTCAAAGTCGGCCAGGATGGCGTCGAAATTGGCCCGCATCTGCTTGCGGCTCATGCCGCGGCCTGCCTGAAAGCTGTCAATGAGCTTGCTCTGCCAGTGATCCAGCATCCTGTCGGTGTCGCCGGCGGTAAGCTCATAGGGGCGCACTTGGTTGGCCGCGTTGACCAGCAGATCGCCGTACATCATGCCGTAGATCAGCTTGCGGATCAGGGGAAGCGTAAGAGAGAAGCCGGGATTTTTCTCCAACCCGGACAGGTTCACCGAGATCACGGGCACGAATTCCAGCCCCGCCTTTTCCAGCGCCTTACGAAGCAGGTGGATGTAGTTGGATGCCCGACACCCGCCGCCGGTCTGGGTGATGAACAACGCGATTTTGTGGGGATCGTATCCGCCGTTTTTGATCGCGTCGATGAGCTGCCCAATGACCAGCAGGGCTGGGTAGCAGGTGTCGTTGTGGACATATTTCAAGCCCTCATCAATAATCCCTCGATGATTGGTGTTAAGCATATCTACTTTATAGCCCTCTAACACCAATAACTGACGGAACATTCCGAAGTGAACGGGGAGCATCTGGGGCATCAGGATGGTGTACTCCTCTTTCATCTCCTTGGTGAAGAGCAGCCGTCCGTCTTTGTCGTAAACCAATTCAGCCATAGTCAAATTTCCTTTCACGTTGGGTCAGCTATCCCGGACAGCCCAGGCGAGTTGTCCGATAGGTCAGTTGTCATGGCGTTTGCGCTCCTCCATCGCCGCCATCAGGGAGCGGATTCGGATCTTTACCGCGCCCAGGTTGCTAATGTCGTCGATTTTCAACTGGGTGTAAAGCTTTCCACCTTGCTCCAAGATGGAGCGCATTTCATCGCCGGTAATGGCGTCGGTGCCGCAGCCAAAGCTCACCAGCTGCACCAGCTGCATATCGGGCTGCTCGCACACATACCGAGCGGCGTTGTACATACGGGCCTGGAAGGTCCACTGGTTGAGTACTTTGCGGGGGGCATAGCTCTCATGGAAAGCCACCGCGTCCTCACTGACCAGCACGAAGCCAAAGGAGGTGATCAGGTCGTTGATACCATGGTTGATCTCCGGGTCGATATGATAAGGGCGGCCCGCCAGCACAATGATGGGCAGACCTTTGGCGCGAGCCTCGTCGATATACTGCTGGCCAGTATGGTGAACGTCCTCTTTATAGCGGTCATAGGCCTGGTATGCCGCGCGGATGGCGTTGACGGCCTCCTTGCGGGGGACGCCGAAGGTATCGGCAAACCACTGGGAGCCGATGCGCTCATAATCGCGGGGGCGGTGCAGTCCGGCGTAGGGGTTGAGGAACCGGGTCTTTTTCAGATCGGGCATATTTGCCGCCAATAGCTCGGGGTAGTAGGCCACCACAGGGCAGTTATAGTTGTTGTCCGACGACTTTTCGTCGAAGTTATAGGACATACAGGGGTAGAAAATGGCGTCTACTCCCGCATCCACCAGGGCCTCCACATGGCCGTGAAGCAGCTTGGCGGGGTAGCACACCGTGTCCGATGGGATGGTGCGCTGGCCTTTGATGTACAGCTTCCGGGAGGATTCGGGGGAGAGCACCACCTCGAAATTCAGCCGGGTGAACAGCTCAAACCAGAAGGGGAGGTTTTCGTACATATTCAGCCCGAAGGGAATGCCGATGCGCCCCCGGGAGCCGTTGCCGAAGCCCTTGCCCTCCATAGCCCGGAGCTTTTCATATTTGTAGCGGTACAGGTCGGGAAGCTCCGCCTTCTCCTTGCCCAAGGGCCGGGAGCAGCGATTGCCGGAGATAAACCGCCGTCCGCCGTCAAAGGTGTTGACCGTGAGGGAGCAGTGGTTGGTGCACAGGTTACAGGTAACGGGTTTGGCGCTGTGTGAAAAAGACTGTAAGGCGGATTCACTTAACAGTATTGACCGCTCCAGTTTCAGATCCCGGGCGGCCAGCGCCGCGCCAAAAGCCCCCATGATGCCCGCGATGGTGGGACGGGTGACGTCCCTACCCAGCTCCTGCTCAAAGGCTCGGAGCACTGCGTCGTTGTGGAAGGTGCCGCCCTGCACCACGATGTGCCTGCCCAGGTCGTCGGCGCTGGCGGCGCGAATGACTTTATAGATGGCGTTTTTCACGATGGAGATGGACAGGCCTGCGCTGATGTCCTCTACGCTGGCTCCGTCCTTCTGGGCCTGCTTGACGCTGGAGTTCATGAACACGGTGCACCGAGAACCCAGGTTCACCGGCTTCTGGGTGAACAGGCCCAGCTTGGCAAAGTCGGCGATGTCATAGCCCAGCGCCTTGGCGAAGGTTTCGATGAAGGAACCGCAGCCGGAGGAACAGGCCTCGTTGAGCATAATAGAGTCCACCGCGCCGTTG
The DNA here is from genome assembly GCA_014799505.1 of Clostridiales bacterium. Taxonomy (GTDB): domain Bacteria; phylum Bacillota; class Clostridia; order Oscillospirales; family Oscillospiraceae; genus Enterenecus. The sequence continues at coordinate 16,285 of JAAVHV010000021.1, forward strand.
CGGATCTTGAAGCACTTCATGTCCTGCCCGCCGATGTCAATGATGAAGTCCACGTTGGGGTTGAAGTGGGCGGCGGCGCGGTAGTGGGCCACCGTTTCCACCAAGCCCAGGTCGCAGGAAAAGGCGTTTTTAATAAGATCCTCGCCATAGCCGGTGACAGCGGAGCCGCGAATTTTGATGCGGTCACCGCACAGCTTGTAGATCTCCTTGAGCTGTTCCAGCACGAGGGCCACCGGATTGCCCAGATTGGAGTGGTAATAAGTATACAGCAGTCCGCCGTCCGGGGCAATGAGGACGATTTTTGCAGTCGTGGAACCGGAGTCGATGCCTAAGTACGCGTCCCCAGCGTAAGTGTTGATGTCCAACTGGGGCGGAGTGGAGGCGTTGTGCCGGGCAGTGAACGCATCGTAATCAGCCTCGCTTTCAAACAACGGCGGCATGGTATCCACCACCGATGTGGCCCCCCGGCTCTCCTCCAGCAGATGAAGCAAGTCGTCAAAGGGTCTGACCTCGTAGTCGGAGGCGCACAGCGCCGCCCCCATGGCGGCGAAGCAGTCGCCGTCTTCCGGGAAGATGGCGTGGGCCTCGTCCAGTTGGAGGGTGTCCACAAACCGCTCCCGCAGCCCCATGAGGAAGTGGAGGGGGCCGCCCAGAAAGACCAGCTTGCCCTTCAGCTCCCGGCCCTGGGTGAGACCGGCCACGGTCTGATCCACCACGGCCTGGAAGATGGACGCGGCCACATCCTCCTTGCGCCCGCCCTGGTTGAGGATGGGCTGGATATCGCTCTTGGCAAACACGCCGCACCGGGAGGCGATGGGGTAAATTTTCTCATGTTTGAGGGAAAGCTCGTCCAGCTCGTTCACAGTGACGTTCATGAGGGTAGCCATCTGGTCAATAAACGCCCCGGTGCCCCCGGCGCAGGAACCGTTCATCCGCTCCTCCAGCGCGCCGCCGAAGAAGATGATCTTGGCGTCCTCACCGCCCAACTCAATGACGGCGTCAGTATCCGGGATATAGGTATTCACTGCGGCGGCGGTGGCGTACACCTCCTGAACAAAGTCCAGCCCCGCGGCCTTGGCTACGCCCAGTCCGGCGGAGCCGGTGACCACCAGGCGTACATCCTTGCCGCTCAGCATATCCTCAATGGAGCGCAGGGTCTCGCAGGCCCGCTCCCGGGCCTTGGAATAGTGCCGCTCGTAGGAGCGGAACAGCAGTTTGTTATTCTCATCCAGCACCACCACTTTGACGGTAGTGGAGCCGATGTCAATGCCAACGCGTAGAATCATGGTTCTCCTCCTAAGTCAGTAGGAAAGTTCAGCGAATATTATAGCGAAGTGATATGCTTTTTTCAATAGAATATTTATGAACGATTGCCGACTTTCGACAAAAAATCGACAAAAGAATTACCCGCTGCAGGGGCCGCAGCGGGCAATTTTGTTATTTTGTGGGGGAGAACGGCTCTGCGCCGCACTTTTCGGGGAAGTATACCTGGTACCAGATCAGGAAGGACAGCACCGTGTACAGCTTGCGGTGGGTGCGGGCCTGCCCGGAGTAGTGCCGCTCCAGCAGCTCCAGCAGATAGTTCTGGTCAAAGAACTCCGCCACATAGCTCTGGTTAATCAGATCTTTGGCCCAATTGTAGTACTTTTCCTCCCGCAGCCACGCGATGAAAGGGACGGGGAACCCCTTCTTGTCCCGCTTCACCCAGTCATTGGGAAGCAGAGGCACCGCCGCCATACGCAGAGGCCACTTGGTCATGGTCTTGCCCCGCATCTTCTGGGAGCTGGGGATGGCCCGGGCCACCGCCCAAACCTCCCTGTCGAGATAGGGCACCCGCAGCTCCAGCGAGTTGGCCATGGTCATGCGGTCGGCTTTGCGCAGGATATCCAGCGGCTGCCACAGGTGGAGATCAAGATACTGCATTTTGGTCAGGTCGTCGGCCTTTTCCACCGCCTCAAAGTAGGGCTCGGTGACATCGTGCCAGGAAAGCCCGCTGCGGTAGGCGGGGGAGAGCGCCCGCTCGGCTTCGTCGTTGTCGAAGATGAACGCCTGGCCCACAAAGGTCTGGTCAACACTCTTAGCGGCCTTGGTGAGGAAGCCCTGGCCGTGGAAAGGCGGCCGCTTGGCTGCCCAGGCGGCCACAGCCTTCCGCAAGGCCAGGGGGGCCTTGCGGTATACCCGATAAGGCTTGGTGGTGTGGTAGGTGATATAACCGCCAAACAGCTCGTCCGCTCCCTCGCCGGACAGCACAACCTTCACGTCCTGAGCCGCCAGTTTAGACAGGAAGTACAGCGGCACTGTGGACAGGTTGGCATTGGGCTCGTCGGCATAGTACTGGATGGAGGGCAGGGCATCGAAAAACTCCTCGGCGGAGATGGTCTTGGAGATGTTGCGCAGACCCAGCTCTTTGCACAATGCCTGGGCCTCGCCGGTCTCGTCAAAGTCTTTGTTTTCAAAGCCCACGGAGTAGGTTTTATCGGGTCGGGACAGGGCGGCGATAACGCTGGAGTCGATGCCGCCGGACAGGAAAGAGCCCACCTCCACGTCGCTGATCTGGTGGGCCTCCACCGATTCGGTGACCACCTCCCGGATCTGCTCCGCCCGCTTCTCCAGGGACATGGGCTGGGGATCAAAGGAGAAGGAGTGGTAGGAGGCGAATTCCGTGTGTCCATCCCGGTGAATGAGATAGTGGCCGGGAAGCAGACGGTATACGTCCTTAAAAAAGGACTCGTTGAGCGCGGAATATTGGAAGGTGAGGTAGAGCTTCAGCGCCGCCGGATTCAGCTCCTTTCGGAAGCCGGGGTGGGGGAGGAAGCTCTTGCACTCGGAGCCGAAGAAAAACAGATCCCCCATCTGGGCATAGTAAAAGGGCTTGATGCCAAAGGGATCCCGGGCGCCGAACAGCTCTTTTTTCTCCTTGTCCCAGATGACGAAGGCGAACATACCCCGCAGCTTTTTCAGCACCTCTGCGCCCCATTCCATGTAACCGTGAAGCACCACCTCGGTGTCGCAGGTGGTTTGGAAGGTGTGGCCGACGGCAATGAGTTCCTCTCGCAGGAGTTTGAAATTGTAAACCTCGCCGTTGTAGGCGATCACATACCGCCCGTCGGGACTGTACATGGGTTGGTCGCCGGTGGCCAGGTCGATGATGGACAGACGGCGGTGGGCGATCCCACAGTGATCGTCGATATAGTGGCCCTCGCCGTCGGGGCCCCGGTGGCGGATGGTGTCCCCCATGGCCCGCAGGGCGTTCGCGTCAGGGGCGGCGGAGCGGGAGACAAAGCCGGTAAAACCGCACATAGATGAAATCCTCCAAAGTAAAGGGTTAGATTTTGGTTCGTTATCTTAGAATAAAGCGAAACGGCGGAAATGTCAACCGGTGGAGGAAAATCTCTCTTTTTAACTTCGGTGTTGCTGAATGCTTATTGAAAAAATTTTTCGTCGAAATGACAGTATGAGCAGTTGTTCGCACTGGACAACCGCCGTATAAACAGGAAGTTACCGCCTAAAATCAGCATATTGGTCAATAGTCCAATATGGTATCCTTGTTCGATTGCAATGCTCTAAGCATAATTTTGCTCGATCCATTTTGCCACCCCATCCTCATCGTTTGACAAAATAACAGCTGTGGCTTTTTCCTTCAATTCGTCGTGAGCATTTTTTACGGCATAGCCCTCATCTGCTATTTCAAACATATCTATATCATTTTTTCCATCACCAAAAACAATCAATTTATCGCACCTCAAAAGTTTCTTTAGCTGCTTTACTGCATTTGACTTCGATGTGGATTTCGGCAGGATTTCAAGCCATTGCTCATTCGTATAAATATCTGTCTGATATATGCAATGGCAGGTGTCTTTATATTTATCGAATAATGGTGTTAATTTGTGCGGCTCATCAATACATGTGATATAAAAAATGTTTCCCTGTTTCAAATCCTTGGGAGCCGCCACTGCGTTTGTCCGAATATCACCTTTTCTGCTTTCCAAAAAAGATCTCATCCCTCTGCTGCATAAATCCGGAACAAATGAAAATTTTTCAATGCCATCGATGTATGCATAAACAATCGGATACACTTCATGGGCAAATAAATCATCAAGAATCGCTAAAACAGCTCCGTCAAAATAGTTGGCAATCATAATTTCTCCTGTAACGTTATCCACTACAAACGACCCGTTATATACGATCAAAGGGATTTTGACATTTATTCCCCCAGCTGCTTTTTTTGCGGTTACAAGAGATCGTGCTGTAGCATAGGAAAAAAGCATGCCCTTTTCTGTCAAATTATTGATCACTGTATTCGTATATTCTGATGTGATTTCACTGGATCTCAGCAATGTCCCATCCAAGTCAGATACATATAGAGTAGCCATACATCTCCCTCCATCCCAATTCAAAAACTTTATTTTAACATATTACAATGTCTGTTGCAATGGTGCTGGTGGAACCGACGGATTTTCCCTCCGCAACACTTGGGCTAAAAAGGGCAGGAAAATCCAGGGTAGAAAAATACAGATGGCTGTGGTATGATGAAAGGCACCGTGATAGAAAGCAGGCAGCCGGAGGTGGTCTCATGAATGATCTGTGGCAAAAGCGTCTGTCGCCCTTGTGCGGCGCGGTGGGCTGCGCGCTGCTGGCAGGGGCGGCATGGGTGTGCGCTGGGCTGACGTTGGGCGGCGCGGGGGACCGCCTGTTCGTGGCGCTGGCCCTGCTGGCCATGGCGGCGCTGGCGGCGGCGCTGATCTGGTTTGAGGGCCGCCGTTCGGATTGGGTGCTGCTGGCGCTGCTGCCCATCGGGGCGGCCATGCTGATCCGGGCGCTGTGCCTGGATCACGCCAGCCTGGATTACAGGGACTTTTTGAGCCAGTGGTATGTTTATTTTAAAACCAACGGAGGCTTTGGCGCCGTCAAAGGCAGTGTGGGGGACTATAATGTGCCCTATCTCTATTTTATGGCCGCTATTTCCTACTCCGATGTTCCCGATTTGTACCTCATCAAGCTGTTTTCCATCCTGTGGGACGTGCTGTTGGCCTGGGGCTGTCTGCGGCTGGCCCGTTCCCTCATGAGGGAACGGCAGGGGAGCGCCGCTCCCCTGATCGTCTTTGGGGCCGCGCTGCTGCTGCCCACGGTGGTGCTCAACGGGGCATATTGGGGCCAGTGCGATGTGATCTACGGCGCGCTGTGTGTCCACGCCGCCGCCTTGACGCTGGATGGAAAGCATAAAGCCGCTATCGCGCTGATGGGCGCGGCCTTCTCCGTCAAGCTCCAGGCGATTTTTGTGCTGCCCCTGTGGGGCGTGCTGTGGCTGGCGAAGAAGGTGAGGTTTTGGGAGCTGTGGGTGTTCCCGCTGGCCTATTTGGGCACCATTGTCCCTGCGCTGCTGATGGGCAAACCCCTGGGCGACATTTTAGGCGTCTACCTGAACCAGATGGGGGAGTACCCCCGGCTGGTGCTCAACGCGCCGTCTGTATACCAGTTCATCCCCTATGGTACACAGCTTGACGAGGCGCTGGCGTCCAGGCTGGGCATCGCCGCGGCGGGAGCTCTGGTACTGGCTCTGCTGGGGCTGGGCCTTTGGCTCGGAAACCGGCTGGATCGGGAGCTTGTGATGACTGTGGCAGTGGTGCTGTGCGTCGGCGTACCTTTCTTTCTGCCCCATATGCATGAGCGGTACTTTTTCCTGGCTGATGTGTTCACCCTGTGCTGGGCCTGCACTAACCGGCGCCGGGTTCCGGCGGCGGTACTGGCGGAGGGCGCGTCGCTGGCCAGCTATCTGGTCTATCTGCGGCTGAAATATAACTGTGTCCTGACCTTGGGCGGACACACCTTTGTCATGCCGCTGGAGGCGCTGGCCATGCTGGCGGCGCTGGTATTTGCTATGTGGGTGCTGATAGGGCAGATGCGGGAGAGAAACAATAGGGAGGAATTGGCATGAAATTTGTATCCTGGAATGTAAACGGCCTGCGGGCCTGCCTGAAGAAAGGCTTTGTGGAGTCAGTACTGGCGCTGGACGCAGACTTCATCTGCCTCCAGGAGACCAAGATGGAGCAGGGGCAGGCAGAGGTGGAGCTGCCCGGCTATCATGAATTTTGGAACTCGGCGGACAAAAAGGGCTATTCCGGTACGGCGATCTTTACCCGGCACGAGCCGATCTCCGCGGCCTGCGGCATGGATCTGGACAGGCACGGCCACGAGGGGCGGCTCATCACGCTGGAGTATCCGGAGTTCTGGCTGGTGAACTGCTACACCCCCAACGCCCAGCGGGAGTTGGTTCGCATCGGCTACCGCATGGAGTGGGAGGACGATCTGCTGGACTACCTCAAAAGCCTGGACAAAACCAAGCCGGTGATCTACTGCGGCGATCTGAACGTGGCACATGAGGAGATCGACCTGAAAAACCCCAAGACCAACCGGGGCAACGCCGGCTTCTCCGATCAGGAGCGGGGGGCCATGACCCGCCTGCTGGGCTCTGGCTTTGCCGACACCTTCCGTCTGCTTTATCCCGACCAGGAAGGAGCCTATTCCTGGTGGAGCTATCGTTTCGGCGCCCGGGAGAAGAACGTGGGGTGGCGCATCGACTACTTCATCGTGTCTGACCGGCTGGGGGAGCGGGTGGAGGAAGCTTCTATCCACCCGGAGGTTCAGGGCAGCGACCACTGCCCGGTGTCGTTGATTTTGAAATAGTTTCCAGTTGAAAATTTTACTTTTTCACGGCAAACTGGGCAAGCTAAGTCCGCGAAGGAGTGATGACACATGAAACTGGACAAGAAGGCCATGATTCCCATTGCCGGGGCCACCATGGCGGCGGGGGCGGCCATCGGCATGATGATGCCCAAGAAGAAAAAGCACTCCGCTCAGAAGGCAGCGGGCAAGGCCATCAAGGCCGTGGGCGAGGTCGTGGAGAATTTCAGCGGCTCACTGAAGATGTGATGAAACGCCCCGCCGGGCTCCGGCGGGGCGTTTCATATGGTGAAATGGGATGCGGACATCTCAGGACGGGCGGGATCCAGCAGGAGGATCTCCCGCTTCTTGTCCATAGCGTAGTTCAGGGTGTACTGGGTGCCTCCCGGTGTGCCATCGAACACCGCCAGCACGGCGGCGGAGCGATCCACCATATAACGGTCCCGGCGGTGCATACAGTATCGGTCATAGTGCCGCTGTACCACCGTCTCCAGGTCGCAGCGATCCAAAATGTCCCGCCAGCGGCGGCGAAGCTCATCCGGCCAGCGGTCAGCCTGGGTGGGGCAGGGGACCGCCCCCTCCACCGTCAGTCCCGGATACTTTGCCCGCAGCTCCAGCGCCGCCTCGGCGAAATAGAGGTCACAGCCCATGGCCATGCCGGAGATAAAATGACGGAAGCCCCGCCGGTACAGCCCCTCCAGCTCCCGGGCCAGACTGCGTTTCAGCGCGGCGCAGCGGGGATCCCGCTCGTCCAGCCTCCAGGGCAGCTTATCCGGGCGGTGGCCGGTGAAGCAGCAGGTGCGGTTTTCCTCCAGGGCCACGGCGTCCCCTCCTCTCACAGAATTGATACAATTGTACTATAGATTTGGGCGGTTGTCAAGGAGAACAAAAACATTCGTTTTAAAAATGTTCGACATCATTCGACAAAAATGGGGGTTGCATTCTCTGTACATATGGCGTATAATGTGGGCGAAACAAGTGAATGAATTGTCTTCAGGGCGGGGTGAAATTCCCCACTGGCGGTAAAGGGTTCTGCCCCAAGTCCGCGACCCGCGAAAGCGGCTGACCCGGTGAAATTCCGGGACCAACGGTACAGTCCGGATGGAAGAAGACGCGTAACCCTCCTGTGGTAGTGTTGCGCCTGGAAGACAGTCTTTTCAGGCGTTTCAGACTATTTTAGGAGGTTTTTTGTATGTTGGAAAATCTGGGGAAGCTGTGGGCGCAGGTGCAGGACAATGTGATGTATGTGCTGGTGTTCCTGCTGATCGCCGCAGCCATCTTCGCGGTGGCAATGGCGTTGGAAAAGCTGTGGCTCAAGCCGGAAAAGCAGTCGCCCGCCCGTCGGACGGCCTACATCGGTATATTTGCCGCCATTGCCGCTGTGCTGGTGTATTTTGAGTTCCCGCTGCCTTTTGCCCCCGCCTTTTATGAGCTGGATTTCAGCTTCGTGCCGGAGCTGATCTGCTCTTTCTCTCTGGGCCCAGTGGCCGGGGTGGTGTGCGCACTGGTGAAGGAGCTTCTGAAACTGCTGCTGCGCGGCACCACAACCGCCTTTGTGGGCGATCTGTCTAACTTCGTGATGGGCTGCTCTTTCATCCTTCCTGCTTCCGTGGTCTACCACGTGAAAAAATCCCGGCGCAGCGCTGTGATTGGTATGGGGGTGGGCACTGTTGTGCTGACGGTGTTCGGCAGTGTTTTCAACGCCTTTTATCTGCTGCCCGCCTTTTCCGCACTGTACGGGATGCCGCTGGAGGCCATCGTGGGCATGGGCACCAAAATCAACCCCTCCATCAACAGTGTGTCCACGCTGGTACTGTTCGCCGTGGTGCCCTTCAATCTGCTCAAGGGTGTGGCGGTGTCGATCATCACCTTCCTGCTCTACAAGCACATCGAGCGTCTGCTCCGCATGAGGTAACGAGTATTGTGATAAAAGGAGCACCCCTCCGACTTTGCCGGAGGGGTGCTCCTTTGCCGTTTTTCGAACAGCTGTCCAGGTAATTCTCTGTATATGGACAAATCCTGAACTAAAAGTTTCGGTCAACTTTCACAAAATGAATGGACAAAAGAGTGGCAGTATGCTAAAATTAGCTTTAACTGCGGAAAATAATTTTTCCGTACAAAACAAGAGACAAAAGAGGCGAGAGCAAATGGCGCGGCTAGGGGAGAAGGAGTTGTTCCTGCTGGACATGGACGGCACCATATATCTGGATCAGACTCTGTTCCCGGAAACCATTCCCTTTCTAGAGGCAGTCCGAGCCAGGGGATGCCGGTATCGCTTTCTCACCAATAACTCCTCCAAGTCGGTGGACGCCTACATTGCCAAGCTAATCGGCATGGGCATTTCCGCGGTCAGGGAGGACTTTCTCACCTCGGTGGACGCCCTCATCGCGGATTTGGCGGAGCGTCCCCCTTACCACAAGTGCTATGCCTTTGGCACCGGTACCTTTTGCCAGCAGCTGTCGGAGGCGGGCATATCCGTCACAGACCGGCTGGAGGAGGATATCGACTGCCTGCTCATCGGCTTTGACACGGAACTGACCTTTCAGAAACTGGAGGACGCCTGCATTTTGCTGAACCGGGGTGTGGACTTTATTGCCACCAATCCGGATTGGGTGTGTCCCACCTGGTACGGCTCTGTGCCTGACTGCGGCAGCGTATGCGAGATGCTGTTCAGAGCCACCGGGCGCAGGCCCCGGGTCATCGGCAAACCGCAGCCAGCCATGGCGTATCTGGCCATGGAGCAGGCGGGCGTTTCGCCGGAACACGCGGTAATGGTAGGGGACAGGCTGTATACCGACATTGCCGCCGGGGTCAATGCGGGAATTGATACCGTATTCGTCCTATCCGGCGAGGGGACGCTGGCCGATTTGGATGCCAGCGAGGCGGTAAAACCCACCTGGATATTTGACAATGTGGGAGCCCTCTGTCAGGCGTGGGAAGCGGATCGGGATTGAGAGAGCGCATCACTGGGATCGTCGGCAAGACTGGCTCAACGGGCCTAAGCTGGCGCATCACAAAGAAAGAGAGTGAGAGTATGAATAATCTGAAGCTGAACAACAAGCGCACGATCCTGGTGGGTCTGGCATTCCTGTCCATCTGCGCTTTCTGGCAGATGTATGACAATCTGGTGCCCCTTATCCTCCGAGAAACCTTCCATTTGGACGAGGCGTATACCGGTGGCATCATGGCGGCGGACAACATCTTGGCTCTGTTCCTGCTGCCCCTCTTTGGAGGACTGTCCGACCGGACAAATACAAAAATCGGACGCCGTACGCCTTATATCCTGGCTGGCACCGCCGGGGCGGTGATTTTGATGAACCTGCTGCCCATTCTGGACAACAGCTACTTTCAGGAAGCGGTCCCCTATAAATTGGCGACTTCTATTACCGTGCAAGGGCCGTCTGACCCTACGGTACTCGTAGACCTGATCGTGCCTGTTAAACTGGTGGGCTTTATCGCTGTGCTGGGGCTGCTGCTCATCGCCATGGGAACTTACCGCTCTCCGGCTGTGGCGCTCATGCCCGACGTGACCCCCAAGCCTTTGCGCTCCAAGGGCAACGCCATCATCAACCTAATGGGCGCGGTGGGCGGCGTACTGTATCTGGGCATCAGTGTGATCCTATACCCTGCCTCCAAGACCCGGGGACTGGTTCATGTGGACTATCAGCCGCTGTTTATCATCGTGTCCGCCATCATGGTGCTGGCGGTGGTGGTGCTGCTGGTGACCATCCGGGAGCCCAAACTGGCAGAGGAGAACCGCGCTCTGGAGAAGAAGCACCCGGAATGGAATCTGGCGGAGGACGACGGCAGCGGCAGCGAGGTTCTGCCCACGCCGGTGAAGAAGAGCCTCATCTTCCTGCTGGCCTCCATCGCTCTGTGGTACGTGGGCTATAACGGCGTGACCACTTGGTTTTCCACCTATGTGGCCGAGGTAATGGGGGAGGGCATTGGCGGCACCAACACCTGCTTGATGGTGGCCACCGTAGGCGCCATCGTGTCCTATATTCCCATCGGCGTGGTGGCGTCCAAATTCGGGCGCAAACGCACCATCCAGGCGGGGGTCATCCTGCTGGCCAGCTGTTTTTTGGCCGGATACCTGATGACTGCCCACTCTTCCTCCATTACACCGCTCATGTACGTGACCTTTGCCCTAGTGGGATTGGCCTGGGCGGCCATCAACGTCAACTCCCTGCCTATGGTTGTGGAGATGTGCAAGGGCTCCGACGTAGGCAAATTCACCGGCTACTACTACACCGCGTCTATGGCGGCCCAGGTCATCACCCCGGTGCTGGCGGGCATGCTGATGCGGGATATCAGCTATCAGATTTTGTTCCCCTACGCCGCGTTCTTTGTGTCCATGAGCTTTGTGACCATGCTGTTCGTCCGCCATGGTGACAGCAAAGCGGAGGTCAAGACGGGTCTGGATGCCTTTGGCGATATGGACGATTAAAATGTACAAGGAGATGTACAATGGATGAAAACGATCATTAAGGTGGGCGCGGGCTGCCTGGGCGGCTTGGGCGCTTGGTGTCTGCTGGTCAAGCCCCGGCGGAAGCAGCCCGGATGGGAGAAACTGGACGGGGTCAAATATGCCCACCGGGGGCTTCACGACGCCGACCAGGGGGTGCCGGAAAACTCCATGGCGGCATTCCGCCGGGCCGTTGACCACGGCTTCGGCGCGGAGCTGGACGTTCACCTCATGGCGGATGGCAATCTGGCCGTGGTACATGACAGCGACCTCACCAGGGTGTGCGGTAAAAAGGCGTTGATTGAGGATCTCACCGCCGCCGACCTGAAGGACTATCCTTTGATGGGGGCACAGGAACATATCCCGCTGCTTCAAGATGTGCTGGCGCTGTTTGAGGGGAAAACGCCCCTGGTGATCGAGCTGAAGGTGGAGCGAGGCAACTATATTCCTCTCACCGATGCGGTTATGTCGGCGCTGGAGGGCTGGAACGGAACATATTGCGTGGAATCCTTTCACCCGGCGGTGCTTCTGCGGCTGAGGGAGAAATACCCCCGGGTCCTCCGCGGCCAGCTGAGCGAAAACTTCATCCGGGGCAGCCAGGTGGGGAACCTGGCCACACCCGTGCGGTTTGTGCTCACCCATCTGCTCACGACCGCCTTTACCCGCCCGGATTTTATCGCCTATAAGTGGGAGGACCGGAAGGAGCCCAGCCTTCGGCTGATGCGGGCGCTGTACGGTGTCCACGAGGTGGGCTGGACGATCCGGAGCCAGGAGACCATGGATATGCTGGCTCAGGACGGGGTGACCCCCATTTTTGAGCACTTTATCCCATAAAAACCAATGGCCCTGCCGGCATCTGCCGGCGGGGCCGCTTTTGTAACCAAATTTTCATCTCTTTTTTTGGTTGACAATGTAAACCACTTGTGTTATGATTGGACTACAATGTAAACCAACACAGAGGTGAGCGCCATATGGAACATACCAAGTTGAACGCCAGCGAGTGGAACGTCCTCAACTGCCTGTGGGAGAACCATCCCCGCACGGTCATGCAGCTGGTGGCGGATCTGGAGGAGTCAGTGGGCTGGGCGAAAAGCACCACCATCACCACTCTGCGCCGGATGGAGGAAAAGGGACTGGTCCGCGTTGAGCAGACGGGCCGGGGAAAATCCTACACTCCGGCGGTGGAGCGGGAGCAGGCCATGATGGACGAGACCCACAGCTTTTTAGACCGGGTATACCAGGGCAGTGTGGGACTGATGATGAGCGCCATGGCCAAGCGTCAGGAGCTGAGCTCCGACGAGGTGGCCGAGCTGCGGGCCATTTTAGATCAGATCGGGGAGGGGAAATAATATGGTCATCATGTTGTTGGAATGGATATTTACCTCTGCGTTTCTGATTTTAGTGGTATTGGCTCTTCGGGCCGCGCTGGGAAAGCGGGTGAGCGCCCGTCTGCGCTACGCCCTGTGGGCGGTGGTGCTGGTGCGGCTGCTGGTGCCGGTGCAGCTGTTCACCTCCCCGCTGGCCGGGGCGCGGATACTCTCTGAGAGCCGCATGGAGCAAGATGTGGTTGATTGGCCGTCCGCGCCCACCGTGCCAAATGTGCCGGACAACGCGCTGTCCCTGGGTGAGCAGGGCGTCCAGACAGCGAACTTTATCACCGCTCCCCAAGCGCCCAATCCCCCCACACTGCCCGACCCGCCGGAGCCCCCAGCGGCCCCTGACTTAACCCGTGCCCCCGCATGGCTGGGCTGGGTGTGGCTGGCGGGTTCGGCGGCGGTGGCGCTGATCCTTCTGGTGTCGAATCTGCGGTTTTATTTGCGCCTGCGCCGGGAGCGTATCCCGATGGAAAGTGCGGCCTGCCCTCTGCGGGTGTACGCGGCGGTGGGTCTGCCGTCCCCGTGCCTGTTTGGGATTTTCCGGCCCGCCATTTACGTGACCCCGGAGGCGGCGGCTGACCCGGATATGCTCCGCCATGTGCTGGCCCACGAGTACACCCATTACCGCCATGGCGACCACGTCTGGAGCCTCCTGCGTTGCGCGGCGCTGGCGGCCCACTGGTGGAACCCGCTGGTGTGGCTGGCGGCGGTGCTCAGCCAGCGGGACGCGGAGCTGGCCTGCGACGAGGGTGCTTTAAAGCGGCTGGGTGATGAGGAACGGGCAGGGTATGGCAACACCCTGCTGGCGCTGGTCACCGCCAAGCCCCGGCCGGCTGACCTGTTCCGGTGCGCCACCACCATGGCGGGGGACAAGAGGAGCCTCAAGGAGCGGATCAGTCGCATCGCCAAGGCCCCCAAGCGCGTGATATGGGCGGTGGTCGTGGCGGTGTTGGTGACGGCGCTGGCCTGCGTGTGCGCCTTCGGGCAGGCGGAACCTGTGGAGCCATCGGATCACGTGGAGCCATCGGATCATGTGGATGAGTTTACCCCAACTTATACGATGAATGGGGACAGGAATGTTTTGATTGAAGGACTAGACGGCGCTTATGTTGAGTGGTCACGCGGCACGAACGGCGGTGCGCTCTATTTCACCAGCGGCATGGCGGTATACTGCTGCCCGAAGCTGGCAGGCGAGAGAGTCGAGGGGGGCGCATGTTGGGAAGATGTAGAGAAAAGTACTCTTGATGTGTGCTTAAATGTAGACGATGACCGTATCAAGGACGGTACTGTGGGCGGTTTTGTCATCGACTTCACGGTAGACCTGAACAGCGATACATTTCTCCGGCGGGAATTTACCTCCGAGCTGGGGGACAGGATTATCGAACTCACCGACCAGGAAATGTTAGACATGGCCCGCGTCCTGGCCAAGCTGCTGACGGAGGCAGAGAACTACTATAACAGTTGGAATGCGGTGGAGAGCGAGACCCAGATCTTGGAATACTGCTCCGACCTGAACCGCAATGGCGTGCCGGAGCCCCTGCAAGTGGTGGAGATCGATGGCGGCCAGCGGCTGGAAGTCTGGGAGAACGATCAGCTGCTTTTCTCAGATGAGGGCTACTACGCCCATGCTGGCTGGAACGCCCTGTTCCTGTGTACCCTGGATGACAAAGACTACCTCCTGCGCTATCACCCCTATATGGGTCAGGGCTGGTGCACCTACAGCTATGAGCTGTTCACCCTGACCCGCGACGGGCAGGAGAAGATCGTGCGGCAGAACAGCGTGACGTTCGACATCAACTTCGGCCTCATGCACGAGCGCTTTGACCCAGAGGAGATCGCCGCCTTTATGGACGAGATCAACGGCCTGCTGGCCAACAGCACCCAGCTCATCAACACCGACTCGGATCTGCAGGGCACCTTCCAGGTGGAGGGGCGGCTGTACGACCACCTGGCGTGGCTGAATCTGTGGGAGCCTACATTTACCCGCGACCCGTCCAAGTCCCTGCTGGAAAACCTGAGGGACTTCAATGAGGCTATGATAAAGCGGAACTACGCTGAGGAGCCGGTGGTGTTCCACATGAACGAGACAGAGACGAATGCCCATATTTTACTCAGGTATCAGGACAAGAGCACCCAGTTCGACGTGGACTGCTGGGAGGCGTACTTCCAGCCCGAGAGGCAGGTGCAGGAGCAGACCCAGGTCATTGACCTGAACGGGGACGGCAGAGAAGAGATCGTGTTCCCCCTAGTGTGGGGCCACGGTACCGGGGCGTACATCGAAAAGCTCTATGTGTTTGACGCCGAGACGCTGGAGCAGTATGACACCAGCGGCCTGAACGAACTGATCCTCAACCTCTTTCAATCCACCAGCGACGAAAACAATTTCTATCTCAACGGCGCGGGGATGGATGTGACGATTCCCAAAAGCGAGGCCCAAAAGGCGAACCCATACGCCCCTATGTCGGATGCCATCGGTTTTGATATGATCATTCGCTACACCATCGAGGACGGCAAGGTGTTCTGTTGGCTGGGCTGCGATGCCAGCACCGGGCTCATCAACTATATCGGTTGCATCAACGTGCCGGTGCGGATGACCCCGTCGGGCAGTTTTGCCTGTGGCCAGGCGCAGTATACGACAGACGCACCTTTCCTTTGAATGAACGGAAGGCCGCCGGGGTACACCCCGGCGGCTTTTCCGTGCCTGGGCAAAAAAGTTTAAGTTAGCTATTGACAACCATGGTTAGCTGTGGTAAACTACACACGCTGAAAAATGTTAGCGAAGCCTAACTAAAGAGGGGGAGCGATATGATGCCGCTGACAATGGCAAAATCTGGCGAGGAGGCCGCGATTCTTAAAATCACCGGCAAGGACGAGATCCGTCAGCACCTGGCGGAGCTGGGCTTTGTGGTGGGAGAGACGGTCACCGTGGTCAGCGAGATGGCAGGCAACCTGATCGTTCAGGTGAAGGAGAGCCGCGTCGCGCTGGATCGGACAATGGCCAATCGGATTATGATATAGGAAGGAGAGGGAATATGAAGACACTAAAAGACGCCAAGGTAGGCGAGACCGTCGCCGTGGCCCGGCTCCATGGGGAGGGCGCGGTGAAGCGCCGCATCATGGACATGGGTATCACCAAGGGCGTGGAGATCTACGTGCGCAAGGTGGCTCCGCTGGGCGACCCCATGGAGCTCAATGTGCGGGGCTATGAGTTGTCCGTGCGCAAGGGCGACGCAGAAATGATTGAGATCGTATAAAATTTTGACTGCGGGTTAGCGATTGCTAATATAAGATCTAGGGTCTGGACATAATCAGACAAAGGAGAGGAGCATCAAACCATGGATATCAAAATCGCGCTGGCGGGCAATCCGAACTGCGGCAAGACCACGCTGTTCAACGCCTTGACCGGCTCCAACCAATACGTGGGCAACTGGCCCGGCGTCACCGTGGAGAAAAAAGAGGGCAAGCTGAAGGGCCACAAGGAAGTGGTCATCCAGGATCTGCCCGGCATTTACTCCCTGTCTCCCTACACCTTGGAGGAAGTAGTAGCCCGTAACTACCTGGTGAAGGAGCAGCCCGACGCCATCCTGAACATCGTGGACGGCACCAACATCGAGCGCAACCTGTACCTCACCACCCAGCTCATCGAGCTGGGGCTGCCTGTGGTGGTGGCGGTGAACATGATCGACCTGGTGCGCAAAAACGGGGACAAGATCGACCTGACCAAGCTGGGCAGGGCTCTGGGCTGCGAGGTCGTGGAGATGTCCGCTTTGAAGGGCGAGGGCGGGGTAGAGGCCGCAGAGAAGGCCATGGCTTTGGCTCAATCCCACAAGGCAGGGGAGCTGCCCCACGTGTTCACTGGCAGCGTGGAACACGCCATTGCCCACATCGAGGAATCTATCCAGGGCAAGGTCAGCGACCGCTATCTGCGCTGGTACGCCATCAAGGTGTTCGAGCGGGATGAAAAGGTGATGGAGGAGCTGAACTTCGCCCCCGATTTGAAGGCTCATCTGGAGGAGCATATCGCCGACTGCGAGAAGGAACTGGATGACGACGCGGAGTCCATCATCACCAACCAGCGGTACGCCTATATCAGCAGCGTGGTACATAAGGCGGTGGTGAAGAAGGCCGCCAAGCACTCGCTGACTGTCTCCGACAAGATCGACCAGGTGGTGACCAACCGCATTGCCGCCCTACCCATCTTCGCTTGTATCATGTTCCTGATTTATGCCATTGCCATGGGGCCCTGGAAGGTGTCTATCGGCACCGCCCTCACCGACTGGGCCAACGACGGCCTCTTCGGTGATGGCTGGCTGGTGCCTTTTGTGTCCGATGTGGACGGCTGGGACGACGCCTCCGGCGCGTTTGAGGAGGCCGAGGCCATCATCGAGGCCTATGAAGCCGGCGACACCGAGGTCTACTTCTATGACGACGAAACCGGTGACACCGATGTGGTTAATGTGAACGAGGACACCTATAATGAAGCTCTTGCGGTGGAAGAGCCTGACCCTACTGAGTACGGCGTGTGGATCCCCGGCATCCCTGTGATTATTGAGGGCGGTTTGGACGCCATCAACTGTAATGACGGGGTCAAGTCCCTGGTGCTGGACGGCATCGTGGGCGGCGTGGGCGCGGTGCTGGGCTTTGTTCCCCAGATGCTGGTGCTGTTCCTGCTGCTGGCTATTTTGGAAGACGTGGGCTACATGGCCCGTGTGGCCTTCATCATGGATCGCATTTTCCGCCGCTTCGGTCTGAGCGGTAAGTCCTTCATCCCCATGCTGGTGGCCACCGGCTGCGGCGTGCCCGGCGTCATGGCCTCCCGTACCATTGAGCAGGATCGGGACCGCAAAATGACCATCATGACCACCTGCTTCATTCCCTGCGGCGCGAAAATGCCCATCATCGCCATGTTTGCGGGCGCGCTGTTCGGCAAGTCCGTGTGGGTGGCGGTGTCCGCCTACTTCATCGGTGTGGCTGCCGTGGTGATTTCCGGCATCATGCTGAAGAAGTTCAGGGCCTTTGCCGGCGAGCCTGCCCCCTTCGTCATGGAGCTGCCTTCTTACCACGCGCCCTCCGCCACAAATGTACTCCGGGCGACCTGGGAGCGCGGCTGGTCTTTCATCAAGCGGGCCGGCACGGTCATCCTGCTGTCGTCCATTATCCTGTGGTTCCTGAACGGCTTCGGCTTCACCGACGGCGCCTTCGGCATGGTAGAGGATGCGAACGATTCCATCCTCGCCACCATTGGAAACTTGGTGGCCTGGATCTTTGCCCCCCTGGGCTTTGGCTCTTGGCAGGCTGCCGTGGCTACCATCACCGGCCTTGTCGCCAAGGAGGAAGTGGTGTCCACCTTCGGCGTGCTGTATCCGGGCAACCTGACCAGCAATATCCAGGTGGCATATACCGCCATCGCGGCCTATTCCTTCATGATTTTCAACCTGCTGTGCGCTCCCTGCTTCGCCGCCATGGGTGCCATCAAGCGCGAGATGAACAACGCCAAATGGACCTGGGCCGCTATCGGTTATATGTGCCTGTTTGCCTACGTGATCGCCCTGATCGTCTACCAGATCGGCGGGCTGATTGCCGGCACAGTGAGTTTCAACGTGTTCACCGTCGTGGCCATCGCTTTGGTGGCAGGGCTGTTGTTCCTGCTGTTCCGTCCCGCTGCTAAACTGTCCGATACTGCCTCAGTACGCAGCACTGAAGTCGGGAAGGTGTAAATTATGGTACGATTTCTCAGTGAAAACTGGGGCAACATCCTGGTGCTGGCTGTGATAGCCGCCGCCGTGGTGGGGGTGCTGGTCAGCTCGCACCGAAAAAGGAAGTCCGGCTGCGGCTGTGGCTGTGACAGTTGCCCCTCCAATGGCATCTGCCATCCCAAACAGTAAAAAGAGATCCCCGGGAGTTCCGCTCCCGGGGATCTCTTTCAATTTAGTCAATATTCGCATTTCCAGAAGAACACGCTGTAGGGGGGCAGCTCACTGCCGCCGCCGAAGTCATGGGGCTGGCCGGTGAGCAGATCCACCGCCCGACCGCACCCGGCGTCAAAGTGGGCCCAATAGGGCTGGCTGTCGGCGTTCACCGCCACCAGCACCCGCTCATGCTCACTGCGGCGCTGGAAGATGGCCTGCTTGTTGGTGAGTACCAGATCCTTGAAGTCGCCCCAGCACAGTGCCTCGCTCTCCCTGTGGGCGCAGGCCATGGCGGCAATCCGGTCGGTGAACTCGTTCCACTCGGGGTGGTCAAAGCTGGGTCGCAGGGCGTCATCCCCGTGGGATTTGTCCCCCTGTGCGCCCCACTCGCTGCCATAGTACAGGCAGGGAATGCCGGGCATTCCGAACATCACACCGTACAGCAGGGGCAGATGGGCAGGGTTCTGCAAAATAGTGGCTGCCCGGGTGACATCGTGGTTGTCCACAAAGGACAAAAGGTGCTTGCCCTTGTACAGCGTCCACTGCTCCGGGCCGAACTGCCGCTTCAGGCTGTGGACGATCTCGAACAGGTTCATGGAGTTGAAGCTGGAGTACAGTCCCTTGTAGCACTCGTAGTTGGTGCAGGAGTGGAGCAGGCCGTCTCCCACCCACTGGTTGTAGTCGCCGTGGAGGGTTTCGCCCACCAGGAAGAAGTCGGGCTTCAGTCCGTCGCAGAACCAGCGCAGGCGGCGGAGAAAATCCTTGTCCAGGCAGTAGGCCACGTCCAGCCGCAGGCCGTCGATGCCAAACTGCTCCACCCAGAAGCGCACACAGTCCAGCAGGTAGTCCACGACAGCGGGGTTACGCAGATTGAGCTTCACCAGCTCGAAATGACCCTCCCAGCCTTCGTACCAGAAGCCGTCGTTATAGTTGGAATTGCCGTCAAAGTTGATATGGAACCAGTCCTTATAGGGGGAGTCCCATCGCTTTTCCTGCACGTCCCGGAAGGCCCAGAAGCCCCGGCCCACGTGGTTAAACACCCCATCTATGACCACTTTAATATTGTGCTCATGGAGGGTGCGGCACACCTGGGCAAAGTCTTCGTTGGTTCCTAAGCGGCAGTCAATTTTGCGGTAGTCCCGGGTGTCATAGCCGTGGCGGTCGCTTTCAAAAATGGGGCACAGGTAGACCGCGTCGGCCCCCAATTTTTGGATATGTCCGGCCCAGTCCCCGATTTTTCCGATGCGGTTGACCGGAACGCCGTCGTTTTCCCAAGGTGCTCCGCAGAACCCCAGGGGATAAATCTGATAAAATACGCTGTGCTCTGCCCACATGGGCGTCACTCCCTCTCTCTGGCGGTGTTTCATGGCCGAAAAAGCCGTGAGAAAATAGTATAGCAGAAAACGGGGGAAAAAGCAAGTTTACCTCCCTTGACACCCCGTACGGTTGAGTAAAGTGCGCAGCTGAGTTGTTCTCCGGCGCTGCTGTGCGGCAATGCTGCGCAGTATGGGAACCAGTTCGGTGGATACATCGTATTTCAGAGCATTTTCCGCCAGACGAACTGCCCCTTGGCAGTAGGGAAGCAGCTGCTGCGCAAAGACAGCACCCAGCCGGTTGCTCTCAGGAGTGGCGCCCATGCGGGTAAACATCTCCCGGCAGATGAGGTCGATCCGCCGCTGGTAGAGCCGCAGATCCATCTGAGCATTGGTGAGTTGGCCGCAGGCGGGCAGAACTGCCTCCATCTGGTCAATGGCCTGGGTCTGTTCTTCTATCAGGCGCTGCGCCGTCTGCCGGATGGTGGGATTTTCCGTATACCGCAGAATATTGTTGGACATCTGGACAGCGGCCCGGCAATGAGGGACCATCTGGACCGCGAAGTTATGGGAGATGCTCTGGTTAAGGCCCGCGGTGGTCATGGCCTGAATCATCTCATCCAGGGTCTGATAAAAACAGCATAAGTAATGTTTCGAGTCCTCGCTGAGCAGGCAGGTGTTTTTCATAAATTTGCCCTCCTTTGCCCCATTCTATGAACAGAACGGCAGGGAGGTTCAAAAAACAGGCGGCGGTCAGCATGACCGCCGCCTCATTTCAGGTTTGTTCTTTTCCAATGTCGAAGGCGTGGAGCCAATCCGATTTCAGCAGGAACAGCAGGAACACCACCGAGCTGAGCGACCACGTAAGGGGATAGGCCCAGGAGATGGTGGCGAACACCGGGACAAAGCGGAGCGCCAAGGTGACGTAAGTCACTCGGACACAGCACCAGAAGGCCAGCATGGTGACCATTGGGACAAAGGACTTGCCGCACCCCCGAAGCACACCCGCAGCACAGTGGGAAAAGGCCAGCAGGAAGAAGAAGGGAGCCACCACCCGGGACTGGATGGCGCCGAACCGAATGGCCTCCGCCTCGTCCACGAAAAAGCCCAGGGCAGGGGGGGCGGCGAAGAGGAACACCACGCCGATGAGCTCCGCCAGCACCACACCGGACAGGATGCCGAATATGGCGCCCTTTTTCGCCCGGTCATACTGCCGTGCCCCCAGATTCTGGCTAATGAAGGTGGGCAGGGACATGGACATACTCATAATGGGCAGGAACACCAGGCCCTCGATCTTAGCGTAAGCCCCATGACCTGACATGGCGTACTCCCCAAAGGAGTTGATATTGCTCTGCACCACCAGATTGCCAATGCTGATGACGGCATTCTGTACACCGGTGGGCAGGCCCTGTCGGATAACCTGGGAAAGAATGTCCGGGTAGATGCGCAGCTTGCGAAAATCCAGCCGGGTGTAGTCCTTCAGCCGGCACATCCGCCATAGGCACAGGAGGAAGCTGATCCCCTGGGTGAGGACGGTGGCGGCCGCGGCCCCCGCCACGCCCCAATGAAACACCGCCACAAACAGGAGATCCAGCACCATGTTCAGCGCGGAGGAGATGATGAGGTAGTACAGCGGATGTAAACTGTCCCCTAGGGAGCGCATGATAGCCATACAGATATTATAAAGGATAACGGTGAACACCCCGCCGAAGTAAATGCGGAAATAGGTCAGGGAATAGGGCAGTACCGACTCCGGCGTGTTCATGATGAGCAGCAGCCGGGGCACCAGAAGAAGCCCCACCACGGTGGACAGCACCGAGGCGATGATGCCGAACAGGAAATTGGTATGGATGGCCCGAACAACGTTCTCCTCGTCCTTAGCTCCGTAGTAGCGGGAGATGATGACGCCGCCGCCGATGGCGATGCCGTTGAAGAAACCAATGACCAGGAAGGTAAGGCTGCCGCCCGAACTGACAGCGGCAAAGGCTCCGTTGTCAGCAAAATTTCCCAGAACCCAGGCATCGGCCAGGTTATAAAGCTGCTGAAGCAGCTGCCCCAAAAAGAGGGGAATGGCAAAAGATACGATTCCCCGGATGATGGAACCCTCCGTCAGCGACGGGTTTTGGGCCCCCAGGCGGCCCTTGAAAATAGACATGATCTTCATTCCTCGATTCAAGCATGGTATTATAAGCGTAAATCCTAGCATAACACAGGGATATGGGGCCGTCAAGAGGGAACCGGGAAAAAGGCCGAAAAATGTCCGTCCACAGCAGGCCGTGGACGGACATTTTTTGCGGAAGAAGGGCAGTGTTATCGGACGATCTTATAATAGGTGCGGGCGGTGAGCAGATAGACAACGGCGTACACCGCCAGGAAGGCCAGCAGGGTGCCCCCGGTGCAAAGCGCCACGGTCGTCACATTGCGCACTCCGAACATGGTGAGCATCCGGGCCACCAGATTGAAGTCGAACAGGAGGTGGATCGCCGCCACCACGATGGGCAGGAAGAACACGATGAGCACCTGGCTGCGGATGGAGGACTTGACCTCCTTCTGGCTCAGGCCCACCTTGCGCATGATTTCGAACCGGCCCTGGTCCTCGTACCCCTCGGATACCTGTTTGTAGTAGATGATGAGCACCGTTGCCATGAGGAACACGATGCCCAGCACGATGCCCAGGAATAGGAAGCCCCCGGCCATGGAATAGCCGTCCACCGCCATCTCGGCCCGGGATTCCACCCGCCAGGACTCCCAGTCACCGGTACCGGCGTAAAAGTCCTCGTAGTCCCAGGAGGCATTCACCCAGGCATACAGCAGGTCGATCTCCTCATCGCTGGTGCAGTCCAGATCCAGCAGGATCAGGGCGCTGGCGGAATAATTATCCCCCGTCAGCGCCCGCAGGGCGGTGCGGCTGGCCTCGTCCGCCACCACGAGACACACCGGGTCAAACATAGTGTGGGTAACGGAGAACATAGACAGGGCGGGCAGGGACTGGGCGGCGGTGAAGGACAGGGAACCGCCTGTCACATCGGTAAAGGTGAAGGTATCAAACGCCGGGCCAGTGCCGGATACCGCCAGTTCACCGGGAGCGATGGTGGGGACGGGCTGGCCGGACAGCCCCGCGTAATCCTCGGCGGTGAGGACGAAGAACATACGGTTGATGGTGTTATCGCTGCAAGTGGCGGTGCTGTAGCCGGGTTTGGAATCGGCAAAGGGGTAGCCCTCCCGGGTCTCGCTGCCGTCAAAAGACAGATATTGCCCCACCCGCAGGCTGGTGACAGGGACATTGTGCTCCGCCGCGAACCGCTCCGCCAGCGCCGCCGCACCGTCCAGATCGGGAGCCTGTTCCGCCGGGTCAAACCGGATGGTCATGTTGAGGCTGGCGGGATACTCGGCGGCGATGATCTCCCCTTGGCCCAGATAGAGGGCCAGCGTGCCCGAGATCATCACCATCACCATGGTGGACAAAATGCAGATGTTGGCCAGCCCAACGGCGTTGCGCTTCATGCGGTAGAGCATCCCGGACACGCCGATGAAGTGGCCGGTCTGATAGTAGAAGTCCTTGTTTTTCCGCAGCATCTTCAGCAGGGCGATGCTCCCGGCGGTGAACAGGCAGTAGGTGCCGATGATGACCAGAATCACCGCCAAAAAGTAGAAGGCCATGGCGAGGGCGGGATCTTTGGTAGTGACTGCGATGAAGTAGCCCGCACCCATGGACAGCACGCCGACGATAGCCATCAGCCAGCGGGTTTTGGGCTCCTTTTCGCCCACGCTGCCGCCGTGGAGCAGTTCGATGGGGTTGGACAGGCGCACCCGGAACAGGTTGAGCAGCAGGGCCAGCACCAGCAGCGCCCCAAAAAACAGCGCCGAGACAATCATGGCGGGCAGGGAAAAAGAGGAACTAAACGGGATGGAGAATTGCAGCAGGGTGGTCAAAGCGACGGTGGCCAGTTTGTGGAGGATGACGCCGAGGATCAGCCCGCCCACGATGCCGACGAGGGCGGTGTACAGGCTCTCCCAGCACTGGATCAGGGCGATGTTCCCCTTGCCCATGCCCAGGATGTTGTAGAGGCCCAGCTCCTTTTTGCGCTGCTTCATCAAAAAGCTGTTGATATACAGCAGCAGCACAGCAGACAAGATGCCCGCCACCATCATACCCAGTTGCATCATGACCTGGACATAGGCAAAGCCCCGCATCTGGGCCACGCCGGGGTCGAAGGACAGCGCGGACATGACGTAAAAGGCGGCGGTAAGCCCCGCCAGCGCCAGCAGATAGGGCACGAAAAAGCGGTGGTTCTGCCTCATGCTCCGGGCTGCCAGCTTGGGATAAAGTCCGTTACGCACGCTTCTCACCTCCATTGGTGAGCCGGGTGAGAGTCTCGGTGATGAGTCGGTACATCTGGCCGTCGGTGCGGTTCTCCCGGTAGAGCTGGTGGTAAACCATGCCGTCCCGGATGAACAGCACCCGGCCCGCGCGGCTGGCGGCGGTGGTGGAGTGGGTGACCATCAGCACTGTCTGGCCCGCACAGTTGATTTTGGTGAACAAATCCATCAGGCTATCCGCCGCCCGGGAGTCCAGTGCCCCGGTGGGCTCGTCGGCCAGCACGATCTGGGGCTGGGTGATGAGAGCCCGCGCCACGGCGCACCGCTGCTTCTGCCCGCCAGACACCTCATAGGGATATTTGTCCAGTAACTTCTCAATTCCCAGGGTCTCGGCGAGCGGGGTAAGGCGGCGGTTCATCTCCGGGTACTTTTTCCCCGCCAGCACCAGGGGGAGGAAAATATTGTCCCGCAGACTGAAGGTGTCCAGCAGATTGAAGTCCTGGAACACGAAGCCCAGGTTGTCCCGGCGGAAGGCGGCCAGCTCCTTCTCCCGCACCGCGGTGAGCTCCCGCCCCGCCAGCAGTACCGACCCGGCGGTGGGTTTATCCAATGCGGCCAGGATATTGAGCAGGGTGGTCTTGCCCGAACCGGACTCACCCATGATGGCCACATATTCCCCGTCCTCCACTGTGAAGGACACATCAGACAGGGCCTCTACCTTCTGGCTCCCGAAGCGGGTGGAATAAACCTTTTTTACATGATTGACTTCCAAGATCGACATAAAAATTACCTCCGTGTTGTCACGCTGCGCCTAAGCTCCGCGTTTCCAAACTGTACTATCTGTCTCAGTACGGGCAGTATACAGAAAAAGGGTTAAGAAGCCAGCTGGGAAAATCAAAAGATTTTATTAAGAGGAAAGGAAGGAAATCTTTTGCGGCGGCCGCTGATTCCCCTTGCAAGTGGATAACCTGCGCACCAGCACGGAAAAATGTCGAGAAAATAATGGTATTGAATTCCGGCGAATGGTGTGGTATAATAAGGCAACATTTTGAATTGGAGGGAAAGTTCCTATGACTCATATCCAGACTCTGAACGGTGCAACTCTGAAGCAGAGCGCGGCCCACGGCGGCTGCGGCGAGTGCCAGACCTCTTGCCAGTCCGCCTGCAAGACCTCCTGCACCGTGGCCAACCAGAAGTGCGAGAACAGCAAGTAATTTATGAGAGCGCCGGAAAGGGTGGGCTTTGTCCCACCCTTTTTCTGCGTATCAAAGGAGGAGCCAAAATGGTTCATACATTTATCTGTCTGGGGGTTCCTGTGGCGGTGGACGTGAACAGCGGTGCTGTCCACGTGCTGGATCGTGCCGCTTACGATGTGCTGTCCCTGCAGGACGCCCCCATGGCCGACGCCTGTTCCCCGGAACTCTATGGCAAGCTGCCCCAGTATACCCCCGCCGTTGTAGATGAGGCATGGGCGGAGCTGCTGGAGCTCCAAAAAAACGGCCTGCTGTTTACCGATGACAACTACATCGACCCGGCCGCGGCCACTCTTATGCAGCAGGACGCCCCTATCAAGGCCCTGTGCCTCCACGTGTCCCATGACTGCAACCTGCGCTGCCAGTATTGCTTCGCCTCCACCGGTGATTTCGGCACTGGTCACCGCATGACTATGGACGTGGAGACGGCGAAAAAGGCCATTGATTTTGTCATTGAACGCTCTGGCAATCGCCGGAACATTGAAGTGGACTTTTTCGGCGGTGAGCCGCTGATGGCCATGGATACCGTCAAGGCCACCGTGGAATACGCCCGCTCCATTGAGACGGAGCGGGGAAAAAACTTCCGATTCACCATCACCACCAACGGTGTGCTGCTCAACGACGAGAACATCGAATACATCAACCAGGAGATGTCCAACGCAGTTCTGTCCCTAGACGGGCGGCCCGAGGTCAATGACAGGATGCGCAAAACTGTGAGCGGCGGCGGCAGCTACGATGTGATCCTGCCTAAATTTCAAAAGTTGGTAGAGAGCAGGGGAGAGAAGGACTATTATCTGCGCGGCACCTTCACCCGGCACAACCCGGACTTTGCCGCCGATGTGATGCACATCGCCGACCAGGGCTTCCGCCATGTGTCGGTGGAGCCGGTGGTGGGCAGCCCGGACTGTGGCTACGCTTTCCGGGAGGAGGATCTGCCCGGAATCCTGGCTGAGTATGAGCGCTTGGCGGCGGAGCTGCTGAAGCGAGATGATGTGAACTTCTTCCATTTCAATGTGGATCTGTCCCAGGGCCCCTGTGTCATCAAGCGGATGAGAGGCTGCGGGGCAGGGTGCGAGTATGTGGCCATTACCCCCGAGGGGGACATCTATCCCTGCCACCAGTTTGTGGGCAATGAGGAGTATAAGCTGGGCAACCTCTATGACAGCACCTTTGATATGGAGCTGTCCCGGAAATTTGCGGGGCTGAACATCTATACCCGCCCCGACTGCAAAAACTGCTGGGCCAGGTTCTATTGCAGCGGTGGGTGCTCCGCCTCCAACCTGCTTGTCAACGGCGACATAAAAAAACCAAACCGTTTTGGCTGCGATATGCAGCGCAAACGGCTGGAGTGCGCCATCGCCATGAAAGCCATCCGGGCGGGCATGGCAGGAGAGTGAGCCGCTGCCCTAAAAAACACAAAAAATCAACACATAGCCTGCGGCCTCAACATTTTGAGACCGCAGGCTTTTGTGCTACAATATCCTGTGTTTTAGCAAACACCGGGCCTGCCTCGCTCCATCGGTAGACATAATATAATTTACATAATATTTTGACATAAAAAATTTTTTGAAAAAATTTGGCCGATTTCTCTTGCGTTTCCAGCAAAATTGGTCTATATTAAAGAAACACCACCTTTGCCAGTTTGCTGTGGTTCACCCTTGCTTCTGGATCAACAAGCGAAAGCCGCTGCGTGAATACTCCCGGTATTCGCAGCAGAAGAACGCTGACAAATTGTTGATATTACACTTTGTTAATCCCAATAGCGGTTGGCATATACAACGTCCCCGCGTCATATCATAGCTTGATTCTAAAATTATGATGTGAGGCCGGGGTGATGAGGTTGACTATCCGCAGAGTGGGAAATCGGATCAAGCTTGCCCCCGTGTGGGACGGGCTGACCCAGCTGGTCATTTTAGGCATTTGCTTTGCAGTCGGCGCTCTGGGCGGTTTTTTCTTCTCCGGCCAGAGCGGGGGCGATCCAGAGCTGCTGGACTATCTCCGCCGTTATTTTCAGATGGCGGGCCAAGGGAACGGCGCAGAGCCCTCACTGTGGGCTTCCGTGTGGGATCTGACCCGCTGGCCGTTGGCGGCCTTCCTCCTCGGCGGTACCGCTGTGGGGGCGGTGGGTATTCCGATTTTGTTGGGAGCGCGAGGGTTTCTGCTGGCCTTTTCTGCCGCCAGTTTTGCCCGATTGTTTGGCCTGCCCGGTATGGCAGCATCTCTGGCCTCTTTTGGTGTAACAGCCTTAATAGGCGTGCCGGTTTTGTTTGTTGTTGCGGCGGATGCTTTTCGCCAATCGCTGGGGCGGCTGTCCGGCGAACGGGCTCCGGCCTGGAGCCAGCGCGTCCAGGCGTTGACCCCGTGCGCGGGCCTACTGGTGCTGGCCGTGGCTCTACAGCAGACGCTGATGCCCGCGCTGTTGACGGCAGTGTGCGCCCGCCTGTTTATTTCATGAGAAAGGAGTTGAGCAAAATTGGACTATATCTCTGGCTATGAGATTTGGCTGGCTCAGGAAAAACGGGCCGCTACCAATACGCTCAGCTCCTATCTGCGAGACGTGCGCCAGTTCGGCCAGTGGGCGGAGGAAGAGAGGCTGACCCTCACCCAAATCAATCAGGAGGACGTAAAGCGCTACGCCCAGCACCTGGAGAAAAAGGGTAAGTCCAATGCTACCGTAGTCCGATCCGTGGCGGCGCTGAAGTCCTTCTATATGTACATGATGTCTGTCAAGGCGGTGCAGATCAATCCCGCCAAGGGCTTTACCCCAAGCCGGGTAGAGCGTAAGCTGCCCGCCATCCTCTCCAACCACGAGGTGGATCTGTTCCTGGAGCAGCCTGATTCCTCCGATGCCAAGGGCTGCCGGGACAAAGCTATGCTAGAGCTGCTCTACGCCACCGGGATCCGGGTATCCGAGCTCATTTCCCTGGATGTTCAAGACCTAAACCTGTCCGCCAGTTTTCTGCGCTGCCGGGGCAAGAGCAAGGAACGGGTGGTGCCCCTTTACAAGGGGGCGGTACGGGCTGTGACAACCTACGTCAATGACGTGCGGCCGCAACTGCTGGAGAACCCAGAGGAAACCGCCCTGTTCGTCAACATGAACGGGGAGCGTATGAGCCGGCAGGGGTTCTGGAAGATCGTCAAGTGCTATCAGGACAAGGCGGGCATACACAAGGACATTACCCCGCACACCCTGCGCCACTCCTTTGCCGCCCATCTGTTGGAAAACGGGGCGGATCTGAAGTCCATTCAGGAGATGCTGGGCCATGCGGACATCTCCGCCACCCAGATTTATGCCCAGGTAGTGAACCAAAAGCTTCGGGATGTCTATGCCCGGGCCCATCCCCGGGCCTGAACCGCGGACAATCACGGCGGATGACAGCATCATCCGCCGTTTTTGCTTGTCTTTACCCGCGATCTGTGATATCATGGTAGTGGAATCATGTCAGGAGGGTATGCCGTTGCTGATCCTTGGAATCGACCCAGGCTACGCCATTGTGGGCTTCGGTCTGGTGGAAGCCGCACAGGGAACATACCGCATGGTGGCCTGCGGCGCCATCAATACCCCAGCGGGGGTTCGGCTGCCCGCCCGACTGTGGCGGATCGCCACCGATCTGGAGGAGCTGATTGGAAAATTTCACCCGGACGTAATGGCCATTGAGGAGCTCTTTTTTAACCACAATGTCACAACCGGCATCGGCGTGGCACAGGCCCGGGGAGTCATTTTGATGACGGCAGAAAAACTGGGATTGCCTATTCACGAGTACAATCCTTCCCAGGTGAAGCAGGCTGTGGTGGGCTACGGCAAGGCGGAAAAGCGGCAGGTGATGGACATGACCAAGCGGCTTTTGAAGCTGAACGCGGTTCCCAAACCAGACGATGCCGCCGACGCGGTGGCCATCGCCTTATGCCACGCCCGTTCCGCCACCTCGTTGCTGCAAAATATACATTAAACGTTTGGAGAGATCATCGTGTTTTACTATCTGAACGGGACGGTTGCCCACATTGAGCCCTACCTGGCGGTCATCGACTGTGGCGGGGTGGGCTATGCCTGCCGCACCACCAACCACACCATTGCCGCTCTCAATGTGGGTAAGGTGGCAAAGCTTTACACCCATCTGTATGTTCGGGAGGAGATTTTTGAGCTGTATGGCTTCTCCAGCGAGAGTGAGCTGGGCTGTTTCCGGATGCTCATCGGGGTGTCCGGAGTGGGTCCCAAGGCGGCGCTGGCTATCTTATCCTCCAACAGTCCGGAGGGGCTGGCCATGGCTATCGTCTCCGGCAATGAGAAAGCGCTGACCTCCGCCCCCGGTATCGGCAAAAAGATTGCCCAGCGGATCATCCTGGAGCTGAAGGACAAACTGGCCAAGGGCCAGTTGACCACGGGCGGAGGAGAGATGTTTGTCGGCGGCATCACCGTCATCCCGGAGAACAAGGCCAGCGAGGCGTCCGCCGCCCTGGCTGTACTGGGCTACAGCCAGAGCGAGATCGCGGTGGCGCTGAAGGGACTTGATTTGGATGCGCTGTCCCTGGAAGATGTCATCAAGCAGGCGCTGAAGAAGATGGTGAAGGGGTAACCATCTTGAGGGAGGTTATATCCATGCTATACCACGTATCCCAGACATCAGGGCTGAAAATCTTGAAGCCTCATCAATCTTCCCATGAAAAGGCGTACGTCTATGCCATTGAAAATCTGGTCACTGGCCTCCTTTTTGGCGCAAAACAGGACGATTTTGATTTTATTATCGACACCGACGAGGACGGCATTCCCGTGATCTTTGAGTGCTATCCCGAGGCGTTCCAAACAATTTACCGAGGAAAAAGCTGCTCCATATACGAGGTTAGAGAAAGTGGTTTCCAGCGGGGGATGACCTCCTGGAGTCCTGAACTCGTCTGTGAGTATGAGGTGCCGGTGATCAGTGAGACCGTTGTCAGCGACTTGTATCAGCAGCTGCATGAAGAGGAGAGAGCTGGTCGGCTTATCATCCATAGATACGAGTTTTGTGAAGCCTATCGGCAGAAGATTGCGAACCATATCGTGGACAGAATTTTTAGGTTTGACTTGGATCTGCGCACCTACTTAAAGCAGGACGAGAGGTTTGCCACTCACTATTGCGGGATTGCTCAGGCGCTGCTTGATGTGTTGGACGGGCACTTGTTGCAATAAAGTAACATTTGAACTCTTTGAACTGACGAGGAAGTGAGCCTTTGAGCATTGATTTTTCTGACAACGGCGGCTTTGAGACGGAAGCCCCTTTAGTGACCACCTCGCTGACCCGGGACGACGAGGGGGAGGGATCTCTGCGCCCCAAATCGCTGACTGAGTACATCGGCCAGGAGAAGGCCAAGGGTAACCTGTCCATTTTCATCCAGGCCGCAAAAATGCGTGGTGAGCCTCTGGATCATGTCCTGCTCCACGGCCCCCCAGGGCTGGGCAAGACCACCCTATCCGGCATCATCGCCAACGAGATGGGCGTAAATATCCGAATTACTTCCGGCCCGGCCATTGAGAAACCCGGCGACCTTGCGGCCCTGCTGACAAATCTCCAGGAAAACGATATCCTGTTTGTGGATGAGATCCACCGTTTGAACCGCTCTGTGGAGGAGATTCTATATCCGGCCATGGAGGACTATGCCATTGATATTATCATTGGCAAGGGGCCTTCTGCCAACTCCATCCGGCTGGATCTGCCCAAGTTCACCCTCATTGGGGCCACCACCAGGGCAGGGCAGCTATCCGCGCCCTTGCGTGACCGCTTCGGCGTCACTTTGCGGCTGGAGCTGTATACTCCGGAAGAACTGGCACTGATTGTTACCCGATCCGCCGGCATTCTGGACGTGCCCATTGAGCAGGCGGGGGCGCTGGAGATCGCCCGCCGCAGCCGGGGAACCCCCCGGATTGCAAACCGAATGCTCCGCCGGGTGCGAGACTTCGCCCAGGTCACCGCCGGCGGCGTGGTCACCCGTTCCGTGGCTGACCGAGCACTCCAAGCGCTGGAAATAGACGAACTGGGATTGGACAATGTAGACCGCCGAATGATGGCCAGCATCATCAACAACTACGGCGGCGGACCGGTGGGGCTGGATACTTTGGCCGCCACCATCAATGAGGAATCCGTCACGCTGGAGGATGTCTATGAGCCCTACTTGATGCAACTGGGCTTTCTCACCCGGACACCCCGGGGACGCTGCGTCACGCCAAAGGCATATCGGCATCTCGGGTTTGCTTTGCCCGGCGGGGAAAGTATCCCAGAACAGCTTTCCTTTTGAACCGGAAAACGAAGACATTCTGTCTATTTCTTCCAGCTCTGCCAATTCTTATGAAGTGCCGGACAAATTTAGAAGATTTTCTAAAAAAATTGATGAAAACAATTGACAATTCAGTAATTCTGTGATTAAATATACAAGGTCAAATTATGAATGCAATCACTTCCTCTATAAGTGAATACAGTGATGAAGAGCTTTGCGCCCTGGTTGCCGATGGCTGTCGGGAAGCAGAAGAGGAACTGGTCAAACGGTATCTCCGCCCAGTACGGGTCTGTGCCCGGCCCTATTTTTTGGCGGGCGGGGATAGCGAAGATTTGATTCAGGAAGCGATGTTCGGACTGCTGAAGGCTATCCGGGAATTTGACCCCAGCCGTGATGCCCGATTCAAAACCTTTGCGGAGGTATGCATCCGAAATCGGATCCGTTCCGCTGTCACCAATGCAGCGCGGAGCAAGCACGCTCCGTTGAATGACAGCGTTCCTTTTGAATCCCCTATGCTGGGCGTGGGTGCAAGCCCTGAGGAACAGTACATCAGCAGGGAGGAGGAGACAGAACTGCTGATCTGCTTGGAGCAGCAGCTCTCGACCCTGGAGCATCGGGTTTTGGATTTCTTTCTTCTTGGCCTGTCCTATCAGGAAATCAGCGAGCAGGTGGGACGTTCGATTAAATCGGTGGACAACGCAGTCCAGCGAATTCGGCGGAAAGTTGCCGGAAACTTTGGCGTTTTCAGCGAAAGCTGACGCAAATATTACAGTCCCAGCAGGTTGTATTTCCGATTCTGGGCATCAAAAGAGAGGGTATTTCCATGTACGAAGACAAGACCTTAGTTTGCAAAGAATGTGGCCAGGAGTTCGTGTTCACCGCCGGTGAGCAGGAGTTTTACGCTGAGCGCGGCTTCCAGAACGAGCCCCAGCGCTGCAAGGCCTGCCGTGATGCCCGCAAGGCTGCTGCCCGTGGCCCCCGCGAGTACTTCACCGCTGTGTGCGCCCAGTGTGGCGGCGAGGCCAAGGTTCCCTTTGAGCCGAAGTCTGACCGTCCTGTTTACTGCAGCGAGTGCTTTGCCAAGATGCGCGGCGAGGGCTAACTAAGATAATGAACGGAAAGAGCCGTGCTCAACGCACGGCTCTTTTTCTATGGGATAAAGATAAATTTTCCTCCATAACTTGTCCAGAGAAGGGCAATGTGATATAATACAGCAAGAACGAAATTCCAGACTATGAGGTGACACACCAACATGAACAAAGCGATCTATGAAAGCCCCCTGTCTTCCCGGTATGCCAGCGATCAGATGCAGTATATCTTCTCGCCGGACAAGAAATTTTCCACTTGGCGGCGGTTGTGGATCGCGCTGGCCCGGGCGGAGATGGAACTGGGCCTGCCCGTCACGCAGGGACAGGTGGATGAATTGTCCGCCCACATCACTGACATTGATTACGACCTGGCCGCAAAAAAGGAAAAGGAACTCCGCCATGATGTAATGGCCCATATCCATGCCTATGGTGCCCAATGTCCCCAGGCCATGCCCATCATCCATCTGGGGGCGACCAGCTGCTATGTGGGGGACAATACCGACATCATTATCATGCGCGAGGGACTGGAACTGGTTCGGGACAAGTTGGTGCGTGTACTGAACGCGCTGGCCCAATTTTCTGACAAGTATAAATCCTTGCCAACTCTTGGATTTACACATTTTCAGGCCGCCCAACTGGTGACAGTCGGTAAGCGGGCCACTCTGTGGATGAACGAGCTGCTCCAGGATCTAGACGAGGTGGAGTACCGCATCTCCACGCTGAAGCTGCTGGGCTGTAAGGGCACTACCGGCACCCAGGCGTCCTTTTTGGAGCTGTTTGAGGGCGATCACGAGAAATGTAAAGAGCTGGATCGTCGCATTGCCCGGGAAATGGGCTTTGAGGGGACAGTCCCCGTCTCCGGACAGACCTACTCCCGGAAGGTGGACGCGGCTGTGCTTGCCACACTGTCCGGCATTGCCCAGTCCGCCTGCAAATTTGCCACCGATGTGCGTCTGCTCTGCCACCTAAAGGAGGTAGAGGAGCCCTTTGAGACAAGCCAGATTGGCTCGTCCGCCATGCCATACAAACGCAATCCCATGCGGTGTGAGCGCATCTGCTCGCTGGCCCGCTACGTCATCGCTGATGCGGCCAATCCTGCCTATACCGCCGCCACACAGTGGTTTGAGCGCACACTGGATGACTCCGCCAACAAGCGCATCTCGGTACCCGAGGCATTTTTGGCGGTAGACGCCATCCTCAATATTTATGAGAATGTGGCCTCCGGGCTGGTGGTCCATGAGAAGGTCATTGAGAGGCACATTCTGGAGGAGCTGCCTTTTATGGCTAGTGAGAACATCATGATGGACGCGGTGAAACGGGGGGGCGACCGACAGCAGCTCCACGAACGCATCCGGGTTCATTCTCTGGAAGCTGGGCGCAATGTAAAGGAATTCGGCCTTACAAATAATCTCATTGATCTGCTGGCCGCTGATCCGCTGTTCGGCTTGAGCCGGGAGGAGTTGTCCGGCCACCTGGAGCCCTCCCGATATATTGGCCGCTGTCCGGAACAGGTGAGCGATTTTCTGACAGAATATGTCTGCCCTGTCTTGCAAGCGCACAAGTCTGCATTGTCAGACGAAACTGTAGAATTGAAAGTTTGACCGAACATGAACTAAAATATATGGAAAGGGTTTGATCATCATGAAACCTGCAGTCCGCCGTATCGGCGTATTCACCAGTGGCGGAGATGCCCCTGGTATGAACGCAGCTATCCGTGCCGTGGTTCGTGCGTCTTTACATTATGGTGTGGAGTGCATTGGCATCCGCCGCGGCTATCACGGCCTGCTCAACGGCGATTTTTGCAGGCTGGATTTTGAGAGTGTCAGCGATATTTCCCGCCGGGGCGGCACCATGCTTTACTCCGCCCGCAGTTTGGAGTTCATGGAGGAGGCCGGGCGGAATAAGGCGTTGGCCACCTGTAAACTGTTGGGCCTTGACGCCCTAGTCGGCATCGGCGGAGACGGCACCTTCAAGGGCCTGCTCAGCTTGGCCAACAGCGGCATCTCCGTCATCGGCATCCCCGGCACCATCGACAATGACATCGCCTGCTCATCCTATACGATTGGGTATGACTCTGCCTGCAATATCGCGCTGGAAAGCATCGACCGGCTCCGCGACACTATGAAGTCCCATGAGCGGTGTTCCGTGGTAGAGGTCATGGGCCACCGGGCCGGATATTTGGCTTACTCTGTGGGTATCGCTTGTGGCGCCACAGTGGTGCTGGTGCCTGAGCGCGAGGTAGACTTTGAACGAGATGTCATCGAGCCCATTCGGCATGCCCGCCTGGGCGGACGGACCCACTTCATGGTCATCGTGGCCGAGGGCGTCCCTGGCAGCGCGTACAATGTGGCGGATCAGATCCGTAACGCTACGGCACTGGATACCCGGGTTACCGTCCTTGGCCATGTGCAGCGGGGCGGTTCACCCACTTCCCGCGACCGTATTGTCGCCACCCATATGGGCTATGAAGCGGTCAAGCTTTTGGCGGAAGGGAAGACCTGCCGGGTGGTGGCGATGAAAGGTGATGACATTGTAGATTATGACATCACCGAGGCTCTGTCCATGAAGAAAGATCTGGATCAAATGAGTATCACCGTGGCCCGTGCCATGACTGGCGTGGCCGACTGATGAACATAAAAAAGCACCGGGTTTTCCTTTGGAACCCGGTGCTTTTTTTGCGTTGCTTTTTTACTTCGCCAGTACCTTTTTCAGGCGGGCAAAGCGGGGCAGGCCATTCTCAGTGGCCCTGTGGTTCTCACCCTGGATCAGGGGCAGGGCATAGTCGATAAAGCCTTGGTTGACGCCGTTGCCCTCCGCGTTGATCCACTCCAGGGGCACCTTCTTCTCGAAGTTGGCCACCTCGGAGAGGTTGAACAGCTTGGTCTTGCAGGTGTACTTGCCGCCCTCGCGGGAGCACTCGAAGCCCACCATCTTGTCGGTCTCGCCGGCCACGGCGGCCTCCACGGCGGTCTTGCCCGCCAGGAAGGACTCGTCGATGTCGGTCTGGGAGGCCAGATGGGCGCCGCAGCGCTGGAGCAGGGAGAGCTCAATGCCGCGGACCTTGGCGCCGGTCTTTTCTTTGACCACGTTGGCCAGCAGCGCGGCCAGGCCGCCCAGCTGGGCATGGCCGAAGCCGTCAGTGGCGGAGGTCTTGGCCTCGGACACGAAGGAACCGTCGGCGTAGTGGATGCCCTCGGAGATGGCTACGATGCAGTTGCCGTTCTTCTTGTAGATGGCGTCTACGTCGGCCAGGAACTTGTCCATGTCAAAGTCCACCTCGGGGAGGTAGACCAGGTCGGGGGCGCAGCCCACCACGCCCGCCAGGGCGGCGGCGCCGGCCAGCCAGCCGGCGTGACGGCCCATGATCTCGATCACGGTGACCATGCCGGTGTCGTACACCCGGCCATCCTTGTACACCTCGGCGCAGGAGGTGGCGATATACTTGGCGGCGGAGGCGAAGCCGGGGCAGTGGTCGGTGCCGAACAGGTCGTTGTCGATGGTCTTGGGCACGCCCATCACCCGGCACTCATAGCCGGACTTGGCCATGAAGCGGCTGACCTTGGCGCAGGTGTCCATGGAATCGTTGCCGCCGTTGTAGAAGAAATAGCGGATGTTGTACTTCTTGAAAATCTCCAGGATGCGCTTGTAATCGGTGTCGTCCACGTCGGGGTCGGCGATCTTGTAGCGGCAGGAGCCCAGCTCAGAGGAGGGGGTATTGAGCAGAAGCTCCAGCTCCTTGGCGTCCTCCTGGCCCATGTCGTACAGCTGGTCGTTCAGCATACCCTTGATGCCGTGGGCCATACCGTAGACAGCAGTGATGTCGGGACAGTCCAGCGCGGTACGGATCACACCGTACGCGCTGGCGTTGATAACGGAAGTGGGGCCGCCGGACTGACCGATGACGCAAGCGCCCTTTAACTGTGCCATGTTAAATTTCTCCTTTGTTGATTGGTTAATTAGGCCTTGCCGTTGCAGCCCAGCACGTTCACCAGCTTGTGGCGCACCAGCTCCTTGATGTTGGCGCGGGCGGGCTTCAGGTACTCGCGGGGATCGAACTTGTCGGGATGCTCAGTGTAGAACTGGCGGATGGTACCAGTCATGGCAAGGCGCAGATCGGAGTCAATGTTGATCTTGCACACGGCGCTCTCAGCGGCCTTGCGCAGCTGCTCCTCGGGGATACCCACGGCGTCGGGCATCTTGCCACCGTTGGCGTTGACCATCTTCACGTAGTTCTGGGGCACGGAAGAGGAGCCGTGGAGCACGATGGGGAAACCGGGCAGACGCTTGACGACCTCTTCCAGGATGTCAAAGCGCAGGGGAGGGGGAACCAGCTCACCCTTCTCATTGCGGGTGCACTGAGCGGCGGTGAACTTGTAAGCGCCGTGGCTGGTGCCGATGGCGATGGCCAGGGAGTCGCAGCCGGTCTTGGACACGAATTCCTCGACCTCCTCGGGACGGGTGTAGTGGGACTCCTCAGCGGAGACGTTGACCTCGTCCTCCACACCGGCCAGAGCGCCCAACTCAGCCTCGACCACCACGCCGTGATCGTGAGCGTACTCGACCACCTTCTTGGTGATCTCGATGTTCTCCTCGAAGGGCTTGGAGGAGGCGTCGATCATGACGGAGGTAAAGCCGCCGTCGATGCAGCTCTTGCAGGTCTCGAAGCTGTCGCCGTGATCCAGGTGGAGCACGATGGGGATCTCGGGGCACTCGATGACAGCGGCCTCAACCAGCTTGACCAGATAAGTGTGGTTGGCGTAAGCACGGGCTCCCTTGGAAACCTGGAGGATGACGGGGGCCTTTTCCTCGCGGCAGGCCTCGGTGATACCCTGGACGATCTCCATGTTGTTGACGTTGAAAGCACCGACGGCATAACCGCCATTGTAGGCTTTCTTGAACATTTCGGTAGAGGTAACCAGTGGCATAGTTGACCAACTCCTTAAAATAATATTGATTTGCTGGGGTATACGTTATGATTTTAACATTTGAGGCAGAAAAATGCAAGCAAAAGCTCCAGCTTTTTCTGGACAAAAACCACAAATCAGAAAATTTTTTTACCATACAGTGTCAACAAAATGACGACGGGCATAGGATAGCGGGAAAGGGGGAGAGGCGGCATGATTCAGCTGCTCCCATACAACCGCCGGGCGGCGGTGGCCTACGCCCACAAGTGGGCCTACAGCCGCAACCCGGCCTTCTATGATTTCAGCGAGATCGGCGGTGACTGCACCAATTTCGCGTCTCAATGCCTGTACGCCGGCACGGGTATCATGAACTTCACGCCGGACTTTGGCTGGTACTACATCGACGCCACCGACCGGGCGCCCGCCTGGACAGGGGTGCCGTTTTTTTGGGAATTTATGACCCGACCCCAGCCCACCGAGGGCCCGGTGGGCATTCAGGTACACATGGACTTTTTGCGTCCCGGCGACTTTGTCCAGCTCCGCTTTGAGACCAGCGGGGAAGTGTTCGCCCACACACCGGTGATCGTGTCGGTGGGAGCTACGCCCAGACCAGACAATATCCTCGTCGCGGCCCACTCCAACGATGCCGACTACCGGCCATTGGACAGCTACCAGAACGTGGTGGAGTGGCGTTTTCTCCACATCGTGGGGGCAATCAAGGTGACGGACGAAGTCCCATCCGGAATCAGGAGAATGCAGAGCGCGGAGGGGTGAACCCTCCGCGCTATTTACTTAACTGAATAAAAACGGCCTCCTTGTTTTGCCATTCATATAGACAAGAAAGCGGAAAAATACATTACGGCCAATTTAAGTTTTTATACCTCGTCCACAGGCTGCTTCTTTGGCCGTCCTCGCCGGGGTTTTGCCTTGAGACCGCCCAGCGGGTTTGACTGGGCCGCATCCCGCAGCGCGTCGCTGTCCACATGGGTGTAGATCTGGGTGGTGTTCAGGTGCTCGTGGCCCAGCACCTCCTGGAGCGTGCGCACATCCACACCGTTTTGCAGCATCAGCGTGGCGGCGGTGTGGCGCAGCTTGTGGGCCGAGTACTTGCTGCTATCCAGTCCGGCGGCAGTGAACCGCTGCTTGAGCATATAGTGAACCCCAGCCTTGGTGATCCGGGTGTGCTTGCGGGTGATGAACAGGGCGTTGGCGTCTGCCGGAACAGGTTGGACGCGAACCGCCAGCCAGTCCTCAATGGCGGCCTGACAGGCCGCGTTAAGGTAGACCACCCGCTCCTTATTGCCCTTACCCAGCACCCGCAGGCGGTCGCCCCGAATGTCGGAGAGGTTAAGGCCCACCAACTCTGAAATACGCACGCCGCAGTTCAAAAACAAGGTGATGATGCAAAAATCCCGTTCCGCATTGTCGCCGTCAATGGATTCCAAAAGCTGGATGCTCTCGTCAAGTGTCAGGTAGCGCGGCAAAGACTGGCGCATTTTTGGCGAATCCAGCTCCTGGATGGGGCTTTCGTCCAAAAGCTTCGCCTTTACCACCAAATACTTGTAAAAAGACCGGATTGCCGCAACTTTTCTGGCCCTTGACGACGCTGCCAGCCCAAATCCCAAGCTGGTGTTTTTGGCATTTTTCAGCCGATCCCGGCTAAGGAAGCTGAGATAGGCGTAAATATCCGCCAGCGTGACCGATTTGACCAGCGCTAGATCCACATCGTCAATTGAAATCTCATCTAAAGGCGTGGAGCGCGGCACACGGCCTTTTTCAATTTTTATGTAGCGGAAAAAGGTGCGCAGATCCAGGAAATACTCGTCCACAGTTTTTCTGGAATGTCCTTGGATCGTCTCGTGGTAGGCCAGAAAATCCCGCAGGATCGGAGGAGCCTCCGTACGATAATCTACCATAGCAGTGAGCGGCACATTCATAAGAGGAAAACAGTTGGGCAGACTAAACGGCAGAAACGACAACGGCAGTCTAGAAAAAACAAACGCCAATGTCTTGGATGCTGTACAGGTCAGCCAATGGTTATATCGTAGCGCCGACCGAGCCAAAACAGCCAGAAAGTCGGATTTTCCCATTTTGCCCTCCCCTCAACTCAACAAAATTTTTATTTTGTTGAGTTGAGTATGTATGCCAACCAGCACCTCCCTTTCTATCATATTCCAAACTTTGAGGTGATCTCTATGAGCTTCATCCCATGCACACAGAACTGCAAATATCAGGATGAGGGCCTGTGTACGTTGGCCCAAGCCTCATCCATGTTCAGCCAGGCCGCCCCAAATGACGCCTGCCTGAACTTCACGCCCCGCCTGTCAAATCAGCACAGCGATGGCCTCGCGAATGTTGCCGACTCGAATCAAGTCTAATCCGGCTGGTACAGCGAGTTTTCCGTTGCTCCTGGCGGGCACCAGGCATTTAGTGAAGCCCAGCCGCCGCACCTCACTCAAGCGCTGGTTGATGGCATTCACTGAGCGCAGTTCACCGGTAAGCCCCACTTCCCCGATGGCGGCCAGGTCAAAGGGCACGGGCTTGTCCCGAAAGCTGGACGCCAGGGCCACAATGAGCGCCAAATCGGCAACGGGTTCATTCAGGGTCAGGCCGCCGATGACATTGACATAAAAGTCGCAATTGGACAGCATCAGCCCGCCCCGCTTCTCCAGCACAGCCAGCAGCATCATGGCCCGATTGTAATCAAATCCATTGCTGGTGCGCCGGGAATTTCCATAAGCCGAGGGCGACAGCAGCGCCTGAACCTCCGCCAGCACAGGGCGTACCCCCTCCATCACGCAGGTGACGCAGGAGCCGGGCATATTTTCCGGCCTGCCTGCCAGCATGGCCTCCGAAGGGTTGGGCACCTCCTCCAGGCCCCGATCTCCCATTTCGAACACACCGATCTCATTGGTAGCACCAAAGCGGTTCTTGGCCGCCCGCAGGATACGGTAGGGGTTGTGTTCTTCTCCTTCAAAGTGGAGTACACAGTCCACCATATGCTCCAGCACCTTGGGTCCCGCTAGGGACCCCTCTTTATTAATGTGCCCGACTACAAATACCGTCACACCCATTCCTTTGGCTAGATGCATCAACGCCATGGTACACTCCTTTACCTGAGCCACGCTGCCCGGGGAGGAGTTGGAATCTCCGTTGTAAATGGTTTGGATGGAGTCTACTATGAGGATATCCGGCTTTTTTTCCTGGACGGCGGTCACGATGTCGTCCAAATTGGTTTCAGAAAATAAGTACAGCCCTTCATCTCGGATGCCCAGCCGCTGTGCGCGCAGCTTGATCTGCCGCTCTGATTCCTCACCGGATACATATAAAACATCACAAAAACGGCATAAATTGTCACAGATTTGCAACATCAGTGTGGACTTACCGATACCTGGCGCGCCGCCCACCAGCACCAACGAACCCTTCACTGCACCACCGCCCAGCACCCGATCCAGTTCATTCATGCCGGTGTTGAAGCGCAATTCATCCACCGCCTCGACTTCGGACATTGGACGGGGCCGGCGCACCCCAAGACCAGCGGCAGCGGATGCCGCTGTCTTTTTCTTGACGTCTGCCACAGGCTGTTCCACAATGGTGTTCCACGCCCCACAGGCAGGGCATCTCCCCTGCCATTTCAGCGATTCATTTCCACATTCCGTGCAGTAAAACAAAGATTTGGCCTTGGCCATACTACTCCCCTCCCAAGGTTGTAGGCATCATCTGGAGTTCATGAAAATACGCCCCTGCCAGCGCTATCGCAATCTTTTTCTGGTAGGCGCCGGTGAGCAGCAGCGCCGCCTCCTCCCCGTTGCTGAGAAAACCGCACTCCACCAGAATCGCCGGACAGTTGATGTGGTCAAACAGGTAGATACCGTCCGGCATGGGCTTGGCCTTTCGGTCATTGCCCGGACTCAATACCTGCCGAAGCACCTCCTGGGTGCCCTCCCCCCACTGCCGGCTTATGTCATCACTGTTAAAGAAGACTTGAGACCCGCTGTATCGTGGATCTGTAAAGTGATTTTGATGTACACTTAGCAGTATAGCGCCTTGGGTGCTTTCCACCAACGAGACCCGGTTTTTCAGATCGGAGGCTTTCTTCTGCCGGAGGGTTTCCGCGCCGCCGCTGTGCAGGGAAATGTCTGTCTCCCGGCTCAAGCGGGGCTCAACCCCCAAAAAAATCATCAACGCCTGGGTTTTTTGTACGATAGCCAGGTTAATATCGCTCTCTTTATCCCCGGCCGCCGTGCTGGCTCCGCCGTCCTCCCCGCCGTGTCCGGCGTCCAGAATCAGGGTCCATTGCCCTCCCACAGAAGCTGTGGCCGCCACGGACGCGGGCCGGTTACTGCCCAGCCAGCTCACCCCGCCCAACACACACAGACACAGTACTAACAGCAGCATATCTCGCTTCATAAGCCAGTCCCCCTTCCCTCTACCATATGAGGGCGGGGGCGGCTTCATGCCTGGATCAAAGGTAGGAGAACACCTCTGTATGCCGCTGGGAAACGGCCACAGACACCTGGGGGAATGCTTTGGACAGCCAGCCCTGCAATACCGAGCAGACCACGTTTTCTGTGGGGAAATGCCCAGCGTCCACCAGGCTGAGACCCAAGGCCCTCGCCTCCAGGAATTGATGGTATTTCACATCAGAGGTGACAAAGGTATCGCAGCCCTGGGCCAGGGCGTCGCTCATAAATTCCGCGCAGGCGCCGCCGCCCACCGCGACATGGTGAACCGGCCTGCCGCCGTCCACCAGCCGGATGCCGTTGGCGCCCAATAGACGCTTCACCGCCATGGCAAAGTCGTACAGGGGTTGCTCAGAGACACAGCCCACCCGGCCGATGCCATAGGGCCTCCCCTGCCCATCCACACCCTCTTGCTTTAATTGGCGGATGTCAGCCAGTCCCAGGCGCAGGGCCAGCGCGTCGTTGACCCCTCCCTCCACCGCGTCCAGGTTGGTATGAGCGCAGATGGCGGCGATATGGTTTTCCGCCAGGGCTAGCAGGACTCTTCCGGTGACGGTCTGGTCTGTCACCGATTTCGCCCCACCAAAGATCACAGGGTGGTGGGAAACAATGAGCTGAGCTCCCTGCTCGGCGGCCTCCTGGACAACCTGCTCCGTGATGTCCAGCGCCACCAGGATCTTGCTGACGGGGGCCTCCTCCCTGCCAACCAGGAAACCTGCGTTGTCAAACTCCTCCTGTAGCTCAAATGGGGCCTTTTCCTGCAAAAAGGCAAACACTTCGCCCACGGTCGTCATGGATTTCAACTCCTTTTTCATCTTGCGCAGCCCGGATAATGCCTCTTCCAGCTCCGCAATGGCGGTCTGGTCGGGGTCATGAGCGGCTAACTGTCCCCGCAGGGCCTTTCCGGCTTTCTCCTCAATCATGGTTAGATAGTCTGGCCGGAGCGGATCGCGGCTGTTCTTCCCTGCCCAAAGCTCCGCTGGAGATAGGGGTGCCATCCAACCGCCCCGGACGCTCCAAATACCATAAAGCCTTTTTCCTTCCCGGACAATTTGTTCACTGAGGATGGAGTAGTTATGGCTCTGGAGCCACAGGCGAAGCTGGGGCATTCCTGTCATAGGCTGCAAAAGCAGCAGCTTCTCCTGACACGTCCAGGGTGCGGCTTCCAAAATAGTGGCGATAGTCTCCCCTCCCATTCCGGCGATGACCACTGTATCCACCTCGTCCGCAGCTATGTCAGTCAGGCCGTCGCATAGGCGAAAGGAGATTTTTTCGCTCTGTCTATACTGCTGGGCAGTTTCCTTGGCCCGATTCAGCGGCCCCTCCCGCAGGTCGGCGGCAATGGCTGTTTCAATACGGTCATTCAACAGCAGCCAAACCGGCAGATATCCGTGATCAGTACCCACATCGGCCAGTCTTGCGCCCTGAGGAACCTGCTGAGCGATGGCCTGGAGTCTGGGCGTCAGTTCCATATCCTCTCTCCTGCTTTCCAGAAATAAACGAAAAGAGCGGAATTTCCGCTCTTTTCAGACGTGCCAATCAGGCGATGGTGGCGTTCAGCTTGTCCAGCAGAGCGTCCACATCTACCCCATGAACCATGCAGGCCTGCTCCACGGTTTCCCCGCGGGAGGACGGGCAGCCCAGGCAATGCATACCAATGGACAGGAAAATGGGAGCAGTGTCAGGCGCGATGTCCAGAATATCGCCGATGATGGTATCCTTTGTAATTTGAGCCATGTTCGGA
Source organism: Clostridiales bacterium (assembly GCA_014799505.1). GTDB lineage: Bacteria > Bacillota > Clostridia > Oscillospirales > Oscillospiraceae > Enterenecus. The sequence goes on from JAAVHV010000021.1 coordinate 60,050, forward strand.
TAGCCTCCTTGCAGTTTTTGTCGAACGAATATAGTATACCCAATATGCCAGCAGTTTGCAAGTGTTTGCTGAAAAAATCCGAAGTATCAATGAAAAAGGAGCACCGCAACTGTATGCTGCGGTGCTCCCTTTGGCAGCGGATGAAGGATTCGAACCCTCACAAACAGAGTCAGAGTCTGGTGTGCTACCATTACACTAATCCGCTATATCGCCGTTCTCAAGTGACCTAGGTTATTATACCAAAACATTGCGGTTTGTCAACCCTTTTTGCAAAGTTTTCTGCAAAAAAACCGGCGGACATATTTGCCCGCCGGTTAGCACATGAATCATAGTAATGCTTTGCCCCAATCTCATCAGCCTAAGATAGGCGCATAAGCTTTCGCCCTTTACTCCAAATGGTTCAGGATTCCTCCCAGAAGCTCCGACTTTCCCTCCCCTTTCTCCGCAGAAAACAGGATGAGGGGCACGGAATTCGGCAGGGCAAGCGTATCGCAGATCAGCTGCGCGTTGCCCTCAATCTCGCTCTTTTTCAGTTTGTCCAGCTTATTGGCTACAACAAGGAATGGACGTTCTGAACTCAAAAACACCTGGGCCATCGTACAGTCGTCTGCCGTAGGCTTATGCCGTGCGTCCACAATGAGCACACCCAGAGCCATCCGCTGGGTATCGGCAAACCACGCCTCGATCAGTCTCCCCCAACGCTCCCGCTCCTGCTTGGATACCTTGGCGTAGCCATAGCCGGGCAGATCTACCAGATACAGCTTTTGGTCAATGCGAAAATAGTTAATGTGGGTGGTCTTGCCGGGCGCGGCACCCACACGGGCAAAATTCTTGCGGTTGAGCAGCCGGTTGATAGCCGATGATTTGCCCACATTCGACCGTCCGGCAAACACCACCTGGGGCAGCCCGTCCCGGGGAAAGTCCGCCGGCTTGGCCGCCGAACGGACAAATTCCGCCATATTCCAATTTACTGTCATGGGCATCCCCTCATTGGCGCAGATTGACAGCGCGGCCCACAGCGCGCGGTGTATCCGGCGACTGAAGAGGTACCGAGTCTATCTGTACAGGCAAATTGCTTGTCAGTGCTTGAGCCAGCACTTCATCCGCCTGATGGGCCTGCACAAAAGTGAGTGACTTCCGCACGGTCTGGTCAATATCCTCCAGATCCTTACCGTTGTCCGCCGGAATGATGACAGTTGACATCCCACCCCGCAGGGCGCCCATCGTTTTTTCCCGCAGGCCGCCAATGGCCAGCACTCGGCCCCGAAGGGTGATTTCGCCTGTCATAGCCACATCTCTTCGTACCGGTATACCGGTAAGTGCGGAAACCATCGCAGTAACGATGGCAATTCCGGCAGAAGGCCCGTCTTTAGGCACCGCGCCCTCGGGGAAATGGACGTGAATGTCCTTTGTGCTGTGAAATTCCGGATCTACCCCCAGCTGAGCTGCGCGGCTGCGGATATAGGACAGCGCCGCCTTAGCCGACTCCTTCATCACATCACCCAGATTGCCCGTGAGGACTACCTTGCCTGTACCCGGGACTACGTTGACCTCCACCTCCAGGATCTCGCCGCCCACAGAGGTCCAAGCCAAACCATTGACCACACCCACTAGAGGCTCCCGGACGGGCTTATCCTCCAGATAGCGGCGCGGACCTAGAAAGTCCTGCAAATTTAGCTCTGTAATGTTAATTCGCTTTACATTTTTCTGCACAATTTGCATTGCGCTTTTTCGGCATAAGGCCGCCAGTTTCCGCTCCAACAGACGCACACCGGACTCCTTGGTGTACCCGGCAATCAGCGTCTCGATACCGATATCGCTGATTTTGAGCTGAGCCCGCGTCAGCCCGTGGTGCTTCAGCTGCCGGGGCAGCAAATAGCGCTTTGCAATTTGCAATTTTTCCTTGTCCGTATAGCTGGGTAGTTCAATGACCTCCATGCGATCCAGCAATGGACGGGGCACGGTGTCCGTGGTATTGGCAGTGGTGATGAACATCACGTCGGATAGGTCAAAAGGCAGCTCCAAATAGTGATCCCGGAAGGTGCTGTTCTGTTCGCTGTCCAGCACCTCCAGCAGCGCCGCCGCCGGATCTCCCCGGTGGTCACTGCCTACTTTGTCGATTTCATCCAGCAGCAGCACCGGATTAGCGCTGCCCGCCTGCTTGATGCCAGCAATGATCCGGCCCGGCATAGCCCCAACATAGGTCTTTCGATGGCCTCGAATATCCGCCTCATCTCGGACACCGCCCAAGGAGATGCGGGCAAGTTTTCGGTTCATGGCCCTGGCCACGCTCATGGCAATGGAGGTTTTGCCTACCCCCGGCGGGCCCACTAGGCAGATGATTTGACCTTTCAGCTCAGGCGCCAGCTGCTTGACCGCCACAAATTCCAGAATGCGTTCCTTCACTTTTTCAAGGCCGTAATGATCCGCGTCCAGCGCCTTGGAGACCGCTGTGACGCTCACCCGCTCACGGGTTTTGATCTGCCAAGGCAGCTCTAGGCAGGTATCAAGATAGGTGCGGATCACCGCCGCCTCCGAGGATCCATAGGGCTGCTTTTCCAGGTGCTTTACCTCTTTGAGCAGCTTATCCCTCACCTCATTGGGCAGCTTGGCCTGCGTGACCTGGCGACGGTATTCGGCAATCTCATTGTCCTCCTCCCCATCCCCCAGTTCACGCTGGATGACCCGAAGCTGCTCCCTCAAAAAATAATCCCGCTGGCTGGCGGTTATCTGCTCGTGAATTTTGGCGGCCAGCTCGCTCTCTACTTCCAGTATCTCTACTTCCCTGCTTAAGATGCGGCACAGGCGATCCAACCGGCGCGCGGGCCGCAGCTCTTCCAGCACTGCCTGCTTGTCCTCAAACCGAAGGGGCAGATTCTGTGCGGCATAATCGGCGATATAGCCCGGATCGTTGCTGGCAAGGAGCTTTAGATAGGTCTCTGGAGCCACCCGATCGGACAGCTCTGTATACCGCTCCATTTGATTGTACACCTGTCGAATAGCAGCCTCCGTCCGGGGTGAGTTCCCCTTGGGCGAGGACAGCTCCGCCAGGTATTCCACTTCTGCTGTAAGATATGGCTCTGTAGCGGCAAGCCGCAGGAGGCGTCCTCGGCTGCGGCCTTCCACCATCACCCGGACACCGCTCTCCGGCAGGCGCAGGATCTGTTTCACGTCAGCCACAGTTCCGATGGCATATAAATCACCCTGAGAGGGATTTTCCACTGTCAGATCTCGCTGAGTCACCAGGAATATTGCTTTATTTTCCCCCATGGCCTCTTCCAGCGCCTGGATGGAGGCGGCACGGCCCACATCAAAGTGGAGCATTAGCTGGGGGAATACAGTCAGCCCCCGCAGGGCCAGGACAGGGATGGTTACCGTCATTGATCCGTCTGTCCGCATATCTGTCATGAGGGGTCACTCCTTTCCCTACTTAAAGGGGGCGGGCCTCCGCCCGCCCCAAAACAACTCATTGTTCAATTGCTGGCACCGCTGCCGGATAGGGCAAAACCGGCAGCTGAGCTTGCCAGATGGTTTAGGACGCGTTTCCTCGGGGCGATGCCTGTCCGCCTTTCTCTGTGCGCAGCGCAGCCGCACCCAGCCTGGGCCGCGCGGGACGGCCCTCCTGACGCACGATCTCAGGCTCGCCCTCGCCATTGATAGCTTCGGCCGTAACAGTCACCTTAGCAATGCTCTGATCGGAGGGAGCGTCATACATGACAGGCGTCATAACCTCCTCCAGCACCGCCCGCAGGCCGCGGGCGCCGATTTTGCGCTCCAGCGCCTTATCTGCGGCGGCATCCAGCGCCTCGGGAGTAAACTCCAGCTCCACATTGTCATAGTCCAGCAGGCACTTATACTGCTTCACCAAGGCATTTTTCGGCTCGGTGAGAATGCGCACAAGCTGCTCCCGATCCAGCGCCTTCAGCGTGGTAATAATGGGTAGGCGGCCGACCAGCTCCGGGATGATGCCGAATTTCAACAGATCATGGGGCTGCACAGCCTTGAGCGCATCCTCCTTCTCCCGCTCCGCAGATGTCTTGACGTCCGCGCCAAAACCGATGGTTTTTTGATCCAGCCGACGCTCAATGATCTTGTCCAGCCCATCGAAGGCACCACCGCAGATGAACAGGATGTTTTTGGTGTCGATCTGCAAAAACTCCTGGTGGGGATGCTTCCGCCCACCCTGGGGCGGCACGTTGGCCACAGTGCCCTCCAGGATTTTCAGCAGGGCCTGCTGCACCCCTTCGCCGGACACGTCACGGGTGATCGAGGTGTTCTCGCTCTTGCGGGCAATCTTGTCGATCTCGTCCACATAGATGATTCCCCGCTGAGCCAGCTCAATGTCATAGTCGGCAGCCTGAACCAGGCGCAGCAGGATATTCTCCACATCGTCGCCCACATAGCCCGCCTCAGTGAGGGTGGTGGCGTCAGCGATGGCGAAGGGCACCTTGAGGATACGGGCCAGGGTCTGGGCAAACAGCGTTTTACCGCAGCCTGTGGGGCCGATCATGAGGATGTTGCTCTTTTGCAGCTCCACATTGTCCCCGCCGCCAAAATAGATACGTTTGTAGTGGTTGTATACTGCCACCGAAAGGGCTACCTTGGCGCTCTCTTGACCGATGATATACTCGTCCAGCACAGCCACCATCTCTTTTGGCGTGGGGATCACATCAGGGATATCCGGCATATCCGCCCGGTCGTCATCGTAGTTCTCACCCAGAACGCTCAGGCACAGGTGAACGCACTCGTTGCAGATATAGGCGCCTGGGCCGGCGATGATCCGTTCCACCTGCTCCTGATGCTTGCCACAAAAGGAGCAGCGCACCGATTTGTAGTCGTCTCTTGCCATATTATGGTTCTTCCTTTCAGGGAAAGGCCAAAGAGCGGAGGCTTTGTCTCCGCTCTTCAGCTCACTCAACGATTGGTGATAATCTTGTCAATCAGGCCGTACTCCAGGGCTTCTTCGGCGGTCATAAAGTTGTCCCGCTCACAGTCAGCGGTGACCTGCTCCACACTTTTGCCGCAGTTAGCGGCCAGCAGGGTGTTCATCCGCTTCTTGATAATCTCCAGGCGCTTCAGATGGAGAGCCATGTCGGTAATCTGCCCCTGGGTTCCAGCGGAGGGCTGGTGAATCATGATCTCGGCGTTGGGCAAGGCGATGCGCTTGCCCTTCGCACCGGCGGACAGCAGGAATGCCCCCATGGAGGCAGCCATACCCACACAGATGGTGGACACATCACATTTGATGTACTGCATGGTGTCATAAATGGCCATGCCGTCGGTGATGGAACCGCCGGGGCTGTTGATATAGAGCTGGATGTCCTTATCCGGATCCTGCCCCTCCAGATGGAGCAGCTGGGCGACCACCAGGGATGCGGTGGTGGCATTGACCTCCTCGCCTAAAAACACGATGCGGTCATTGAGCAGCCGGGAAAAGATATCGTACGAGCGCTCACCCCGGCTGGTCTGTTCAACTACATATGGAACTAAACTCATAATAAATGCTTCTCCTTTCAGATGGGGGAATCCGATTTCCATCGGCGCCGGTTATTATACCCATTGTTCGCCGGCGGTTATTCCCTCCCTCTCCCAGAAAAGGAACTCCGCGTGTTTATTCCTCGGCTTTCTTCGCCTTGGACGTCTTTTTCTCCGCCTTCTCCTCAGCCTTTTCCGTCTTCTTGGCGGTCTTCTTCTCTGCCTTCTCTTCCTTGTCCTCCGCCTTCTCGGCTTTCTTCGCAGGCTTCTTGGCAGAAGATTTCACCAGCTCCAGCGCTTTGCGGACAGAAAGATCACGCCGCAGATCTTCGTCCTTGATTATGGTGCGAACCTTGTCCGCCTCCATGCTGTACTGCTCGGCCAGCTTGGCGATCTCCTCGTCCACCTCGGTTTCGGTCACCTCAATGCCCTCGGCGGCGGCCACGGCCTCCAAAGCCAGGTCGCTGCGCACGTTGCGGTCGGCGGCGGTCTTGGACTGAGCGCGCATATCGTCCATGGTCAGACCCATCATCCGCAGATAATCCTCAAAGCCGATACCCTGACTCTGGATGCGGTTGGCGTAGTCCTCCAGCATCTTGTCCGCCCGGTAGTCGATCATGGCCTGGGGCACATCGCACTCCAGCTTCTCGATGAGGGCGTCGATGACGGCGGTCTCAAAATCCCGGTCGGCCTGCTCCTGACGGCGGGCCTTCAGCTTGTCGCTCAGATCCTTCTTGAACTCGTCCAGGGTTTCAAACTCGGACACGTCCTTGGCAAACTCATCGTCCACCTCGGGCTCCTGCTTCTCCTTCACCTCGTGGACCTTGACCTTGAACACGACCTGAGCGCCGGCCAGCTCGGGGGTGTAGTTCTCCGGGAAGGTGATGTCCAGATCCTTCTCATCGCCGGCCTTCATGCCGATGACCTGATCCTCAAAACCGGGGACGAAGGAGCCGGAACCCAGCTCCAGGCTATAGTTCTCGCCCTTTCCGCCCTGGAAGGGCACACCATCCTTAAAGCCCTCGAAGTCGATGACCGCGGTGTCGCCCTTCTTGGCCTTGCGCTCCACGCTCACCAGACGGGAAGCCCGGTCGATGTAAGGCTTCAGCTCCGCCTTCACGTCGGCGGCGGACACCTTTACCTCCGGCTTAGCCACGGGCAGGCCCTTGTAATCCTTGATGGACGCCTCCGGCTTAACGGTGACAGTAGCCTTGAAGGTAAAGCCATCGGCGCTGACATCCAGCACCTCCAGCTGAGGATAGGCCACGGGGTCGATACCGGTCTCCTTCAGCGCTCCCTCGTAGGCGTCGGGATAGGCCAAAGAAATGGCATCCTCATAGAAAATCTCGGCACCGTACATCTTTTCCACCATCTTCCGAGGGGCCTTGCCCTTGCGGAAGCCGGGGATATTGATGCGATTCTTCTGGCGGTTGTAGACCTTGTCGATGGCGGCCTGGAACTCAGCTGCTCCAACCTCAATCACCAGTTCATAGGTGCTGTTCTCTTTTTTCTCGTTGCTCTTGATGTTCATGGTGTGTTCCTCCAAGCTTGGCCCGCCTCAGGA
>JAAVHV010000022.1 GCA_014799505.1 Clostridiales bacterium
CAGGTGGCGTAGGTGGAGAACTTGTAACCCTTGGTGTAGTCAAACTTCTCCACTGCCTTGATCAGCCCCAGGTTGCCCTCCTGGATCAGATCCAGGAACAGCATCCCCCGGCCCACATACCGCTTGGCGATGGACACCACCAGGCGCAGGTTGGCCTCCGCCAGCTGCTGCTTGGCTCGCTCACCGCCCTTGATGGCCTTTTTCAGCTCTTTCAAGGTTTCCTCCGGGATGGGCTCACCCGACTTCTCCAGTTCGGCCAGCTGCTCCTGAGCCGCCGCCCCAGCGCCCATGGCCTGAGCCAGCTCCACCTCCCGCTCGGAGGTGAGCAGATCCACCTTGCCGATCTCCTTCAGGTACATCCGCACCGGGTCGTCGATGGCGAAGGAGTCCACCAGCGTGTTGGGATCTACGATCTCCTCCTCTGGGATCTCTTCCAGGTCGGCGGCGGGAGGAATCGCGTCACCGTCCAGTTCAGGGGGAAAATCATCCCCAGCGGTGTCGATGCCCAGGTTCTCCAGCACATCGTATACCTTGTCCATCTGGTCGCTCTCCAGGTTGATGGAATCCAGCGTCTCCATCATCTCATTGGAGGACAGTTTGCCCTTTTTATAGCCGGTATCCACCAACTCCAGCAGCTTCTCCCCATTTTGGACACCCTCGATCATCTTGCTGAGCTCCGCCTTAGCCGCCTCCAGCTTCTCCGGACTCACTTGGGTATGGGGAGTCGCCTCCAGCTTTTTCGCCGTCTTTTTTTTGTCGCTCATGGTCATTCATCCTCCAAAGCCTTTTTTCTGTTTGAGTACCTGTTTCAGATCATCCAAATCTTTCTCGTCTGATATGTCTGTCCTGCTGTGCTCCAGCAAGATTACCCGCTTATAGTCCTCCAGCGCCGCCCCAGCAGTATTCCGGGGCTGGGGCTCCTGGACGGCGGCGGAGAGCTGATCCATCTCCTCTGAAGTGAACTGCCCCTCCAGCGCCGCGAAGGTGACGCTTTTACCTGCCTGCCATCGCTCCCGCAGCAGGGCAAACGCGCGGCCCAACAGCGGCGAGGAAAAGTGTTCCGGCGTGAGATTGTCCAGCTCCCGGAAAAACTCCGCGTCCAGCAGCACCACCCGCAGCACACCCTCTTCCGCGCGGGCGGAGCGGACGTTGGCATACCGCAGACTCCGGTCTTTGGGCTGGAACTGGCGTGTGGGGACCAGGCTCTGGCGCTCCTCCTGCTTCCTGGCCTGCCAGCGCTGCTTCTTTCGCAGGCGCTCCACCTCCTGAAGTACCGCCTCCTTGGAGACCTTGGCCGCCTCGGCGCACCGGCCGGCGTATATCTCCCGCTCCACGGGGCTGGGCAGTCCGGCCACCACCTCTGCCGCGGCCAGCAAATACTGCGCCCGCTGGTCGTCCCGGCTCAGATCAAACTGAGTCTGCACCGCGCCCAGGCGGTATTCCGCCGAGTTGGCGCTTTGATTCATCAAATCCTCAAAGGCCCCAGGGCCGTGATTTTTGATAAAATCGTCCGCGTCCTGCTTTACCAGCTCGCCCTCCGCCGTCCGGCGGCGGGGCAGGCGGAGCACCTTAACAGACAGCTCCGATTTCTTCATCAGGGCGATGGCCCGCTGGGTAGCGTCTTCCCCGGCTGCGTCGTTGTCGTAACACAGCACCAGTTCCTTTGTGTACCGCTCCAGCAGGCGAATGTGCTCCTCGGTGAGGGCGGTGCCCATGGTGGCCACCGTGTTGTCAAAGCCCGCCTGATGGAGAGTGATGACGTCGATATTGCCCTCCACTAGGATGAAGTTGGGGCGCTTCGTTTTTTTTGCGTAGTTCAGCCCATACAGGATGGAGCGCTTTTTGAAAATGGCGGTCTCCGGGGTGTTCAGGTATTTGGGCGTGGAGTCGTCCATCACCCGGCTGGTGAAGCCGATCACGTCCCCCCGGGTGTCGATGACGGGGAGCATCAGGCGGTTGCGGTATTTGTCGTACACGCCGCCGTTTTTCCCCGCCACGGCCAACCCAGCGTCAATAAGATCCGCCTTGTCATAGCCCTTGTCCCGCATGGCGGCGATGAGGCTGTTCCAGCCCTCCGGGGCGGCCCCCAGGCCAAACCGGGCAGAAAACTTAGGGCTGATGCGCCGCTTGTCCCGGATGTAGGATGCCACCGCTGATCCTCGGGGATCAGCTAGCATAGAGCGGTAGAACAGAGCGGCTTCGCGGTTCAACTCCAGCACCCGGCGGCGCTTCTCCCGCCACGCCCCGTCCCCGGGGCTGTCATCGGGCACCTGCATCCCCTCCCGTTCCGCCAGCTTGCGCACCGCCTCGGGAAAGGACAGGCTGTCCATCTCCATGACAAAGCGGATGGAGCCTCCCCCCTTGCCGCAGCCGAAGCAGTGGAAAGTCTGCCTGGGCTCGTTGACGGAGAAAGAAGGGGTCTTTTCATGGTGGAAGGGGCACAATCCCCAGTAGCTGCCTCCCTTTTTATTCAGCGGCAGGTAGGCGGAGACCACGTCCACAATATTCAGCCGCCCGTTGAGGTCATCCAGGAAGGATTCGGGAATGGCCATGGTCTCACCTCCTGATATTAGCCAAAATTACCAGTTTTTATCACAGTTTTGGGAATTTAACGCTCCAAAGGGGCAGCACGGAAGGCTTCCCCCAGCTCCACCGCTTCAACGCCCCCAGCGGACAGCTCGGTCATCCGGGCACGGAATCCCTCCGCCTCGCCCTCGGGCAGCAGGGCGTGAACAATAACATTGGCGGCGTATTCCACATCTCCCACAATGCCGCCCTGGGCGGCGCAGGCCAGCTTCACCCGCTCCAAAAAGCTGTAGGGGCACTCCACCGCCAGCTCCAGCCAGCGGCGGACTGCGGACACTCCCGCCGCGTCCAGCGCGTCCTTGGCGCTCTGGGTGTAGGCCCGCACCAATCCTCCCGCGCCCAAAAGCACTCCGCCGAAGTAGCGGGTGACCACGCAGCACACGTTGGTGACCCCCTCCTTCTGAAACACCCCCAGCATGGGCTGTCCGGCGGTACCTTGGGGTTCACCGTCGTCGGAGTAGCGCACCGCGCCGTCTTTCAGAATGTAGCACCAACAGTTGTGCCGGGCATCGTGGTATTTCTTTTTCATCTCGTCGATGCGGGCGCGGGCCTCGTCCTCCGTCTCCACCGGCCAGACGTGTCCGATGAAGGTGGAGCGCTTCTCGGTGAACTCTGTCTCGGACGGACGGGTGGGGACAAGGTATTCCGTCATTTGACCACCCACCCTTTGGGGATGAACAAATCACCGAACTGCTCTACGGCGTAGGTGTCCGTCATGCCCGCGATATAGTCCAGCACCGCCCGCTGCGTCCCCTCCCGCATCAAGATATCCTGATACTCGGAGGGCAGCTTGTCCGTGTGCTTGTAATAGTATTCGTACAGCAGGCAAATCATGTCCTCGGCTTTGCCCTCCTCACCCTTGGCCAGGGGGTTGAAGTAGACAGATCGGAACATGAACTCCTTCAGCTCCGCCATGGCCTTTGCCACCGGCTCCGACTGCCGGATCACGTCCCCTTCAGCGCTGGCGCCGATAATGTCCATGGTCAGCGTCTCGATGCGCTCGCCATGGGTATAGCCCAGCACCTGGGAGATGTGGACGGGGATGTCGGTGGGGAAGATAATGCCGCCCCGCATGGCGTCGTCGATGTCGTGGTTGATATAGGCGATCTTGTCGGCAAACCGCACCAGCTGGCCCTCCAGGGTGTCCGCCACCGGCCCGGCGGTGTGGCACAGCACGCCGCTTCTCACCTCCTGGCACAGGTTCAGCCCCGCGCCATCGTTTTCCAGCCGGTCGATCACCCGCAGGGATTGCTCGTAGTGACGGAAGCCGCCCTCTACCATCCGGGACAGCGCCCGCTCCCCGGCGTGGCCGAAGGGGGTGTGCCCCAGGTCGTGGGCCAGAGCTGCGGCCTCGGTGAGATCCTCGTTGAGCCGCAGCCCCCGCGCCATCGTCCTGGCGATCCGGGACACCTCCAGGGTGTGGGTCATGCGGGTGCGGTAATGGTCGCCCTCGGGCTGGAGGAACACCTGAGTCTTGTGCTTCAAGCGCCGGAAGGACTTGCAGTGTACCACCCGGTCCACATCCCGCTGGAAGCAGGTACGCATGGGACAGGGCTCGATGTCTACCGCCCGTCCCTTGGAATTGGCCGACAGGCAGGCCCGGGGCGACAGGGTCTGCCGCTCCAGCTCTTCGGTGCGCTCCCGAATGGTCTGTTCCACGCCGTATCCCTCCCCCTCTTTTGCTCAGGCAAAATCACTGTCTATCTCTTATACCCCGTAAAAATCGAAAACCCTTTTATTTTTTCAAAAATTTTGCATATCTTCCTCTCCGCCCCTCATACGCTTGCTCCGGGAGGGAGTGCCATGACCATGACTGTTCATTTCGCCCGCCTGCTGGTGCTGGCGGTGATCTTCGTCAACGGCTGGACCGACGCGCCCAACGCCATCGCCACCGCCGTGGGCTCCGGGGCCATGTCCTTCCGCCGTGGGGTGGCCCTGGCGGCGGTGTGCAATTTCATCGGGGCCATCTTTGCCTGCCTATGCTTTCCCGCTGTGGCGGACACTATGGGAGAGCTGGTGGCCTTTTCCAGTCCCCAAATGGCGCTGGCTGCGCTGAATGCCGCCCTGCTGTCCATTGTGCTGTGGGCGGTGGCGGCGTGGCGGTTCGGCCTGCCCACCAGCGAGAGCCATGCCCTGCTGGCGGGGCTGTCCGGTGGAGCCTTCGCCCTGGGCGCAGGAGCGGCCAGCTTAAGCGCCGGGGCGTGGATCCGGGCGCTGGCAGGGCTGGCTCTGTCCCTGCCAGCCGGAGTGCTGGCGGGGCGGCTGTTTCGTCGGGCACTGACGGGGCGGGTGCGCTGTCCGGCGGTCTGGCAAAGAAGCGGGGCCGCCCTCACCGCCCTGCTCCATGGCGTACAGGACGGGCAGAAATTCCTGGCCCTGCTGCTCCTCACTGACGGCCTAGATGGCGAGCTGTCTTACTCCCGGCTGACACTGGCTCTGCTCACCGCTGGGGTCATGGCCCTGGGCACCGCCCTGGGCGGGAGGCCAATCGTGGAAAAGGTGGGCTCAGAGCTGGCCTCTCTCTCCCCTGACGACGGCCTTGCCGCCGACCTGGGTGCGGGAGCGGTGCTGCTCGTCTGCTCCGCCCTGGGCCTGCCCGCCTCCACCACCCACGCCAAAGTCGCCGCCATCTGCGGCGCGGGCCGGGAGGCAGACCGGCGGGTCATGGGTCAGATGGCGGGAGCGTGGGCCCTCACCTTTCCCGCCTGCGGAGCCATGGCCTTTCTGCTCACCAGGGTGATGATGGGATAAAGAAGTCCGGCCCGCGCAAAGCGCGGGCCGGAGCTTTTCGACCGGTCAAATCACTTGTTCCAGTTGAGTACGTCCCGGTTCTTCACGAAGTACTCCACACCGGAGTACAGGGTGGTGGCGGCAATGACAATGACGCACACCCAGTCCAGCACCTCGATGGGGACGGGCAGGATGGTCAGGTGCATCAGGCACAGGCACACCATGGTGGAGAAGGTCTTGACCTTGCCCGACCACCCGGCGGCGATCACCCGACCGTTGTCCACCGCCACCAGCCGCAGGCCGGACACGGCAAACTCCCGGGCCATGACGATGACCAGCGCCCAGTCCGGGAACCGGCCCATGGCGCAGAAGCAGGTCATGGCGGTGAGCACCAGCATCTTATCCGCCAGAGGATCCATGAACTTGCCGAAATCCGTCACCAGGTTGTTCTTCCGGGCGATGTAACCGTCCAAAAAGTCGGTAAGGCTGGCCACGATAAAGACGGCCAGGGCGGCATAGTTGTTGTACGCAAAGTCCAGGTGCCACAGCACCAGGTACACAGGGATGAGGATGACGCGCATCATGGTCAGTTTGTTAGGTAAGTTCATGGTTTTCCTCCTTCATGTTCAGCACTGGTTATGTTCTATCTCGCCGGGGAGACCGTCCGTGGCAAGCGCCCAGCTCTCCGGATACTTCTCCTGCATATAACGGGCAAAGGGGTCGTCGGGCCGGGCCAGCAGGCCCTTCTCCCGGATGGTGTCCGCCTCGGCGCGGACCACCCAGCGCCGGCTCTTTTCATTCATCTCGTCCCAGCGGACGATTTTCAGCGCCCCCAGCCGCTCCTGCTCCAGCAGGGCCTCGCAGACGTCGGGAATCGGCAGCTCCGCGTCCACCGGGACTTCGCTTTTGGTAACATACTCGTTGGGAATTTGGGTCATCTCCATATCCGGCCTGCGGGAACAGGTGTAAAGGGAAGCCGCCTCCCCCCGGTACAGTTCCTCCAGGGCGTTGGGAAAGTACTCTTCATAATAGATCCTTCCATCCCTTGTGTAACCGTAGGTGTACTCAAAGTGCTTGACCCCATACATCAGAGCCATGGGCAGGCTGGCTGTCAGGCACACCTGCCTGGGCTTGCCGAAGTATTTGGTCACGCTGGGCTTCAGCACTGTCAGCCCCGGCGTGGGCGAGACATGGTACAGCGTATCCACCGCTCAGCCCTCCACTTCCCCGGTGAGGTCGCCGTCGGACACGCCGGTAATACGCACCCACACGAACTCCCCGGCGGGCACCAGCCCTGCCGCCGTGAACAGCACCCGGCCGTCAATGTCCACCGAGTCGGCGTAGGTACGGCCCGCATAGCAGCCAGCTTCCCCGTCAAAGCCTTCGCAGAGAACCTCCATACACGTGCCTAGCCGATCCTCGTTGTACCCGTCCATGATCCGGGACTGGAGATCCACCACCAGCTCCACCCGGCGCTCGGCGGTTTCGGTATCCACCTGGTTGTCCATGGCGGCCGCCAGGGTTCCCTCCTCCGGGGAGAACTGGAACACCCCCGCCCGCTGGAGCTTCTGCTCCCGCAGGAAGTCACACAGCTCCTCGAATTCCGCCTCGCCCTCCCCGGGCAGGCCGCAGATCAGGGAGGTACGGATGACCACATCGGGCATGGCGGCGCGGAGCTTGGCAAACAGTGTTTCGATCTCTGCCTTGGTGTTCCGGCGGCGCATGGCCTTCAAAATGCCGTCATTAGCGTGCTGGATGGGGATGTCCAGATAGTGGACGATCTTCTTTTCCCGGGCAATCACGTCGATCAGCTCGTCGGTCACCGCCTCTGGGTAGAGGTAATGCAAACGAATCCAGTGGAAATCCAGCTTGCACAGCTCCGTCAGCAGCTTGGCCAGCGTGGTTCCATCCCCTAGGTCCAGCCCGTATCGGGTAATGTCCTGGGCAATGACGATGAGCTCCTTCACTCCACGGCGGGCCAGCCCCTCCGCCTCAGTGAGAAGAGCCTCCATAGAGCGGCTTCTGTACTTCCCCCGCAAACGGGGAATGACACAGAAGGCGCAGCCGTTGGAGCAGCCCTCAGCAATTTTTAAATAGGCGGTGTAGGGCGGCGTGGTCACCCAGCGCTCCCCGTCCTCGTAGGTGCGGTGGATGTCGCCGAACCGCTCTGGCCGTTCTCCTGCCATGAGCCGCTCCACGGCGGACACCACGTCGGTGTAGCTCCCGGTGCCCAGCAGGCCATCCACCTCGGGCAGCTCCGTGCGGATGTCATCGGGGTAGCGCTGGGCCAGACAGCCTGTGACCAGCAGCTTTTTCAGCTTTCCCTCGTTTTTCAGCGAGGCCAGCTCCAGAATGCTGTCGATGGCCTCGCTCTTCGCCGATTCGATGAAGCCGCAGGTGTTTAGCACCGCCACGTCCGCCCCCTCCGGGTCACCGGTGACGGTAAAGCCGGCGTCCCGGCACAGGGCCATCATCTGCTCTGTGTTCACCAGGTTTTTGGCGCAGCCTAGGGACTGGAACGCCACTTTATAACCCATTACTCCCATTCCTCCTGCCGGAGCCGCTCCAGGGCGGCGGAAATCTCCTCCCAGCCGTAGCCCCGGCGGGCCAGGTAGTCGGATACTTTTTTCAAATTCTCCCGGGTGGGCTCTCCTCCCCGGAGCTTTTGCCGTGCCAGCTTGTCGATCTGGCTGTCGTCCGGCTCCCGCTCCCCCAGGGCGTCCTCCCAGAACGAACGGGGCACCCCCCGGCGGTACAGCTCGTCCTGGAGCTTCCGGGGGCCGTACCCCTTGGCGGCGTAGTGGCGCACCACCATGCGGGCGTACTCCCCATCGTTAAGCAACCCCAGCTCGGTGAGCCGGTCGGCCACGCCCTCCGCCTGTTCCCGAAAAGCCTCGGCCTGGGCCCGTAACAGCTCGGGGTCCGGGCCATCGTCCAGCTTTTCGTAGGGATACTTTCCCTTTTTTTGCCGGGGCGGGGCGCACAGCTTGTCCAGCAGCTCCTTCCGGGACATGGGCCGCAGGGACAGCAGCCCCACCGCCCGCTCCATGAGCTTAGAACGGTTTTCGGCGGCGACAAGGGCCTCCCCCTCCGCGTCGGACAGCTCCTTCCCGGCGTAAAGGCCCAGGGACACCACGTCCCCTTCGCCGATACGCACGATGGACGCGTCGTCCAGCCACACCAGCCACCGGCCCTCCTTGTGCTTGGAGGGCTCTAATTTTTCAATTTTCACCCTTCAAAGTCGTCCGCCGACACATCCACCGCGCGGCCCGCGGCACGGGCGGCGACCTGGGACTGGGGGCTCATCAGCTTATAGGCGTTGGCCCGCACCTCCGCCTCCACCTTCTCGGCGATCTCCGGGTTGTCCTGGAAATACTTCTTCACCGCGTCCCGGCCCTGGCCCACTCGGGTGTCCCCCATGGAGAACCAGGAGCCGGACTTCTGCACGATGTCCAGCTTGACGGCCAGATCCACCAGCTCGCCCAGCTTGGAAATGCCCTCGCCATACATGATCTCGAACTCCGCCTCCCGGAAGGGGGGCGCCACCTTGTTCTTCACGATCTTGGCCCGGGTGCGGTTGCCGATGATCTCGCTGCCGTTTTTGATGGCCTCGATGCGGCGCACCTCCATACGCACGGAGGAGTAGAACTTCAGCGCACGGCCGCCGGTGGTCACCTCGGGATTGCCGTAGATGACGCCCACCTTCTCACGCAGCTGGTTGATGAAGATGACGATGCAGTTGGTCTTGGCGATGGAGCCGGCCAGCTTGCGCAGAGCCTGGCTCATCAGTCGGGCCAGCAGGCCCACGTGGCTGTCGCCCATGTCGCCCTCGATCTCCGCCCGGGGGGTCAGCGCCGCCACCGAGTCCACCACCACCACGTCGATGGCGCCGGAGCGCACCAGGGCCTCGCAGATCTCCAGGCCCTGCTCGCCGGTGTCCGGCTGGGAGATCAGCATGGAGTCGATGTCCACCCCCAGGGCCCGGGCGTAGGTGGGGTCCAGAGCGTGCTCGGCATCGATAAAGGCCACCTCGCCCCCCCGCTTCTGGGCCTCGGCCACAATGTGCAGGGCCAGGGTAGTCTTGCCGGAGGACTCTGGGCCGTAGATCTCGATGATACGCCCCTTGGGCACACCGCCGATGCCCAGCGCGATGTCCAGGGACAGCGAGCCGGTGGGGATGGCCTCCACCACGATGTGGGAGTTCTCCCCCAGGCGCATGATGGAGCCCTTGCCGAAGTCCTTCTCGATCTGCGCAATGCAGGTGTCCAATGCCTTTTTCTTGTCCGCAGCGGGGGCGGCGGCCTCCACCTGCTTCTTCTTGTCAGCCATGTACATTCATCCTTTCCCGCCGGCGCGTTTAGAGCCTGCCGGCCTCTTGCTGTCCCATATATTACTCTCTCTATAGTCCTATAAACCGGACTTAAGCCAATATTTTACTCCACTTTGAAGCCCGTCCATTCGATGTGGTTGTATTCCATCACATCGTCCGCGCGGGTCATGCCGAGCTTTTCGTAAAACGGAAGGGCGTT
The DNA here is from genome assembly GCA_014799505.1 of Clostridiales bacterium. Classification (GTDB taxonomy): domain Bacteria; phylum Bacillota; class Clostridia; order Oscillospirales; family Oscillospiraceae; genus Enterenecus. Next base: position 9,846 of record JAAVHV010000022.1, read on the forward strand.
TGTGTTGGCGCATAGATATACGGCGATGTCCTTTTTCCCGCCTGCGGCCTCGTGGGCCTGTTCCATCAGCACTCTGCCGATCCCCTGCCCGGTATAGGCCCGGTCAACCCCGATATCGGTAATGAACAGCCAGTACGCAAAATCCGTGATGCCAAAGCAGACCCCGATGATTTTTCCATCGGCATCCCGCGCGGTCAAGCTGATAGACGCATTCCGCACCAGTTTTTGGATACGCTCCTCAAATCGCTCCTTCGGATACTGCGAGCCTAAATCCGTCCTTTTCAAAAATTCAATGTATTCTTCGGCGGATATGCGCTCCTGTTTGATCTCTACAGCCATGTTCGTACTCCTTTTTATAGAACGGGCTAGTCAAAAAACTTTCCCTTCCAAAAGTTCTCGTTTCCCAGCTTTTTCGCGGTCAGCCGGAACATGACACAGCCGTCCGGGCACACGAACACCCTGCTGTTCGGGCTGTCCCCGCCAATGTTCTCCAAGTCCCCGCCGCTTCTGACAGCCTCCATCACCGGGAACATCACCATCATCAGCTTGGGGCAGATGCCATGTCCGTCTTGGTTGACAGGACAGCCATAGGTACAGGTATATTTGTCCCCAATCTCCTCGCCGTTCCGGCAATATCGCTCCGTGTGGTCGCCGCGGAGGAAACCGATCACCTCGACCTCAAATTCATATTCCTCGTCATACCACTTTTTCATCGTCAGTCCCCCGTTCTGTATTACCCTCGACGACCCGCCAGTGCAAACCGGGATCCATGGTGGTCTGAATATCGGTGAAGCCCTGCTCCGCCATGATGGCCCGCACCGCCGGGGCCTGGTCGTAGCCAACCTCAAAAATCAGCTTTCCCCCGGGCTTCAAGGCGCACTTCCACTTTTTCGCGATGGCCCGGTAGAATTTCAGGCCGTCCTCACCGCCGTCCAGGGCGATGCGGGGCTCGTAGTCCCGCACCGACGGATCCAGCCGCCCCACCTCCAACGTGGGGATATAGGGGGGATTACACAAGATCAAATCAAACTCCCGCAGCAGCCGGGGCGGAGCTTCCAACGCGTCCACTTGGGCGGCGCTGACCTGCTGGGAAAGTCCGCAGCGCAGGATATTCTGCCGGGCCACCCGCAGGGCATCCGACCACCACTCCGCCAAAATTACTCGGGTGTTGGGGCAGTTATCCGCGATGGCAAGACCGATGCAGCCGCTGCCGGCGCACAGATCCAGCACCCGCGTCCCCTCCGGCAGATCCCGGACGAACAGGATGCCCCGCTCCACCAGCGTCTCGGTGTCCGGCCGGGGGATGAGCACATCCCGGCAGACGTCCAGGGTCAGGCCATAGAACTCCCACTCGCCGATAAGGTAGGCCACCGGCTCCCCTTTCAGGCGGCGCTCCAGCAGACCCCGGAAGCGGCGCTCCACCTCGTCAGAGGCATACAGCGGCAGATCCCGGAGGAATTCCCCCCGGCTCTTGCCCGAGGCAAAGCACAGCAGCTCCTGGGCCTCCAGCTGAGCCTGTTCCACCCCCATCCCTTTCAGGGCCTTCCGGGCGTCCAGATATAGGTCGTTATAGGTGGCGGGCATGGGCTCTCACCCTCTCTCTGCGTTCTCGTTGTCACGCTGCGAAACGGTCAGGTCGCTCGGTCGCTGACCGTTTCTCCGCGCTTTTCTCTCACCATTTGTCCGCGCCCTTTTCCTCGGGCAGCACCCGCTTCAGCGCCTCGATCCCCACCTCGATCATGGAATCGTCTGGCTCGAAGGTGGTAAAGTTCTGCATCCACATACCGGGCCCCCGCAGGACTCTGCACACCAGGCCGTCGTGGCCGCCCACATAGCGGTTGAACTCATAGGTCACCCCCACGATGACCGGCAGCATCAGCAGATGCAGCGCCATGCGCAAAAAGGTATTCTCAATTTCCAGCGGGGTGAACACCACAATGGACAGGAAAATGGACACCGTGATGACCACGAACAGGAAACTGGTGCCGCACCGGGGGTGATGCCGGGGCTGCTTGCGGACATTTTCCACCGTCAGCTCCAGGCCGTTTTCATAGCAGTAGATGGTCTTATGCTCCGCGCCGTGGTACTCGAATACCCGGTGGATCTCCTTCATCTTGGAGCACATATAGAGGTAGGTCATGAAGATGACCACTTTCAGCACGCCCTCGATCACCGAGCGCACCCACAGGGGCATGGTCGTCCACGCCAGCCCGATCAGCCCCGTCAGGGCGGTGGGCAGCAGGATGAACAGCCCCACGGAAAAGGCAATACCGATCACCGCCGCCAGGGTGATGATGATGCTCATGGCCTTCTTTTCCTCAAAGTGGTCGCTGATCCACTTATCCAGGCCCGTCAGCTCTTCCTCCTCCATGCTGCCATCGTCGGACAGCTCGGCGGAGCGCATCAGCGCTTTCATGCCGTGAACCATGGAGCCGCCGAAGATGAACAGCCCCCGGATGAAGGGCAGCTTGGCCAGTCCCGACCGGGGCTTGACATCCTCCTCCTCAATGGTCAGCCCGCCGTCCGGCCCGCGCACCACCACAGCCCGTTTCCCCGGGCCCTGCATGAGGATGCCCTCGATCAGCGCCTGCCCGCCGCAGCTCGTCTTAAAGGGGGTGTTTGTATCTCGTTTTGCCATGTTCTGTCTCCTTTGTCCCGCCGATTTTCCACAGTATATCAGAAGCGGCGGAAAAACGCAAGGGTTTTTGAACTTTTGTTCGATATTCGATCTGACCCTACACGCTTTCCACTCCGATGGGCAGACGGATGGTGACCACACAGCCACCGCCAGAGGCGTTGCCAATGTCCAGGCTGCCGTTGTGGCTGTTGATGATCTCATCGCACACGGCCAGACCGATGCCGGAGCCCCGGGCCTTGGATGAGCCTTTATAGAACTTGTACTTGATGAAGGGCAGCTCGTCCTCCGGTACGCCGGGGCCGTGATCCCGGATGCGGATGACCACCTCGCCCTCCTCCCGGCCCACGGACACCTCCACCCGGCCTCCCGAGCCGCCGTGCTTGTCCGCGTTGTCCAGCAGGTTGCAGAACACCTGCCGCAGCCGCTCCGGGTCGCCGCTGATGAGGGGCAGCTCTTCCATACATTCGGTGTAGTCCAGCTCCAGTCCCTTGCGGCGGAAGAACTCCCGGTAGGTGTACACCGCGTCCTCCAGCTCCGCCAGGATGTCGATGGGCTCTACCGACAAATTGAACCGCCCTGTCTCCATCCGGGAAAACTCCAGCAGCTCCTCCACCATACGGGTCAGCCGCTGGGCCTCGGACACGATGATGCCCATCCCCTTCTTCACGTCGGCGGCGCCCCGGACCTCGCCGCTGTACAGCGTTTCCGCCCAGCCGTTGATGGCGGTCAAGGGGGTGCGCAGCTCGTGGGAGACGGAGGAGATAAACTCCGACTGGGTTCGCTCGGCCTGGTCGATCTTCATGGACATATCGTTGATGCTGTCCACCAGCTCGCCCATCTCATCGTCGGACTGTTTTTCCATCTGCACGCCGTAACTGCCCGCGGCGATGCGCTTGGCGGTCTCCGTCACCCGGATCACCGGATCCAGCACAGAGCGGATAAAATAGGAGGCGATGATCCCCATGACAATCAGGATAGACAGCCCAATGGCGGAGGTGACTGCCACAATGCGGATCATCTGATCCTGCACCTCCCGCAGGGAGGTGACCATGCGCACCACACCGACTACCGTGCCGTTATAGATCACCGGGGCCGAGGCGGAGATCACGCTGTCGCCGGTGTCCGGGTCGATTCCCTCAAAGGTGCGCACCCGCTTGAGGCTGATGGCGGCGGTCGTATCGGGGCTGTTGACGCTGGCGCCGGAGATGTCCACCATGGAGGAGATCTGCACCCGGCCATCGGCGTTGAGGATCTGCACCTCGATCACGGTCTTTTCCTCAAACTGATTGACAAATTGCCGCGCGGTGGCGAGATAGTTGGTCTCGGTATAGTTGCGGAACATCCCGGCGGCGGTCTGGGCCTTGCTCTCCAGCGTGGCCAGGATGGTGGAGGTATAATAGCTGTACATAGCGATGGAGAATGCGCTCACCGCAAAGGCCACCACCACCAGAGTGACGGCCAGGGTGTTCATCAGCCAGCGGCGGCGCAGCCGCCCCCGGCGACGGGTCTTGGCGGGGACTTCCGGCTGGATCTCCTCCGCCGGGTCACCCTCCCGTTTGGGCGTAATCGGCGGGCTTTTCTTCCGCTTTCGCCGATTTTCCGTATCCATCCTTCTGTCCCCCCTCTCTGTTCAGCGTCCCGCAGGGTCAGCTACACTTCCCACTCGTACCCGTAGCCCCACACCGTACTGATATGGGCAGGATTCTGGGGATCATCCTCCAATTTGATGCGCAGGCGGCGGATATTCACGTCCACGATCTTCAGTTCGCCCAAATACTCCTTGCCCCAGACGGCCTCCAAAATCTCCTCCCGGGCCAGAGCCTTCCCTGGGTTTTCCATAAACAGCTTCACGATGGAATACTCCACCTGGGTGAGCTTGATCCGCTTACCGTTCTTTTCCAACGTGCGGTTGCGGGTGTTGAGCAGAAAGGGAGGCTGGCTCAGCTCGTCCAGATCCTGCACGGGCACCCCCCCCGTCCGGCGGAACAGCGCGTCCACCCGGGCGGTGAGCTCCGCCGGGGAAAAAGGCTTGGTCACATAGTCGTCCGCCCCGGTCATCAGGCCGCTGACCTTGTCCATCTCCTGGGTGCGGGCGGTGAGCATAATGATGCCCATCTGGGAATTGCCCGCCCGGATGCGGCGGCACACCTCGAAACCGTCCATCTCCCCGGGGAGCATGATGTCCAGCAGGGCCACCTGTACATCGGGATTCTTCTGGATCTGGGCCAGCGCCTCCTCGCCGGTGCCGGCCTCAATGGTATCATAACCCGCCCGCTTCAGGTTGATGACCACAAAGCTGCGGATATTGGTCTCGTCCTCCAAAACCAGTACCTTGCGCATGATAAAACGTTCCCCCCACTTTCTAAATTACATCGTTGCCATATTATTTGTTTGCCGACCAAGCCGCCAGAATAGGTTTAAACCGATTGGCCAGCTCCTCCTCATCCAAACCGCAGTCCCATACCGACTGATCCAGCGCGGCGCAGTAAATGGCGCTGCTGTCGCTGTAGAGCACCACCCGGCCGGGCATCTGGGAGCGGGTGCTCCGGTTGTTGCCGGTAAGGCAGTAAATGGTGAGGAATCTCTCCGGCTCGCCTTCCTCGCGATCCGGCCAGTAGTAGAACACCACCGCCCGCTCACCCCGGCCGCTGAGGCTGTCATCCCGGGCCACGGTGATGTTGTTGATGTCCCAGCCGTTGGGCAGGGAGAGATACCAGCCGTCGGTGAAGGAGTGGTAGGTGATGCCGCTGGTCGCCCCCTTACCGGAGGAGTCAAACTGCTGCCAATAGATGAGGTACTGGGTGGAGAGAGCCTCCGGATCCACCGGGGCCAGCGACTGGGGCCTGGGGACCTCCAGCACACCGTCATTGTTGATGTCAAAGGTGACCGCCTTGGTGTCGTTCCAGCAGGTGGCAAGGCTCACGCCGCTCTCCGTGTCCCGCGTGGCGTTGACCAATCCCTCAGGCTCCAGCGTGAGAATATCGGTGAGCCAGCCGTTCTCCAGCTCCAGGGTGACGTATACCCCGAGCTTCCCATCGGACAGCAATCCCGCCTCTGCCGCCGTCACGTCTTTCAGGCCGTCCGACAGGGGGGCGGTGGACGCCAGCACCATCACGCCGTTCTGATAGTCATAGTATTCCGCCAGATTATATCCCTCGCCGGTGGTATCCTGCTGGAATACCAGCAGCTCCCGACTGCCGTCCTGGTCCAGGTCCACGGTGGTATACGCCTCGTTGTAGGTGGTGCTCATCAGCTCGTTGGCCCCCGCGCCGCTGAAGCTGTAAGCGGATAAAATGTGTACGCCGGCGCTGAGCTGCCAACTGACGATCATCTCCCGGCTGCCGTCCCCGGTGAGATCCTCATAGGCCACAGAGTTGATGGTGGTGCCCTCTCCCGACAATATGTGAGCCTTGCGGTAGGTCTGATCTTCCCCCTGCCGGAACAGGCACACCCGCATGGGCTTCTCATCGGCGGAGGTCACCCGGAGGAACACCGCCGCCGTCTCCTGCTCGCCGTCGCCATCCATGTCCAGCAGCTGGACGGTGGAGGTGTTTTTGCCGTAGTTGATGGTGGCGTACTCCGCCCCCAGCTCGCTCATGGTGGCGTTGATGGTGCTCTGAAGATCCCGGTACTCCTGGGGCAGAACGGGCAGGGCATACAGGTCGTCCACCGGCTTGAACATACAGCCGCTCAGACTGAACCCCATCACAGCGCCCAGCACCGCCAGCAGAAAACGCCGCTTCATCGCTCTTCCCTCCCCTATGTATCATCATTGCGGTTTACAGTTAGAGGATATTATATCACAGATTTTCTTTCCTGCCTATGGATTTTTTGTGAATGGGGAAATTTTTTGGAAAAGGGCAGAACGGCACACAACCGCCTGTGTACTTTTTTCGTCCGGTGTGCTATTATATCCCCAGACACGGAGATAAAAACACAGTCCCCGTCGGGTAGTCGGGGCGCGGGAGCCCTCCCTCCCGCCAGTAACCTGCCTCCTTGGTTGTCCCTTCTCCGTGAAGCAATTTTTTAAGGAGGACAACTGAATATGTGCGTTTCCAAGGCAAGGCTGACCGTCTATTTTGAGGCTCCCTTCTGGGTTGGTCTGTACCAGCGGGAGGAAGCGGACGGCTGCCAGGTGTCCAAGGTCACCTTCGGTGGCGAACCTAGGGATCAGGAGGTCCTGGACTACTTCCAGTCCCACTGGCGGGAGCTGGAATTCAGTCCCCCTGTGGCAGGTGGGCCGGCTCCAGACCGGGCTATTGACCCGAAACGGGCGCGCCGGGAGGCCCGGAAGGCCGTCCAGCCCACCGGGACAGGGACGAAGGCCCAGCAGGCACTTCAGCTCCAGCGGGAGCAGATGAAAGTACAACGGAAAGCCGATTCCAAAGAGCGCCGGGAGGCCGAGCGGGAGCGGAAACTCGCCATCCGGCAGGAGAAGCGCAGAAAAAAGCACAAGGGGCATTGAGCCCCTTGTGCTTTTTGTATCCATGGCCTGTCACACTTCCCGCTTTTCCGCCCGCAGCACAATGTCCTCGCTCTCCACGGCCAGGCACAGGGTGTCCCCCTCCCCCAGCTGCTCGGACAGGAGCAGGTCGGCGGCGGGCTCCTCCACCCTCCGGCGCACCGCGCGGCGGATGGGTCTGGCCCCCTGCTCCCGCTCCATGCCAGGGTCGGCCAGCAGGGACACCGCCTCCCATTTGGCGTCCAGATCCACTCCCAGCTCGGACAGCCGGCCCCGCACGCTGCCCAGCATCCGCAGGGCAATGCGCTCCATGTCCCGGCGCTCCAGGCGGTCGAACAAAATCACCTCGTCCAGGCGGTTGAGGAACTCCGGCTTGAACCGGCCCTTCAGCTCCGCCATCACCGCCTCCCGGCGCTTGTCGTCGGAGTTTCCCCCGGCGAAACCCAGGGGAGGCGCCTTGCTCACCAGCTTCTGCGCGCCGATGTTGGAGGTCATCACCACCACCGTGTTGCGGAAATCCGCCTTGCGGCCTTGGCCGTCGGTGAGCTGGCCGTCCTCCATCACTTGGAGGAGGATATTCTGCATATCGTCATGGGCCTTCTCCAGCTCGTCGAACAGCACCACCGACCAGGGACGGCGGCGCACCTGCTCGGTGAGCTGGCCCCCCTCCTCGTGGCCCACATATCCCGGAGGGGAACCCACCAGCCTGGACGTGGCGTGCTTTTCCATATACTCGGACATATCAAAGCGGATCAGCGCGTCCTCGCTGCCAAACAGCGCCGCCGCCAGGGCGCGGCACAGCTCCGTCTTACCCACGCCCGTGGGGCCCATGAACAGGAACACTCCGATGGGGCGGTTGGGCTCCTTCAGCCCCACCCGGCCACGGCGGATGGCGGCCGCCACGGCGGACACCGCCTGATCCTGCCCCACCACCCTGCGGTGAAGCTCCCCCTCCAGCTCCAGCAAACGACGGGCTTCTCCCTTGGTGATGGACTCCAGGGGGATACCCGTCCATTGAGCCAGCACCGCCGCGATCTCCTCCCGGCCCAGCTCCCGGGCGGTGCCGCCCTTCTGGCGGCTCTGCTTGCGGTCAAGCTCCCGGCGGAAGTCCGCCTCCGCGTCCCGCAGCATGGCAGCCCGCTCGAAATCCTGCATGGCGATGGCCTGGGCCTTTTCCCGGGCCGCCCGCTCCGCCCGGTCGGACAGCGCCCGGAGGGTGATGGGCACCTCTTCCTCTACCCGCATCCGGGCCGCGCCCTCGTCAATGAGGTCGATGGCCTTATCCGGCAGGAAGCGGTCGGGGAGGTAACGCTGGGACAGCTCCACCGCCGCGTCGATGGCCTCGTCGGAGATGGTCAGGCCGTGGTGCTCCTCATACCGGCGGCGCAGGCCCCGCAGGATGGCCTTGGCCTGGTCGGGGGTGGGCTCCGCCACCTTCACGGGCTGGAACCGCCGCTCCAGCGCCGCGTCCTTCTCGATATACTTGCGGTACTCTTCCAATGTGGTGGCGCCCACCACCTGGATCTCTCCCCTGCTCAGAGCGGGCTTGAGGATGTTGGCCGCGTCAATGGCCCCCTCGGCGGAACCCGCCCCTACTATATTGTGGAGTTCGTCCAAAAACAGGATCACGTTGCCCGCCCTTCTGACCTCGGCCAGCACCTGGTTCACCCGCTCCTCGAACTCGCCCCGGTACTTGGTGCCCGCCACCATGGACACCAGGTCCAGGCTCAACAGCCGCTTGCCCCGCAGGGGCTCGGGCACCGCACCAGACGCCATGCGCAGAGCCAGTCCCTCCGCCACCGCCGTCTTGCCCACGCCCGGCTCGCCGATGAGGGCTGGATTGTTTTTCGTGCGCCGGGCCAGGATCTGGATCACCCGGCCCACCTCCTGCTCCCGGCCCACCAGGGGATCCAGCGCGCCCAGCGCCGCCATCCGGGTCAGATCCCGGGAAAACCGGTCGGTGAGGCGGGTTTCCGCCCCTTCCCGCGAGCGGGGCCGCTCCTCCCGGTAGAGGGCCTGGGGGTCCCCCGGCCGCCCGGCCGCGTTTTGAGGCGTCTGCCGCCCTTTGTCCCGATCCATCATAAAAAAACCCCGCAATCTTTGAAAAATGCTCAGCCGTTCCATGTGTTCCACTCCCGTCGTCCGGTGGAATATCGTCACTTGGCAAGGATGGGAAATTTTTGCTCAAATTATACATTTTTGCCTGTCAAAATTTCATATTGCATTTTTCAAAAGATGTGGTACAATAAGAAACGGTTCAAAACATTAACATTGCTTTGGAGGTGTATGTTACATGGCACGTAAAATTGGTGACGCCTGCGTCTCCTGCGGCGCTTGCGAGTCCTCCTGCCCCGTGGGCGCGATCTCCATGGGCGCTGACCACATGGAAATCGACGCCGGCGCTTGCATCGACTGCGGCGCTTGCGAGGGCACCTGCCCCATGAGCGCGATCGAGGCCGAGTAATCTGTGAAACGCGAAAATCTCCCGCTCTCCACCCGGAGGGCGGGAGATTTGCTTTTTGCCCGTCCTTTTTCCAAACTCTGGATGGGCAAAATGTTTTCCTCTTTCCTGGTTCGTCAAAATGCTCCCATTTCTCCCTGCTGTTTCCAAAATCGGTTGGTTAAATCGCTGATTTTGTGGAAACTTTAACATTCAAACCCAAAATATCATGGATTTAACCGGGCGGTTATGCTATACTGTGTAGCTGGTGGGAGACGGTTTCCCGCCAACACCATCAGCTCGCGTCCAGCTCCTTTTCGGACTGGCCGCTGAAATGATACACTATTATTGAGGAGGAACTATCTATGGAAATCCGTGATCTGGAAAAGCTCGGCATCACCGGCATCAAGGAAGTCGTGTACAATCCCAGCTATGAGCAGCTTTTTGCGGCTGAGATGGACCCCACCCTTGAGGGCTATGAAAAGGGACAGGAGACCGAGCTGGGCGCGGTCAACGTGATGACCGGCATCTACACCGGCCGCTCCCCCAAGGACAAGTTCATCGTGATGGACGAGAACTCCAAGGACACCGTCTGGTGGACCTCCGACGAGTTCAAGAACGACAACAAGCCCGCCTCTCAGGAGGCCTGGAAGGCCTGCAAGGATCTGGCCATTCAGGAGCTGAGCAACAAGAAGCTCTACGTCGTGGACGCCTTCTGCGGCACCAACCCTGACACCCGCATGGCCGTGCGCTTCATCATGGAGGTGGCGTGGCAGGCCCACTTCGTCAAGAACATGTTCATCACCCCCACCGAGGAGGAACTGAAGAACTTCACCCCCGACTTCGTGGTCTACAACGCCTCCAAGGCCAAGCTGGATAACTACAAGGAGCTGGGCCTCAACTCCGAGACCGCCGTCGTCTTCAACATCACCAGCCGTGAGCAGGTCATCATCAACACCTGGTACGGCGGCGAGATGAAGAAGGGTATGTTCTCCATGATGAACTACTACCTGCCCCTGAAGGGCATCGCCTCCATGCACTGCTCCGCCAACACCGACATGAACGGCGAGAACACCGCCCTGTTCTTCGGCCTGTCCGGCACCGGCAAGACCACCCTGTCCACCGATCCCAAGCGCCTGCTGATCGGCGACGACGAGCACGGCTGGGACGACAACGGCGTGTTCAACTTCGAGGGTGGCTGCTACGCCAAGGTCATCAACCTGGATAAGGAGTCCGAGCCCGACATCTACAACGCCATCCGCCGCGACGCCCTGCTGGAGAACGTCACCGTGGATGCCGAGGGCAAGATCGACTTTGACGACAAGTCCGTCACCGAGAACACCCGCGTGTCCTACCCCATCAACCACATCGAGAAGATCGTGCGCCCCGTGTCCGCCGGCCCCGACGCCAAGAACGTCATCTTCCTGTCCGCCGACGCTTTCGGTGTGCTGCCCCCGGTGTCCATCCTGACCCCGGAGCAGACCCAGTACTACTTCCTGTCCGGCTTCACCTCCAAGCTGGCCGGCACCGAGCGCGGCATCACCGAGCCCACCCCCACCTTCTCCGCCTGCTTCGG
>JAAVHV010000023.1 GCA_014799505.1 Clostridiales bacterium
CAGATAAACCAATATAAAACTGACCCCGTCGGCCAATCTCTTTAGGGGTCAAAAATAAAATATTTTCAGGGGTCAAACCGACCTTGGCTCTGGGGGGCATCCGAGTCTGGGTTTTCCACTAAAACTCTGAAAAATAATGAAAACAATCCTCAATAAAATCAGTGCAACCCGCGCTTTCGGCTTTCTTTCAATCCTTTTTGTAATGATGCTCACTCTTGCATCCTGCTCAGACGACCTCGATGTGCAGCAGTCCTATCCCTTTACCGTTGAAGTCATGCCCTTTGGCAGTAAGATTTCCAAAGGAGAAACCGTTGAACTTCGCTTTGAAATTAAGTCGGAGGGAAACTACAAGAACACGCTCTATACCATCCGCTACTTTCAGTATGACGGAGAAGGAACGCTCAAGCTCGTTGACGGCCCGGTGCTGGTGAACAACGACCGGGTGCTTCTCGAAAGCAAGACATTCCGCCTCAACTACACCGCCAACTCATCGGATGCCCATAAGTTCCTCGTGGTGATTGAGGACAATTTCGGTTCGACCCCGTGGGAGCAGACGTTTGAGTTCAACGGCAAGGATAGTGATGGTGACAATAGTGGAACAACTGTAGGTGGTGGAATTGGGACAGTTGTTGGACCAATCAATCCCGGCGTACTTTATTAATCTTAATGCCTATGAAGAAAATACTTATGATTCTTATTGCGATAGTGACCGTATCGGTTACTTCGCAGGCTTTCGCCGCAAAAAGATGTATAATGGAATTGCCGCTCTTTGAGAGAGCCGTCCTCATCATAAAGAAGTTTGAAACAATGCACAAGCCGAAGCATTGGCCATACGTCGGGTACGGGCATCAAGTCCAGCCGGGTGAGCCATATCGCCGAGGTGTTCAGCTCACAGAGGCACAGGCCGACGCATTACTCCGAAAAGACCTCGCTAAATTCGTTTCTCTTTACAAAGATTACGGCAAAGATGCTGTTCTTCTCGGCGCACTCGCTTATAACTGCGGCCCCGGAGTAGTAAACAAAAGTAGCATCCTGAAAAAATTAAAAGCCGGAGACCGCAACATCTTCAAAGCATACACATCTCATTGCCGTTACAAAGGAAAGCCCCACGCTGGACTGCGAAAACGCCGTATCACTGAACTTGCAGCCCTATATATCCCATAACACCTAACTCCCGAATGAAGTTCCATCCTCATTCGGGAGTTTTTCTTGTTAAATGGCTGATTAACTGATAATATTTACATATCGGCCAAATTCGTCACCATCAGTTAATCTCTTAACAAATGTTAAACATTTGTTTCAATGTGTACTTTTTACACAAAATATTTGGTCGTTAAAAATAAAGGTATTATCTTTGCGTCAGATTTACACAATGACTGTGTTAAAAACTAAAAAAACAGACTAAATATGGCACTTTTCAATTTTTTCAAGAAAAAGTCGGAGACTCCAAATCTCTCCCTCATTCTTCCTACGGAGGATGAATCTGAAAACGAGGTTTCACAGGAAACTGAATCAACTAACATCGAAGAAGCGAAAGCTCCGGTGGCTAACTCTCTAAAGGTGTCATACGCCACTGGTTGGCCGATTGACCTAATATATGGTTATCTTCATAAGAACTATGAAGAAAAGGGATACGCCGATGCGATGCTAAATAGTAATCTTACTTTCCGCGACATGAACATGTCAATCATCCGTAATAAGGTTCTTATGATTTTCCGTGAGGTGAATCTCAAATATGACGGCATGAAAAGAGATTTGGGAACTCGTATCGGCACTTGCAGTGCTGCCGGTCTGCTTACTTCAGTCGCAGAGTTGGAAAAGCAGATGGCCGTTATTAACGCCCACAAGGAGGAACTGAACAAACTTGAAATGGATTTTCGCAATAATGCTAACGAAGCGTCAGTGCCTCTTATGTCGTATGAGTGTGGATTTCTTAGAGGGGTATCCGCAATAGCAATGTCTGCGCCCTCAGCACCAGTCCAGACTGAGACTCGTATTCCGTCTGCGCCTTTTTTCTCGGCAAGTAGGGTGACCGCATAAACTATATCAACAACGTTTCACTATATAACAATATATTATCTATGAGTCTTTGGAATCGTTTTGGCTGCTTGCTCACTGGTTGGAGTTACAGCACCCTCAAGCAGTGTTCAGAAGCGAGCAGATGCCAACTGAGCAAATATACTTCCGCCTTAATGATACTCATCTTGATATGGAGTGTTACAGGATTCTGCTTTGCTCAAAGATATATAGGCCTCCCGGTTTGGGGGTGTGCGATTGTATCTATGTTTTTCATTACAATCGTAATAATGATTGAGCGCCAAATCATTCTGACCACGAAAAAGACCTTTTCAATGTTGGCATTCAGGGCGATGATAGCATTGGTTATGGCTGTAGTCGGTTCTACAATTTTCGACCAGACCATGTTTGGTAAAGATATAGACAAACAAATGGCGAATAATATTGAAATACAAGTGGCAGATCTCACCAAGCACCGTGTCCATATCATTGACGAGAAACTCATTGCACTTCACACCGAGCTTGATTCTCTTACTAAGGTAAATAGTAATCTTCAAGAAGAGGTTAACAATAATCCTTTCGTCATTCAGACCTCTGTAACCAATAGCCAAAACAAAGTCCTGATGCCGGATGGAACGTTTAAAACCGTAAATAATCCGTCAGTTACAAAGAATCAGGTACCGAATCCTAAATTGGCTAATGTGGAAGCCAATAACAAGGCAATCGAGAGGCTACAGGTGCAGGAACAGACATGGACCGAGAAAAAGCAGGGAATGGAAGAAGCTGTCCGTGCCGAATGTAAAGCAAGTGTCGGTTTTCTGGAAGAACTTGAAGCAATGTGGACTATAATATCAACACGCCCTCTTGCAGGCGTATTTTATCTAGTATTTTTTGTACTTTTGATGAGTCTTGAACTTTTTGTGGTCGTAAGCAAGATGGTTGATGATGAATGTGACTATGATGCAGCCATCAAGGGAGCACAGAAAGTAAGATTAGTACAATTCCACCAAGCATTTAACCGTGCTGCAAATCCAGTGTAAATCAAACTTTAAGATACTATATATATTATCTACTTCGTTAGAATACAAATAAAATCAACAATTGTAATATGATTGATCTTCGACCCGCCCTAAATGAGGCAATGAGAAATATACAGACATGGAGGAACAAATACCCTTCTTCCGTGTACCCTCACAAGATTGTGTTGAACATGATGTATCGAGCATACAGCACTCGCATCGTTTTTGAGGCATTTCAAAATGACGATCTTGTTGAGCAAGATAACATTCAGGACGCTATGAATTACGTCATGCAGATTTATTCACAGTCTGCCGCTCAGGAGGTGCATCCAAACCTGATGAATTGGATGGCAACACGTCCCAACGAACAGGTCGGCACACTGTGTACTGCAAGATATGAAGCTCTTGCATCTCGCGCCGAAACAGACAAACAAGCCCTCGAAGAACTTGAATTTTCGTATGCCTTCGAGTTGCTGAACGATATGTCAGTTCTTTACTTCATCGCATTGAGACTGAGCGGCTACTCTGAGGTTGATACCATATCACAGATGTCCGGTGTTATCATTGAACAGCTGGAATATATGGACTATTCCATTACCAAACAGGTTTTCCAACAGTTGTTGGTATCAAGATTTATGCACTTTAACTATCAGCCACTTCCCTGAAAATTCATATCTTATGAATAAGCCCAAATGGACATATTGTCTCACAGAAGACCAATTCGCGAAACTTTGCAAGATTATAGACAAGGTTTCGGGACTGTCATCATTCCTTATTAAGAATGATGATTGGGATCTTTGTCGGTTGATTTCAGATTTTACTTATGTGAGAAATGCTGAATCGGGTACTACACCCGGCGAAAGGCTTAATATGTCTGTTCTGTCAAAGAAATTTGAGCTTCTTCAAAAAGAATATAATGCTAAGAATAATTCTCTGAGACAGAATTTGGAGTTTCGTTTAGACAGTATTCTCACTTGGAATCCTAAACCACTATGGGCTCAAAATATGAGCGTAGCTGAAATTGATTACCTTGATCATTTTATCCCGGCAATTCCAAGATTCTCAGAGTTCTTATATCGTAATCAGGATATAAGAAACCTCTATGATTTAACAGCTCATTTTCAGCTGAGACTTAACGCAACTGGCGGCAATAATCCGGAAATCAATTTTATACTCGAAACCATAAAAGAAAGGTTTTATCGCATAATGGATGATCACTCCGATGCAATCCATTATGTCAATCACAGTCATACAATTGATGACGAAAAGCTTATAGAGCAATTCGAGATAGACGCGCGAAATGATTTTTACATTGTAAATCTTGAAAAAAATCTCTGTCCGGATTTTACCAACAAATATATCTCCTTCAATAACCCTTATATCGCGGCAGAAATTTTTACGCGTTTGTTCCGTGCGGATAAAATAAACATAGCACTGTCTTTTGCCAACAATGCTTTCAAATATATATTTACATCGCCCAATATTTATTGGCACAATAAAGAGTCTATTTTTGGCAGTGTAAATATCCTATACACACTTGTTGATTCTCTTGGAGATGCTGGATTGGCAAGTATAAAAGCATTTTCAGAGAAGTTATATTTCTCGTTGACTCATTCGCTGTATCTACTGCTATCACGCAGTATTTATTGGACCGATAAAGAGACTATAAAGCGAGAAAAATATGAGTCCGGTTTAACTCCTATACATATTCAGCATAAATTAAGAGCTTATAGGCTTCGTTCGTATCTAATTCAGACGTTTGGACTTCAAATAGCATCGGGACACACTCACCAGGAGTATGCAATGATGGCTTTATCGGACATGGTATCAGCACATGAATTGGCGTATGCGAATAAAATTGTTGGAAATGACTCTGTCTATAAGAGAGACACCTTAAATCTTTATTATACTCAGGGGCTGGTTCGTATATGCTCTTTGGAACAGGCGGCTGAAAAAGGCTTTGAGATTAACGATGCTTTATCTCAGGATATTCATGTTCAGTATAAATCCGGCAAGTTCTGCCTAAGTAACTCAGAAATATCAAGTTGTATTTCATTTTTGAGGTCCTATTTCAAGGAGCAGAAAAGAATATCCACCCCCGACGATCCTCCGTATTATCTTATTAAGGATAACGTAACCCCGATATTAAAGCAAGATAGCAGTGAGATAATCAAGCATCTTAAAGACTGTGGCGTCGATTGTTTCTATCATTTTACGGAGATCGATAAGATTGATTCTATTATCAAGCATGGTGGTTTACTGTCATATAAAAGATGTCTTGATGAAGGCATTGTATTACCACTGAGAGAGGATATGGCTCTTTCAAGAGATGCAGATGCAAAACTCGGGCTTGAAGACTATGCGCGTGTTAGTTTTTCAAAACATTTACCCAAAATAGACATTCGTAAGAGAGAAGGTGCCAACCTCGTAATGCTCCGAATTTCACTGGATGTAGCATTATTTGAAGAAACCTTATTTACGGATATTGAAGCAACTCATCCTCAGATGCGTTATGGCAAAACTTTAGGTGATTTGAAGAACGTAAATACTCGAATAGCGTTATGCGATGGATTCCTGACTAATGAACAGGAGTTTTTGCAACAGCAAGCAGAGGTTTTAATTAAAGGAATTATACCACTCAAATATATACTCAATATTGATAATCCAGAAAAGATTTAACAAAGATCTATGAAATATAACGAAACTACTCAAATGTGGGAATCTCCATACTGGCATCCCGCAGTTACGACCGATGCTGTAGTCTTTGGTTTCGACGGCGAACAACTCAATGTGCTTCTCATCGAGCGAGGCAACGAGCCTTATCTCAACTGCTGGGCTCTTCCGGGTGGTTTTATTAAAGAAACCGATAAATCCGCCGAAGACAGCGTTTATCGTGAGTTGCATGAAGAAACTAATGTCGAAGATATATATCTTGAAGAATTTAAGACATTTTCGGATGCAACACGAGACCCACGTGAACGAGTGATAACGATAGGTTTCTTTGCTTTAGTGGTTAAGAGCCGATATAAGATTAAGGGCGGTGATGATGCCCGGAGAGCCGAATGGTTCCCAATTGATAAACTGCCCGAACTTGCTTTCGACCATAAAGAGATTATCGAGACAGCGCTTGAAAGGCTTCGCCATAGGATACATTTCGAGCCTATCGGCTTCCATCTTCTGGAGAAGGAATTTACGATGCCACAGCTTCAGAATATATACATTTCTATTCTTAATCCAGAAAGAGATAATCCTAAGTTGCTTGACCGAAGAAACTTTGCAAAGAGGATGTTAAAACTTGGCTATATAAAGGAGACCGGAGAAAAAGTAACCGGGAATCCTTATCGTTCACCGAAACTTTATGTTTTCGATGAGGATGCCTACTTGGAAGCAAAGAATGGAGGTATGAAACTGGAGTTCTGATTTCATTCAGAATGTTTTCGGTGCAGAATAAGATTACGAGCCTGAATTATATTTAGTTTCAAAATAATTTAGTAACTTTGCGCTGAAAGTTAATTTCTTAAAAATGGAATCGCAGAAAAATATAAACAGAATCAAAGCTGTTCTTGCTGATGCCGGTCAAACAAGCAAATGGTTGGCAGCGCAACTTGGCAAGGATCCAGTGACAGTTTCAAAATGGTGTACGAATACTACTCAACCTGATTTGCAAACACTTCAGAAGATTTCGATTCTACTAAAAACAGATATAAGAAATCTATTGGTTAGCAATGAAAAAGATTTTCAAATAGTTAAATAAACAATAATATAACCACCAAATATCATCATGTCAAAAACAATTGGAATTGACCTTGGCACGACAAACTCTGTGGTTGCATTCAAAGATGCGTCCGTAAGAGTAGTTGCTACCGGTCCTAACAACGAAGACCTCTGCCGTTCATGTGTCGCTATGGACAAGAGCGGAAGTTTTGTGGTGGGTAACGCTCCCTATAAAAACTGGAAACGCTACGCACCGAACATTGTTGTATCTGCTAAACGTCTTATGGGTGCGTCTATTACAGACCCTCAGGTGCAGAAAATGAAGAATGATAAGGATATGTATCCTTATGGCATTTCAAAAAAGTCCGGAGGAACAGAAGACTCTGTAGCCATAATCATGAATGGTCAGGAGTTTTCTCCCGAACAGATAAGTGCCCAGATTCTTCGTCAGCTTAAAGAAGATGCATCCGTAAAACTCGGTGATGAGGTTACACACGCTGTTATCACGGTTCCCGCCTACTTCAACGAAAAACAAAAGGCAGCAACACGTAAAGCCGCAGAACTGGCAGGACTTAAAGTTCAACGTCTTCTGGCTGAACCTACAGCAGCTGCAATCTCATACGGAGCAGACAAAATGTCGGCAGATGAGGATAAAATCTTCCTCGTTTATGACTTCGGTGGTGGAACATTCGACCTTTCAGTTCTGGTTGCTTCCGGTGGCAGCTTTATCGAATCAGGAACAGGTGGCGACCGATGGCTCGGTGGCGACGATATTGATCGTCTTGTTTCCGAATATGTCCTTACCGAGGCAGGTAAAGCCAACAATGTAGATATACACGAACTCATAGAGTCTCTCGATGCAAAGAAGAAATTTGCATTCCAAGGCGAATTTAAGTCTGAGGTGGAAAGTGCTAAGAAAGCATTAAGCCAGACTGATTCCGCCACAATCTCTGTTTTCGATTATCTGGAAACAGAAGATGGAGATCCTATTGACATAGAGGTAACTTTAACCCGTGACACCTTTGAGTCGATGATTCGTCCTCTGGTGCAGCGCACCATCGACCTTATCGATGAACTTCTTGAAAAAACCGCCTATCCCATTGATAGTATCGACAATATTCTGTTAGTCGGCGGTTCGTCCTGTATCCCCCTCGTCCGCAATATGCTCAGTGAGAAGTATGGCAAGGACAAAATCCTCTCTTCAGAGAAGCCCATGCTTGCTATTGCAGAAGGAGCTGCTATCCTCTCACATTCTATGGGTACTGAATTTGAGTGCCCCCATTGTGGCAAGTCTATTCCCGTCGGTAGTGACGAGTGTCCCTATTGCCACAAATCAATGGAGAGTTCCGCGACCCAGACGTCGGAAGACCCCGCTAAAACAGGTGTTGTATTTACAACAAAACATAAATACTTCATCGAAACTCGTGACGATGCTGACAATGTTCAGTATTCTATGATTATCGACGAAAATCAGGTTCTCCCCAACGAAGTGAATGGCAAATTCTATACTCTCGTTGACAATCAGAAAATTATTGCCGTAAATCTTTACAGTGATGCTGAAAATGGTGGCAAAGAAAAGATTGGTACCGGCTTCTTTACTATTGCTGAGAACCTGCCTGTTCACAGTGAACTTCAGTTTACCTTCCGCCTGACTGAGGATGAAACGATGAGTGTTAAAGTACGAGTGGCCTCTACCGGAAAAATACACAACATCAACTACAGTCAAGGCTCTCTGGATTCACACTGCTTCGAGGCAATCCAAAACTCCTTTGACCGTGTTATGGGAGATCCGAATATCAGTGATTCACAAAAGAATGGCTTTATTGATAAACTCCAAAAGGTTATCGAAGGCATACAGGTCGGCTCTCCTTCATCAGAAAGTAAGGAATGGCAGAATATTGAGAACTCAGTTCAAAGCGCTACAACCGCTGCCACTACTAAAGAAGAAGGCACTGACGTAAATGTTATTATCGCTAAAATTCTGCTCGACCACTTCGGCAAGTTCATGAGTAACGAACACAAGGATGCTATGCGTCGTGAACTGACTAAGTATGAGGATGCTACCACTCCCATGCAGAAGAATGAGAGCGCAAGCAAACTTGAAGAACTCAATGATAAATACGGACTGTTTGTTTCCGGATTCCTTCTCAATATCTCTGGACACGATGATTCCGACCCTGTACGGGCAAACAAGGCTCTTGTCGCTTACAATCAGTTCATGGCGGCTCTCAACGAGGGCAACGTTTCTCGTGCTCGTGATATTCTTGACGCGAATCAGAATCTTATTGGTCCGGGAACCGTCATTTCTGGTGGATTTACAACCGGTATCGGACAGAACTAACGAACTATGTCAGGCGAAATCAAATGCCCCGTATGTGGCAAAGTCGGTATTCCCGATTATCATGCTGAGGATACAGTATGCCCTCAGTGCGGTAGTGATCTCAGTATCTTCCGGGTTATCGACCAAATTCCGCAGGGGGATGTCAAGAAGAGGAACGTCTGGATGCCCATTGCCGCAGTAGCCATTTTGACTACTGCGGTGCTTGGGGGCATCATGTTGTTCCAAGATAGCAATGTTCCTGTGGTCGAAGATAGGTCAAGTGAAATTGCCTGTCTTCAGGATTCTATTAAAACGCTCAATGCCCAGATTGAAAATACAAAGACTACGACACCCGATAAACCAATACAATCTGAAGGATTCAAGTATGTAGTAAGGAAGGGCGATTCTTTCTGGTCTATTAGTAAACGTTTTTATCATACTGGAACCCGGTATGAGGAGGTCGCTGCTGCAAACGGACTGGATAGCAATAGTAAGCTTAATGTTGGTGATACCATCATCATAAAACAGTAATATGGGACTAATAAGCTGGATAAAAACCAAATATTACAATCATAAATTAAGTCAGGCAGATAAATCCGCATCTAATGGGGATTTCGCACAAGCACAACTTATTTATGAGTCACTATTAGGCAAGCAACCTCTTGCGGATGCTCATCTTGCGAAGATGCTTGTTGACAATGCGTCAAGCGTATCAGAGAAGCTTGTTGTATTGAGACAACTCTTGGAGTTACGTCAGACTGTGAGTGAAGAATCCAACGCAGATTTTAATTCTACGTTGAATAAGCATGTGTCAAGTATTGAATCATTAGCATCGAGCTGTTTCTCTGCTGAGAATTACAAAGATGCCGTTGATTTAATAGTGTCTATACGGGATTTTCGTAAAGACAAACAGTACTCTGACAAGGTCAATAGATACAAAGCGTACTATAGCTTTAAGTCTGCAAACGCTGAGTCTTTACAGACCGCAGAACTTTTCAAAGACTCTGTTCAGTATCTTAATTCGCTATCTTACGCTCCGGTTTCAGAAATCAAGGAACTTATCATGATTCTTGAAAAGCAAAATAGATTTGCAAGAGGTATCAAGTTCCTTATCCAGCTTCAGTCCGTTGGTAATTGGGTTAAAGATATAATATTTGACTATATAGTCAATGTAATATCTAACAATGATAGCGAGCTGAAGAATGTAAAGCATTTCAGTGATTTCTGCACTGACAAAAAAATATGTCAGGAATCAGCAGCGGATTTATATAAACGTTCCTTAAAGAAGGCTCAAAACAAGGACTATGCCACCGCAGTCCTATATGATAGATTCGCATCAGAATATTTATCCGAAGACAATGCGTTTAATTTTGACCGCTGTTCACACATTCTTGAAGAACTGAGCGGTCGTGCAGACGCTTCTGAAATTAAGAAGCTAACGACACTTGCCCAATCACTGAAATTAAGTTCTGCACAGTTATCTACTCTGGAGAAACGCATTAACGAAATAGCGGTTGCCGCAAAGCCGGATAAGGCAATTGCCATCTGCTGCTTGTATATTGGTACACCGTCTTTTGATAAGGTGTATCTTGAAAAAGCGTTATCTATTGCAAAGGCTGGCGGAAAAATTGATGTCCCCGAACTTCGTAGGGTTATCAAAAATCAGACGGATGAAGTATCTTTGCCAAATACGTTGGCTCCATTTGTCGCATATTTACCAGTACTTGAACAGGAGTTTATTGACGCTGCTATAGTCGCAATCAAACAAAAAGATTCCACCGAATTACTTGACAAGTATTGGAAAGTTCGGAATGATGCGCGATACCTTGAATCACTTATAAACAAGTCTTTTGTCGGTTGGAAAAAGTTTGCCAATCACATTGCCACTAACCACAATCTTTATCTTGATAAAAAGGAGTTCATTGAGGCGTTCTGTGACTCAATAAGAGATACCGATGAGTTGGAGCTCATATTGGATCTTTCTGAGAAGATTCTTAAAGCTGGTAAATATGTTAAGGATTTCTATATTACCATAATCCTTAAATACTCTAAATCAGGCTCAAATGTCGAGGAGTCTCTGGATTTGGTAAATCGAGGTCTATCACACGTTAAAGAGGACAAACTTGAACAGCTCCTGCTCGAAAAGAAGCGCCTTATTTCGCTACTTATTCAAGCAGAGAAGTTCGACCGAGCTGAGTCTGAAATTAAATCCATTCTCGAAACAGACGATGAGGCATCTACTCTTCTCGCTGAACTGTATTATAAGAGAGCGGAGGTTACAAAAAATGCAGATGAGAAATCAAATTGGCTATATAGGGTTCTTGATGTCAACGAGGGCTATTCTCTTCATAATCGTTTTAACCGATGCTTGCAGGACTCTTTAACAAGTCTGTGTGATATTGCAAAAACATTCTGTAAGTCTGGCGACAAGGAGAAAGCATTTGGCATATCAGAGCGTATATCATCCTATTGGTCTCACTGGATTCCGCTCTACGTGTGCCTGCGTGGATTATCAAAAGAACCGGAAGCCACTCTTAACGATACGATTAAATTTGATGCTGAAACATTGAAGAAAATTGTATCAAACTGTCCTTCGTGCAAAGATTATGACTCTGACCTTTTCAGGTCTCTTTGGAACAACTATTCGGCTGCAATAATCAAGAAATCGCAATCTCAGCCTCATGACAAAGCGATTAAGGCTCTTTCTACATTAAAGAAGGCGATACTGACTTATGCACCAACTTCTTTTGTCGGCGAAAAGGAGGAGGGACTGACAAAGTTTATAGTTAAGCTGAAGTGGGAGTTGGCGAATGAATATGAACATGATTTGTCTCTTGATGAGGCAATCAAATTGTATGACGAGGTCGCCGCAGACAAAATTCAATCATACATAAACCGTGCAGAACTGCGCTCTCTCATCTGTCATGTAAAGGCAGACAAAGTTGATGCCACGACGGAGGGCAGAATCTATGAGGCACTTCAGCTTCGCTCATATCAGGCATTGAGAGAAGATCTGGCATATAGATTTGCCTGCTATCTGCTTGAGCATACTCGTCCGGCGGATGCAGAGAAACTGTTACGCGAATTTTTGCCTGATGAAAAGGCACTTCTTGATATATGCGAAAATATCTATGTAAAGGAGGCGGAAGTAAGACTCGCTGAGTTCAATCAATTGATAAAAAAACTCAACGACGGCAAAATGACCGTTGCTGAGGCTATCGCTTTCAAGACATCTCTTAGAGATTATAAGAAGCAAATCGCCGGTAAACTGACCGATTTATCTAAGGAATTTGCAAAATTCGTTCCTATCGTAGAGGCTTATATTCTCTCCAAGATGTTTGAAGAAGAAGCCTATAAAGAGATTCTTGACAAATTGATGCAGGAGAATCCCAACTATATTGAAGATGACACTGATTTCCGAAACATAGCCATTGCGTCATTGGGGTTAGTCGAATCGGATATTAAAGATGAGGCTATTCTTAAAAGAGCAATCGCTACCTGTCTCACAGCAATATATACGGATAGATTGTTCGTGACGAGCCTCGATTATACTTCATGGGATGATAAGTACGAATTTACACTTGACGGTAGTCTGGGGCAAACCAGTTATGACAACTATGATGGACTTCCGGAGAATGTCAACTTCAATTCACCTGTTGACAATGCCAATATCGCAATTAAGGATGTTCAGAATAGTCTTTTGACTCGATTGGAGGCTTCGGTTCGAAAGTATCACCCTGAGTTGGAGGCTTTCTGTAATAATGAGAAAGATGCACTTGATAGGATTATAGAACTTCGTCTTGACAAGTCATACATTCTGGCTTCACCTCAATTATGCCGTACTCTTGCTTCCATTAGAATGAGCATAGAAAATGCGTTTGAGTATGAACTTGGTCAGGACTATGGAAATAGGGAAGATGTAATTGCCCTTGGTTCTGATTACGGTTTCTCGGGCGGAGAATATAGTGAATATAATAAAGGTTATAACGCTTTGTTATTCTGCAAAAGTGCACTTTCTTCAAAGCCAGCTGTAACTATTAGTGGAGCATATACGCACGATAAAGTTTCTCATATAAAGAAATATAAGCGCCTTGCCTCCGATCTCAAATCTGCCGTTGGTACAGCAATGAATACAGACATTAAGGACAAGATGAACTTTAAGACTTTCCTTAATAAATATGAGGTCATCTGTAAAACTGTTGGAGACACTACTCTTTCACTTACCTGCTCCAATTATGTCAACGGAGAAGTCGTACATCTGTTGAATGAAGATCAGATGGAACTTAGAGATGGTGTCGGATATTTGGTAAGAGTATATATCATAGCTCCGTCCAACATACAAGTGAAAAACAATCTTGAAGGAGTCCTTGGCAGTCTGGTTCATAAAGCAGAAGAAAGCAATAGCTCTGCGGATCGCAATGCCTTGCAAAACGCTTTACGAGACCTGAATGGTAAGTTCGATGGAGTTGTTGAACTACCTTCAATTGTAGCTAAGCTAAATCATAAGAGAATAAAAGAGCATACTGCCCTTACCCAGATGTATAACCTATATCTTAGACGGACCGATGACGCTGAAGTATGTGAGCTTCTTGTAACATTAGTAAAAATCTGCATTCACAAGTATATCATAAACGATACTTATTCAGGGAAAGCAGAAGTCCGAGATGTTCTTAACAAATTGAAATCTAATCGTAGCAAAACTTTTCGAGATAAAGCTAAGGCTTTGGCCGCAGAATATCTCGGAATATTAAAAGAACTTCCACCAGATGCACAGATGCTAATGATGACAGGTTATTCAATTGGTGGAACATCTTTGAACTCAAAAGGTTTGGCCTTGAAGTCCGGATTAGACTATATGAAGGACCTTGGTGATGTAGATCAACTTCTAAAGAAACATTGACATGAATAATCCATATACTATCCTCGGATTGGCACAGGATGCCGATGAGAAACAAATCGCAAGGTCGCAGATTGCGGCTATAAGAGCACGTAAATACTCGATGAACGAGATTACAGCTGCTCAGGCCGCACTGCGTAAGCCTGCAACACGTCTTGCCGCGGATTTTACGTTCCCGGTAATTGATAAGGAGCCTCTGCCTGTTTTGGAGTCATCCATAAAGAGTAAAGAGGTTGATTTTAGTTCAATCAACGTTAACAAATACGATTCTCTGAAATGACACCAACTACTATGGATATTAAGCCGACGATTGAGGAGAAGATGGCTGACAGTCTTCGCCAAATAGTCACTCTGCAAAATGAGAAAGAGCAGGCAGAAAAGAACCATGAAAAAGAACTCGATGATATTTTCGCCGAGGTCCTGACCGTAATTGATACCTTTCAAAAATCAGAGGCAATCATTAAGGAACGTGGTCTGGATCAGGAAGAGAATGCTTCTAAAGCAATTAAGCGACTGCTTAATGCCAAAAAGAAGGCATTGTCGGTACTTGAAAAGTTCAACGTGAAGAAAATTGAATTTGACTCTGGTATGGTCGATGATGATCTCTGCACAACAGTTGAGACAGAACCTGATGCTTCTCGGAACAACGGAGAAATCATTTCTATAGAAAAGGATGGCTATACTCGCAATGGACACTTGATTCGCAGAGCCGAGGTAGTAATCGTAAAGAACTGAATTGTATATGTTTCTCTTTAAGAAAAATCAGAATATCGGTAAATACACAGTGGTATTCCCGCACAAGGAAGGTGCCTATGCGGAAACATACCGAGTGAAAGATGCTGACGGAAAGGTAAAATTCATGAAGTTAATCTTCATGGAAGAGCTTAAAATATTTCAGTTCGATGGCAACGGAGATGTCATAGAGGAAGGAATTGCCAAAGTCCTTCAGCATGACAATCTATGTTCCTATGTCGATTCCGGGAGATTAGAATGCCAAGGGCATCAGCTTCTCTATATAGTGACGGAATACGTAAGGGGTGAAAACCTTGACCAGCATCTTTACAGAAATGGTTTGCCGAGTTTGATGGAGATTAAGCAGATAATGACTGGCGTACTGTCAGCCCTTAACTATCTCCATACCTTAAAGAGACCTATCATTCACAATGAGGTTACTCTTGAAAATATCCTACTTGACAGCGTAGGCAATCTAACCAAATTAAAGCTAATAGATTTCGGGGCTGCGAGATTTGCTGATATTAAATCAAATCCTGCATCTTGGCAAAATCAAAATCTGTATTACGTTGCTCCGGAACGCCTTGTTGGTGAAGGTAGCGTTAAATCCGATATTTTTTCTGCCGGAGTTTTGCTATATCGGCTTATCTTCGGTGTAATGCCTTGGGAAACCGAACTTGCCGGAAAGACTCTTGCAGAGAAGATACAGGCTGTAATTGATAAACGAAAAGGCCCGTTGACAATCCCCAACATTCAGGTTGTTGAGATGGATGACAAATTGTTAAAGGTCATGGTAAAAGCACTTGCACCAGATCCGGACCAACGTTTTGAGTCTGCCCAACAGTTCTTGGACGCTATTGATGGTAAGATAGAAATTCAATCCGCTCCCATCTCTATGACGAAGCCAAATCAACAAGAGGAACAGAATAAGCCAAAACCCATTGAAGGAAATGGCTTTGCCGATGTTGCAGGAATGCACGATATAAAAGACTTCATGCAGAAGAAGATTATAAATGTCCTGAGGAATCCTGCTCGTGCTGAAAAGTTTAAGATACAGATTCCCAATGGTATGCTGCTATATGGACCTCCGGGATGCGGAAAGTCTTTTATTGCCGAGAAATTTGCGGAGGAAGCAGGCTATAATTATATATTTGTCAAGTCGTCCGACCTTGCAAGTATCTATGTGCATGGTTCACAAGAAAAAATCGGGCGATTGTTTGATGAAGCAAGGAAGAGCGCTCCGACCATCATAAACTTTGATGAGTTTGAGGCTCTTGTGCCCAATCGTAGCAAAATCAATAACAGTAGTGAATCCGGAGAGGTAAATGAGTTCCTTTCTCAGATGAATAACTGCGGCAAGGACGGGATTTTTATCATCGCCAGTTCCAACAGGCCGGATCTCATTGACCCTGCTATTAGACGCAAGGGTCGTCTTGACCAAATTGTCTATATACCGGTTCCTGATAAAGAGGCTCGTGAAGGTATCTTCCGCATTCACATGGCGGATAGACCTGCGACTGAGGATATAGATTTTGATAAGTTGGCGTTCTTAACAGAGAACTACGTGGCATCAGATATTGCCTACATAGTCAATGATGCTGCCACACGTGCATTTGAGGATGATGATGAAATATCGCAAGCCCTCTTAGAAGAAGTGATTAACGAGAATAATCCCTCGATAAGTGCAAAGGACATTCGTTTCTATGAAGCTATAAAAGCTGAAATGGAAGCCACTACGCATAATCAGTTCCACAGACCTGTGGGATACATTTAATAAAAATTTTTTATGGAAATAGAAGATATAGAGTCCGTATCAAAAGTATTATCTTTCACTGAGCTACAAGCCAAATTTGAAGAATTTATTACAAGCGGGAAAGCCGAATCATCTCCTGACCTATTTGTATTAGGGTATTCTTCCCTTATATCGTATCCAGCCATTACACTCACAAAAGAATTTAACGCAAAGGAACTTCAAGCTGCACAGAAGTGCTATGACATGATGCTTCAATATAGCAAATCCAATCTTCAGGAGATGGCACAATCTGATAACGAAAAATCGAAATTGGCGGCATCTCTCTTGATTATTCCACCTGCTAAGCGTCTTCTGGCAAGTTGTAATGAGTTTTATATGCTCGATTATCTGATAAGAGCAGTGAGCGAAGGAATAAATAAGAAAGACATTGACGGAAGCGAATACGCGAAACAATGGAATAATCTTCTTATTCGAGGGTATAAGGGCGAACAAACAGAAAAGGCCATAATGGACGAACATGATCATAGAGTATTGTCTATGAGGGCTATTAAAGAAATGTCATTAACTCCAGAATCGGAAGCATTGTTATCAGAAGATAGAGTTCAAGAGTTAATGAAAACTTATTTCAGGTCCAATTCTGAGAACGGTACCGGAACTGGCTGTGCTATACTAATTTTAATCACTGGTGCTTTAGGCTTGCTTGTAAGTTGTATATGAGTTAGATTGGTTTCTAACAATCATATGAATACAAAATACAATGGTCATGTCATAAACTAACCTTCCTCGACATTAAACAAAGTTTTGACTGCTTATCAATTTGGCATTATCCTTCAGTGATTTAATCTTGTCAAAGATTAAACTCCTAATTCAAGAAGATCATATTACAATGGTTGTAGAGGGACAATAAAAAATTTGTAGCTACTTCTATAAATACACCATTCAAGACAAACGCTCCGGAATTAAATGATTTTGGAGCGTTTTTAGTATTAATCATAAAGTCCTTAAAACTAACGCATTGAATATTCATACAGAACAGCGTACAATAAAGTTTAGTCTTAATGTGTAAATTTTACGCAATAAGATTTGGAGAACTGGAAAAATATTATTAATTTTGCGGTGTAAATATTACGCAAGATAGCAGGCGGGAATATTACAAAACATGTAGAACCCTAAATAACAGAACAATGTACGAAGACGATTATTACGATGAGTGCGAGAGCGAATACGCCGGCACTAACGCTCACGATGTTGCTGGGTATAGCGACGATGAAATAGATACCATCTTTGATGGTGATCCTGACGCTTATTGGAACATAGATTAATCAAATATAATAAGCCATGAGCATATTCAGTATTTTCAAGAAGGGTGTCAAATCTATGGTAGATAATACATCCAACGAGTTCAATATAACATCTGCAGTTGAGCCATTAGTGGATGATAAGAAGGACGAGAATATATCGGCGGAATCTGATAAAGTAATTACGGAGGGAATAAAGCGTGTTCACAATCTTATCATTCTTGATGAGAGCGGTTCGATGGAGTCTATCTATCAGCCTGCGCTGACAGGTGTCAACGAGACGTTACAGACTATCCGTGAAGCTCAGAAAGAGCATGAAGACCAGGTCCATTTCGTCACTCTCATAGCCTTTGACTCTGGTCATTACAATCAAATTTATTGTAATGCTCCGGCTGAGAAAGCAATTGACATAACTCAGGAGCAGTATCGTCCCGGTGGCTGTACTCCGTTATACGATGCGATGGGGCGTTCCATAAATGAACTTCGTCCGAATGTCGTAAAAGGTGATGTTGTTCTGGTAACAGTAATTACCGATGGCTATGAAAATGCCTCACGTGAATATAACGGCAAGGCAATTAAAACTCTGGTAGAAGCAATGAAAAAAGAAGGTTGGGTATTCACCTATATTGGAGCCAATCAGGATGTAGAGGCTGTTGCAGCATCTATATCAATAGACAACCGTCTTGCTTTTGATGCAGATGATGAGTCCACCGGTGCAATGTTTGCACATGAAAGACGGTCAAGAAAAAAGTTCTTTCGCAAACTTAGTCGAAACATGCCAATTTGCGATCTAAGCACCGGCTATTTTGATGAAGATGAAGATGACGAAGACAATAAGGATAATAAAGACAAGTTCTAAACTATGAAAATCCCCGGTCTCAGCTTCTCTTGGAAACGTGCTCTCGGCGTTTCCAAGTTGAAGCGGGATTTCGCCAAAGCCACCGGAATCCCTACAACACGCAACGGCATTGAGAGAAAAATCGGTAACGCAATAATTAACTCTGTATTTGGCAAAAAGAAATGAAACTCAAATCTCTGGTGATTATTCTTGTCACCACTTTTATCTGCTCAATTCATATATGCGCTCAACCTCAGAGCGCAATGCAGTCTTACAACTTTACTCGCGCATTGGAAGAAGCCCAAAAGGGTAATAAGTCAGAGGCAATGGATTTTCTCACAAAAGAGATAGCAGAAAATCCGGGGAATGGTTATGCCCACATGACCATTGCTATTCTACAGGCTGATGCAGAGAACTATGGCGATGCGATGAAGTCTGTAAATATAGCAATCAAGAAATTGCCTAAAAAAGATAAAGAATATATGGCCCGCGCATTTGCTTCGCGCGCACACCTCTACACCATTGCCGGGGATACAATTCAGGCTCTCAATGACTTCAATCAGGCTATTATAACCAAACCTGATGATGCTGATGTACTCGAAACCTACGGCCAACTATTGTATGAAATGAAGAGGTACTCTGATGCCAATGATATTTATAACCGTATGGTCGCAGTAAATCCTACGAGCGTAATGGGATATATGGGGCTTGGTCGCAATGCTTACGCATCTGGCAATTATGATGAAGCAATCCGGCAATATAACATTGTTATCAAGATGTATGATGACTATTCTTCAGGCTATTCCTTCAGAGCGGAGAGTTATCTCAAGCAGGGTAAGTACCTTGAAGCGATTGACGACATTATGAAATCATTATCAATAGACAATGATGCCAAAGCTCATCATTATCTGTTTGAATTTCCAGACAGTCAGTTGACACTCGTTATTACTAAACTGAGAGGAATGTCGGTAAAGAATCCTCATGATGCCGAATGGCAATACTATATCGCTCAGTTGTATCAGAGCAAAAAGAAATATAACGAGGCGATTGAAGCCGCCCGTAAAGCATTTGATATTGACGCCCATCCTGTATTTCTTGAAATGATTGCAGACGGCCATCAGGAACTCGGAGAATATACTCAGGCACTTGAAGCCATTACACAGGCTCAACAGATGAGACCCGATGACCTTGACCTTATTTCTTCTAAAGCCGATATACTTGGAGAGTCTGGAGATATTGAAGGTGCAATTACCGAATGGACAAGATACATTGACAAGACACCTGATTTCTTCGGTGGTTACTATCGCAGAGGCTTCTTTGAGGATAATTCTGGACAGACCGATAAAGCATTGGAAGACTACGACATGGCTATAATGCTTAATCCTGATTATGCTTATTCCTATCTGGGTAAAGGAGATATGCTGATGCGAAAAGGAAAAACTGATGAAGCAATGGCAGCATATCGAAAGGTTATCGAACTTGATACTGTGCCAAATAATTCATCATGCGCTATGTACGCTTTCCTTGCCTTGGGTGAGAAGGACAAAGCTGTTGACTTTATGGAGAAAGTAATCGTTAATGATTCTACAGATTGTGGGAACTACTATGATGGAGCGTGTTTCTATTCTCGACTTGGAGACCTTGATACATCACTGGCTTGCCTACGTACCGCTTTTGAAAAAGGATTCCGAAGATTCCACCATGTTATGTCTGATGACGATTTAGAAGCGTTGCGTGCAACGGATGGCTTCAAATCTCTCTTGGATGAATACACCGTAATTAAAAAACAGGAAAACTCTGTTGAACCAGAGCACAATCAGATGAGTGAACGGATAGAAATACCCTTCACTCCCGATGGCGGCTGTGTCTCTGTAAAATGCTCTATCAACGAACTTCCTCTTAGTTTCATATTTGATACTGGCGCAAGCATAGTATCTCTGTCGCAGGTCGAAGCCAACTTTATGCTTAAAAATGGTTATCTGAAACGTGAAGACTTTGTTGGCTCCGGTCGGTTTGTAGATGCCAATGGAGATATATCCGAAGGTACTATCATAAACCTTAGAGATGTGGATTTCGGAGGGTTAAAACTTAGTAATGTCAGAGCCTCTGTTGTCCGGAATCAGAAGGCACCTCTTCTTCTTGGTCAGTCAGTTCTTGGACGACTCGGCTCAATAGAGATAGATAACCCCGGTAAAAAACTAATCATCATCCATTCAAAATAGTTAACATGTACGGTATTTTAGCAATTCTGGCAGCAGTAATAATCTATAATTGCGGAGATATACTTCCAGACAGTCTAAAGGAGTGGTGGGAAAACTCCACATTAAGAAAATGGGTTCACCCGGTTTTGGCAATTACTCTTACTATTGCTGTGGCATTAGGTATTCAGTTCGATATACTTAACTGGGGTGCCATAGTGATTCCTTTATTGTTTGGATTTCCATATATATTCGGCATGATATTGGGCATTTGGTATAATATGAAAAATGCCGGTCAGAGATTTACTTCTAAGAATGATAAGGAAGCTAAAGAAATTGCAATTAGTTGTCTGACAGAACTTGGATGTCAACCGGAAGTAAATAACGACGGCTCCGTTGGTGTCAGTTATCAGGGGGAGAACTTTCATTTGGAGTTTGGCGGCAGATATGCCCGAATCTGGGATCCGATGTGGGCTGGCGTAAAAGGTGAAGACCCGGATATGCCAAAAATAAAAGAGGCGGTGAACGCGACGAACTTCAATTTTGGCCCGACAGTTGTAATGACCGACCCCGATGAAGATGGAGACATTGGATTACATAGCCGTCGAGACATTATGCTTCATCCAGCCTGTCCTGACAATGTTATTTTTCTAAAAGCCGTACTCGACTCTTTCTTCGACACAAAAGAGCATGTCCGCAGGCATTATCAACAAATAAACTCTCAGCAACAACAAGAAAAGAAACCTCGCCGCCCGGTGGGTTTCACCCAATCATACGAATGACCATGACTCCGAATCCAGATTCTCCAAAGTTTATCCGGCATGAAATCCCGGATAATGCCTCGGTAAGAGCTCTCAGACTGAGAGAGGATTATAAATTACTCAGAGCCAATATAGAGGCTTGTGCATGGCTTCATATTACATCTGGTTGCTTACGTCTTGACTATAATACTTACGATGGTCGAGTCCGCATAACTGTTGGTTTTACCGATAAGAACAAGCATTCTCACACATTTTCCATATTATCATATCGTGGCAAGAGACTTCAATGTGAGTATGAGTTTGAAGGCAGTGTCGATGCACCCGTAGTATCATTTCGTTCATACGCCGAATGGCTGATGCTCCAACTGTGGCAATATGAAATTGATGCGGAACTATGTAAGTGTGATAGAGGGCTTATAATATCGGCTAATATAGACAACGCCTATAATGTGATGTCGAAGATGCTTGACATTGTGACAAACAATATCAAGCCGATTGACTGGTTCTTGTCAAAAGAACCTGTATGGCAATTCTACAGAACGTATTATGACCTTTG
The DNA here is from genome assembly GCA_014799505.1 of Clostridiales bacterium. Lineage (GTDB taxonomy): Bacteria > Bacillota > Clostridia > Oscillospirales > Oscillospiraceae > Enterenecus. The sequence continues at coordinate 22,103 of JAAVHV010000023.1, forward strand.
CAAAATGCTTCCACTTCTACAGGAAGAAGCCTCCAAAGGTCGTTGGAAAGATGTGGCGCCCGAAGACTTCAGACTTGTCCGGAATACAGATTGCGCATTGATTTGTCTGGATTACACAGACAACCGTAACTATACCATGCAGTTCAGATTGGGCATGACCAAAACCGGTTTTGCAGCTGAACGTACCGATAAGTTCATGGATATGTTCTATCATTTTGAAAACCATGCTCCAAATGACGAATTACGAGCTTACTTAGACAAGGAGAACCGGGAATTTTCAAAGATTGCCAATATCATGCTCGAAATACCCTTCAGTTGGAAGGCTCTCTTATTCCATTCTGATGACGGATTCTATATCAATACTTATCGGGAAAATGCGTTTCAGAAGTATTGTCTGATGCTTGACTGGATTATTCCTTTCAAGAACCGATATGAGGCAACTGAACTATACGTTGCCTCGGAACTACTTGAAATGAAAAAACGACTGGAGACTTCCTTATCAACAGATTTGGAGATCTCCAAAGAGCAGGAACCCAACTTGATATTCTCTCACGGGCATTTCATTGAAACTCCGATGGAAGAAGAATTACCGGATAAATGTCCTTTCTGAGAATAGCAATCAACAAATTATCAAACTAACATAAATATCGTAAGTAAATGATTGAACGATTTGTGGAGGCACAGAAAGAAGTCTATAATTGTGCTCTGAAAGAAATAAAATCAGGAAGGAAACTAACCCATTGGATGTGGTTCATCTTTCCTCAAATAAAGGGTCTCGGCCTATCTATGACATCTATTTTCTTCTCAATAAAAGATGTTGAGGAAGCTAAAGAGTATTTGAAACATCCGTTGCTCGGTCAGAGGCTACGAGAAATCAGTCACGCACTGCTTGAATTAAAGACCGACAACGCCACTGAGGTATTCGGTTCTACCGATGCCATGA
>JAAVHV010000024.1 GCA_014799505.1 Clostridiales bacterium
AAACCACATGCTCCACCGCTTGTGCGGGCCCCCGTCAATTCCTTTGAGTTTCAACCTTGCGGTCGTACTCCCCAGGTGGATTACTTATTGTGTTAACTCCGGCACGGATAGGTTCTCTACCCACACCTAGTAATCATCGTTTACGGCGTGGACTACCAGGGTATCTAATCCTGTTTGCTCCCCACGCTTTCGAGCCTCAGCGTCAGTAAAAGCCCAGCAAGCCGCCTTCGCCACTGGTGTTCCTCCTAATATCTACGCATTTCACCGCTACACTAGGAATTCCGCTTGCCTCTGCTTCACTCAAGAAATACAGTTTCAAAAGCAGGCTATGGGTTAAGCCCATAGTTTTCACTTCTGACTTGCATTCCCGCCTACACTCCCTTTACACCCAGTAATTCCGGACAACGCTCGCCACCTACGTATTACCGCGGCTGCTGGCACGTAGTTAGCCGTGGCTTCCTAAAGGGGTACCGTCATTATCGTCCCCCTCCACAGAGGTTTACAATCCGAAAACCTTCTTCCCTCACGCGGCATCGCTGGATCAGGGTTTCCCCCATTGTCCAATATCCCCCACTGCTGCCTCCCGTAGGAGTCTGGGCCGTGTCTCAGTCCCAATGTGGCCGTTCAACCTCTCAGTCCGGCTACTGATCGTCGACTTGGTGAGCCGTTACCTCACCAACTATCTAATCAGACGCGAGCCCATCTTTCAGCGGATTGCTCCTTTGGTATTCAGATGATGCCACCCGAATACGTTATGCGGTATTAGCAGTCGTTTCCAACTGTTGTCCCCCTCTGAAAGGCAGGTTGCTCACGTGTTACTCACCCGTCCGCCACTGTTCCAAGGAGCAAGCTCCTCTTCACCGTTCGACTTGCATGTGTTAGGCGTGCCGCCAGCGTTCGTCCTGAGCCAGGATCAAACTCTTTAAAGTTTGTATTAATTCGCCGTTTCCGGCGCTTTAACCTGTCCCAAATAAACGCTAACGTTAATCTCTCAACGCTACTTTTCGCTTATCCAGAATTATTTTCTTTATCTCTCCTCACTCGGATTCCTCCAAGCTTGAATCGACAAGGTTATGTTAATTCGTTCTTTTCAGTATTGTTCAATTTTCAAGGAGCTTTAAGTGCCGCCAACAAACGCCTCGACCCGCTTTCGGATTCAACCGCTTTCTCCGGGCGACTTATTTATTATATCACACTTTTTTGAGTTTGTCAAGGGGTTTTTCAAACTTTTTTCAAAAAATTTTGAGCTTTTTCGACTTTTTCGTTAGTTTTCCGCCTTGTTTCTCTCACCCTTTTCCCGAGTGCTTTTCTATTATATCACATCATTTCCATTTTGTCAAGAGGTTTTCTGAAAAAATATGAAAAAATTTTTAATATTTTTTATTATACTTATTATAATAGCATTTCCGAAATCTCCGACAATCGTGTGCAAATTGATGCATTGAAAAATATTTTTGAAAATTTGTAAAATATACTTGACAAATTCAAAAATATATGTTACAATACTATTGCGAGGTGATGAGATGGCAAAAAACCTGCGAATGAAATCCGCGCGCGCTGCTTTGGATTTATCCCAAGACGAGCTTGCGAAAAAGGTTCAGGTGACGCGCCAGACAATTTCCGCTGTGGAAAACGGCGACTACAATCCAACAATTAACTTGTGTATAGCGATATGCAAGGCTCTCGGCAAGACGCTTGATGAGTTATTTTGGGAGGAGGAATCCAAATGAGTATGAAGTCTTTTGATAAGTTCTGCGAGCGTCTGATTCTCGCCGAACCAAACAGCGAGCCGGAAAAAGAAGTGTTCGATGAGCGTCAGAAACAGATACGTTTGCGACTGGGGCTGGAGGCAATGACCGTATGCTTGATGGCTGTTCTCATAAACGCAATGTTCTCGGAGTATTTTGTACGCTGGTCGGAACACCAATTCGCCGCAATTCTGCTTATAATGGTACTGTGCCTGTTTTACTGGCTGATTCGCTGCGCGGCAAGCGGCTGTTGGGTAGCGGTTGTCAATAAGCGCGCCCAAAGAAGCTCCTCGATAATGATGATCTGCATTTTTTTGCTGAATCTTTTACGGTATCCCGTCACTATTTATGAGGAGGGAATTTTTGCCGCAGACGGCACGCTTTCCGATGAGTTTGTGCTTGCATTAACACTTATTGTGGGGATTTTATGCGGAATTTTTTCGCTGTGCGTAATCCGCCGCGCGGAAAAAACGAATGAAAGCGAGGCGGTCAACCAAAATAACAACCAAAATAAGGAGGAAACAAAATGAGCTTAAAATCTTTTGACGACTTCTGTGCAAAAATGGTCAACAACGAACCCATTCAGAAGAAAGAAATCCTTGACGAACGGCAGTCCATTGTCCGTTCGCGAATCACGATTCGCGCGCTGTGGGCGTTCATCATTATGGCGGTCGTGAACCTTTTGGTAATGGAGTGCGGACCGCAGTGGTGTGAAAGCTGGGTACTCTCCACGGCGATTTTCGGCGCGATTGCGTATCTGTATTGGGTTTCCGCGAACGCGCGGCAAGGCTCGCTGTTCGGGATAAACGGAACTTCGGATGTCGCCTTTCAAGCCGTTATGCTGATTACAGATGGCATTCTGATTCCGCTGCTGGTATGCATTAACGGAGATAACGCGGACTTTTTCACAAACTTCTTTGTCCGCAACGGAATGATTTCCGAATATTTTGCCGGGACGTTTTCCTGCGTATTACTGATGATTTCGGCAATCGTGATGGTGGTGAATATCCGCAAAAGCAAGCGGGAAAATAAAAACCGGTAAAACATAGTTCTCCCCTGCCGTTGACAGGGGAGAACGTGTTATAAACCAATAAAAGTGACTCCATCGATAAGCCGAGTTCTGTCGTGTATGATCATCTATCTAGCCCCGTTGTCGCCAACAGGGTCAAGCCGCCTTTCAACGGGGCGCGCCGAGCAGACGCGTTACCCCCCGCACCAATCGGCGTTGCATCGAATAGGGTTTACATGGCAGTACGCTCTCGCGCACTCCGGTGAGCTCTTACCTCGCCTTTCCATCCTTACCGTTTGCTCCGAAAGAGCAAACAGGCGGTATATCTCTGTTGCACTTGCCCTAAGGTCGCCCTCGGCTGACGTTATCAGCTATCCCGCTCTGTGATGCTCGGACTTTCCTCATGACGCTCTCGCGCCCCGCGATCATATAATGAAGTCACTTATCTTAATAGCAAATCCAAAACCTCGCAAATGAGATCCGCGTTTCGTTTTGGATTTGCCCACAACCCAACAGGTTTATATTTATTATAGCACACATTTATTAGAAATTCAAGGGGGGTTCTGAAATTTTGTATCGCTCCCGGACGTTAGTGTTGAATAATAAAAAACATCTTTTTGTTAAACACCATATATTGTCATTAAATGGATTTTTTTCGGAGAAAAAATTCACAAAAAGTTCATAAAAACACCTTGACAAATCCATAGTTGTGATTTATAATCAATGTATAGTACGCAAATTCCCGGTCAAGCCGACGGGTTGCACGCAAATTCGGCAAGCCGCCGTTAAAGCGCAGCGGAGCTTTAGCGGCGAGTCTAGACGAAACAAGCGGTAGCTTGTTTCACCGGTGACGGATTTGCTATTCAAATAAGAAAGGTATAAAGAAAATGGAAAATTATACAGTTGAGAACTGGCACGAACAATTTGTAACCGAGGAATACGATGAAAACGGAATCTTGACGAAGTTCCAAATCAACGCTCCCGAAAACTTCAATTTCGGCTATGATATTATAGATAAGTTCGCCGAGCTTGAACCGAACCGCCGCGCGCTGCTGTGGGTCGACCTCGAAGACAACGAAAAGCTGCTCACATTCGGGGATTTGTCGCTGCTGTCCAACAAGGCGGCGAATATGTTCCTCAACGCGGGGATAAAAAAGGGCGACTGCGTAATGCTCACGCTTAAACGTCATTACCAGTTCTGGTATATTCTGGCAGCTCTTAATAAAATCGGAGCAATCGCAATTCCTGCGTCCGCTCTGCTCACTCCCAAGGATTTCCAGTACCGCTTTAAGGCTGCGGACGTCAAGGCGATAGTTTCCACTCATTCGGGCGAGGTTCCGCAATTTATCGAAGAGGCGGAAAAGAACACCGACCACGAAATACTGAATTTCATTGTTAACGGCTCTCGTGACGGTTGGGTGGACTTCGATAGTGAAATCGAAAAGTTCCCCGACACTATGGAGCGTATCCCCACCAAGTCCGATGAGCTTATGCTGATGTATTTCACCTCGGGAACAACTGGACACCCGAAAATGGCTGTCCACGACCACAAAATGGCGCTGGCTCATATCCAGAACGCCAAGCACTGGCAAAAGGTCGACCCCAACGGAATCCACCTCACGATCTCCGATACGGGTTGGGCGAAAGCCGCATGGGGCAAGATTTTCGGACAGCTTTCAATGGGTACTTGCATTTTCGTGTACGATTTCGACAAGTTCATTCCCGCGAATATGCTGAGGATGATCGAGAAATACAAAATCACCACGCTCTGCGCGCCGCCCACGATGTTCCGTTTCTTCATCGCCGAGGGGATAGAGAAGTACGACCTTTCAAACGTTACCTACTGCAATATCGCAGGCGAGGCACTCCAGCCCGAGGTGTTCAATAAGTGGTACGAGGCAACGGGCATAAAGCTGATGGAGGGCTTCGGGCAGTCGGAATCCACCTGCATAATCGGAAACCTTATCGGAACAACTCCTAAGCCCGGTTCAATGGGCAAGCCGATGCCGCTCTACAGCGTTGACTTGGTGGACGAGGAGGGAAATTCCGTTCCTCCGGGAGTGGTCGGTGAAATCGTCATCAAGGGCGAGTACTGCAATACCCCGGGTCTGTTCCGCGGATATTACAACAGCCCCGAACCCACCAACAAGGCATGGCATGATGGTTGGTATCACACGGGCGACACCGCCACCCGCGACGAGGACGGATATTATTGGTATGTCGGCAGAAACGATGACGTAATCAAATCCTCGGGCTACCGCATAGGTCCGTTTGAGGTGGAAAGCGTCCTCTCGGCGCACCCCGCCGTGCTGGAGTGCGCGGTTACAGGCGCGCCCCACCCGATTCGCGGAGAGGTCGTAAAGGCGACCATTATCCTCACCAACGAGTACAAGGACAAGGCGGGCGAGGACTTGGTAAAGGATATTCAGAATTTCGTAAAGCACAACACCGCGCCGTACAAATACCCGCGTATCATTGAGTTCGTAGACGAGCTTCCCAAAACCACAAGCGGAAAAATCCGCCGCACCGAGATACGTAAAAACAATTTCGAGAACGCGAAAAAATCTTGAGTGTGGGACTCTGCCCCAGTTGATCAACCTGCGGATTTTGGCTGATTCGCACGAAGCGCGAATCAGCCAAAAACGCTAAGCTCTCGGGCGCAGCCCGAGAGCTGACCCCACTCCCCCGTCAAAGGGGCACTGCCCCTTTGGAATCCCCATCCCCAATATTGGGTGATTTTAGGTTGAATGCTGTCGCTGTACGATTATTGTGTATATTTTGACTTTTTCTGCAAATTGAAACGACCCTGCTTAAACCGGCAGGGTCGTTTCTTATTTATTTTCGTCTACGCACTTCTCACAAAAGCCTTTCAAGGCGGGAATGTCAACAGTTACCGCATTCCATATTATTTCATCGTCTGCGTTTCCGTAATCATGCGCAAATCGATTCCTCATTCCTTTTATTTTACCCCAAGGTATGCTGTTGGTGTCTTTTATAAAATCATCGGATAACTTTCCCGCAAGCTCCCCGATTTGTAAAATATTCATACACACCGAATCTCTAAAGGCATTAATCGTTTCAAAATCCTCAAACGTGTCACCAAACATTTCCACATCTTCCCGAATCCTGTTGCAATGCTTTATAATGTGCAAAAGAATATCTCTATCTTTATTTGTCATAAATCAATCTCCTCTCCCTTTCAACCGCATTGCGAAACCTTATTGTAAGCTCATCGTTTTTATATTTGTTGTAAAGCCCCCTTACGGTCACTAAATCAAGTCTTTTTTGCAGTGCATTCTCCAAGTCATCGTACAATCCGTTAAATGTATACAGGCTTATGATATTCTCCGCGTCCACCAGCAAGTCAATATCGCTCTCCTCGGTAGCCTCGCCGCGCGCATACGAACCGAAAAGGTACACCTTCGCAATGCCGTAGCGTTCGGCTATCGGGCGCACCTTTTCTGCTATTTCCTCGATTTTGTATACACACATCGCCTTGCTCCTTACTTGGACTTCATCTCCCAGTGCGCAAGCGTGATTGTCTCGAACCCTTTCGGCGAGAGAATCGGCTTTGAGATACGCTCCATGGTTTCGGGGGAGAGCTTGCGGTTTTGAGCAAACTCCGCGCCCGCCTTGGTAATGTCCGCAAGGTATCCCTCACGCTGACGCTTTGCCTTTTCGGCGATAAACAACTCTCCCTCGGGGCAGAGAATCGCCGTGTAGTGTCCGTCGCCGCAAATCAAATCATACTCTTTCAGCAGCGCGGGATACATGGGTTTCGCGTCCACGTAGCCGCAAGTGGTGATTACCACCAACCGCTTTTCGTGCATGGATTCATCGCGCAGCTCGTGGAAAGACGCGTTCTTGTCCTCCACCAGATTTCCCATATACGGCAGCATAAACGGCAGACAGCGGTCGGTCATCGCTTTCAAGCCGCTCGGCATACCGAAAAAGTACAGCGGAAAACTCTCGATAACTATATCGGCTTTTTCGATTTTTCCGTACAGCTCCTGCATATCGTCTTTAATCACGCACTGTCCGGGAGTTCTGCTCCAACAGGAAAAGCACCCCACACACGGCTTGATGTCCATCTTGTAGAGATTGACATACTCAATCTCCGTATCACTCGGAAACCCCGCCAGAAACGCCTTTGTGATGTTCAGCGTATTAGAGCGTTCCGCCTTGGGACTTCCATTCAAAACCAAAACATTCATAATTTTCTCCAAAATTTATATTTAGAGCGTTAATGTGAACACGCTCTAATATGTTTCTCCTCCACCTGCCCGACTTGGATTGCCACAGACGGTAAGAAACACGAAATTCCTTTTCCCTTTTTCACTGCTGTCAATCTATTTTTGATATCTTTCTGCAAAATGAGGGCATGAGATTCAAAACATTTTCTCGAGTTCATGTTGAATTTCCTCTGCGCAAGCAATTTGCTTGTTTAGATTCCATTCACCTATATTTACTCCGTCACGAATAAACATACTTCCGCTTTGATGAAAATAAAACTCAATGCCACGAGATTTTGCTTCAAGGTAAAGAGCCTTGACCCACTCCCATTGAATCGGACGCACAACATTTTTGGGTGCCATTTCACCACCAACATTCACACATTTAATTAGTCCGGTATCAAGATATTTACCGAGTGTGATTGGTGCGATCAATGGCGAACAAAAGACTTCCCGGTGTTTCAACGGAGCATTCAAAAAGTATGGGAGACGTTTATCTGCCATCTCCTGATTCTCAATTGAAATGCTCATATGTACATTTCCCCAACCATCACCCCAGTTATCAGGCAGGCATTGCTTGATACGCTCCGGTCTCTTTGTGGTCAAAACAAAGATGCAATCGCTGCGGCGGCGAATGGTCTCCCAAACGCCATTACGCCACTCATCTGCCTCTTCTAAAAAGAAATCGGAAGAGAAGCACAGTTTTACAAGAGAACCTTGTGGGCAGTCTTTGTCTTTCAATTCATAAGTTGTTTTGCCTTTTGTTATAATGCCGGTGTCTCTGCCATATCGTTTATCCATATTGAAAACAAAACAATTTTGACAACCCGGGCTGCATTTATGACAGCCATGCCATGGATTCCAGGGGATTGCTTTTTCTATTTGAGCGTTTTGCATATGTGCCTCCTCATAATGTTAATAAATCGCGTTTTTATCCATTGAGGTGAACAGCATACTTCCCTTTGCCTTGACGGTATCGCCCACGGAAATCACCGCCGAGAACTCGTATGCCGACGCGCTTGCCATCGTGCAATTAACGCTTATCGTCAGCGTATCGCCGGGAATCACGGGCTTTAGGAACTTGAAATCACGAACCTTTAACAAAACGTACAGCTTATTCTCGTCATTCGCCGCGTTCTCGGGTGAGATCACCAGACTGCAAAGCTGCGCCGCGCACTCGATAATCAGCACGCCCGGCATAATCGGCGCGTCCGGGAAATGCCCGACAAAATACGGCTCATTCACCGAAACATTCTTGATTCCGACTGCGGAAACATTCGGTTCAAGCTCGATAACACGCTCGATCATCTGAAACGGCGGACGCTGTTTGATACGCTTGTTTATCTCAAGCAGATTCATCATAAGCTCAGTCCTCCGTCCAACACGATAACCTGCCCCGTGACGTAATCGAACGCGGGAGAGGCAAGCGTTGCGACCACGTTCGCCACGTCCTCGGCATTACCGAAATGCCCCATCGGAATCGCCTTTATGTATTCCGACTTTTTTTCCTCGGGAATCGCGTCCATCATTTCGGTTTCGATAAAGCCGGGCGCGACCGCGTTTACGGTAATTCCGCGCGGCGCAAGCTCCTTGGCGAGAGTCGCTGTCATAGAGTTCACCGCGCCCTTTGTCGCGGAATAGACGCCCTGTCCCTCCACCGCGAGAATGGAGCTTACCGAGCTGACATTGATTATTTTCCCGTGCTTTTTGCTCATCATTTTCAGAGCCGCCGCCTGGGCACAGTGAAAATACCCCTTGATGTTGATATCCAGACTGCGCGAAAGCGAATCCTCGTTTATCATCAGCAGATACGCGTCATCTACCACGCCCGCGTTATTCACGAGAACATCAAGCTGTCCGAATGTTTTCTGAATCTCACGGAACATATCCTGAACCGCCTTCAGATCCGCCGTATTTGCCTTAAACGCGGCGGCTTTCTGTCCGAGCTTTTCAATCTCGGAAACCACCTCCGCCGCCTTTGCGTCATTGGAATTATAATTCACGGCAACATCGTACCCGTGTTCCGCGAGCTTAATTGCGCAAGCTCTGCCGATTCCGCGAGATGCGCCTGTAACAAGTGCAACCATACTTTCTCCTTATCTTAAAAAGCAAATTCAAAACCACGCAGACGCTTTGCGTCTGCGTTCGCTAAGCGGCCCGTTACACCGCTTTGCGGTGTAACGGGCCGCTTGCGTTTTGAATTTGCACGAATCAACGATAACTTGACGTGAGTTATAACGCGCTGAATCCGCAACCCAATAGCTTGACGCGGATTATACGTGCTATAACCGCACCACGAAAGCGTGTTGTCAACCTTTAAGAACAACAGCGCTGTACGACCCGCCTACGCCGAATGCCGCCGCGAGAACACACCCGTATTTTCCCTCGGAAATCAGCTTCGCCGCTGTTGCCGCCTGTTCCGCGCTTGCTGCCGCGCGAGCCTCTCCAATCTCGGACTTGACCTCGATTACGGGTTTATCGCCGAACATCTCCGCGAAAACGCTCTTCTCGATTTCATCCACCTCGGGAATCCCGTTGGCGAATCCGCACACCGCGTCCACATCTGCGGGAGCAATCCCTGCGGAGCGGCAAGCCTCATCAATCACGAATCTTAACGCGCTCTCCGAACCCGTAACCTTTCCGAAATCCACGCTCTTATGCGCGGTACTCCAGCCGACAAGCTCCGCGTATTTCTTCGCGCCGCGTGCGTTCGCGCTCTTCTCGTTTTCGAGTATCACCGAAACAGAACCCTCGCCGAGTTTACCGCCTGTCGCTTTTGGGCGCAAACTTCCTGTTTGCGCCTCTGTTGCGACTGCGGCAAGTTCCGTCTTGCCGGTCAACAAGCCGAGCTTACCGTACAGATACTCGGTGGTATCGGTGTTCTCGTCCGTACCCGTAGCGATCATAATGCTCTCATCACCGTTACGGAGCACGTCCGCCGCATAGCAAAGGCTCTGCAAGCCCGCCTGAATGCTGTTCGCGTTGGTGACATTGTAGCCCTTTATCCCCGCGAAAATGCTGAAATATCCGCCCGCCGCGTTATAAACCGTATTCGGGAACGAAAACGCAGAGCCGTTCGCCGTGCCGTTTTCGATAACATTCTTCTGGAATCCGACGATCTCCGTCATAGGACCGTCCGCTGTACCGATAATAATACCGATGTCGCGCGCGTTCTCGTCCGTCACGGCAATATCCGCGTCACGGAGAGCGCGCATTCCGCTGATGAGCTGTAACTGAGAGAATCTGTCCAGCTTGCGGTAGAACGCCATTTTAATGCCGTGTTCTTTGTAATCATCGCCGGAGATTTCACAACGGGGATTCCCGAGCAGCTCTCCGATTCCCGTAACAAAAATTCTGTCCTTGTTGGTGCGGTCGGGAATCTCGCGCGGATTCTTCGCGAACACGATAGATGCGTTGTTCCCGCCGAACGCAAACGAGTTGGAAGCAGCGAAATTAACCGTCTTTTCACGCTTAGTATTCGGCACGAAATCGATTTTCCCTGCCTTTTCCTTCAGCGTTTCGAGATTCTCCTCCGTGTAACCGATAGTCGGCGGAACGGTATCCTCACACACCGCCTTGACCGTCAACACCGCCTCGATAGACCCCGCCGCACCCAGACAATGCCCCGTCATAGACTTTGTGGAGCTTACCGACAGACGCGGATTTTCATCAAAAATCGTGTGGAGAGACAAAAACTCCGCCTCATCGTTCTTAGCCGTACCCGTTCCGTGAGCGTTGATGTAGTCAATATCCTCGGGATTAAGACCCGAGTTCGCGATTGCGCGGCTGATAGCCAGCATCTGCCCGTTGCCCTCAGGGTCGGGCGCGGTGATGTGGTGCGCGTCCGAGGAAACGCCGCTGCCCAAAACCTCGCAATAAATCTTCGCGCCGCGAGCTTTCGCGTGTTCATAGCTCTCGATAATCAAAACACCCGCGCCCTCGCCGAGCGTGATTCCGCCCGAGCGGTTAAACGGCGAACAAGAGTCCGCGTCAAGAGCGTGCAGCGCGTGAAATCCCGCAAACGCAAGAGATGAAAAGCTGTCCGAGCCGCCCGCAACAAACGCGTCAGCTTTCCCCGCGCGAATCAGATCCGCCGCGTATGACAGCGAAATCGTTCCCGCCGCGCAAGCGTTTACAATATTCGCGGTAGTACCGTTCAAACCGAAATGCTTCGCGACATTGTTCGCGATAGCCGCCGCGGGCATTTTCAGAATATCCGCGGTGTTACCCGAGCCGTTTTTCAGCTCGTCCGTGAAATACTTGTCAATAGAAGCCGCGCCGCCCACGCAATTTCCAACAATGACACCGATTCTCGCGGAGTTTTCCTCGGTCACCTTGTAGCCCGAATCCGCCAGAGCCTCGCCCGCCGCCTTGATACACAACAGCGAGGAGCGGTCATAATCCTCATCGGAGAGCTTATCGGACGGAATATCCACCTCCGCGCCGACATTGGCGTAGCAATCGTCGGTGTTCACGGACTTCACCTTGCGGATTCCCGTAACACCGTTCACTGCCGCGTTCCAGCACTGCTCGACATTCTCGCCGATTGCGCAGACCAATCCCAGACCCGTTACAACAACGCGATTATTCTCCATTATTGATGCTCCTCAACGTACTTGGCAAGCGTTTCAATGGACAAGAAATTCTCTCTTGCCGCGCCGGTCATCTGAACGCCGAACAGGTTGTCGATTCCCGCAATGATCTCAATAGAATCGATAGAATCCAGACCAATATCATCGCCGAACAGCTCGGAGTTGTACTCCAGTTCGTCCGCCGGGATTCTGAGATTCTCCACCAGCATACCCTTGATCTTCTCGCAAATTTCCGTGTTAGCCATAATTAATTTCTCCTTATCTTAAAAGCAAATTGCGAACCGTGCATACGAAATTGGACTTTGTCCAATTTCGTATGCACTAGCCGAGCGACCCGCTTCACGCTACGCGTGAAGCGCGCCGCTCGCTTTCGCAATTTGCACTTCTCCCCGGCGACTTGCCGGGGGTTATTACATAATTTATTTGCAGCCCAACGGTTGTCAAAGGCAATGTTGTGCGCCTTAACTGTCAACCGTCTTGTACTGTCCGCAGTCGCCGTATGTTTCGACCATCTGCGCATACAATTCACGAACCGCCTGTTCGGACTGTGAAATCAACTGCCGCGCGTACTTGCTGTGGCGCATAGTTTCGGGGCAGTCACTCTCTATCGGCTCTCCGATGAGGATTTTCTGCCGCATTCCGAATACGGGCGCATATGTACCGTAAATCGCGCACGGCACGATGGGAACTCCCATTTTCGCGGAGAGAAGAGCCGCTCCGGGCTTGAACTCGTGGATTTCGCCGTCACGCGACAATCCGCCCTCGGGGAAAATCATCAGCGAACCGCCGTTTTTAACTACGCTCTCCGCCGCCGCGAACCACGTTCCGTCCGCCTCGTCCAGATTGATCGGGATACTTCTGCACCACGAAATCATCTTCCCTGTGCGTTTTTTCTCATACCACTGCCGTTTAACCAGCACATACGGCTTGTATCGCCACAGCACCGCAGGACCGAATGCCCCGTCAAAGTGGTGGGTGTGATTAGCGACAAATACGCACGGACGACCTTTTAAGCGTTTTTTCAGTGTTTTATCCGTGTAAATCACCTTCGGGCGGAACAGGAAATACACCGTCCAAGTGATAAGAACTTGGAATATTTTGCCCCAAAGCGTCTGTTTTTTCGGGGAATTTTCATTCGTCACGCTACCGCCTCTTTTCCATAATTTATTATAACTCTTTTCCTCGGATATTTCAATGGACAAAAATGCAACAGCCTGACCCATAAAGGACAAACTGTTGCATAATTGTAGCGTTACCGAAAAATTTCTGCAATTTCACCAATTTCAACCAATCAAACACGGTTTTATTGTTTCGTTTTACAAGCATTATTAAGTTTAGTTAAACTTCAATCGTCGCGAAACGGCGATTATTCCAGCTCCAAATCCTCGATTAAACGCGCGACCTCAAACCGCGTTTTAACGCGGATTCCCTCGCGCAGCAGTTCCGCGTCTGCGGGATAGAGCGATGAGATCTTGGTGTTATACACCGTCAGCGGCTCTTCCGCGCCCTCTTCAAGCAGAGCGATCTTGCCGTTCCATTCGCGTAGCACATAAAACTCCGACTTGGAAACGGATTCAGTCTCTGAATCGTTGTATTGAGCCTGCGCGGGCAGCGGCGCCGAAACAACGCCCTGCGACAGAATCGTCAATACCCCTGCCGCCAATGCTAATTTTCCAAACTTCCCCATAATAACTCCTTATCTAAATTGCAAATTCAAAACCACGCAGACGCTTCGCGTCTGCGTTCGCCGAGCGCAAACAGGATGTTTGCGCAGTCGCGTTTTGAATTTGCGCTTCACCACAATGGCTTGTTTTTGAAACTAGACTTTCAAGGGTAGTATTTCCGCGAAAAATGGAATTATTCGGCGAATTTTCTCTCCTCGGTATGTACAAAATCCCGCGTTATATTTTGTGCAATTTATCAAAAAGTCCACGGGCACAGACGCAAACGGGGTAAGTATGAAAGCACACCGGTTGTTTAGGACATCAAGTCAGTTGAACTCTATGGAAACGTTGAAATCACCGTTTTCGCCCCCGAGCTTCGAGGGCGGTTTTTTCCCTTACCGAAAGAAACACATTATACAAACACCATAACAAGATTGCTGTTCATACAGGGAAATTTTATTGAAAAAACTATTGACAATTCACATTTAATGTATTATAATGGAATTATCAAAATTCACACAGGAGGGTAATATGAAATTCAAAGGTAAAATGACAATTTTAGCAGCCGTTCTTTCGGCAATTGCTATGGTATTCGCGGTCAGCTCGGCGGCATCGGCAAGCAGCGGCATACCCTATGTAATCACTTGGGAGAAATATACCTCCACCGGTGTTTCGGGAGA
>JAAVHV010000025.1 GCA_014799505.1 Clostridiales bacterium
AGTTGGGCGATGGCGGGGTTGTCACCCTCCACAACGTAGTCAACGTCTTTGATGTTGATCTCGCTGCCGGTGAGGCCGTACACCCAGGGCATGTTCTGGTTGACCTCAACGATGATGGTCTTGGCCCGCTCCAGCATGTCCGCCAGATGGGAGGCCGACAGGGCGTAGCTGAAATTGCCGTGATCGTCCATGGGGGTGACCTGGAGCATGGCCACGTCGGTGGTCACGTCGTCCCGGTAATACCGGGGCAGCTCGGAGTAGCGGATGGGGGCAAAGAAGCCCATGCCCTTGGCCATGATCTTGCGGTCCACGCCGGAGCAGTGCCAGGCGTTCCAGGTGAAGTGGTCGCCGGCGTCGTCGGCCTTGGCGATCTCGGGCATCCACATGGTCACGCCGCCCCGGACCTTCACGTCGAACAGCTCGTCCTTGCGGGCGGCCAGGGCCTTGTCCAGGGCCACGGGGTGGTTGACGCACCAGGTGTAGTCCACCCAGTCGCCGGACTTGACCACCTTCACCGCCTCCTCGGCGGTGGTGAGTTTTTCTTTGTAAAGTGCCTGCCAGTCCATATCAGGGCCTCTTTATCAGCACTTCTCGAAGATGGTGGCGACGCCCATGCCGCCGCCGATGCACAGGGTGGCCAGGCCGCGCTTGGCGTCGTCCCGCTTCTGCATCTCGTGGAGCAGGGTGACGATGATACGCGCGCCGGAAGCGCCCACGGGGTGGCCGATGGAGATGGCGCCGCCGTTGACGTTGACCTTGCTCATGTCAAACTCCAGCTCACGGGCAACCGCGATGGACTGGGCGGCAAAGGCCTCGTTGGCCTCCACCAGGTCGATGTCCTTGATGGTCACGCCGGCCTTCTTCATGGCCTCGCGGGAGGCGGGCACGGGGCCCACGCCCATGATCTTGGGGTCCACGCCGCCGTGGCCCCAGCTGACCAGCTTGGCCATGGGCTTCAGGCCGTACTTCTCCACGGCCTCGCCGGAGGCCAGCACGATGGCGGCCGCGCCGTCGTTGATGCCGGAGGCGTTGGCGGCGGTGACGCGCTGGACGTGCTTCTTGGCGTCGGCCTCGTGGACCTTGGTCACCTCGAAGGTGTGGACGACCTCGTCCTCAACGCCCTCGGGACCCACGGGGAACGCGCCGCGCAGCTTGGCGATGCCCTCGGCGGTGACGCCGGCCTTGGGGAACTCGTCCACCTTGAACTCCACCATTTCCTTCTTCTTCTTGATCATCACGGGGACGATCTCGTCGGCGAACTTGCCGGCGGCCTGGGCGGCCTCGGTCTTCTGCTGGGAGGAGGCGGCGAAGGCGTCCAGCTCCTCGCGGGTGATGCCCCAGATGTCGCAGATGTTCTCGGCGGTGGTGCCCATGTGGTAGTTGTTGTAGGCGTCCCACAGGCCGTCCTTGATCATGGTGTCCACCAGCTTCTTGTCGCCCATGCGGGCGCCCCAGCGGGCGTCGGGAGCGGCGTAGGGGGCGGCGCTCATGTTCTCAGTGCCGCCGCACACCACGATCTCAGCGTCGCCGGAGCGGATGGCCCGGGCGGCCTCGATGACGGACTTCATGCCGGAGCCGCAAACCATGCCCACGGTGTAGGCGGGGACGTTGAAGGGGATGCCGGCCTTGATGGCCACCTGGCGGGCGGGGTTCTGGCCCTGGGCGGCGGTCAGGATACAGCCGAACATGACCTCGTCAACCTGCTCCGGCTTCACGTTGGCCCGGTTCAGGACTTCCTTCACCACGGCGGCGCCCAGGTCGGTGGCGGGGATGTCCTTCAGGCTTCCGCCAAAGGAACCAACGGCGGTACGGCAGCAGTTGACGACATACAAATCTTTCATGGGAATCGACCTCCAAATTGATATATTTTGTTGAATCCCGCTTTGTTAAGATTCTAACTATCATTATAAACAGGTGGGGGGAAAATTGCAACAGAAAATCGGCAGCTTTTTGGGAAAGGGGACAAGAAAATCGGAGAGGCGCTGTCCGCTTCTCAGCGTCCTTCGTTGTCACGCTTTGAAGCGGCCAGGGCGCTCGGTCGCTTTCCCTCCGACTCGGCCTGGTCTTGGGCGGCTCTGCCGCCCCGCGCTCGGCCTCGCTCCAGTCCAAGCTTCCTCGCTGTCCGCTTCTCAGCGCTTCGCCCGCCGCACCGCTTTTTCCACCTCGCACACCACCAGCGGCGTGAGGGACAGGGCCAGCACCACCAGCCATTCCACGGCGTTCAAAAAACACACCTGGAACACCGCCTGGAGTGGGGGAATGAGCAGCACCGAGAGCTGGAGCGCCATGCCCACCAGGAAGGCTTTGTTCATGGCCGGGTTGGACAGCAGGCCGATGTGGGCGATGGACTGGGTCTCGCTGCGCACGTCATAGGCGTGGAAGAGCTGGCAGAAGGTGAGGGTGGCGAAGGCCATGGTGTTGGCGGTGGCTGCCGCCAGGGTGGGGTCGCTGAGCACATACTCCCCCAGCCAGTAGGCCGCCAGGGTCAGCAGGCCCACCATGGCCCCCTGCCAGGCCAGGCGGATGGAAAAGCGCTTGGTGAACAGCGGCTCCGAGGCGGCCCGGGGCTTTTCCTCCATGACGGAGGGCTCCACCGGCTCCATGCCCAGGGCCAGGGCGGGGAGGGAGTCGGTGACCAGGTTCAGCCACAAAAGCTGCACCGCCACCAGGGGGGGCTGGTGGAAGTTGAAGAGGGTGGCCAGGAAGAGGGTGACGATCTCGCCGATGTTGCAGGAGAGCAGGTAGTGGATGGCCTTTTTGATGTTGGAGTAGATGCCCCGGCCCTGCTCCACCGCCTTGACGATGGTGGCGAAGTTGTCATCGGTGAGGATCATGTCCGCCGCGCCCTTGGCCACGTCGGTGCCGGTGATGCCCATGGCGCAGCCGATGTCCGCCACCTTCAGGGCGGGGGCGTCGTTCACCCCGTCTCCCGTCATGGCCACCACCATGCCCTTCTTCTGCCACGCCTTGACGATGCGCATTTTGTGCTCGGGGGAGACCCGGGCATAGACCGCGAATTTGTCCACGTCCTGCTCCAGCAGCTCCTGGGGCATGAAGTCCAGGTCCTCGCCGGTGATGGCAAGGTCGCCGGGACGGAAAATGTCAAGCTCCTTGGCGATGGCCACGGCGGTGAGCTTGTGGTCGCCGGTGATCATCACCGGGCGGATGCCCGCGCCGTAGCACTGGGCCACCGCGCCCTTCACCTCCAGGCGGGGCGGGTCGATCATGCCCACCAGGCCCACAAAGGTGAGGCCGGTCTCCAATTCCTCGCTGGTGGGGTTGCCGCTGGGTAATTTTTCAATGTCTTTATACCCGCAGGCGAGGACGCGGAGGGCCTGCTCCGCCATGGAGCCGTTGGCGGCCTCCACGTCCCGGGCCAGGGCGGCGGTGAGGGGGACCGGAGAGCCGGCCAAAATGTGGGTGCTCCGGGAGAGCAGCACGTCGGGCGCGCCCTTTACCATGACCCGGTATTTGCCGGATTTGCCGTTTAAGGGATGGACGGTGCTCATCAGCTTGCGGTCGGAGTCAAAGGGCAGCTCGGACACCCGGGGGAACTCCCGCTCCATCATGTTCTTGTCCAGGCCGTCCAAGAGGGCGGCGTCCACAAAGGCGGTCTCGGTGGGGTCGCCGGTGGTCTTCGGCTTGCCGTCCTCGCCCTCCGTCAGCACCGTGTCGTTGCACAGCGCGCCGATGGTCAGCGCTTCCTTCCGGTGGCGGTCGCCGGAAGTCCACACCTGCTGGACGGTCATGCGGTTCTGGGTGAGGGTGCCCGTCTTGTCCGAACAGATCACGCCGGCGCAGCCCAGGGTCTCCACCGCGGGCAGCTTCTTCACGATGGCGTTGTGCTTCACCATGCGCTGGACGCCCAGGGCCAGCACGATGGTGACGATGGCGGGCAGGCCCTCCGGGATGGCGGCCACCGCCAGCGACACCGCCGCCATGAGCATTTCCAGGATGGGCCGGTGGTAGAGCAGGCCCACGCCGAACATCACCGCGCACACGGCGAGGCAGACAAAGGACAGGGTTTTCGAGATCTCCGCCAGCTTGCGCTGGAGGGGGGTGGACGTGTCCTCCTCCCCCATGAGCATACCGGCGATGCGGCCCACCTCGGTGTCCATGCCGGTGGCGGTGACCACGCAGACGGCGCGGCCGTTGGTGATGACGGTGGACGAGATCACCATGTTGCTCCGGTCGCCCAGGACGGTCTCCGGGGGCAGCACCTCATCCGCCTGCTTGTTCACCGGGACGGATTCGCCGGTCATAGCGGATTCATCCGCCTTCAAATTGGCGCATTCCAAAATGCGGGCGTCGGCGGGCACCAGATCCCCCGCCTCCAGCACGATGATGTCGCCGGGAACCAGGGCGTCCGTCTCCAGGCGGATCTGCTGCCCGCCCCGGATCACCTTCGCCAGCGGGGCGGACATTTTCTGCAATGCCTCCAGCGCTTTTTCAGCGCTGTCCTCCTGGGAGATGGAGATGCAGGCGTTTACCACCACGATCACCAGGATGATGAGGGCCTCGATCCAGTCCTCCCCAACCGAGGACACCAGCGACAGCGCCGCCGCCGCCAGCAGGACGAGGATCATGGGGTCTTTCATCTGCCCGAAAAAGCGGGCGGCCAGGGATTGCTTCTTGGCCCCCGCCAGCTTGTTGGGGCCGTGCTTCTCCAGCCGCTCCTCCGCCTGACGGGGGGAGAGACCGGAACTCTGGCTGGTGTCCAGCTCGTGGAGAACCTGGGCGGCGGGTTTGGCGTACCATTGGGTCATGCTCACAACACTCCTTTTTCTTTCACTGTCTATGATATCAATTGCGAAGGTCGAATGATAGGGAAGGGGGACAAGCGGGGAAACAAAAAAAGACTTATCCACAGCGTGACGCTGTGGATAAGTCTTATCGTTTCATACGGAACCGGAGGTCAACCCACGCCCTCTTCCTCTCCGTACAGGGCCTGCTGATACACGGTGAGGCGGTTGTAGAAGTCCTCGGGGTCCAGGGTGGACAGGGCGTCCGCCCGGGTGACGTCCGCCGCGTCCTCCCACTGCCGGACCAGGCCCTCCAGGGCGTCGGCGCGGAAGTTTGCCCCGTATTCGGCCTTTGTCTCGTCGGTGAGGGGCAGACGGAGCATGATGTGGTAGCCGTAGTCCGTCTCCACCACGCCGGACAGCCCGCCGATCTCCAGCTCCAGCGTGGCCTCACGGAAGCCGCCCACCAGGGAGTCGTTGGCGCTGAACACGTAGCCGTCCGGGTTGGTGGCCAAACCGCCGTCCTCGCTGTACTCGTTCATCAGCTCGTCAAACTTGGCCTCCAGGTCGGACGCCCCCTGGAGCTGGGAGAGCAGATCCTCCGCCTGGGCCTTCTTGGCGGCAATCTGGTCGTCCGGCAAGGGCTGGTTGGAGTCGTCGGTGGTCTTGAGCAGGATGTGCTTGACGGCGAACACGCCAAGGGAGTCCAGGTACTCGTCCAGCTCCTGCTCGTCGGGCTCGTGGGTGAGGGCGGCCAGCAGGTTGTCATAGTAGGCATTGGAGAGGATGAGGACGTTGATGGAGTCGTCCGAGAGGCCGTAGCCGGACTGGAGCATCTCGCGGGTCTCGTCATCCAGCGAGTCCTGGGCCTCCTTGACCTGGGCGTCGGTGGGCAGACAGCCCAGCTCCGCCGCCTTCTGGCGCAGCAGGGTCTGGCTGACACAGAAATAGACGGACTCCTCGATCATGTCGCTGGCATAGTCGGACAGGCTCAGGCCGAACATACCGTAGTAGGACATGAAATAATAGCAGTTGTAGTCCAGCCAGTAGAGGAACAGGTCGGCGGGCACGTCCTCCCCGTTGACGGTAAGGGCCGTGTCCCCGGCGGACATACCGGCGGAGAACTCCAGCACGCCCTGGCTCAGGTCGGCCACGATCTCCGGGGTGGCGCTGGGATCGGCGTTGGGGTTGGCGGACACCTCTTCAGAGGGGTCTGCGGAGGGAGAGGGGCTTTCCGTGCTGTCGCCGGACTTGCAGGCGAACAGGGACAGGGCCATGGCTCCCGCCAGGAGCAGGGCCAGAAGTCGTTTCCAGTTTTTCATTGTGATTCTCCAATCCATGCGGAAAATTTTAGGGGTCAAGTACCGTTGACGGGTATTATACACCAACGATCCGGCAAATGCAAATCAACCTTCGACCGGGGGCAGCAGGGCGGCGTACCGCTCCACCACCTGGGAGGCCATGCGCAGGGGATCCTCAGATTTGCGCAGCTTCAGGGTGAAGGCGGGGACGTCGCCGGGGGAGAACAGCAGCCGGCCCGGATACTGCCCCGCCAGGGCGGCGATGGACTCCAGGTCGAATTTCTCCAGGGTGAACACCAGGCCGGACGCCTTTTGGGAGATGTCCTTGATGGAGCAGGCCGCCCCCTGGCCCCGGAGGAGGGCCACGGAGATCAGGTTGTTCACCTGCCGGGGCGGGTCGCCAAAGCGGTCGATGAGTTCGTCGGTCACATCGTCCGCGTCCTCCGCCGTGCGCACCCGGGCGATGCGGCGGTACAGATCCATGCGCTGCTCCGGCGAGGGGACGTATTTGTCCGGGATGGAGGCGGCCACGGTCAGGTCCACCGTGCACTCGGGCAGCTTGGCGGGGGCCTCGCCTGTTTGCTCTAGGACAGCTTCTTCCAATAGTTTTAGGTATAAGTCGTAGCCCACGCTCATCAGGAAGCCGGACTGCTCCGGGCCTAAGAGGTTGCCCGCGCCCCGGATCTCCAGATCCCGCATGGCGATTTTGAAGCCGGAGCCGAACTCGGCGTACTCCCGGATGGCGGACAGCCGCTTGGCGGCGATCTCGGTGAGCACCTTGCCCTGACGGTAGGTCATATAGGCGTAGGCACGCCGGGCGGAGCGGCCCACCCGGCCCCGGATCTGATGGAGCTGGGCCAGGCCCATCTTGTCCGCGTCCTCGATGATGAGGGTGTTCACGTTGGCGATGTCGATGCCCGTCTCGATGATGGTGGTGCACACCAGCACGTCCACCTCGCCGTCGGACACACGGGTCATCACATCGCCCAGCTCCTCCTGGGTCATCTTGCCGTGGCCCACCGCCACCACCGCGCCCTCCCCCAGCATCTCCTGGATGCGGGCGGCGGTGCGCTGGATGGTGTCCACCCGGTTGTGGAGGTAGTACACCTGCCCGCCCCGCTCCAGCTCCCGGCGCATGGCATCGGCCAGCACCGACCAGTCGTGCTCCAGCACGTAGGTCTGCACCGGCTGGCGGTTGGAGGGGGGCTCCTCGATGGCGGACATATCCCGAATGCCGGACAGCGCCATGTTCAGCGTGCGGGGGATGGGGGTGGCGGACAGGGTGAGCACGTCCACCTGCTTGGACATCTCCTTCAAGCGCTCCTTGTGGGTGACGCCGAAGCGCTGTTCCTCGTCCACCACCAGCAGGCCCAGGTCTTTGAAGCGCACGTCCTTTTGCAGCAGCCGGTGGGTGCCGATGAGCAGATCCACCGAGCCGTTCTCCACCCCGGCCAGCGCCTTTTTCATCTGGGCGGGGGTGCGGAAGCGGCTGACCACCTCGATCTCCACCGGGTACTTGGCGAAGCGGCTCCGGGCGGTGAGGTAGTGCTGACGGGCCAGCACGGTGGTGGGCACCAAAATGGCGGCCTGCTTGCCGTCCAGCACGCACTTCATGATGGCCCGGAGGGCCACCTCCGTCTTGCCGTAGCCCACGTCGCCGCACAGCAGGCGGTCCATGGGCCGGGGGGCCTCCATGTCACGCTTGATCTCCCGGATGGAGCGGAGCTGGTCCTCCGTCTCATCGTAGGGGAAGTCCTCCTCGAACTCCTTCTGCCAGGGGGAGTCGGGGGCAAAGGCATACCCCGGCTGGCGCTGGCGCTGGGCGTAGAGCTGGATCAGTCCCTTGGCCAGCTCCTTCACCGCCTTCCGGGTGCGGGCCTTGGCCTTCTCCCACTCGCCGCCGCCCAGCTTGGACAGCTTCTTGGTCTCCGGGTCCTCCCCGCCGCCGATATACTTGGCGATGGCGTCCAGCTGGGTGGCGGGCAGATACAGGGTGTCCGTCCCGGCGTAGGCCAGCTTCACGTAGTCCTTCTCCACGCCGTCCACCGTCATCTTCACCATGCCCACAAACCGGCCGATGCCGTGGTGCTCGTGGACGACCAAATCTCCGGGGGAAAGATCTGTAAAGGAATCCACCTTGCGCCGGTCCGCGGCGTTCTTCAGCCGCTTGCCGCGCCGCCTCGGCTCGTTCCCGCCCTCCGTCAGCACGGCGTAGGGACAGCCGATGTAGTCAAACCCCGCCGACAGCCCGCCCACCGCGATGGTGACGCCCCCGGGCTGGGGCAGGTCGTGGAGCTGGAAGTCCACCGCCGAGCGCACCTTGCGCTCCCGGAGCATGGATTGCAGATTCAGCGCCCGCTGCTCGCTGCCCACCAGCACCACCGTGCCCGTGTCCGCGTTTTGCAGCTGGGTCAGGTCCGCCGCCGCCGCGTCCAGGCTGGCCCCAAAGGAGGAGAGCTGCCGGCCCTGGGCGGTGAGGATCACCTTGGGCGGCAGGGGGGTGGCGGAGGTGGTGAAGGAGTCCAGGAAGCACAGGGCGTGGTCGGCCAGCACCTCCATCAGCTCGTCCATGGTGGCGGAAAACCGGGCGTGTTTTCCATTAAGCTTGCCAGCTTCCAGCAGGGTCTTGATGTCCTCGTTTAACTGCCACTGCCAGTTTTTTCCCCGCTCCGCCACCCGGCTGGACTCGGACAGGCACACGATGGCGTCCGGGGGCAGATGGTGGGCGGCGGTGGCCAGCTTTGCGTATCGAGCGGGGAGCTGGCAGTCCCCCGAGCGCTCCCAACTGCCGTCCTCGGTGCGGACGGGCAAAAGCTCGCTGACGGGCAGGAAGGTCGCTTTTTCTAAGCGACCAATCCGCCGCTGGGAGGAGACGTCGAACAGGCCCATGGAGTCCACGTCCCGGTCCCAGAACTCGATGCGGACGGGGTCGTCCGCCCCGGGGGAGAATACGTCCAGAATGCCGCCCCGCAGGGCGAACTGGCCCACGCCCTCCACCTGCTGACAGCGGGTGTAGCCCAGGGCGGCCAAACGGTCGGCCAGCTCGTCCAGGTCGTAGCTGCCGCTGACCTCTACGGTGACCACATGGGCGGCAAGCTCCTCGGGGGGGAGGGTGCGCTGCAAAAGGCCCTCCACCGTGGCGGCGATGAGCTTCGCTTCGCCCTCAGCCATGGCGTGGAAGGCGGCGAGGCGCCTGTGCTCCCACTGCTTGGAGGCCACCGCCCCCTCGTGGAACAAAAACTCCCGGGCCCCGATCACGGTGGCGGGGACGCCGGTCAGCGCCGTCACGTCGGCGGCCAGCCGGGTGCACTCCGATTCGTCCGCGCACACCAACACCACCGGCACGTCCAGACGGGCCAGCAGGCCGGCGGCAAAGTGCGCCCGGTGGACGGGGGACAGCCCCGCCACCTCCACCGGCGAACGGCCCGCCTCCAGGGCGGCTTCCAGCGGCTGGTACTCCGGCACCTCATTTAAAATGTTCAGCAGCAGTTTCATGGGATGACCTCAAACTTGAAAAATTTGGAAGATGCGGGCGTAATAACGGGCAGCGTCCGCCCCTGGGCAGGGCTCCCCTCGCTGCGTGCGGGGGAGGCCCGCTGCGGCTCACATAAGGGCGCTCGCCTCCGGGGCCAATTAACCCCCGCACTGCGCGCGCGGAGCCTTGCCCAGAGCTGTTTCGCAAAGAGGCTCCGGCTGGCCATTCCTAGACTGCGCGATTGGGGTCATGTTCATCTGGCGGGTGCTCAATTAAAGCGGTTCATGGCCTTCTGGGGGCCGTCCCGCAGGAAGCACTCCACCGCGTCGGCGGCACGCTTCACCGCCTCGTCCATCACCTTTTTGTCCTCGCCCTGGAGCTTGCCCAGCACCCAGTCCGCCATGTCGTAGTCCGGGTGGGGCTTGCCGCCTACGCCCACTTTGAGCCGGGGGAACTGGTCGCTGCCCAGGTGCTGGATGATGCTCTTCAGGCCGTTGTGCCCCCCGGCGGAGCCGCCCGTGCGCAGGCGCAGCTTGCCCAGGGGGAGATCCACGTCGTCGGAGATGACTAGGACATGGTCGGGGGCGATTTTGTAAAACCGGGCCGCCTCGCCCACCGCCTCACCGGACAGGTTCATATAGGTGGTGGGCTTCATCACCAGCACGCCGGCACCGCCAATGGCGGCGGCGCCCGTGAGCGCCTTGAACTTCAGGCGCTGGATGGGAAAGCGGCCCCGTTCGCCCAGCTCGTCCGCCACCAGAAAGCCCACGTTGTGGCGGGTGTTTTCGTATTTGTCGCCGGGGTTGCCCAGGCCCACGATGAGCCAGGAGACGGGGGCTTTTTTTTGGAAAAACATGATGAACACCTCCGGACAGGGAAGAACCGCCCCGGAGCCTTGCCCCGGGGCGGAGGGTTTCTTTATTAGGACAGCGTGGGAAGGGACGGCTCCACAGCCGCTTACTGCCACAGCTTGGACACGGAAATCTCCTGATAGATGCGCTCAATGGCCTCGGCGAACAGGTGGGCCACAGACAGGTACTTGATCTTGGGGCAGATCTCGGCGATGTTGTCCTTGGGCTGGATGGTGTCCAGGAACACCACCTCGTCCAGCGCGGAGTCGTTGATGCGCTGGATGGCGGGGCCGGACAGCACGCCGTGGCTGGCGCAGGCGGTGACCGACTTGGCGTGGCCGATCTCCACCAGAGCCTGGGCCGCGTGGCACAGGGAGCCGCCGGTGTCCACCATGTCGTCCAGCAGGATGACGTTTTTGCCGGTGACGTCGCCGATGATGTTCATGACCTCGGAGGAGTTGGCCTTCTGGCGGCGCTTATCCACGATGGCCATGGGCATCTCCAGCTTCTGGGCAAAGGCCCGGGCCCGGGCCACGCTGCCCACGTCGGGGGAGACTACCATGGTCTCCTCATGCACGGGGGCGAAGCGGCGGAAGAAATGCTCCACGAACACGGGGGAGCCCAGCAGATTGTCCACCGGGATATCGAAGAAGCCCTGGATCTGGTTGGCGTGGAGATCCATGGTCAGCACCCGGTCGGCGCCGGCGCGGGCGATCAGGTTGGCCACCAGTTTGGCGGAGATGGGGTCGCGGGGCTTGGTCTTGCGGTCCTGGCGGGCATAGCCAAAGTAGGGGATGACGGCGGTGATGCGGCCGGCGGAGGCCCGCTTCAGCGCGTCGATCATGATGAGCAGCTCCATCAGGTTGTCGTTCACCGGGGAGCAGGTGGACTGGACGACAAACACGTCGGACCCGCGGACGGTCTCATAGATGGAGACGAAATTCTCTCCGTCGGAAAACGCGCCGGTCTCGGCGTTGCCCAGGGGGATGCTCAGTTCCTTACAAATGTCGCTGGCCAGGGCCTTGCTGGAGCTGCCGGAGAAGATCTTCAAATCCTTGCCGTGTGAGATCATGCTTCCTCTCTTCCTCTCTTTCATCATATGTACATCAATTATTTGAGCACAAATAAATTACAGCGGTAAAGGGTACCTCAAACATTATAACAGAAACCGGGCGTTTTTGAAGGGATTTTTCTCAGTTCTGAAAAATTATAACATTGTGACGAAAGACAGGGGAGAAAAACGGGGAAAAGCGGTGAAAATGTCGAGGACTCCTCAGGCGGCGGAGGGCAGCCAGCGCTGAATGCGGCGGGTCTGGTAGAGGTGGACCACCTCGATGGTGGCGCAGATCTTGTCCGCCATGTTGACCACCAGCGCCTCCCGGCACCGGGGCAGATGGATGGCCAGAGGGAACATATGGGACACGATGGCGTTTTTCTCCTTGTCGCTCAGGTCTGGGCACAGGGCCGTGGCGTTGCGCAGGGCAAACTCCGGGTGATCCAGGCACTGGTTGCCCGGATGGGCGGAGGCGTCCCAGGGATCGTATAAGTACAGGTCATGAAGCAGCCCCGCCCGGGCGGCGGCCCGGTAGTCCCAGCCAAAGTACCGGGCCAGCCGGAAGGCCATGTAGGACACGAACAGGGAGTGCTGATAACAGGTGATGGAGAAGTGATGCCGCCACTGCTTCATGGAGTTGACCTGGTCGCTTTTCAACAGGGGAGCGACACACTGGAGAAAGGCGGCGGTGTTTAAATCATGCTTAGACATATGAAACTCCTTTCGCAACGGAACAGGGAATGCCAATAGAAAGCCGCGGCGCCGCACGGCGCACCATCCAGGCGCAGGGCCATAGGCCCAAAAACGTCTCAATAACGAGACATAAGCGGCAGCACAAATAGGAGCACCGGCGTCGAAAGCCGCACGCGCCAGAAGGGTAACATCCAGCGCGGCGTATAGGGCACTCCCGTAAATAAGGGGGTTCTTAGGGGGAGGCCCGCCTGTGAGCGAGAGCGCGTCCTGGGCGCTCGAAGCCGAACCGGCGGGGTGCCCCCTAAGCGTGTCTTTGGTTACTTTCTGCACGAGCAGAAAGTAACGTCCCAGGCCATTATAGCAGGCTCAAACTGTTTTGTCAGTAGTCTTTTGCAAAAATTGAAAGGAAGATTTGGAAAATTTTTCTTCTCTTGACAGGGGCCGTCCACCATGATATGATAACTGTACTAATACGGATAATACAATTGTCGAAAGGAGGCGGGGCAATGCTCAGCCTGAATTACCGGGACAGCCGCCCCATCTACGAGCAGGTGCGGGACGGGCTGCGCCGGCTCATCATCACGGGGGCTATCCCGCCGGGGGATAAGCTGCCCTCCGTCCGGGCCATGGCGGGACAGCTGGCCATCAACCCCAACACCATCCAGCGGGCCTATGAATCGCTGGAGCAGGAGGGCTATGCCTACTCGGTGCCGGGGAAGGGGAGCTTTGCCGCCCTGCCCCAGGACGTCACCGACAAGCGCCGGGAGGAGCTGCTGGCCAAGCTGGACGCCATCGTCCAGGAGCTGGTGTACCTGGGGATGACACCAGCGGACATCGGCGCGCGGTGCGCGGCCTACGGGAAGGAGGAAACAACATGATCGAAGTCAAAAACGTGGTCAAGAGCTTTGACGGGTTCCACGCCCTGGACGGGCTGACCATGACGGTGCCCAAGGGCGCTATCTACGGGCTGGTGGGGCCCAACGGGGCGGGCAAGTCCACCATCCTGCGCCACCTGTGCGGGGCCTACCGCCAGGACTCCGGCGAGATTTTGCTGGAGGGCGCGCCCATCTACGAGAACCCCGCCGCCAAGAAGCGCATGGCGGTGATCCCGGACGAGCTGTATTACTTCGGCTCCGCCTCCACCCGGGACATGATGAAGTTTTATAAGGGTATCTACCCCAACTTTGACGTGGAGCGTTACCAGCGCTTGAAGGAGGCGTTCCCCGAGGTGGACGAGAAGCGGGCCATCCGCCGCCTGTCCAAGGGGATGCAGAAGCAGTCCGCCTTCTGGCTGGCCCTGAGCTGCAAGCCCGACTACCTGCTGCTGGACGAGCCGGTGGACGGGCTGGACCCGGTGATGCGCCGGCAGGTGTGGTCGCTGCTCATGGGGGACGTGGCCGAGCGGGGCACCACGGTGCTGGTGTCCTCCCACAACCTGCGGGAGCTGGAGGACGTGTGCGACCATGTGGGCATCCTGAGCCACGGCAAGGTGGCGCTGGAGCGGTCCCTCACCGAGCTGCAGGGCGGAACCGTCAAGGTGCAGATCGCCTTTGAGACAGAGACGCCCCCCGAGCTGCCGGAGGATCTGCACATCATCCACACCAGCAATGTGGGCCGGGTGTACACCTACATCGTCCGGGGGACGGCGGAAGAGGTCACCGAGAAATTCAAGCCGCTGAACCCCCTGTTCGCCGACGCGCTCCCCCTGACTTTGGAGGAGATCTTTATCTATGAAATGGGAGGTGAGGACTATGCGGTCCGGGACATCGTACTTTGATTGGACGGTTTTCAAGAAAACGGTCTGCCGCTTCTGGCCCCTGTGGGGGGCGTACTTCGCCATCTGGCTGGTGGCGCTGCCCCTCAGCGGGCTGATGATGCTGCGCATGGAGGCCAACGCCTACCCGGGGGTTACCGGCGGATATATGGAGAATTTTGCCTTTAGACAGGTGCCCGGGGCGGCGGAGGAGGAAAGCCTGGTGCTGGCGGTGATCTTCGGGGTGCTGTGCGCCATGGCGGTGTTCAGCCACCTCTATAACGCCCGGTCTGCCAACCTGTTCGGCTCCCTGCCCATCCGGCGGGAGGGGCTGCTTATCACCCACTACCTGGCGGGGCTGGCCTTCCTGATCGTGCCCAACGCGGTCATTTTCCTGCTCACCCTCCTGGTGGAGCTGGCGGGGGGCGCGGTGTGCTGGCAGGGACTGCTGTTCTGGCTGGGGGTGTCCTGCGGGGAGTGCTTCTTCTTCTACTCTCTGGCGGTGTTCTGCGCCATGTTCACCGGGCACATCCTGGCCCTGCCCGCCTTTTACGCCATCGTCAACTGCCTGGCCTACGGGGTGACGGCGCTGGTCTATACGGTGTTCCGGAGTTTTTACTACGGCTTCTCCGGGTTCGGCGGCGGGGTGAGCCGGGTGGTGAGGTGGCTCACCCCGACCAGCTGCCTGTCGCTGAGCGTGGGAAGCTACTACCAGCGCACCACGGAGACTTTGGGAAACGGGGATGTGGTGACCACTGTGGAGCGGGTGCTGTCCACCCGGGGCCTGGGCACGGTGGGCATCTACGCCCTGGCGGCGGCGGTGCTGACGGGGTGCGCCTTCCTCCTCTACCGGGCCAGGCGGCTGGAGAGCGCCGGGGACGTGGTGTCCGTGCGCCCCATGAAGCCGGTGTTCAAGTACGGCGTGGCCTTCTGCGCGGGCATGGTGCTCGGCGTGGGCACCTCCTTCGTGCTGCGCGGCGGCGAGTTCGTCCTGATGGCCGCCATCCTAGTCTGGGGCGTGATCGGCTATTTCGCCGCCCAGATGCTGCTGGACAAATCCTTCCGGGTATTCAACAAATGGAAAGGCGGGCTGGCGGTGGCCGGGGTGTTCATCGCGCTGTTCCTGGTGGTGGGCTTCGACCTCACCGGGTACGAGACCCGCATACCCGACCCCGCCAGCGTGAAGTCGGTGCAGGTGGACGCCAGCAACGGTATCTACTTCAACGACAACGGCGACAGCATTTGGCTGGAGGTGACCGATCCGGCGCAGATCGGACAGCTGGTGGATCTCCACCGGGCGGCGGTGGCCCAGCGGGATCATCACGCCGCCAGCGGGAGCGGCCGCAGTATGCGCTTGGAGCTGACCTATACCCTGAACAACGGCTCCACCCTGACCCGGGAATACTGGGTGACCCTCTACCCCAGCGAGGTACAGCAGGAGGGCACGGCTGCCTGGGCCATGGAGCGGCTGTATCACGACACCGATTTCTATTGGCGGGCGTATGAGTTCGACCGGCTGGAGGAGGCCATCGCCGAGGGGAAACGGCTGGATCGGGCGGAGTTCTGGCACTATGACGAGGAAAAGGGACAGCTCACCACCGTGGTGGGCTACGGGAACGACGCCCGGGCCCTGCTGGACGCGGTGGAGGAGGACTTCCGGGCCGGACGCATCGGCGTGCGCACCATCACCGATGAGACGGTTCTCAACTACGAAAATAAGGACACCCTGGTCTTCTGCGTGACCGACCCGGCCAAGGGGAACATCTTCCTGCGGACAGAGATCGCCCTGGACAAGGGGGCGGCCGGCACCCTGGCGGAGCTGGAGCGGCTGGGGGCGGACTTGGATCTGACCCATGACGATCAGGAGCTGAGGGAAGCGCTCCAGGGCTGGACGGGCTGAGGGGCGTTAGACGGACTTTTCGCGTAAGATCGATCAAACGGCCTGTCTGCAAGATCCCTTGCAGACAGGCCGTAAAACCTCCTTGCCTTCTTTCTTTGGGCATGATATAATGGGTGCGGAAAGGGGTAAGCTCAATGGATATGCAGGAAAACTATCGGTTGATCGAGGCCCTGGAAAGCGCGGGGTGGACTGCGGCACAGATCATTGACTTAATCAAGTATATTGAAAGCGGCGACGAGCAGTATAAGCCGAAAAAAGAGGATTGACCAGGCGCCGGGGTTGCCCCCGGCGCCCTTTTTTGCTATAATGGGGAAAATATAGATTAGGAGGCCGTATCATGCCAGGAAAAGAGGAATTCATCGAGATTTACACTGAGCACATCCACCGGGAGGGCAGCGAGGAGCTGCTGGACTACCTGGAAAACAAGAGCGACTTTTTCACCGCCCCCGCCTCCGCCCGGTACCACGGCTCCTACGCCGGGGGGCTGTGCGACCACAGCGTCAACGTGTTCCGCTGTCTGGAGGCGTACCTGGCCCGGGATCGGGTGCGCGAGGTCTACGGGGTGGAGTACCCCATGGAGTCGGTGGCCATCGCGGCGCTGCTCCATGACCTGTGCAAGATCGGGTGCTACAAGGCGGGCACCCGCAACGTGAAGGACGACGCCACCGGCAAATGGGAGAAAGTCCCCACCTTCTTCTATGAGGACAAGCTGCCCTACGGCCACGGGGAGAAGAGCGTGTACATCGTCTCCGGGTTCATGCGGCTCACCCGGGAGGAGGCCATGGCCATCCGCTGGCACATGGGCTTTTCCGGCACCGAGGACAGCCGGATGGTGGGCCAGGCGCTCCAGCAGTACCCGCTGGCCTTCGCCCTGGCCACGGCGGACATGGAGGCGTCCTACTTTTTGGAGGGGAAATGAGGAACTCCCTCCCCCGCGATGCGGGGGAGAGGGGGTTCGATTGCCCCGGCGGATTCGGAGGCGTCCTACTTCCTGGAGGGAAAATGAGATCAGGTCCCCCTCCCCGCACCGCGGGGGAGGGGGCTTTTTTCATAAAATTTGGCCCCGCCCGTCAGATTCGAGGGGGCTGCCGCGTCTTATCCATGAAGCTTCAAAACGTGACGCAAGAGAGGTGAATCCCATGACACAGGAGCAGTTTCTGGCCATCTTCGACCAATACCGCCCCATGGTGTATGCCCTGGCGCTGAGCTACACCCGCTCGCCCCAGGACGCGGAGGACGTGTGCCAGACGGCGTTCCTGCGCCTGCTGGAGCGGCCCCCGGCGCAGGGGAAAGAGAAGGCCTGGCTGGCCCAGGTGACGGTGAACGAGTGCCGCAGCTTGCTGCGCGCCCCCTGGCGGAAACGCCGGGTGGAGCTGGAGGAGGGGGCGCTGGAAAGCCTCAGCTTTGAGCAGCCAGAGGAGGGGGCGTTGTGGACGGCGCTGGGGTCGCTGCCCCCGGATCAGCGGGCGCTGATCCACCTGCGGTACTACGAGGGGTTCACCGTGGCCGAGCTGGCGGGGCAGTACCGCGTGCCGGCGTCGGTCATCTCCGCCCGGCTGTACCGGGCCAAGAAACAGCTGAAAAAACGATTGGAGGGATCGGATCATGGATCAATATCGCAGAATGTTTGACCAGGCGGTGGAGCAGCTTGGGCCGGGGCAGGACAAGGTAGAGGCGCTGCGCGGGACGCTGGCCCGCCGGTGCCTGGAGGGACAAACGAAGGAGGTCATACCCATGAAGAAACACACTGGGCTTTTGCGCGGCGCGGTCATCGCGGCGGTAGTGGTGCTGATGCTGTCCGTTACGGCGGCGGCGGTGGCCATCGGGCAGAGGCAGCAGATTGCCAAAATATCCAGCTCCGATGAGATCGGCGTATTTGAACTGGACGGACGGTACTATTTTAAGCCCACGGAGGACGGCGAACTCATCGACATCACCGGGCAGTTCTCCGACACG
This sequence comes from Clostridiales bacterium, assembly GCA_014799505.1. Taxonomy (GTDB): domain Bacteria; phylum Bacillota; class Clostridia; order Oscillospirales; family Oscillospiraceae; genus Enterenecus. The sequence continues at coordinate 17,726 of JAAVHV010000025.1, forward strand.
ACGCCCTATGTCTACGACCCCCAGCTGCCGCCCGATGAGGTTGGCAACCTGACAGAGTATGTGATCGGCGGCTCCGGCGATCATATCGGCTGTGTGCTCGCCCTGTACCACGAGGGTGAGGAGACGTTTTCCAGCATCATGATGGTCAGTTTGACTGGCACCAGCCAGGGGACAGGCAGCCCCCTTTGGTGGCGGGCCTACTGCGAGGAGCACGCCGGTTCAGACGGTTCCCAGAACTTCCTGGACGGCTTCGACCACCCCGGCACCCTCCCAAGTAAGACGGACTGCTTCCAGCTGTCGCTGGACGGCCTGACGGTGGATGAACAGACCGGGGCGGTCATACTGACCGTGAACGGCGAAACGCAGGACATCACCGCCGAGCTGGACGGAGGAACGCCTTATGTCCTCACGGTAGAGGGGAGGGAGCACGCCCTCATCGCCTGGGGTGACGAGTCCCTGCTGCCTGACGCGGATGATCCTGACAACAAGGCGGCGACCAAAGCCTATTACGCCAGCTTCGTCTACGGCCCCAACACCCACGATATCCTGGTATACCGGGACGGGGATCAGGTGCGGTATGCCGAATTCATCTACCGGCAGGAGGGTACCCTGCGCTATTGGACGGCCTGGAACTGCCCCACCGCCGCCCAGCTGAGCTGGCTGGAGGAGTACACCGCCCGGCATGGCTTTGAGCTGGACTGGCTCGTGGGACACGCCTATGAGGATATGGCCGACGATCCGTTCCGCTATGGCAACAGCTTCCCCACCTGGGATACCGTGGAGAGGGCACGGCAGGAGCTGGAAGAACAGCCGTGACGGGCCATCGGAACAGCGCCCGGACGATCAAATGCAAGCAAAGCTCCCCCGGCGAAAACCGGGGGAGCTTTGTTGTCAATAGCGCTTGTCCAAAATTTCAATGGCCTGGGCCACGGCGTGGTCGTCGCAGCTTCCCAGGAGCCGCGCCCCCCAGTCCTTCACCGGCTGGGAGCAGTTGGATGGGGCAAAGGGGATGGCGCTGAGCGCCAGCATGGGGATGTCGTTCTGGTTGTCCCCGATGCAGTAGAGGTTTTCCCGGGAAACGCCCAGCAGCTCCGCCGCCTTCGCCACCGCCGCCCCCTTGTGGCTGCCCTTGGCGGTGACCTCCAGCAGATAGGGGTTGGAGAAGATGGCCTCGTAATGATCCCCCCAGAGCCGGAGGAGGTGGGCCTGTACCTCCTTCAGATAGGGCTCGTCCTGCTCCAGGATCACCTTCGTCCAGGGGGTGGGCATCTCTGGGACGGCGCAGGGGGTCTGCCGCCCGCCCACCCGCTTCAAATGCTCCGTGGTTACCAGGTTGGGGTTGTAGACATAGATGCTGTCGTCGTGGTACGCCTCCAGGGCCAGGTCGGGGAAGTCCCGGAACAGCTCCACGAACCGGGCGGGGGCGGCTTCGTCCAGAAAGGTGCGCATCAGATAGCGGTCTTCGTCATAGTCGTAAAGGGCCGCGCCGTTGGACAGCGCCACCGGGGCGTTGAGGGACAGGCTCTCCAGGGCGATCTGGGGGGTGAAGGTGCGGTGGGCCCGGCCGGTGGCCACGGAAAACCGCCCGCCGTTGTCCTGGAAATAGCGGATGGCGGCGTGGTTCTCGGGGGAGACGGTGTGCGCGCTATTATATAAGGTATCGTCATAGTCGCTGTATAACAGCACGCCGTCAAATTTGCCCACGTAAAATCAGTCCTTACTTCAAATCTTCTCCGTTGAGCCATTTGGCCAGGGGCTTCATCAGCACCGCGCAGACGACCACCGCCAGAATGGTATTGGGGAGCATATAGCCGCCGTTGTAGAGGGCGGAGTAGAAAAACGGAGAGGTCATGGTCATGCCCATAAACTGCTCGGGCATCCACTCGGCGTAGACGGTGACGCCGCTGATGTAGTGCACGATGAAACGGGCGACGCCCGCCACCGCCGCGGCCACGGGGATGAGGTTGGCCTTGCGCTTGAACAGGCCGGCAAGGCCCATCATGGCGTAAGCCCCAGTGTAGTCAAAGACGATGGACACCCAGCTGATGACAAAGCTGTCCAGCCCCAGGAAATACTTCAGGGTGCCGAACACCGCGCCGGCGGCGATGCCCCAGCCCAGGCCCCAGCGAACCGAGAAAATGATGATGGGGATCATGGCGGCGCTGATGGAGCCGCCCTGGAACCACAGGTCCAGCTCTACAAAGGTCAGCGCATAGGCCAGCGCTATGCTGACCGCGCCTTCGCACAGCATCCGGGTGGTTTGGTTTACATTTTTCATGTGTCGTTTCCTCCTAAAATAAGTATACCGCAATGCAAACGGTGCAATGCGGTAAACAAGAGAAACGACACAGGCCCGACGGGCTTGCGCCCGCCTGTCGAATACACTTCCTACGCCGGCATTACCCGGATCAGGTTTTAGGGACCGGGGGCTGCCATTTGCCCCACATCTCAGCCGGAACCGCTTCCAGCGCCCCTGTGCTATTCTGTTTGTCTTGCGGCTGAGGCTATTGTAATAGAATTTGGGAGCGCTGTCAAGGGGGTGGGCAAAAGGACGAAAAAGGGGGGCGATTTTTGTGGACTTTACCGGGGCCCCAACAAAATGTGCCGCCCCGGCCCAAATTCCGCCACGGAGCAACAAGATGTGCCAACCTGGGGCGGTCAGCCCCTGGAAGCGCTGGAAATTCAGGGGTTGACGAATGGGGAAAAAAGGTGTAGGATGTACTTGTAACCATTTTGTAACTCTTTTACTTGAGTTTGTTACGGTTTTGTTTGATCGAGAACCAACGCTTACAGGAGGGACCTTTCGTGAAGCAAGCCGAGAGAGATCACAAAACGCAGGAGAATAAAAACGAGGAGATCGAAACCGCCGGCCAGAACAGCACCAGGCCCACCGGCGGCTGGAGGGACTATATCGAGCAGACCGAGGCCGCCGAGAAAAAGGCGGAGCAAGAGGCCGCGAAAGCCCGCGCCGCGGAGATAAAGGCCGCGAAGAAGCGCTTCCAGCCCAAGGCGCTGGCCGAAAAGGCGAAAACCGCGTTCAGCGGCGTCAAAAAGGATGGAGCCGGACAGGGGCAGCTGAAAGAGAAAGCCGCCCAGGCCGGGAAAACCTTGGCCGAGGCCGCCGAGATGTGCTGGGAAAAGACCCGCGCCGTCACCGCCGAGGGATGGGACAAGGCGGGCCGCGCCACGGCCAAGGTTCGGGGCGTGGTGGCCCGCCACCCGGTGTCCCCGCTGCTGTATGTGACGCTGCTGGCGGTGTTCATCGGCGTCACCGCGTTCCAGAGAACCTACGCCCGCGCCTATGTGCTGGAAGTCAACGGCCAGGAAGTGGCCGTGGTGGCCAGTGAGGACGAGAAGGACGCCATCGTCAGCAACATCGAGTCCCGGGCCTCCGACATCCTGGGCGAGCAGTACGATTACGACGCCGATATCTCCATGACCCCGGTGTATGTCACCCCTGATGAGCTGAGCGACACCGCCCAGGTGGAGGACGCGCTGTTCGAGGACGTGGGCGCCTGGATGACCGCTTACGGCCTGCGGGTGGACGGCCAGGAGCTGGGATACGCCGCCACCCAGGAGGAGCTGTACCGGATGCTGGACGCGGCGGCACAGCCCTACCTCACCGCCGACACCGTCAGCTATGAGTTTGTGGAGGATGTGGAGGTCTACCCCATTGAGATGCCCTCCAACACCAAATTTGACGTGGAGCCCATCCGGGAGACCCTGGCCCAAATGCGGGTGGAGCAGTCCACCTACGTGGTGAAGAAGGGCGACACCTTCAACGCCATCGCCTACTCCCTGGATATGTGGCCTTATGAGCTGTCTATCCTCAACCCGGACGTCATCGTGGATAAGCTGTGGGTGGATCAGGAGTTGATCATCCAGGAGGCCGTGCCCTATCTGTCGGTGCAGAATTTTACCGATGAGACTTATGAGGATGTCATCCCCAGCCCGGTGGAGTATATCGAGACCGCCGACCTCTATGTGGGCGACACCAGGGTGAAGGAGCAGGGCGAGGACGGCTTGGCGCTGGTCAATGCCCGGGTCACCTATGTCAACGGCGTGGAGGTGGAGCGGGAGATCCTCCAGTCCACCACGCTGGAGGAGCCCACCACCACCTACACCTACACCGGCACCACCCCGCGGCCCATCACCGCCTCCAACGGCTACTTCATCTGGCCGGTGCGGGGCACCATCACCTCCAACTTCGGCGGGCGCAACCTGTGGGGGCGCTATGACTTCCACCTGGGCCTGGACATCGCCTGTCCCACCGGCACCAGCGTCAAAGCCGCCGACGGAGGCACCGTCATTAAGTCCGGCTGGAGCGGCAGCTATGGCAATCTGGTGGCCATCCGCCATGACAACGGCTATGTCACCTACTATGCTCACAACTCCTCCCTGCTGGTGAGCGTGGGCGATAAGGTATACCAGGGCCAGGTCATCGCCCGGGCGGGCATGACCGGCAACGCCAGCGGCCCCCACTGCCACTTCGAGGTGCGCATCAACGGCACCAGCGTCAACCCCAGGAACTATCTGCGGTAACTCAATCAGCCCTTTGCCGCCCCCGGCGTCTGCCGGGGGCGGTTTTTTGTGCAAAAAATCGAACAAATTTCTCAAAAGGCCCTTGACAAAATCGAACGAATATATTAATATGACGGCAAGTGAAACAAAGGGACGAGCGGAAAACCGACGACGGGGCGCAAAAGGCCCGGTTTATGGGACTACAAGAATGATATGCTGGGTTCATCCAATTAGAGGAGGGTTTGAACCATGAAAAGTGCTTACTATACCTTTACCACATGGAATGACGGCGAGCGGGCGGCCGGGTTTGACGGCGCTTTGGACAGCGGCCGTCAGGTTGTTATGGTGCGGCAGTCGGGGCGGCAGGGCCGGACGCCGAGCGGGGACAATGTCATCGACCTGGCCGCCTGGAGGGCCGCCAATCAGGAGCTTTGGGAGGAGCAGTCCGAGCTTGAGCCGGAGTACAGCATGGAGGAGGCGGAGCCGGTGGCCCCCGCCCGCCGGGTGCGGAGCCGCCGCCGGCGCGCCTATGTTGACCCCGAGATGCTGGCAATTTTGAGCGTGGTTGGGGTGCTGGTGACACTGGTGGTGCGGGTGCTGGTGTTTTGACCCGAGGCAGGATACGGCAAAGGGCCGTCCCGGAAATCCGGGGCGGCCCTTTTTATGTTACAGCTGGCTTTTCAGTTTATATAGGAGGTTCATGGCCTCGATGGGGGTGAGGGTCTCCACAGAGGTATTCCGCAGCTGTTCCAGCACCGCTGCCCCGGCCATGTCCCCCAGGGAGACCTGGGCGCTGTTCTCCGATGGGGCGGTTCGGGGCGCGGGGGCGCTCCCCCCTTGAGCTTCCAGTTCGGTGAGGATTTCTCGGGCCCGATCCACCACCTTGTTGGGAACGCCCGCCAGCTTGGCCACCTCCACGCCGTAGCTCTGATCTGCCCCGCCGGGGACGATCTTGCGCAGGAACACGATGCCGTCCCCACGCTTTTTGGCGGCGATGTGGAAGTTTTTCACCCCTTCGATGGACTGCTCCACCTCAGTGAGTTCGTGGTAGTGGGTGGCGAACAGGGTCTTGGCCCCCAGCCGCCTCTTGTCCGCGCAGTACTCCAGCACCGCCCGAGCGATGGACATCCCGTCATAGGTGGAGGTGCCCCGGCCGATCTCGTCCAGGATGAGCAGGGAGCGGGAGGTGGCGTTTTTCAGCATATTCGCCACCTCGGTCATCTCCACCATGAAGGTGGACTGGCCCGCCGACAGGTCGTCGGAGGCGCCGATGCGGGTGAACACCCGGTCTACCACCCCGATCCGGGCGGAGCGGGCCGGGACAAAGCTGCCCATCTGGGCCATGAGTACGATCAGGGCCACCTGCCGCATATAGGTGGACTTGCCCGCCATGTTGGGGCCGGTGATGATGGCCAGCCGGTGCTCGCCGCCGTCCATGTGGGCGTCATTGGGGACAAAGAGGGAGTCCTTCAGCATCCGCTCCACCACCGGGTGGCGGCCCTCCCTGATGTCGATGACGCCGCTGTCGTCCACCTCCGGGCGAACGTAGCCGTTCTGTACCGCCGCGGCGGCAAAGGAACACAGCACGTCCAGGTAGCCCACGCCGCCCGCCACGTCCTGCACCTGGCGCACCCGCTGGGAGGCGGCGTCCCGCAGCTGGCAGAACAGCTGGTACTCCAGGGCGGTCACCCGGCTCTGGGCGGACAGGATCTCGTGCTCCAGGTCCTTCAGCTCCTGGGTGATGAACCGCTCGCAGTTCACCAGGGTCTGCTTGCGGATGTAGTCGTCGGGCACCATGCTGTAGTAGCTCTTGGACACCTCGATGTAGTAGCCGAACACCTTGTTGTAGCGCACCTTCAGGCTCTTGATGCCGGTGCGCTCCTTCTCCCGGCCCTCCAGCGCGGCAACCATGTCCGCGCCGTGGTCGATCACGTCCCGGAGGTGGTCCACCTCCTCGTCGTAGCCCCTGCGGATGAAGCCCCCCTCCCGGATGGTGAAGGGCAGACGGTTGTCGTCCTCGTCGTCCCGGATGGCCCGCTTCAGCAGGGCCTGCAAGTCCCCCAGGCCGGTGAACCGGTCCAAAAACTCGAAGCGGCGGGGGGCAGCTTCCACCAGGCCCGCGGCCTGCTCCGCCAGCACGGGCAGCACCGCCAGCCCGTCGGCCAGCATCAGCATATCCCGGGCGTTGGCGCTGCCGTACACCACCTTGCCGATGATGCGCTCCAGATCCGGCACCTGCCGCAGGGTGCGGGACAGCTCCTCCCGCACCATCGCGTCCGCCGTCAGAGCCGCCACCTGATCCTGCCGGATGGTGATGGCGGCGGGATCGCACAGGGGCTGCTCGATCCAGGCGCGAATGAGCCGGTGGCCCATGGGCGTTTTCGTCTTGTCCAGCACCCACAGCAGGGAGCCGCGCTTCTCTTTGCCCCGGATCGTCTCGGTCAGCTCCAAGGTGCGCCGGGCGGTGAGGTCCAGCTCCAAGCACCGCTGGCGCTTGGCCCCGTCCACCTCCAGGCGGCTGAGATGGCCCAGGTCGGTTTTTTGAGTCTCCTTCAGGTAGGACGCCAGCGCCCCCGCCGCCTGGAAGCCCAGCAGCAGGCCACCCTCGGGACCCTCGGGCAGCTCTTCTCCCTCGGTCCACACCCCGCAGGCCGTCAGGGCCGCTTTGGCCTGGGCGGGGCGGAAGCGGGCCTCCCCGCCGTTCTCGCACAGGCAGCCCAGGCGATTTCGCAGAAAGTCCGTCAGTTCCTGTTCGGCGAAGGCCCCGTCGGACAAAATGGCCTCGCTGGGGGGCTCGGCGGACAGGCGGTTGAGCAGGTGGGACAGCCAGCCCTCCCCCTGGAAGGGGGCGGCGGTGAACTGCCCGGTGGACAGGTCGCACTGGGCCAGCCCCGCCCCGGTGCTGTCCAGATAGATGGCGCAGATGAAATTGTTCCGGCTCTCGTCCAGCATCACGTCGTCCATGGCGGTGCCCGGGGTGACGATGCGGATCACGTCCCGGTCCACCAATCCCTTGGCGGTGGCGGGATCCTCCATCTGTTCGCAGATGGCCACCTTGTACCCCCGCTTGATGAGCCGGGCAATGTAGCTCTGGGCGGAGTGGTAGGGCACGCCGCACATGGGGGTGCGCTCCTCCTCCGGCTTGCCCCGGTCCCGGGTGGTCAGGGTCAGGCCCAGCTCCTCCGCGCCCAGCTTGGCGTCGTCGTGGAACATCTCGTAGAAGTCGCCCAGCCGGAAGAACAGCAGGCAGTCCGGGTGGGCCTCCTTCACCTTCCAGTATTGCTTCATCATGGGGGTCAATTCGGCCATTTTATATCTCCTCTCCCAGGCCTTGTCACGCTCGAATTGGCCGCGCTCTTCCCGGCGGCTTCCCTCCGACTCGGACTGGTCTCTGGGGCTGCTAGCCCCATCGCTCGTCCTCGCTCCGGTCCATCCGCCGGGGCGCGGCTATCCTCACGCTTCTATTCTCCGTAGTCAACGATCACATAGACATTCTGCACGCCGGCGATGTCCGCCGCCGGCTCCACCTGGGCGTAACGGCTGACGCCGTCCTCTTCCACGTACAGGGTGCGCACCGAGCCCACCACCAGCCCGGAGGGATAGATTCCGCCCAGGCCCGAGGTGGCGATCTGGTCGCCGGTGACCAGCTTGGCCTCCTCGGGCAGAAAGGACAGCCGGAGCAGCCCGTCCAGCATGAGGGAGAAGTCCCCCTCCAAAATGGCGTCCTCATCGGTGCGGGCCACCCGCCCCCCCAGCTCCAGGGTGGGGTCCAAAATGGTGGTGACCACAGAGGAATTGGGATTCGCCTCGGTGACCACGCCGATGAGGTGGCCGTACTGGTCGATGACACAGTCGTTGACCTCCACGCCACCCAGGGTTCCCCGGTCGATGGTCAGGTTGGAGGCCCAGTTGGAGGCGGAACGGCGCACCACTGCCGCGTCCCGGTACTGGAGCTCGGGCCGGGCCTCATGGAGACCCAGCAGATCCTTCATGCGCTCGTTCTCCCGCACCGCGTCCTGTCCGGCGATGGCGTCCTTCTCCAGCTCCGCCACCCGCTGGCGCAGTGCCTCGTTCTCCGCCGCCAGCTCCTCATAGCGGAACGCCTTGTCGTATTGGGCCTGGGTCCAGTTGGTCACCGCGCCGGACGCCGCCCGGAAGGGGGTGGCCAGCACCTCCAGCGCGTTGGTGAGGGGATTGAAGCCCAGGATCTGCGCCCCCAGGGCCACCACCGCCGCCAGCAGCACCGCCGCCACCAGCAGAAGCCCGCCGTTGTTTCGGAAAAATTGCTTCATGGATGAGTGCTCCTATCCGGTCAGTTTGACGCTTTTCCCACCCCTTCGGGGTGGGAAAAGCCGAATAGACAGAAAAATTGCTTCATGGATGATCTCCTAATAATAAATCTACGCCAAAGCCAGACAGGATGCGGCCCAGCCGGAACACCGGCAGGCCCATCACATTGAAATAATCCCCATGGATGCCGGACACCAGCAGGGCGCCCCGCTCCTGGATGCCGTAGGCCCCGGCCTTGTCCATGGGCTCCCCGGTGGCGATGTAGCCCCGGATCTCGTCCGGCCTGATGTCCCGGAAGGTGACGGCGGTCTCCTCGTGCTGGGTGACCGTTTCCTCCCCACGGAGGACCGTCACGCCGGTGTACACATGGTGTTCCCGCCCCGACAGGGCGGACAGCATGGCAAAGGCGTCCGCTTCGTCATAGGGCTTGCCCAGCACCGCCCCGTCCAGGGCCACCACCGTGTCGGCGGCAATGATGAGGTCGTCCGGCCCCGCCTTTTTCGCCGCCGCCCGGGCCTTGCGCAGGGATAATTGCTCCACAATTTCGGCGGGGGACAGGTTGTCCTCCACCGATTCGTCCACGTTGGGGGAGATAATCTTAAACTTTTCAATGCCGATTTTTGTCAGCAATTCCTTGCGGCGGGGAGAATTTGATGCCAAAACAATAGTCATTGTTTGCCTCCAAGTCAATTTTCCCCCTGCGGGGGGTGGCCTCCGGCGGAATATGGGCGGTAGTAAAGTTGCGCCTATCCAGGCAGAAGGCCGGCGTGTGATCCGTGACTGAGCCGGGAACGGTCGGCCAGCGGCCTCTCTACGAAACAGCTCAAGGCTACGGGGCGCTGGAGAGCTGTTTCTTCGTTCGCCCCTGGCCGACCGCTCCCGTTGATGCACAGCGGTTGGCCGAGCGGGTGCGTTCATGCCCCGGGACGTATGAAACACAACAGAGGCGCAGTCTGTGGACGGCGGGCCCTTCGTTCCCCAGGGGGTTCTCAGGGGGAAGCCCGGCCTGTGAGAGCGGCCCATAGGGCCGCATCGAACCGGCGGGATGCCCCCTGAGTGTGTCTTTGCCTACTTTACTGCACAAGCAGAAAGTAGGTCGCCGAAGGCAGCCCGTGGAGGCTACTCCACATCCCGATAATACAGCCCCCGGGTGTAATTGTTGGGGATATAATTGCCGCGTCCCCGGTAGGCGTCCAGCACCTGGACGCACTCCACCCCGTTCTCGGTGGTGAACAGCAGGCGGATGGAACGCAGGCCCGCTTTTTTCCAGTCCGCCGCCTTGTCCGCCAAAAACACCTTGTTGGCGTTCAAGATCTCGTTGCGGCAGCCGTAGGCCCGCTCCACGGGGAAGCGCACCCCCTTGCGGTCGGTGAGTAGGTTCACGTTGGAGCACACGCACTTGCCCGACTGGTTTTTGATGGCGCAGTTCTCCGTGATCATCAGCGGCAGACGGCCATAGGCGATCATCTCCACGTCCACCGCCTTGGAAATGTCCCGGATCTGGGCCAGCTTCAGCTCAAAGGAGGCGGTCAGCGACTGGAAGCCCAGCCGTTTGTACTCCTTCACCCCCTGGCTGTTGAACACCTGGAGGCCGAAGTCGCCCCGCAGGTTGAAGCCCAGCTCCTTGCACAGCGGGATCAGGCCCAGGTTGCCCACATAGGCGTCAGTGACCCCCGCCTCCTTGCAGGCTTCCAGCTCGCGCCGCAATCCGTCCAGCTCCCGGTCGAAGCAGATCCGGGGCAGCACCGCCGCCACCGGGACGCCCCGGCCGATTGTCGTTTTCACATCGTCCGGGTGGGCGGCGATCTCCTCCGCCGGGAGGGTGATCATGGCAGGGCGGGCCTTAGTCAGTTCAAAGGTCATCTGGCCCGCTTTCCGCAGGGAGACGATGATGTCCGGTTCCCCCCGGTAGTTCTCGTACCGCGCCCCCAGCTTGTACGCGCCGTGGCGGCGCTGGGGCAGGGCGGTGCGCTGGCGGGACAAATCGTCCAGAACCTGGCGGCGCAGGCCGTTGAGAGCGGACAGGGGCACCGCCAGCCCGTCCTGCACCAGCGAGCGCACGTCGATGACCCGGTAGGGGGTGCCCCCCGTCTTGGTGAGCTGGCCCTCCACCTCCGCCCGGGTGGTGACCCGGCGGCGGGCCGCCTCGGGGACGCTGCCCGCGGCGGTGGCCACGCGGCCCTGGTCGTCCTCTACCCCCACCTGGATGGGCTCGCTCGGGCGAACCAGAGCGTAGAATTTTACCGGAACGCCGGGGCCCTCGCCCTTCTCATAGGCGGCCTTGGCCTGGGAGAACAGCTCCCGGGGGTGTTTGGCCTCCTCCCGGACGCCGAACATATCGGGGCCCTTCTGCTCCATAAAATAGCCGTCGGTGAAGCCCTGGCGGGAGAAAGCCTGCTCCAGCCGGGACAGCTCCTCGGCCGTGGGTTCCCGGCCCTCTCGGAGGGCGTCGGCGTACACCTTGGTGACGATATAGACGTACTCGGGGCGCTTCATCCGGCCCTCGATCTTGGCGCTGGCCACCCCCATGTCCCGCAGTTCCTGCAAATGGCCCGCCAGGGACATATCCTTCAAAGACAGCGGGTGGCGGTCGATCAGCTCATCCCCCCAGCCGTAGGGCAGGCGGCAGGGCTGGGCGCACATACCCCGGTTGCCGCTGCGCCCCCCGATGACGGAGGACATGAAGCACTGGCCGGAATAGCACATACACAGCGCCCCGTGGACGAACACCTCGATCTCAATGGGGGAGCGCTCACAGATGTAGGCGATGTCCCGGCGGGACAGCTCCCGGGCCAGCACCGCCCGGGTGATGCCAAGGTCGGCGGCCTGCTTCACCCCGTCCAGGCTGTGGAGGGTCATCTGGGTGGAGGCGTGAAGGGGCAGGTCGGGGGCGCACTGGCGCAGGGCCCGCACCAGCCCCATATCCTGCACCAGCACCGCGTCCGCCCCCAGCTGGGATGCCTGGACGGCGCAGTCCACCGCGTCCGCCATCTCCCGGTCAGAGGCCAGGGTATTCAGGGTGAGGTATACCTTTACCCCCCGCAGGTGGCAGTAGGATACCGCCGAGGCGAACTCGTCCCGGGTAAAATTGCGGGCGCCCCGGCGGGCATTGAATTGTCCGAAGCCGAGGTAGACCGCGTCAGCCCCGGCGCATACCGCCGCGCGCAGCGCCTCCGGGCTGCCGGCGGGGGATAGTATCTCCATAGGTTCTCTCTCGTTTCTCTGGAAATTAGCGTTTCTGCTGTAATTTGAAGACTTCCCGCTTCGATTCGCTCAGCTCCAGCTTCAGCTTGGAGTTCTCCTCCAACAGATCCTTGATCTGGCGGCGCAGGTTTTCCGACGCCTCCTGCTCCTTGAAGCGGTCGTCGGCGATGTTGATGGCGGTGAGAATGGCGCAGTCCATCTGGGACACGCCGCCGGCCTTGCCCGTCTCTTTCAGCTTGTCGTTGACATAGGCTGCCACCCGGTGGACATAGTTTTCATCCTCCGCGGCCAGCAGCGTGTATTTCAATCCACCTACGGTCACAGTGACGCGGTTTTGCATGGCGCTCCCCTCCTGCACAATAATTCACCCTATAGTATAACATAACCTGAGAAAAAAGGAAATGAAAAAAGTATAAATCCCGGGGCATTTTTTCGGCGGCCCGCTCCTTGACAGCGGGGGGAAAACATGATAAAGTGACTGGGAATCAGTGATGACGGAGAACAGTACCCCGCAGCCGGGGCTTCAGAGAGGGGACGGACGGTGCAAGTCCCCCGAAGGCGCGGCGGGAAGGCGCTCCCGAGCCCGGGCAGGAAATGGCCCGGCGGCCCCCGCCGTTACCGGGCAAGAGTGCGGGCAGTGCCCGAATTCAGGTGGAACCGCGGACAGTTTTGTTCGCCCTGAGCCAAACCGGCTCGGGGCGTTTTTTCATCGCAGGGAGGGAATGCTATGGAAGCAAACACCAGGGATCCGGGGCTGGACGTGGTGCGGTCGCTGGCCATTGTATTCGTGCTGGTCATCCACACCGCCGGCGCCGGCCTGACCCAAACCCCAGGCTCCTTCGACTGGTGGGGCGCTTTGCTGTGGGGAGCCCCCGCCCGGCCCGCGGTGCCGCTGTTTTTCATGTGCAGCGGGGCGCTGATGCTGTGCCGGGATACCACGCCCCGGCGGATCTTCACCCACAATATGCCCCGCATCCTGTGCGCCATGTTCGCCTGGGCCTTCCTCTACCGCCTCGCCGCCCTGCTGGACGACGGCTTCACCATGGCGGGGCTGTGGGACGCGGTGAAGCGCACGGTCCTGCTCCAGCACGAGTTCCACTTTTACTACCTGCATATGCTGATCCTGGTTTACGCTTTCCTCCCTGTGGCGCGGGTGTTTGTGCGCTCCGCCTCACGGCGGGAGCTGGAGTACCTGCTGGGGGTGTGGATGATAACGGGCATCCTGATCCCCACGCTGATCAACTTCTGGCCCTTTACCCTGGTGGAGCCGCTGGAGCTGCGGTATAAGATGGGCAAGGCGTACGCCTGCATCGGCTACGCCCTGCTGGGGCACTATCTGCGGCAGTATGGCGGTTCCATCAAGCGGCGCTGGTACGCGCTGGCCCTCCTGGCCGGACTGGCTGTCACCTTCGGCGGCTGCGCCGCCCTCTCCCTGCGCGGCGGGGCGCTGAACGACATCTTCCTGGAGGGGATGTCCCCCGGCCCCATGCTCACCGCCCTGGGGCTGTTCGGGCTGGTTATCACCCGGAAAGAGTGGCCCGCCCCGGTGGTGAGGGTCACCGGCCGGCTGGCCCAGGCCGCCTTCTGTATCTACCTGGTACACGTCCTGTTCCAGCGGCTGTTCCTCCGGCTGGGGGTCAGCACCGGGACCTCCCCCTGCGTGCTGTCCATCCCCTTCGTGTGCTTGCTGCTGCTGACGGCGGGCTGGCTCACCTGGGAGGCGCTGCACCGCGTCCCCATCATAAAAACCTATCTCGTATGAACCCATCCAATTATATAAAGGAGCGTTTATCATCATGAAAAACAGTGAAAAGTCTATGGAAAAAATCGTGGCCCTGTGCAAGGGCCGGGGCTTCATCTTTGCCGGGTCCGAGATCTACGGCGGCCTTGCCAACACCTGGGACTACGGCCCCCTGGGCGTGGAGCTGAAAAACAACGTGAAGAAAGCCTGGTGGAAAAAGTTCGTCCAGGAGAACCCCTATAACGTGGGTCTGGACGCCGCCATCCTGATGAACCCCCAGGTGTGGGTGGCCTCCGGCCACGTGGGCGGCTTCTCCGACCCGCTGATGGACTGCAAGGAGTGCCACGAGCGCTTCCGCGCCGACAAGGTCATCGAGGACTGGTGCGCTGAGAATAATTTCGAGCTGGGCCACAGCGTGGACGCCATGAGCCAGGCGGAGATGAAGGCTTTCGTGGATGAGCACCAGATCGCCTGCCCCACCTGCGGCAAGTTCAACTGGACCGACATCCGCCAGTTCAACCTGATGTTCAAGACCTTCCAGGGGGTCACCGAGGATGCCAAGAACACCGTGTACCTCCGCCCCGAGACCGCCCAGGGCATCTTTACCAATTTCGTCAACGTCCAGCGCTCCACCCGGCGCAAGCTGCCCTTCGGCATCGGCCAGATCGGCAAGTCCTTCCGCAACGAGATCACCCCGGGCAACTTCATCTTCCGCACCCGGGAGTTTGAGCAGATGGAGCTGGAGTTCTTCTGCCAGCCCGGCACCGAGCTGGAGTGGTTCGCTTACTGGAAAAACTTCTGCCACCAGTGGCTGCTTGACTTGGGCATCAAAGAGGAAAACCTGCGCCTGCGTGACCATGACCCCGAGGAGCTGTCCCACTACTCCAACGCCACCACCGACTTCGAGTTTGCCTTCCCCTTCACCGACTGGGGCGAGCTGTGGGGCGTGGCCAGCCGCACCAATTTCGACCTGAACGCCCACCAGACCACCTCCGGCAAGGATCTGACCTATTACGATCAGGATAAGAACGAGCATTATATCCCCTATGTCATCGAGCCCTCCCTGGGCGTGGAGCGGATGCTGCTGGCCTTCCTGTGCAACGCCTACGACGAGGAAGTGGTGGACGAGGAGAAGAACGACGTGCGCACTGTGCTGCATCTGCACCCCGCCCTGGCCCCCTTCAAGTGCGCGGTGCTCCCCCTGTCCAAGAAGCTGGGCGACAAGGCAAAGGAGATCCAGACCGAGCTGTCCAAGTACTTCATGGTGGACTATGACGACGCCGGCTCCATCGGCAAGCGCTACCGCCGCCAGGACGAGATCGGCACCCCCTATTGCGTCACCGTGGACTTTGCCACCGTGGGCGACGACAAGACCGAGGCCGACCACGCCGTCACCATCCGGGATCGGGACACCATGGAGCAGGTGCGCGTGCCCATCGACCAGCTCAAGAGCTGGTTGGACGAGAAGCTGGCATATTAAGGCAGTCGGCAGACTGCCGAACCGGTCGTTGGGCAAACGGCCAGAGGCCGCTTGCCCAATGACGGTTCCCCTCCCACGGGCCTTTGGCCGCTTGCCCTTTATTAAAATTATGTAAAAATACCGCTGCCCCCGGTGCATTCCGGGGGCACTTATGATATACTATGCTGACCGAATGGAAGCCTTTCCCGTTTTATGGGGGCAAGTTCAGGCTGTTCATGATTGGAGGCCGCAAATGAAACGCTTTTTCTCATATTTTCTGTTCCAGACCCGGCCGGAAGAAACGCTCACCTCCCGGCAGAGGGTGGTATTTTGGCTGTGGAACGCCCTGCTCACCGCCGGGGCGGCGGTGGTGCTGGGGCTGGCCTCGCTGCTGCTGGCCACCGGCAACGCCAGCGCCCGGGTGATGTTTATGGACTATCTGCGCCACCCGGCACTGGTGGCCCTCAACCTGCTGCCCCCGCTGCTGCTGATGGCCCTGCTGTATGGCGCCACGGGCCGGGCCTGGGTGGCCTACCTGATCACGGCCCTGCCCGTGCTGGGGCTGTCCCTGGGCAACTACTACAAGCTGATGTTCCGGGACGATCCCGTCCTGGCCTCCGACCTGCTCATTCTGGGGGAGGCGGGGAAGATGGCAGGAAAATACCACCTGTTCCTGGATCGCAAGCTGGCGGCGGCACTGCTGCCCGTCCTTGTGGCTGGGGTGGCGCTGTTCCTGCTGGTTCGGGGCAGACCGCGCCTGCCTGTCCGGGGCGGAACCGCGGCCGCGGCGTTGATCGCCTCCCTCGCCCTGATCCCGGTGTACGGCAGCGACAAAACCTATAACAAAAACGCCAACACGGATCACATCAACCCGTGGTCCGCCACCCAGCAGTATATCTCCCGGGGGCTGATGTATCCCTTCCTCCACAGCATCAAGACCGCCATGCCCACCCCGCCGGAGGGCTACTCGGAGCAGGAGGCCGCCGCGATGCTGGCTGAATATCAGGACGCCGACATCCCGGAGGACAAGAAGGTCAACATCGTGGGCGTCATGCTGGAGGCTTTTGCCGATTTCTCCGTGTGTGAGGAAATCGAATTCCAGCAGGACGTGTATGCCGCCTACCACGCTCTGGAGGCGGAGAGCTATACCGGGAACCTGCTGACCAACATCTTTGCCGGGGGCACCGTGGACACCGAGCGGGCGTTCCTCACCGGAATAGCCCCCGACGACATCAACTACCGCTCCAACACCTCGTCTTATGTGTGGTATCTGAAAAACCAGGGCTACCAGACCTCGGGCGACCACCCCAGCAACAGCTGGTTCTACAACCGGGTGAATATCAACTCCTACCTGGGCTTTGACCAATACCGCTTCGCGGAAAACCACTACACCGCGCTGACCGGGGAGGACACCGCCTGGGATTACACCTTCTTCCCGGAGCTCACCGCCTCCATCCTGGAGCAGCTGGGGGATGACGCGCCGCTGTTCTCCTTCTCCGTCTCCTACCAGGGCCACGGGCCCTACGGCGACAGCGAGTGTTGGTGGGGCGAGGTGGACGACTATGTGGCCAACCACGACTTGGCCCAGGAGGATCGCACCATTTTGGCCAACTATTTCGGCTCGGTGATGAGCACCCAATACTACCTGTCCGAAATGGTGGACGTGTTCCGGGCCATGGACGAGCCCATCGTGGTGGTGGTGTTCGGCGACCACAAGCCCTGGCTGGGCAACAGCAACAGCGTGTACAATTCGCTGGGCATCGACCTGTCCCGTATGTCGGTAGACAGCTTCTACAATTATTGGTCCACCCGCTACCTCATCTGGGCCAACGACGCGGCCAAGGAGGTCATCGGCCACGATATGGTGGGCGAGGGGCCGGACATCTCCCCCTGCTTCCTGATGAATGTGCTGTTCGAGCAGCTGGGCTGGGAGGGAGACGGCTATATGCAGGCGGTGGAGCCGGTCCGGCAGGAGCTGCCCATGGTCCACCGCTACGGCTCATACCTCACCGCGGACGGGGAGCTGACCCTGACCCCCACCGGGGAGCAGGCGGAGCTGGCCCGCAGGTTCCACAGCCTGGAGTATTACCGGGCCCACCATTTTTCCGGGAAAACAGGCTGAAACCCCTTGACTTTTGAAAAACCGGCTGATATACTACTAGGGCCGCATTGACCGGGTGTGGTGTGTCCACAGAAAAGAGGGCTGAGTCCCCGCCCCCGACAGCGAGCCCGTAATAAAGGAAAGGAGTGCAGATATGCACGCGATCATCGAGACCGGCGGCAAGCAGTACAAGGTGGCCGAGGGCGACACCCTCTACATCGAGAAGC
>JAAVHV010000026.1 GCA_014799505.1 Clostridiales bacterium
GGCACCATGGTGCAGATCCTGGAGACCGACCCGGGGCAGGAGGTGACGGCCTCGTATCTCACGGACGATGGGGTATTCCCTGCGGAATACGACAGCGAGACCAGAACCTTTGCCATCACGGCGGAGGGGGCGCTGCTCCACGCCGCCAAACTGGAACTGGGCGCTGTTCAGACCCTTGCCCACCAGGACGAGGACGGCAACTGGGTGCTCAACGATCCGACCCCAAATAAGGCGCTGGAGCTCGCGAAATGCCAAAGGTATCAGTTACTGATAAGCGGCAATATAGGATTGGGAATTTCCAATGGCTCAGAAGTTTATATGCCGATTCTTCTACCGGTATCGCTTCGAGCGAAACCAGCAATAAAGTATGAAGCTGTAGTACTATATAGAGGGATCGCCGGAGAAAGAATCGCGGTTAACGGCATTTCTGCCAGTGAGTTTACCAATGGGTATGTACTTACCCTTAGGTTTATCCCGGAAACTAAGATTCCAGCTCAGCAACCGTGCTATGCATTTCCTGCGAATAGTACCATTATCATACTCGACGCTAACTTGTGAGGGAGGGCTGCTGCTGTGGACAAATATTACAACAAGCATTACATCACTGCGGACGACCAGGGCCGCATCACAGACGGCTGGAGCGACGGACCGCACCCGGAGCGGGACACCGCAGGCGCAATCTGCATCAACGAGCAGGGCGGGTACCAGTTCAAGCTATTCCCTGGTGGCGAAGAGAATCCGGCGCTTCACGATATGGACGGCATCCCACTGTGGCGCTGGGACGGGGAGCGGGTTCTACTTCGTGCGGAAGAGGCGCTGGAAGCAGACCGGCTGCCCGGCCTCAAAGCGGCCAAGCTGGAGGAGCTGTCCGCCGCCTGTAACGCCGCCATCACAGCGGGGTGCGGCGTCACCCTGTCGGACGGCTCCACCGGGCACATCTCCCTCACTGCCGAGGATCAGATCAACCTCACCAACGCCTGTGCTGTTGTAGAGGGCGGGGCGCAGGCGTATCCATACCACATTGACGGCCAGCTGTGTGCCCTGTACCCAGCAGCGGACATCCTGGCCATGGGCCGCGCGGCCACCGCCCACAAGCTGCACCACACCACCTACTACAACCACCTGGCCGCCTGGGTACGCCGCTGTGAGACGTTTGACGAGCTGTCCGGCATCACCTACGGCGCGGCCCTGCCGGAGGACCTGGCCCGGAGCATGACGGCCATCATCAGCGCGGCGGGAGGTGGAATCGATGCTGTGTAAAGCACTGGGCCATGTAAACCGCTGGTTGTGCGGTGGGGTGCTGTACGGTCTGCTGGAGATCATCTGGCGGGGGCACACCCACTGGACCATGATAGCGCTGGCGGTGGTGTTGTGCGTGCCGCTGGACGTGGCCAACGAGCATTTCCCGTGGATGTTGCCCCTGTGGGTGCAAGCCATCCTCGGCGGGCTGACTATTACCGCGGGTGAGCTGCTGGCTGGGCTTGTGCTCAACGTCTGGCTGGGGCTGGGCATATGGGACTACTCCGGCATGTGGGGAAACCTGTGGGGGCAGATCTGCCCGCTGTACACCCTGCTGTGGTGCCTGCTGGCGGGGCCCGTGATCGTGGGCTTCGACTGGTTGGATTACTGGCTGTGCGGCGGGGAGAGGCCGAGATACAAAATTTTCTGAAAGGGGCATTTTACGATGGAAAAGACGGTCAATCAGATCAAGGCGGCGGTTGCCGCCTTGCTGGGCCTGCTGACCGGCCTGTGGGGCTGGTTCGGCTGGCTGGTGGTGGGCTGGATCGGGTTCATGGCGCTGGACTACCTCACCGGAACCATGGCGGCGGCCAAGGAAGGTGAGTGGTCCAGCGGAAAGGCCCGGGAGGGTATCTGGCACAAGGCTGGGATGATCATAGTGGTGGTCGTGGCGGCAGGGGCGGACCTGCTGCTTGAGATTGTGCTGGCCAACCTGCCTGTGGTAGACTTGCCCATCCAGTACCCGGGGCTGATCTGCCCGGTGGTGCTGGTGTGGTACATCGTGACGGAGCTGGGCAGCATGGCGGAAAACGCGGCGGCCATGGGCGCGCCAGTGCCCGGGTGGTTGATAAAGCTGCTGGCTCTGAGCAAGAACGCCGTGGACATGGCGGGGGACCGACTGGATGTGGACGACCATGAGTAACGAGCAGGTCATATGGGACCGCCTGATCTCCGCCGGGCTCACCCCGGCGGGGGCGGCGGGGCTCCTGGGGAACCTCCAGGCGGAGTCCGGGCTGAGGCCGGACAACCTCCAAAACACCTGCGAGGCGAAGCTGGGCTTCACCGACGAGGGCTACACCGTGGCGGTGGACAATGGGTGCTACACCGACTTCGCGGATGACCGGGCGGGGTATGGGCTGGCTCAGTGGACGCACCCCACACGTAAAGCCGCGCTGCTGGCCTTTGCGCGGGCCAATGGCGCGTCTATCGGTAATTTGGATATGCAGGTATCATATCTGCTCCATGAGCTTCAGACGCTGTTTAAACCGTTGTGGGACAAGCTGTGCACCACGGACAGCGTCCGGGATGCGTCCGACGCGGTGCTGCTGGATTTCGAGCGGCCCGCCAGCGTCAATAACCCCGATAAGCTCCAGGAGACGAAAGATACCCGGGCGGTATACGCCCAATGGTATTATGCCAGATTTGCGCAGGAAGAGGAGAGTGAGTCTATGAAGCTGCTGGAATGTATTCTCACCGCCAGCGACTGCTACAAGGCAGGGCAGACCATCAAGCCCCAGGGGGTAATGGTGCACTCCACCGGGGCAAACAATCCGCTGCTCCGGCGGTACGTGCAGCCCATCGCCGCCACGCCGGACCGGGAGGAGCTACTGACCCAGCTGGGCACCAACCCAAACGGCAATCACTGGAACCAGTCGCGGGTGTACATCTACACCGACAAAACCAGGACGGTGGGATACCGTGACTACAGTAAGAATCTGGATCAGGTACTGTACGAGCCCTGTGTACACGCTTTCATCGGCAAGCTGGCGGATGGTTCCGTGGCGGCGGTGCAGACCCTGCCGTGGGAGCACCGGGGCTGGCACTGCGGGGTGGGGGCCAAAGGCACCGCCAACGATACGCACATCTCCTTTGAGATCTGCGAGGACGCTCTGACCGACCCGGTGTACTTCAACCAGGCGTACCAGGCGGCGGTGGAGCTCACCGCCATGCTATGCCGGGAGTACGGCCTGGACCCGCTGGCGGACGGCGTGGTGATCTGCCACCAGGACGGGTATAAGCGGGGCGTCGCCTCCAATCACGGGGACGTGTACAACTGGTTCCCGAAGCATGGCAAGACCATGGACGACTTCCGGGCCGATGTGGTTCGGAGCATGAACAACGAAAACGAGGAGGAAGAGGATATGCCTACTTACAAGACCTTGAAGGACGTGCCGGAGCACTTCCGGCCCACCATCCAGAAGCTGATGGAGGATGGCTCGCTCGTGGGCGAGAAGGACCCGGATCCCACCCGGCTGGATGACAACATCATCAACGTGTCCTACGACTACTGCCGGATCATGACTACCTTGGACAGGAGGGGGGATCTGCACTGATCGCCCATACCGCAATTGAGAGAGAGGGGGTGGTTCCCATGTGGAGGTAAGTCCGGCGGGACTGTACGCAAAAAAAGAATAAAAATGTAAGGAGAAAATATCATGGTTTTGAACAAGGAATACGCAAGCAAAGGTGTCGCGGGCGCTGGCTTGGGCACCGGCATCGCTGGGCTCTCCCTGGGCGTGCTCAACTCTATGGGTGGCCTGGCGAGTCTGACCGGCCTGTTCGGCGGCCGCTCCAATGCGGCGCAGAACGACATTCTGACGGCGGTGCTCACCGCGGAGATGCTCCGCGGCCGTTCCGGCGGCTCCTGCGGCAATGACTGTGACCCCGTGACTCAGCGGGAGATGCGGTTGGTGCAGGAGATCGCCGCAAAGGATTCCCAGATTGCCCTGCGGGACGCCAATACCTACGGCGACCAGAAGATGCTGGAGCTGTACAAGTACATCGACGGCAAGTTCATCGAGTTTGAGAAGCAGTTCGCCGCTCAGGCGGTCCAGAACCAGGCTACGAAGGACAGCTTCCAGCTGGTCCAGGAGCGCCAGGACTGCTGCTGCCAGCGGCT
Organism: Clostridiales bacterium; assembly: GCA_014799505.1. Classification (GTDB taxonomy): domain Bacteria; phylum Bacillota; class Clostridia; order Oscillospirales; family Oscillospiraceae; genus Enterenecus. Next base: position 4,139 of record JAAVHV010000026.1, read on the forward strand.
GGAGACCGCCATTAAGGCGGAAGCCAAGGAGCGCCGCTGCAACGACAACACCATCATCAACTATGTCAACCAGACCTTCTATCCCAAGGAGGTTGCCAGTGTCACGACCGGCACCACCGTGACGCCGCAGAGCACCTACAATCCTCTGCCCGCCTGTTCCTGCGACTGCGGGAACTAAAGACCCCGCCGGGAAAGAGACCGTGCCGGGGAGGGCTCCTCCCCGGCGCCATTTTTAGGAGGACGCTATGGTAACTATCGATCAAGTTGTGGCCGGGACGGTTAAGTACATTGATACCGAGATCGCCCCGAATATCCCGGTCAATGTGCCCAATGGCCAGGTAAAGAAAATCGCGTTCCTGGCCGGGGCGGCTTATGCCGTGCGCAAGAACATCCGGCTGTATGCAGGCCACCCCATGCTGGCCAAGTTGGGCATGGTAGACGAGAGCGGCGGCGTGGACCTGGACGGCGTTTTGGAGGCGGCTCGGGGTGCCGTACCGGAGGATGGATTCCAGGTCACCGTCCCCATCTTGGGGGATCTGACCTTTGATATCGAAGACCTGGAAAAGCTGGCAAAGCACATCAAGGAGGCGTGACATGAAGCAGATCGAGACGAATAAAAGGGAGCTGCTCGAAATGATGGAGGAGCTCGGCGGTGCCCCGCTGTCAAATGACAGTATTTGTGACCTGAGTATGTTGATGGGCGCATACAAGGCGCTGTGTGTGGTCACCCGCAAAGAGCTGGAGGAAGATTCTGAGGAAGCGGCCCAGGCTCATACGAGCGTGCACTCTATGGACAAGCAGGACGCTGAATCGTGGGTGGACCACATGAAAAACGCGGACGGAAGCATCGGCGCGCACTGGCCGATGGACAAGACGGAGCAGGTCCGCGCTCAGCGCGGGCTCAACTGTGACCCGGTGAAGTTCTGGGCGGCCATGAACATGATGTATTCCGACTACTGTGAGGCAGCAAAGAAAAACAATGCCAGTACGGTGGATTTCTTTGCCGATATGGCTAAGGCGTTCCTGGATGACGCGGACGCCCGTCCGGATAAACTGGCGAGGTATCACAAGTACGTGGCTATGGGCTGAGCACATAAGAAAGAGGCCTGGCATCGCTTCCGGGCCTCTTTCTTATGTGTAATCCATGTGTAAATTTGTTCTGCAACACCACTTATTTAATAATTGAAAGCACTTAAAGATAAGGCACGTAAAATTGATAGAGTCGTTGCGGCTGTAAGGAAAATCCCGGAACCATTGAAAATAAAGGTTCCGGGATTTGGTGACCCAGCGGGGACTCGAACCCCGGACCTTCGCCTTAAAAGGGCGTTGCTCTACCAACTGAGCTACTGGGTCGTATTCATTTGATTCCCGCACGAACCGGCCTAAACACAATCCGTGTGGGGATTGGCTTGCCCTTCAAGCGAAGCCGAGCGGAC
>JAAVHV010000027.1 GCA_014799505.1 Clostridiales bacterium
CGCCATCCTTCTCGGCGATGGCCTTGATGACGATGGCCAGGCTGGTGATGGGGGCCAGCATCATGCCCAGGACCTGACCCAGCAGGGCGTCCTTGGAGGGCACCTCGGCCAGGGCGTACACCTCGCCCAGGGGCAGGACCTTGCCGTCCATGAAGCCGGCCTTGATGTTGAAGCGGTCACCCATCTGCTTGGCGTACTTGTTGACGATGCGCATGGGGGCGATGGGGTCATCCTTGGAGATGGCCATGGAAGTGGTGCCGTTGAGCACCTCGTCCAGCTCGCCCAGATCCACGTCGTCCAGGGCGCGGCGGAGCAGGGTGTTCTTCACCACGGCGTACTCCACGCCATTCTCACGCAGCTCATGGCGCAGGGCGGTGTCCTCGGCCACGGTGATGCCCTTGTAGTCCACCAGGACGCCGGAACTGGCGGCCTTCAGGTCGTCCACCAGAGCGGCCACGATGGCTTGCTTCTCACTGAGAACCTTTGCGTTAGGCATTGTTTGAATTCACCTCCGGGTAATTTGTTGCGGCAGGTGATTTTTTCACAGAAAAAATCGCTGCCCTCGTGTCCACACGAAAACAGCGCAAACTTAGCGTATCGGCTGCATTCTCGGCAGGACTTACGCTTTCGCACCTGCTGTCTTTGAACACTTTAAGTATTATATAGTAGGAACCCGTTTTTGTCAAGGAAAATTTGAATAAATTTGATTTATTCTCCTCCCATCAATTCCGGGTTTAGAATCACAAAAACGATTGCGCCCAGGACAACGGTCAGCATTGCGATGTTTCCAATATAGTATTCAAGAATCCATGACAATACAGCCGAACCCAAAAGGGCAAGAGCGCCCAAAAGAATACGCACAATCTGCGGGAGTTTCTTCATCTTTGGCCAGACCTCGCATAATATTTCTTTATTACGAAACATTATATCCTGAAAATTCGTTAAACTCAAGTGGAAAATTCTTCATGACGAATTTTGTGGTGATAGTATGCAAAAGGTCAGACCAGATTTAGATATTGGACATAATATCAGGGCGCTGCGCAAAGCCTCGGGACTGACGCAGGATCAGGTAGTGGCAAAGCTGCAAATTATGGGGTTGGAAATATCAAAAAGCACCTATGCAAAAATTGAAACCAACCGGATGAACATCAAGGTGAGTGAGCTGACTGCGTTAAGACGGATTTTTGATGTGGATTTTAACGCCTTTTTTGAAAATTTGGACTAAAAAAGCCGCCGGCAGATTGCCGGCGGCTTTTCGTATGTTGTAAATTAGGCGAACTTGCCGGTGTTCAGCTTCACGCCGGGGCCCATGGTGGAGGCGGCGACGCAGCTCTTGACGTACTGGCCCTTGGCGGCGGCGGGCTTGGCCTTGATGATGGCGCCCATGAGGGCGTTCAGGTTGTCGCCAAGCTTCTCGGGGCCGAAGGATACCTTGCCGATGGGGCAGTGGATGATGTTGGTCTTGTCCAGACGGTACTCCACTTTACCGGCCTTGATCTCGTTGACGGCCTGGGTCACGTTGGGAGTGACGGTGCCGGCCTTGGGGGAGGGCATCAGGCCCTTGGGGCCCAGAACCTTACCCAGACGGCCCACGACGCCCATCATGTCGGGGGTGGCGACCACCACGTCGAAGTCGAACCAGTTTTCCTTCTGGATCTTCTCCACCATGTCCATATCGCCCACGAAGTCGGCGCCGGCGGCGCGGGCCTCGTCGGCCTTGTCGCCCTTGGCGAAGACCAGCACGCGAGCGGTCTTGCCGGTGCCGTGGGGGAGGACGATGGCGCCGCGGACCTGCTGGTCAGCGTGGCGGGAGTCGACACCCAGCTTCACATGGAGCTCCACGGTCTCGTCGAACTTAGCGGTGGCGGTCTTGATGACCAGCTCCATCGCCTCGGTCACGTCATACTGGACAGAGCGGTCGATGAGCTTCGCGCTGTCCACATACTTTTTGCCTTTCTTAGCCATAACTGCTTCCTCCTTCCCTTACTCTTCCACCAGCACGCCCATGGAGCGGGCGGTACCGGCGATCATGCTCATGGCGGCCTCCAGGCTGGCGGCGTTCAGGTCGGGCATCTTGGTCTCGGCGATCTTCTGGCAGTCGGCCTTGGACAGGGTGGCGACCTTGGTCTTATTGGGCACGCCGGAGCCGGACTCGATGTTGCACGCCTTCTTGATGAGCACGGCGGCGGGAGGAGTCTTGGTGATGAAGGAGAAGGAGCGGTCGGCGTACACGGTGATGACCACGGGGATGATGAGGCCCATGTCCTTCTTGGTACGCTCGTTGAACTCCTTGGTGAAAGCGGCGATGTTCACGCCGTGCTGGCCCAGGGCGGGGCCCACAGGGGGGGCCGGAGTTGCCTGGCCGGCGGGGATTTGCAGTTTGACATATCCAGTAATTTTCTGTGCCATTTGAAACAGCACCTCCTACATAAGATGTGGTGGTGACGGAATTTTGAAAAATCCCTCCCACGGACGGGCTCTGTGCCCGCCATTTGACCGAAACCGGTCGCTTAGATTGTTTCGACCTGATCCAGTTCCAGCTCGACGGGGGTCTCCCTGCCGAACATGGACACGACGACCTTGACCTTGCCCCGGTCGGTGTCCAGCTCCTCCACCGTGCCGATGAAGGAGGCCAGGGCGCCGTCGGTGATCTTCACGCTGTCGCCCACGTTGTAACCCACCACGACCTCGCGCTTTTCCACGCCAAGGGCGGCGATCTCCTCGTCGGTGAGGGGGATGGCCTTGTTGGCCGCGCCTACGAAGCCGGTGACGCCGCGGATGTTGCGCACCAGGTGCCACGTCTCGTCGGTCATGATCATCTTGACCAGCACGTAGCCGGGGAACACCTTGCGCTCCACGGTCTTGGGGCCGTTGTCGGTGATCTCGGTGACGGTCTCCAAGGGGATGGTCACTTCGGTGATGAGGTCGTGCATATTGCGGTTTTCCACTGCCTGCTCGATGGATACGGCCACGGTGTTCTCATAGCCGGAGTAGGTGTGGGCCACATACCACTTCAGTTCGTCCGCCATAGGGGTCAACCGAAGAGCTGGAGCAGGGCGTCGATCACCGCGCGGGCCAGATAGTCGAACACCCAGATGAAGATGCCCACGAAGATGACGCACATGATGACGATGCCCACGTTTTTCAGCGTATCCTTGGCGGAGGGCCAGGTGACCTTTTTCAGCTCACCCTTCAGATCCTTGAACCAGCGCAGGATGCGGTTGGGCTTCTTATCCTTCTTCTTGGGGGCCTTGGCCTTCTTGTCAGAGCTTACGGACTCCTTTGGGGCCTTATCCCGCTTTTCCTGTTCAGACATTTACGTTTACCCTTCTTTCCTTTGAGCGGCGCCCATTACTTGGTTTCGGTGTGCTTGGTGTGCTTCCTGCAGAAGGGGCAGTACTTGTTGAGCTCCAGGCGCTCGGTGGTGTTGCGCTTGTTCTTCTTGGTGTTGTAGTTACGCTGCTTGCACTCGGAGCAGCGCAGCACGATCTTCACACGGTTTCCGGCTTTCGCCATTCTCGGCACCTCCTTTTGAATTTGGCCGTCCAACGAAAAAGCGCCGGATCGGCCTTTGCCGACACCAGCGCTTCAAACGGGCGGAATACACCCATTCACAGCTACGGGGGTCGGCCAATTGCCTCCCTGCGGTTCTCATGAGAGAGGTCAGGGTTTTTATGCCTATCCCGTAAAAATACGCACAAAAAGAAAGCCCTGCTCACAGGTGCTGATAGTTTATCACACCGGGAGGGGCTTGTCAAGCATTCTTTTTTCAATTATAATGTGTGCTGTTAAAAGGAGGCACTGCAATGAAAGTTGCGTTTGAGGATTTGTTGGGCAAGGTTTTGCTGGTGAGGATAACCTATTATACCCAAGGAGGGGAATTGATTGAGCAGAAACAGTTTTGGGGGACAGTTGTCCGAGCGGATGACCAGGCAATTAAAATCAAGCAGTCCGATGGAGAGGTTTTTACTCTGCCGCCGGATTTGAGCGCAGTTTCTCCGGCCGCGCCAGGAGACTATACACTGCGTTCCACTGGTGAGGTGGTGACAGCCCCCGACTTTCTGTCTACTTTAGACTTGTACCAAATCGGACTGACATGAAGAAAGGGGGGCAAATATGCGCATCATGGCCATTGACTACGGCGATGCCCGCACGGGAGTGGCGGTGTCCGACGCCGCCGGGATGCTGGCGGGGTATACCACGGTGATCCAGGCCCGCCAGCCCGAGCGGGTGGCGGAGGAGATCGCCAAGCTCGCGGCGGAGCGGCAGGCGGACGAGCTGGTGATGGGCTTTCCCCGGAACATGGACGGCACCGAGGGGCCCAGGGCCGAGCTGTACCGCGCCTTTGCCGCGCTGGTGGAGGAGAAAACGGGGATGCCTGTCCGGCTGTGGGACGAACGGCGCACCACCATCGAGGCCCACCAGATCCTCCACGCCTCGGGGAAGAAGATGAAGGCCCACAAAAAGAACGTGGACGCGGTGGCGGCGAGTTTGATCTTGGAGGGCTACCTCACTTTTCGGGCGAGGAATCCATAAGAAAGCGGCGGAGCGTTGCTCCGCCGCTTTTGCAGCTTAAAATCACACCAAAGCCGCGGTCTCCAGCGCGATCATGAGCTCCTCGTTGGTGGGGATGAGCAGCACCTTCACCTTGGAGTCGATGGCGGAGATGATGGCCTCCTTGCCCCGGATGCTGTTGGCGTCGGGGTCCATCTTTACGCCCATGAACTCCAGCCCAGAGGCGATGGCCATGCGCTGCTGGGCATCGTTCTCGCCCACGCCGGCGGTGAAGATGATGGCGTCCACCCCGCCCATGGCGGCGGCGTAAGCGCCGATATACTTCTTCACGCCGTAGTTGAACATATCCAGCGCCAGCGCGGCCCGCTGATTGCCGTTATCCCGGGCGGCGCACAGGTCACGGAAGTCGGAGGACACGCCGGACAGGCCCTGCACGCCCGACTTCTTGTTCAGCACATTGAGCATCTCCTTGATGTCCATGCCGTACTTGTTCATCAGGTACTCCAGGATGCCCGGATCCAGGTCGCCGGAGCGGGTGCCCATGGGTACGCCGGCCAGGGGGGTGAAGCCCATGGAGGTGTCCACGCTCTTGCCGTGGGCCACGGCGGCCACGGAGGAGCCGTTGCCCAGGTGGCAGGAGATGAGCTTCAGGGCCTCGATGGGCTTGCCCAGCATATCGGCGGCCCGCTGAGTGACATACTTATGGCTGGTGCCGTGGAAGCCGTAGCGGCGCACCTTGTCCTGGGCGTAGTACTCATAGGGCAGGGCATAGGTGTAGGCCACGGGGGGCATGGTCTGGTGGAAGGCGGTGTCGAACACGGCCACCTGGGGCACGTCGGGGCCCATGACGGCGGCGCACGCCTTGACGCCCAGGATATTGGCGGGGTTGTGCAGGGGGGCCAGGGGGACGCAGGCCTCCATAGCGGCCATGACCTCGCCGTCGATGCGCACGGAGTGGGCGAAGGTCTCGCCGCCGTGCACCACGCGGTGACCCACCGCGTCGATCTCCTTCATGGAGGCGATGACACCGCCCACGGGATCTACCAGGGCGTCCAATACCGCCTGGATGGCCTCGGAATGGGTGGGCATGGCCACGTCCTGGGCGTCCACCGTGGTTTTGCCGGGGGCCTTGTAAGTGAATTTGCCATCGATGCCGATGCGCTCGCACAGTCCTTTGGCAAGCACCTCTTGGCTGTCGGTGTCCAGCAGCTGATATTTCAGGGACGAGCTGCCGGCGTTGATGACGAGAACTTTCATGTTCCGCACTCCTTTGCCACGATTCCCAGTTTCTGGAAAGTGGGTCAACTGGGTATTTACTTTGTCCCGCTTCTGGAATATAATGAAAGCCGATCAAAAGCAGGAACGGCCGCGTGGCGGTCGTATATCGGGAGATATTATACTACGAAGGACAGAATGCCGCAAGAGTTTTTTGCGTTTTTGCCGAAAAAGAAGCGCGAGCGTAGGCTGGCAGGGCCGGATGGACTGGAGCCGTGGGCGGGCCTATAGGCCCGCTTAGGCCTGGGGCGGCAAAGCCGCCTAACGGCGAGGACAAAAGCCCAGCCACCGCAGGGCGGGGGCGGGTTTTGTCCGAGACGGAAGGAAGCCGGGCCGACAAGCCAGCCCAACGCGAGCGTGACAAGGAGGACTCCCGGATGACCATAGCCGGTATCATCGCCGAGTACAATCCCTTTCACGCCGGACACGCCTTCCACATCGCCCAGACCCGCCGGCAGCTGGGGGAGTGCGCCGTCGTCGCGGTGATGAGCGGCAATTTTGTCCAGCGGGGGGACTGCGCCGTGCTGGACAAGTGGAGGCGGGCCAGGGCCGCCCTGGAGGGCGGCGTGGATCTGGTGCTGGAGCTGCCCACAGTGTGGGCGGTGTCCTCGGCGGAGTGCTTTGCCCGGGGGGCTGTGGAGCTGTTGGCCTCCACCGGCGTGGTGACCCATCTCTCCTGCGGCAGCGAGTGCGGCTGCGCGGACAAGCTCCGGCAGGTGGCGGACTGTTTGGACAGCGAGGTCTATCGGGCGGGGCTGCGCCGATTTCTAGATGAAGGAATGCCCTTTGCCGCCTGTCGCCAGGCGGTGGTGCGGGGACTGCTGGGGGAGGATTTGGCAAGCTTGCTGTCCCAGCCCAACAACAACCTGGGCATCGAGTATATCCGGGCGCTGAACACGCTGGAACGTGAAATTCGGCCTGTTACTGTCCTTCGGGCGGGGGCGGGCCACGACGGGGGAGACCACCCGGACTACCCCTCCGCCTCCTTTGTACGGGAGAAGATACTGGCGGGGGAGTTGCCCGCGGACGATCCCGCCAGCTTGAAATACGGCGAACGGGGGGCGCTGGCCGCCCTGCGGGCCATGGATGAGGAGGACTTTGCCGCCCTGCCCGACTGCGGGGAAGGGCTGTCCCACCGGCTGTACTGTGCCGTCCGCCAGGGGCGGATGCTAGAGGAGGTCTATACCCTGGCCAAGACCAAGCGCTACGCCCATTCCCGCATCCGGCGGGCAGCGTTGTGGGGGGCGCTGGGGCTGAGGGAGTGCGACCGGCCCGCCCATCCCACCTATCTCCGGGTGCTGGGGGCCAATGGGCGGGGCAGGGAAGTGCTGCGGGAGATGAAAATCAAGGCGGCCCTGCCCATTATCACCAAGCCCGCCCACGGCAGGGGGATCCCTCTGCTGGAGCTGGAGGCCCGGTGCACCGACTTCTATCAGCTGTGCCGCCAGGAACCCGGCCCCTGCGGGCTGGAGTGGACGGCAAATCCTGTTATGCTGTGAAATTCAAACCGAAAGGGAGTTTATTCAATGCGCGCCTACGAAAGACTGTTGAAGTACGTGAAGATCCACACCACCTCATCTGACCAGACGGGGGTCACCCCGTCCACCCCCTGCCAGTGGGATCTGGCCCGGGTGCTGGTGGACGAGCTGAAGGAGCTGGGTCTGGAAAACCCCAGTGTGGATGAAAACTGCATCGTCACCGCCTGGCTGCCCGCCGCGCCCGGGTGCGAGGACGCCCCCGCCCTGGGCCTGCTGGCCCACATGGACACCGCCCCCGCCTTTTCCGGGGAGAACGTGAACCCCATCCTCCACGAGAACTATGACGGCGGCGACATCGCGCTGCCGAAGGAGGGCCGGGTCATCAAGGCCGCGGACTTCCCCTTCCTGGCGGGGTTAAAGGGCAAGACCCTCATCACCGCCGACGGCTCCACCCTGCTGGGGGCGGACGACAAGGCGGGCATCGCGGAGATCATGACGCTGTGCCAGCGGCTGATTGAGGAAAAGCTCCCCCACGGGCGGCTGTGTATTGCCTTTACCCCCGACGAGGAAATCGGCGAGGGTCCCGACCACTTCGACGTAGCGGCTTTTGGGGCCAAATACGCCTACACCGTGGACGGCTCCGCCGCCGGGTCCATCGAGTACGAAAACTTCAACGCCGCCTCCGCCAAGGTGGACATCACCGGCGTATCCGTTCATCCCGGTTCCGCTAAAGATGTGATGGAGAACGCACTGCTCATTGCCCAGGAGTTCAACGCCCTCCTGCCCCCGGACGCCATCCCCGCGAAAACCGAGGGCTATCAGGGCTTCTTCCACCTGGACGCCATGGCGGGTACCACCGCCTCCGCCCATATGGAGTATATCATCCGGGATCACGACAAGGGCGAGTTCGTGGTGAAACAGGGACTGATGAAACGCGCCGCCGCCCAGGTTCAGGCCGTCCACCCCACGGCGAAGGTGGAGCTGACCCTCAAGGACAGCTACTACAACATGAAGGAAAAGCTGGCGGACTGTATGCACCTGGTGGACAACGCCAAAAAGGCGGCGGAGCAGGTGGGGCTGGTTCCCGCGGTGGAGCCCATCCGGGGCGGCACCGACGGGGCGCGGCTGAGTTATATGGGCCTGCCCTGCCCCAACCTGGGTACCGGGGGCTACAACTTCCATGGGCCGCTGGAGCTGGCCTGCGTGGAGGAGATGGACGCCGTGGTGGACATTCTTGTCAATATCGCGGCCCTGTACAGCAAATGATTCACAGTTTATTGATTACTTTTCGGTGGGATTGGGGTAAAATGCTGTCAAAGCCTGTAAAGGAGGCGTTTTTGTGATTTACCGCAACGATCACTACGGTCTCATCGACCGCTTCTGCGCTAAGCACCCCCGCTTTGGCATCCCCAACCTGGCTATGTACATCGCCATCGGCCAGGCGCTGGTTGGCATTGCGGATCTGATTATGGATGGGTGGCTCACCGCCGCAATGATATTTCTCAGTCCGCTTATCCTTCGTGGGCAGGTATGGCGGCTGGTCACCTTTATCCTTGTACCGCTGGAGGAAAATCCGTTCTACCTGCTGCTGAGCTGCTATGTGATCTACTGGACAGGCCAGATGCTGGAGCGGGAGTGGGGCACCGTCAAGTTCACCCTGTTCTACCTCAGCGGGGTTCTGCTGTCCATTCTGGGTGGGATGCTCCTTGGCACCATTGACATCTATTACATCCACCTGTCCTTCTTCCTGGTGATCGCCACGCTGTACAGCGAAATGCAGGTGCTGTTTATGTTCGTGGTGCCCGTCAAGATGAAGTGGCTGGCCCTCCTGGACGTAGGGTTTATCTTGCTGAACGCGGTGCGGTTTGGCCCCTTTGTCCTGCTGATTGCGCTGCCCAGCTTCATCAATTACTTCATTTTTACCTGGCCTGTCTGGTCCATGAAGCTGGGCTTTGTCCGCCGCCGGGCGGACCCCCAGGTCATCAACTTCAAAAAAGTCCAGAAGCAGGCCCAGAAAAAGGCGAGGGAAACCGGCGGTTACCTGCACAAGTGCGCAGTGTGCGGCCTCACCGACGAGGACGACCCCAACATGGAGTTCCGATACTGCTCCAAGTGCGATGGGTACTACTGCTACTGTGCCAATCACATCAATAACCATATCCATATCCATTGAACGAAAGCAGGACACCCCCGCCAGCGGCGGGGGTGTCCGCATCTTTCACCATTCGCCCTTTCCCGCCATAGGATAGCTTGCGGGCAGTCCGCAGGGCGGCCCGCGCGGGAAAGGAGCAAAGAATCATGTATGAAGCATTGTGTTTGTCCGCTCTCCGGGAAGGGGAGAGCGCTTATGTGACCGAGGTAAACGCAGGGCCCGCCATGGATCGGCGGCTCACCGACCTGGGGCTGGTGCGGGGCACCCGGGTGACCTGTGTGCTGCGCAGCCCCGCCGGGGACCCCTGCGCCTATCTCATCCGGGGAGCGCTCATCGCCCTGCGCCGGACGGACGCGGACGGTGTGGCGCTGGAGCGGCAGATTCAGGCTGTCCCGGCCCAGGCGGTGGTTACATCATGAACCGGGTGGCGCTGGCAGGCAATCCCAACGTGGGCAAGTCCACCCTGTTCAACGCGCTAACTGGACTTAGACAGCATACAGGTTGGTTTAAATATGGCGAAAAGGGGTCACAAAAAAATGGTCGTCGTTTGTGATGGTGATCTGGCCGATGATCCGCCCCCAGAACTCTTTTTTGTTCTGCCGGGAAAGTTCGCTGTATGCCGCCAGGGCTGTTTGAATGGCCAGGACATTGACCGGCTGCGGCTGGCGTGCCGGGGGAGCGTTTGCCTCCCGAAGCTCGTCACGCAGGGCGGTGTAGTCCCGTTCATACGTGTCCCGGTCGATGAGGTCATTGAGGTAGAGATCCTTTAGCTTTTCCATCTTTCGCTTAATCTTGAGCTCATCAACCTGGGGGCGGGTGAGGGAAGCACCTTCTCGGATGGAAAGATTGTATGCCTCAAAGCTGGTGACCAGGTTATCCAGCAGCCATTGCTCCAGAACCAGCTCGCTGGTTCTCTTTTTATGCGGGCACAGGTGAAGTTTCTCATATTTTGTACAGCGGTAGTATGTATATTTCTGCCCAACCACGTGGGCGCTCAGGCTGTTGCCACACTCCGCGCAGCGAACCAGGCCGGTGAACAGGTACACCCGATCCGAGCGGGCGAGGTTCCGCTGAGCCCGTTGGGAAAGCAACTCCTGCACCTGCTGGAACTGCTCGGGAGAGATGAGCGGTGGGCAAAAATCGTCCTGCCCATGGGCGCGGCCAATGTAACGCTCGTTATCAAGGAGGGCCCGAATTCCGGTTTGCGCGTAAACCAGGCCGTATTTATTTAGAACATACTCCCGGAGCGCACGGACGGAACGGATCACGGTATACTGCTGGAATATATCTTGAGCGATGGGGGCGGTCTGCGGGTCGATGGCCAGTCTCTTATTCTCGATCTTGTAGCCCAGCGGCACCTTTCCGCTGATTACCTCGCCCCGCTTTACCTTGTTGTCGAACACGAACTTGATGCGCTCAGATGTGCGGTCGGATTCGTCCTGGGCAATAGACAGCTTGATGTTGAGGTGGAGCCGCCCGTTGGCGGTGGTGGTGTCGTAATTCTCTTCGGTGGCGATCCATTGAACGTGGTGGGCGTCCAGGATCCGCTGAACCTCGTAGTAATCGGCCACATTGCGGAACCAGCGATCAAGCTTGATGAAAAGGATAATGTCGATCTGGTCGGCCTGGACGTCCTCCAGCATCCGCATGAACGCGGCGCGGTTGCGGTACTTCTTTCGAGCGGTGATCCCTTCGTCCGTGTAGACGCCCACCACCTTCAGGCCGTTGGCCTGGGCGTATTGGGTCAGCGTGTCCCGCTGGGCCTTGAGGGACAGACCGTGCATGGCCTGCTCCTCGGTGCTGACGCGTATGTATAGGGCGGCCCGCCGGACAGCGGAGGATTCGATGCGTGGTGTTTTCGTGGGCATGGCGCGCCTCCTGACTTGTGCCCGATTCGGACACATTTTGATTTTGAGGGTAAGACTTTTCGGCTTTGGTATAAAGAGAGGGCAGAAAGACCGTCAGGCTTCTGCCCTCTTATTGCTGCTTTATCAAATATTTCCAATCGTATGGAGACGGAATTACCCGGTCACATCAAAATTTGAGAACGGAACTTCGTAAGACTGAGAGCCCCATAATGTTTTGCCAAAGTCAATGACACTAATTGTCCCTGAAATAGTGGATGGAGCCATTGTGGGAAATTCTTCTTCTGTTCTGAATCGAACTTTTCCCTTGCTCTGCGCTGCAACGGAGTCGCTGCCACTAACGTGGCCAAGGCTGATGCCGTCAATTGCCATGGTGCCAGACTGGAAGGTCAGCTCTGAATCAGTTTTGTTTAAGACCATGAAAACTACGTTTTCGTTGTCCCGGTGCATTTCGCACCCAATGAAGCTAATCGTCACATAATCATCGTCATAGATGAGAATTTCGACGTCAGTCGGAACAATGGGTGCTGTCGGATTAGCATTTTGTAGTTCCTCGATTTTTGCATTCGCGGTTTCTAGTTCAGACTTTAGCTTATCATTTTCAGTTTGTAAACGCTCATTTTGAGATTTCAACGCGTCATAGTCGGACTGGGAAATGCCAGGGGTCGTTTGGGGAATATCTGTATTGCCATTGTTGCCGCATGAAGTAAGCAATTCCAAAATGAGGATTGCTAAAAGCAAGACAGTAAACTTCTTTTTCATTTGTGTGCTCCTCTCTATCTTTTGCCGCCCTCCGGCGGTTGGTTCACTTGGCCTTGTGCCCGATTCGGACACATTCAAAAATTACCAACATTTACTTGCTGACAGACACCCGCCGCCCCGCTACAATTTTCCTGGGGGTGTTTCAATTGGATTACAGGGATTATCAAAAAGCCCGCGACGCGTCATGGCGGATCCTGCTGGACTGTAAAATAGACCGTCTGCCTGTTGACTTGAATGCCGTATGCAGAAAGCTCAAGATCCGGCTTTTTTCTTACACTGCGGCAGCGGATATCATCGAGCGGGCCCACATGGCGGATGCCACGCGCCGGACGGACGGCCTGACGTTCTATATGCGCGGGACGCCGGTGATCCTGTATAATGGCGCTGTGCTGCCCCAGCGGGTTTCGTTCACGGTGGCCCACGAGCTGGGGCACATCGTTCTGGCCCATGTGAAGCCGGGAAGCGTCACGATAGCCAACAGGGAGCCGCACCCAGGGGATTCCCCGGAGGAAACGGCGGCAAACCAATTCGCGGCCCGCCTGCTTGCTCCCGCCTGCGTTCTGTGGGCCATGAATATACATACGCCGGAAGAGATCATGAATCTATGCCAGATCAGCAGGGCCGCGGCGGAGTTCCGCGCTCGTCGCATGGCTGATCTATACCGGCGAGGCCAGTTTCTGACGTCCCCGTTGGAGCAGGCGGTTTATCAGCAATTCCGGCCATTTATCGCGGAAGCTTTGAATCCTCCTCCGGGAGAGTGAGCTCACCGTCCACTTCAACCTCCATCCGGGAGCCGTCCCGGGCGGCTATATGCAGTTTGGTGGTGGTGTGAGCAACATCTGATCCCTGTTCAATGTCGGTATCCAACTCTGTCCTTTGTTGGGATGATGCCTTACTCTCCTCCCAAAGTGCGTCTGCGATATCCAGCACAAATTTCACCACTTCCCAGCGCGCTTTTACACTCAAAGAAACGAACTTTTCAATCAAAATCCGATCAGTGGTCGTAAGATTCCGCTCTCGGATAAAAGCGCCCAGTGTATCGTTGTTTTCGGTGTCGAACATCCCGCCATCGCCGGTGCGGAGCCACGCTTCGGAAACATTGAAAGTTTTGCAGATCAAGGATATTACGGCTGCACTTGGTGAACGTTTCCCCGTCTCATATCCCGCAATATTATTTTGGGCGGTTCCGATCTTGTCAGCGAATTCCTGTTGCGTAAGGCCAAGCGCCTTGCGCAATTTTTTTATGCGTTCTTTCAGAAACATCACCCCCTTTTATGGGGCCAGTATAGCACCAAGGAGGCACCCTGTCAAGAAAAAATCGCTAAGCCATAAAATTTCGCTTGACAAATATGGCTATGCGAGTTAATATCATGGCATAGCCAATGAGGAGGGATAACATGAACAATAATCCGTATACGCCGGAGGCCATGGAGCAGGTCGGGAGAATCTATGACAAACTGGAACGCCTTCCGGCAGACAAACGTTCCATCGTTGAGTTGATGACTGAGTCGTTTATCAACGGTATGAAGGCCCAGGAGCGTCTGAATGCCCAGGCCTTAGGGGTGCAGGAGAGCGCGTGAGCGCCTAGTGGCGACAATGAAACAGGGAAGGGGTGGATGGGATGCAGCGGATTATCGACGGATACATCTGCGACGAGCATGGAAGTCGGAAAGTTTTTTACCCTTGCGACCCAGAAAAAAATACGACTTGCAATAAACGCAGCTGCGCTTATCGCAGGAGCGATGGGGACTGCAGCATAACAAGAGACAGGGCGGCAGCTCGGGATGGCGCAAAGCCGTTTTATATCAAACTGCAAAGGGACACATTTGTGCGTGAGTACATAGTGGGAAGCGATGGGAGCGCCTTTGACAGTGATACTTGCTTGAGGTCGTTTGAAATTTGGTGTACCGAACGGCGTGACAGACACAGCCATTGGACAAAACGAGACACGATAGAGATAGTTGCCTCTATCGTGTCCGGGATATGCGGTTCCTTATTGGTTTTGAAGCTGTTCGGTGTTTTCTAAGCGAAGAATATGCGCTGGATCCACAGGGTAATCAGTGTTGTGACGAAGGCAACGACGATTGGGACTACGACGGATTTAAGCAGGAAACCACCAACGACATCTTGGAAATAGTGATACCCTTTGTGGTTCAACCTTAGGTGTCCATGCAGTCGCTCATATTCTAAGAGTCCTTCGGATTGCAGGTATTCAAGTATTGAATCTATCGAATCCCATTTCTTTGCCAAGCTAATAGTATTTCGCTTGTTCTCACCGAAAAGGTTTCCCTCGACAACTGTTGTTATGGTATGGGCTTCATCATCAATCCAGGCCCATCCGCCCTCAGATCGTTGGGCCTTTCGTATTTTATGCAAAAGTATCAATGCTGGAAACGTCATAGACGAAATTCACCTCCTTTTCCCGCCAAAATTTTACCACATTGGCGGAGAGGGGGCAACAACAAGTAAAGAGCCTTAAATAAAAAGCGCCCCGCCGGGTGCCGCAAACACCTGACGGGGCAGTCAGAGGAGAAGGAAATAGCTCTGCCCTTTTAGTATACCAGAGGCGCAGACGGAAATCAAGATGGATGTTCCAGCATGGGACAATCTATGTGAAACATAGCTATCTGTGAGGTGATTTCATGGAAAAGGGCATATTCGATCCGTACTATGTTGCGGAGGTGCTGTCCGATTTGCTGAGCCGCCAGCGGGGCCGTGAGATCACAATTGAACTGACCCCGAAGGAGCCTCCCGTGGAAGCCCCTGCAAACGGCTCTGGCGGGTAAATCCCGCCTGGTGGGCAGGCCCATAGAGTAAATCAGCACGCAAAGGAGCGATCACAATGAGCGCATATCGGATTTGCGAAAAGTGCGGCGCGGCGCTGGATCTTGGGGGGCGCTGCGCCTGCCTCCCGGCGGTGCCGGTGAAGCTGATCCTGCCGGGGAGCGCCCAGATCGGTACATATCTCCGGCACGAGCAATTAGTGAATGAAGTTTTTGCGGGTGTGCCCTTGGAGCTCACCCGTAATCTCAGCGAGGAGGCCGGCGCATGAGGTCGCGGAGCATAAAAAAACCCCCGGCGGGTGGCCGGAGGCGGGGAGGAGGTGAGCTGTATGCTGACAATTGTGATTTCTGCCGTGGTTTCCTTTCTTGTGGCGTATGTAACGGCAAAACGCTGCTTCGATAAAATCGACGGCTATGTGCAGGACGTGACCGCCAAATTGAAGACGGCGCTTGACGAATTCATTCGCCGCTATGGGAACGATCAGAAAAACAAATAGTGTAGAGGCTTTCGCCCAGCGGGGTTAACTTAGCGCAGCCTTTCTGAATGTATGGCTGCTGTTGAGGGTTATCTTGGAACATTGAGAGAATCGTACGATATTCAA
>JAAVHV010000028.1 GCA_014799505.1 Clostridiales bacterium
CGGCAAGTCCTTCGAGGGCAAGAAGGTCGTCATCTCCGGCTCCGGCAACGTGGCCATCTACGCCAACCAGAAGGCCACCCAGCTGGGCGGCAAGGTCGTGGCCATGTGCGATTCCAATGGCTACATCCACGATCCCAACGGCATCGACTTCAAGATCATCCAAGAGATCAAAGAGGTCAAGCGTGCGCGTATCAAGACTTATCTGGATTATGTGCCCTCCGCGACGTATGTGGAAGGGTGCCGGGGCATCTGGTCCATCCCCTGCGACGTGGCCCTGCCCTGCGCCACCCAGAACGAGATCGGCGAGGAGTCCGCCAAAACTCTGATTGCCAACGGCTGCATCGGCGTGTTTGAGGGCGCCAATATGCCCTCCACCCCCGGCGCCATTGCCGCCTATCAGGCCGCGGGCATCCTGTTCGCCCCCGCCAAGGCGTCCAACGCCGGCGGCGTGGCCACCTCCGGCCTGGAGATGAGCCAGAACAGCGAGCGGCTGAGCTGGACCTTCGAGGAGGTCGACGCCAAGCTGAAGGGCATCATGGAGGGCATCTACGCCGCCTGTGCCGCCGCCGCCGAGAAGTATGGCATGAAGGGCAACATCCAGGCCGGCGCCAACATCGCCGGGTTCCTGAAGGTTGCTGACGCTATGCTTTGGCAGGGAATCTGAGAAGCGTGAGCTTAGGCGCGCCGCCCCGGATGGACTGGAGCGAGGGATACAAACCAAGAATCGCACAGCGATTCTGTTTGTGTCCCGAGTCGTAGGGAAGCCGGGGCGAACAGCGCGCCCAAAGCGAGCGTGACAATGCCACGGAACAGACAACGCAAAAATCCCCCGCCGGATATTCCGGCGGGGGATTTTTTACATTTCCTCTTCCAGCTCGAATTCCGGCCCGAATTCCAGGGCGGCGGGGCCCTTGAACTCCTGCAGCTCCGGCTCCAGGGCCGGGGTCGGCTTCAAGGTCGTGCACCGGCCGTTCAGGCTACCGCCGTCCTCCACCACCAGGGAGGCGGTGGTCACATCGCCGTCCAGGCTGCCGGTAGGCTCCAGCTTCATGTGCTCCCGTGCGTAGACATTGCCCGCCACACGGCCGGCCACCCGAACCACGTCCGCCGTGATGGGGCCGCGAACCAGCCCGGACTCCGCCACGATCACCGCGCCGGTCAGATCAAACTCGCCCTCGACCACGCCCTCGACCTGGACCACACCCTCGCCTTGAACCGTGCCGGTGACGGTAACGCCCTGGGCAATGACCGTGCTGCCGGCCCGCACCGGGGCGGACGCGCTCACCGGCTTCTCCTCCGGAAGCGCCGGGACCTCTGTCCGGGGCTCAGTCTTCTGCATTCCAAAGAAACCCATATATGATCTCACCTTTCCTCAAAAGGACTGAACCGGCCACGCACGGACCGCCCAGCGCTTCTTTCGTGATGACCATACTTTATCACAGCGGGCATCAAATTTCAACCCTGAATGTCCACTGCTTTTGTCGAAAGGGAACGGCCGCTCACCGCTCCACCAGGCGGCCCCGGAACAAAATGACAGCCAGCGCCAGCACCGCCGCCGCCCACACGGATACCCACAGCAGATGTCCGGGCAGGACGGCCCAATTCCCCGCCAGCGCGGCCTTGGCCCCGTCCGCCCCGTGGGCAAAGGGGAGAAGGTAGGCAAAGGTTTTGAATCCCCCGCCTATCAGGGATAGATCAAACCAGATACCGGCCAGGAACGCCGTCACATTGGTCAGCAGGGCCCCGCACATACCGCCCACCTGCTTGTCGTTGAACAGGGTGCCGCACAGCAGGCCCAGGGCGATAAACAGCAGCGCGGAGGGGATCAGCGACGCCACTACCGCCAGTAGGTTCCAGCTCAGGGGCAGGCCCAGGGCCACCGCCGCCGCCATGCAGATGACGCTCTGCCCCACCGCCATGGGCAGCAGGGGCAGCAGATAGCCCAGCAGGAAATCCGCCGCCGTCATGGGAGACGCCGCCAACCGGGCCAGGAAGGCGGAGGAGCGGTCCTTGGCGAGGAGCATTCCGGAAAAGAGCGCCATAAAGGTCAGCCCAAACAGAGCGATACCCGGGGCCAGGGTGTCCAGCTCAAAAATGGACACGGGGACATTGCGCTGGATCACGGTCATCAGCAGCAAGAGCGCCAGGGGGAATCCCAGCCCGAAGAACAAGGTCAGGGGATCCCGGAACAGTTCCTTCATGTTTCGTCTCGCAAACGCTCTCACTCTCATGATGCCGCCTCCTCCCCCGCCAGCGCCACAAAGGCGTCCTCAAAGCTTTCACAGCCCGCCAGGGCCTTCAGCTCCTGGGCGGTTCCCACCGCCCGGAGACGGCCGGCGTTCATCACGCCGATGCGGTCCGCCAAGGACTCCGCCTCCTCTAAGTAGTGGGTGGTCAAGATGATGGTGGTGTACCCCTTCAGCCCCCGGATCACCCCCCACAGCTCCCGCCGGGCCAGCACGTCCAGGCCCAGGGTGGGCTCGTCCAGGAACAGCACCTCCGGCTGGGATACCAGCGCCATGGCGATGGACAGCCGCCGCTGCCAGCCGCCGGACAGGGTCTTGGCCCGCTGCTTTGCCCACTGGGTCAGGCCGAGCTGCTCCATCACTTGAGTTACCCGCTCTTTTGAACAGCCGTAGATGCCCGCCATCAGCTCCAAATTTTCCGCCACGGTGAGCCCCGGGGCCACCGCCGTCTCCTGGGGAGAGACCGCCAAAATCTCCTTGGCCTGGTGGCTTTTGGCTCGGACGCTGTGCCCCATGAGCTGGGCGTCCCCTTCGGTGGGAACGGTGAGGCAGGACAGCATCTTGATCGTCGTAGACTTCCCCGCCCCGTTCACCCCCAGCAGGGCGAACAGCTCCCCCGCCGGAATGGACAGCTCCAGCCGGTCTACCACCCTGCGGTTTCCGTATTCCTTGGTCAAACCCATGATCTGTATCGCGTTCATTGTTCTTTCTCCTTCTTGCCCATGGCCTGACGGGTGGCCTCGTTCATAAAATCCATCATCCCGTCGAAGGCCACGATGGCAATGCCGCGTTCCTTGTCCGCCAGCAGCATGAGGTTATCTCCCGGCTCGATCTCAAACATCTCCCGCACTTCCTTGGGAATGACGATCTGACCCTTATCCCCCATCCGCACGGTGCTGAGGAACTTATCCTTGGGCATTTTCATCTTCATTTCAGCTCCTCCTATTAGTATAACTTTTCCCACTTAGTATAACTAATTATACTTACCATGTCAAGGGTCTATTTTTTTCTGGGGCGGCATACATTGCAGGGAGGTGAGCGCAATGCGAAAGAAAAGGACAAGTAGGCCGCTGGCCCGGGGCCTGCGGGCAGGGGTGGCGGCGCTGATGGCCGCCCTGGCGGCCTGGCTTTTGTGGCTGGTGGGCGACCCCGCCGCCGCCCTGGAGCAGCTCTGGGAGCTGGCGGGCGACGCCCAGGTGTCCATCACCCTGCTGTCGGCGGAGCTGGGGCTGGTGGAGCAGACGGGGGACGGGCTGTCCCGCTGGGACAGGCTGGTGCTGGCTCAGTCCTCCCTGCTGGGGGGCACGCTGCCCTCTCCAGAGCCTGCCCCCACCGATCCCCCACCCGAGGAGAGCCTGGACATCGCCGAGCTGGACCCCACAGGCGAGGACGAGGGCACCGACCCGCCCGCCTCCACCACCGCACCGGACGGCATCATCCCCAA
The DNA here is from genome assembly GCA_014799505.1 of Clostridiales bacterium. GTDB lineage: Bacteria > Bacillota > Clostridia > Oscillospirales > Oscillospiraceae > Enterenecus. The sequence goes on from JAAVHV010000028.1 coordinate 3,691, forward strand.
GACCATGGTGGCGGGCAGCTCCACCAAGTACATCACATCAGGGAATGTGTCCGTCTACAACCGAACCGACTATACGGTGGACATACCGGCCCTGCTGGAAAACGCTCCCCAGCTGTCCGCTGCGGGGGAAGGGCCGAAAGTGCTCATTTACCACTCCCACGCCACCGAGTCCTACGAAATGGACGGCACCGACATATATGACCCCAGCGGCGACCACCGCACCCTGGACACCAACTACAACATGATCCGGGTGGGCGAGGAGATGAAGGCGGTATTTGAGGCGGCGGGCATCGGCGTGGTTCACGACACCACCCTGTACGACTATCCCAGCTACAACGACGCCTACAACCGCTCGGTGCAGGGGGTGGCGGCCAATTTGGAAAAGTATCCCTCCCTGGTGCTGCTGCTGGACGTCCACCGGGACGCGCTGGTGGCCACCGACGGCACCATCTACAAGGCGGTGGCGGGGACGGTGGACAACTGCGCCCAGGTGATGATGGTGATGGGCACCGATGCCACCGGGCAGACCCACCCCAACTGGAGGGTGAACCTGGCGCTGGCGCTGTCCATCCAGTCGGCGCTGTGCGACAAGTGGGCCACGCTGGCCCGGCCCCTGGTGCTGCGGCCCACCCGGTTCAACCAGCATCTGTCCACGGGGACGATCCTGGTGGAGGTGGGCACCCACGGCAACACCCTCCAGGAGGCCATTACCGCCGCGCGGCTGTACGCCCGGACGGTGGTGGAGCTGATGGAACAGGAAGAGAGCGCCGGCTAGGCCGGCGCTCTCTGGTCGTTGTTTCACTTGTTCACCGCCTCGTCCAAAAGGGCTTGCAGATCGCCTTTGGAGAAGCGGTACACCTTATCGCAGAACTGGCAGGTGAGTTCCGCGCCCTCCTGCTCCTCCATGAGGGCGGTCAGCTCCTCCTTCCCCAGGCTGATGAGGGCCCGGCTCACCCGCTCCCGGGTGCAGTAGCAGCGGTACTCGATGGGGGAGGTCTCCAGCACCTCCAGCTCAAATTCCCCCAGCACCTCCCGCAGCAGATCCAGGGGGTCCATGCCCGCGTCCAGCCGCGCGCTGACCGCGCCCAGCTTGGCCACCCCCCGTTCCACGGCGGAGATGACCCCGTCGTCCGCCCCGGGCAGGAGCTGGATCAGGTAGCCCCCCGCGGCCTGGACGGTCTGGTCGGGGGCGATGAGCACCCCCAGGGCGCAGGCGGTGGGCACCTGCTCGCTCTCCACGAAGTAGGCGGCCACATCCTCGGCGATCTCGCCCCCCACCAGCTGCACCGAGCCGATATAGGGCTCCTTCAGCCCCAGGTCCCGGATGACGGTCAAATCCCCGTCCGCCCCCACAGCGGCCCCCACGCCCAGCTTGCCCTTGGCCTTCCGGGGCACGTCCACCGCGGGGTTCTGCACGTAGCCCCGGACGTTGCCGTGGCTGTCGGACACGGCGGTGAGGCTCCCCAGCGGTCCGCCGCCCTTGACACGCAGGGTGACGGCGCCGTCCTCCGTCTTGATGACCGCGCCCATCATGGACGCGGCCATGAGCAGACGGCCCAGGGCCGCGGCGGCCACCGGCCAGCAGTCGTGGATGGCCCGGGCGCGCTCCACCATGTCCCGGGCGGAGATGGCCATGGCTTTCACAGGGGCGTCCTTGGCGATGACGCGAACGATCTGATCCATTGCTACAATTCCTTTCTCGCGGCGAAAAAGACCCTGTAAGCCCCCTCCTTAGGGGCGGACAAAGTCTTGTCGCCGTATAACTTGATGTCTTGGAAGCCCGCCTCCCGCAGAAAGCCTTCCAGCTCGTCCATGGTGTAGGCGTACTCCTCGTGGTACTCGCCGCCCCGGCTCCAGCTGCCGTCCTCCTCCCGGACGAACAGGTCCAGCCCGTAGCCGCATACCCGGCGGCGGGGGCTGTACTCCCCTCGCCAGACGCAGAACAGATCGTCGTCCTCGTCCAGATAGGTCTGACCGTCCGCCCCCTCCAGGGCGGCGGGGGTTTTCACATCGAACAGGAACAGCCCGCCGGGAGCAAGGCTTTTATAGACCCGCTGAAACGTCCGCCTCAGCGCGGCGGGGCGGGTGACGTAGTTCACGCTGTCCAAGCAGGAGATGACGGCGTCCTGCGGCTCTGCTAGGGTAAGCCGGGACATATCCTGGCACAAGAACAGCACGTCCAACTCTTGGCACTTCTGGTCGGCCATGGACAGCATATCCGGCGAGAGGTCGACGGCGGTCATGGCATAGCCCCGTCCCGCCAGCAATTTGGTGAGGCTCCCCGTGCCGCAGCCCAGCTCCACCACAGAGCGGACAGGCCGTTTCAGCCTGCGGAAGTGCCGCTCTATGTAGTCTGCCCACTTTTGGTAGTCCACATCACTGGTCAGCCGGTCATAGCACCGGGCCAGCGCGGTATAGGCGTCTGTCATTTGGGCAGCCTCGGCAGCACGGTTTTATAGCCGTCCGCGCCGTATTGCAGCGCCCGGTTCACCCGGCTGATGGTGGCGCTGGAGGCCCCGGTGCGCTTGAGAATATCGTTATAGATGAGGCCCTCGTCCAAGAGCTGGGCCACCTCCAGCCGCTGGGCCATGGCCCGCAGCTCAGCCACAGTGCACAGATCCTGGAAAAAGGCACGGCACTCCTCCTGGTCGCGCAGCGACAGGATGGCCTCAAACAGCAGGGCGGTTTGATCCGGCATCTCTTTCTGCATCGCGCATCCTCCTACAAAAGTGACATATAAGGGCATTCTAACACGTCACTTTACGAAAGTAAAGAGAAAATCAGAAAAAGCGGCCAAAGGACTTGCGCCGAAGGGGGAAGTTGATTATAATAGAGCTGTTGGGCCATCGGCCCGCAATGCGCGCCGGATAAGGCAGACCAGGGAAATTGGCTGCGAATCCCGGGCGCAGAGGTATTTTTATGGTAAAAGCGATCGTAGGGGCCAACTGGGGCGACGAGGGCAAGGGCAAGATCACCGATCTGCTGGCCGAGACGTCGGACGTGGTGGTGCGCTTCCAGGGCGGGGCCAACGCGGGCCACACCATCATCAACGACTATGGGCGCTTCGCGCTGCACATCCTGCCCTCCGGCATCTTCTACCCCCACATCACCAATATCATCGGAAACGGTGTGGCGCTGGACGCGGCCAAGCTGGCGGCGGAGCTGAAGGGCGTCATCGACCAGGGCGTGCCCGCCCCCAATCTCATCGTGTCTGAGCGGGCCCAGCTGCTCATGCCCTACCACGTCCTCCAGGACGGGTACGAGGAGGAGCGCCTGGGCGGCAGGGCCTTCGGCTCCACCAAGAGCGGCATCGCGCCCTTCTACTCCGACAAATACGCCAAGACCGGCATCCAGGTGTGCGACCTGTTTGACGAGGATCGCCTGTGGGAGCGGCTGAGCCGGGCTGTAGAAGTGAAGAATATTCTCTTTGAGCACCTGTACCACAAGCCCGCCCTGGATGTCCAGGCGCTGTACGACCAGCTTCTGGAGTGCCGGGAGCTGATCCGGCCCTACGTGGGCGACGCGGTGAGCTTCCTCCACCAGGCGCTGAAGGACGGCAAAACCGTCCTGCTGGAGGGGCAGCTGGGCTCCATGAAGGATCCCGACCTGGGCATCTTCCCCATGACCACCTCGTCCCATACCCTGGCGGGCTACGGCTGCGTGGGGGCCCCGGTGCCCCCCACCGCCATCGAGGACGTGATCTGCGTCACCAAGGCGTACTCCTCCAGCGTGGGCTCCAACACCGAGCCCTTCGTCAGCGAGCTGCTGGGCCCGGAGGGCGACGAGCTGCGCCGCCGGGGCGGCGACCGGGGCGAGTTCGGCGCGACGACGGGCCGGCCCCGCCGGGTTGGCTGGTTCGACACCGTGGCCACCAAATACGGCTGCATGGTGCAAGGCGCTACGCAAGTAGCGCTGACCTGCCTGGACGTGATGGGCTATCTGGATGAGATCCGTGTCTGCGTGGGCTATGAGATCGATGGAGAGGTGACGGATGTATTCCCCACCACCCCGAAGCTGATGCGGGCCAAGCCGGTGTTTGAGACCCTCCCCGGCTGGAAGAGCGACGTGCGGGGCATCACCGACTACGACGCGCTGCCCGCTAACGCCAAAAACTATGTGGAGTTTTTGGAGCGGCACATCGGCGTGCCCATCACCATCGTGTCCACCGGCCCCAAGCGCCACGAGATCGCTATGCGCAGCAAATAAGGAGAACCTACACAGCCCCGCGGTTGCGGGGCTGTGTGCTTTGCCGGCACCGAGCGCCGCAAACTCGCCACAAGGCGCAAGCGGGAACGGCCCAGCCAGCGAGGGCCGTTTTCACAGCGTTTCGCGGACGCTCTCACAAGAGCGGGGCTGTCTCCTGCCGCGAAAGACGACGCTCAAAAAACATAGTGAAAAAACTGTTGACAATTGGCTTTCATTGTGGTAATATCATTCTCGTGCTGAACGACAGCACAAGCCCAATCAATGCGCGAGTGGTGGAATTGGTAGACTCGCTGGCTTCAGGTGCCAGTGCTCGCAAGGGCGTGCGGGTTCGACTCCCGCCTCGCGCACCAAACCCATATAATCCGAACCTTTTTCCGATAGGAGATGGGTTCGGATTATTGGTTTTCTTTGAGAGATTTGAGAGTACGCATTTCCATAATGGGGTGGAGCGGAAGCCAACCTCCAAGCCGAGAGGGCCAAGAAAAAAGAAATAGATAAGAACAGGGCGGGCGCATCGGATCACGATTGCGTCTGCCCTGATTGTTTACTCTTTTTGTTCGGCCTTCCGCTGCTTTTTCCATTCTTCAAATTCCCGCTGCCCTTCTTTGCTCTCATAGAAAGCGAGAATATCGGGCAGGATGCAGCGGGCGATGGCCTCAATCTGGTGCTGGGGAATGTCGGTCCTGTTAATTGGTTTCTTTCGCTTGCTCAAATAGTGTCCTCCGTACTAAAATTTCCGAAGGCGCTCTCTGTGTCCTTTCGTGTACACCGTAAAATTGATTGCTTTAGGTTCTGCGGATAAGGCGTCCCCCTTTCTGTTGGAAAATCATGTATCGCAACAACGAGGACAAACTGTCCTCTCATTCTTCTGCGGATATTGTATCGGATTTCGGATGCTCTGTCAAGGCGAACGCTGGTAGAAAAAGTAAGGTAGCAAATCCTTTGTGCGGCAAGAAGTTTAAGAGCGGAAATTGAGTAGGCCGTATGATTTCCTTTGGAGTGACAAAATCGGGAGTTACTTTTTCTATTTCTTACCCTATTGACTTACTACGCCGACGTGGACAGTTAGATCTTTTTAGCCCTTGTGTTGCAAGGCTTTCTTGGTGCCCATCAGCAATGGATGATATAGTTGGCCTCAGAACAGCGGAAATGTGGTTTTAAGCGTCTACGCTGTCCGCAAATCGGGGACTTGAACCGACTGTGCGATAAGGGTTTCAAATGACTTATCTGGAGGGGGTAATATGATTGCTCATAAAAAGCTGAAAATGGCTTTGATTTGCGGACAAATTACAATAGCTTCTTATTCACGGTTTTTAAGTTATAGTGCCCTCTTTTATGTGGTAACTAATCCCATGTTCTCTACAAAACTGAACTACAATGTCAGTTTGATTATTATAAAATGCTTTATGATTTTTATAGGCTGAGATTTCTTTGCTGTAATTTGTTCGTCCGAAGATGATACGATCAGTAAATGATATTGTGTCTAAAATTTCTGACAAATCCTGTTGTATCAGATTAGGCGTTGGATATGGCTCGATGCTTACCCATGTACGGCATCCTCTGTCATGAAGTGCTTTCAGTGAAGCAATCCGATTGGCGTAGGGGGATGCTCCAGGCTCAACTCTTCTGCGGAAATCTTCGTTAAGGGAAATAAGCGTTATACCATATTCATTTTCAGGAGATAAGCTCGCTAGGTCTAGGGGTAACAGCCCCTTTGTTAGCACAGTACATCGAATACCAGCCGCATTTAGTTTTTTAAGAGCTGCTAAACTCATTTCACAGACTTCATCATAACCGTACATAAAAGGATCTGTTGTGAAACACAGCTGTACCGATTCGATTTTTGATTTAAGCCGTGGAATTTCACGATCGAGGAGTTCAAGTGTATTGCTTACGAGTTTTGGGGCACACCACTGCTCATAATCCGTTACTTTCCCAAACCTCTTCGCCATTAGAAAAGCATAGCACGGATATAGGCATCCATGAGAACACCCTAACACGTGGTTCATTGTATAGTCCCCATATTCAACGCCCGTTTTATAGAGCATAGATTTTCGTGTTATGGTTTCCACAGCTATTAACTCCTTTTCCGCAGACAGATAGTATATCCCTTTTTCTCTTGCCAGAATTTTGAGGGCTTGCCCGTTTTGGTAAACGGTGGCGTTCTTTGAACTTCTATATACCTGCTCTCTTCAAGTGACTTAAGTATTGAGCCACCTTGCCCACTACTCAAACGAGATATATCACAGAGAACACCATATTGATTGTAGAAATTCGCCAGGAATTGATTGAGCCGAGTGTAAGAGGTTGTGCTTTCAAGTAACTCTTGTACCTTCTCCATAAGCATCTCTTCACTGACTTCTTCGTTTTCCGCTGTCTGTTGCAAAATGCTCATTTGGCCACCGCTTTGAATTTCAATAACTAAACGGTCGGTTCTTTTTGCAATATTATCTGCCATTAAAATACAGCCATCAGGGTGATTGGTAGCATGAACCATTCGATACTTTGGATGCTGTCCAGGCTTTAAGCGAATTGGCATATCCAAAACATAGGCGTAATTTCTTCTTAAACGTTCCTTATACAAACGGGAAAAATCTTTTTCAGCATCATAACAGTCAATTTCCCCTCTGCCGTACCTGTCAATAATCTCTTGCCAATATGAACCGCCAGCAATATCATCCAGTTCTTGAAATGACTCCAAAGTGGAACTATCATACTCTTCAAGGTCGCTGAAAACCTCGTTCTCACGTTCCCTGAAAGAAATTTTCTTAACACGGCACGCTTCCCTGATAAAGCCAAAAGAGTTTAGATTTATCAAAAGCTCGGCTGTTGTGAAAGCGGTTGCTACGGAGTCAAATAAATTTGCGTTTAAGACCTTTACCCCATACGGGTCAATATAAAGAAAGACATTCAGTTGATGATGCTGAGCCATAGATTTCTGCAAAAGCGGTATGATATTATCCTCAAATCTTCCGCTAATTACCTCACATCTTCCTGCTGGCTGCCCATTCAAATTAGAAATTAAGTCCGTAGCATGATTTAACTCAATGAATTTCATAAAGACGGAGGGTATAGGAAATCTTCCACGGTATACAGCTATGCTTCTATCCAAACTCTGCAATGCTGTCAGTGGTGATCCATTTTTACCGTCATCAAATTTCCCTTTTCCGGCAAAGCAATCCACATACAAAACCGGATTTCCCATTGACAATATTTTGTTGAAGTATGGAACTAAGTAGCAGCCAAGAAGTTCATCCTTGACTTCCGACCAAATTTTCTTGGTTTTGAAAAAATCACGATTATCTTTTGGCATACGTTGCTCCTTCAATGTTGAGTTTTGGGAAATATGCTATTTTTGATTTGTTAGAGCCTGATACATCCTCATCAACTCCGCCACACACTGGCTCTCAGTCATGTCGCCGACCTTAAATCCATATGCCTGCATCACGGCCCGGTCGTTGTTCTGGTGGGCGCGGCGCAATTCCACCGGCATGGTCGTTTCATCGTATAGATCAGCAAGGCTGCTGTCTGGATAGAGGGCGCGGGCATCCAAAATGGCCTGGGCGGTCTGCTCAATTTTTGCCTTTTGAGCATTGGTGGGGGCGGGCCAGGGGAATGGATTATAAACCAGTTCCTTTGAATAACGGTAATCACTTTTCAACCGCCCGCAAACTGCCCGCATCCATGCCATATGTACATTGGAGGTCAAAACACCAAAATGGTACAAAGTGGCATTAGGAACGATTTGGACAGCATCGGATGAAATGACATTAGCATTCATAAAACCGATAGGAGCATATCTGCGCCGTTCAGACGAAACCCGTGGCACGATTAAGTAGTTTGCATTATCAGGCTGTGTGATTTGCGCGAACAAGTGCGGTACTTTTGCGTAGCCATTTGTTGTCTTAGCTTTAGAGGCCAAACGGAATTGCCGAACCGCCTCCACTTTCTCGTATATCGCTTTACTGCCCTTGATCTCAGCGGGCGATATACCTTTCAGCCACAGGCACCAGCGTTCTTTTTTGTTGATAAATTCTTCTGCGCCGATATATGGGTGTAGCCACTTTGCCAATGTTGGCTCACGTTTCAAAAGTTCGGCCCGCTCATCCGAGGATATAACAAGATGCCCGCCATCGCGGGGTTGGTTTCCGAAACTCATTTTTGGTACGTTACAGAGGGCCTGTTTCTGTGCGGTCACAAAATAGTCGCCGCCTTCGACCAGATAAGGGCTGATGTTTTCAACCTGTTTTCCCACTCCCTGAGAAAACAAGGTTTTTGTTTTGCGGTCAATACACGAAAATCCAATAATGACACAGTGTACCGCAGCTTTGTTTGCGCTTTCGCTGTTCCATTTGAAGGTACGATGGGCAAAGTTGATATGAACGTGATACTCGTTTAGAAGGACATTCCAAAGGATCGGAACCTGGGAGCCCTGGCTGACGGAATTTGTTGATACAAATGCTGCTTCAATATTTGTGCCGGACATTGTTTGAGCCGCAATTTTATACCAGCAGGTCACATAGTCCAAATCTTGGACATCTTTTATGTCGCCAAAAATACTTTGTACTTCGCATTTTTGCTGGCTGCCTTGCGCCATCATCCGAGCGCCCACAAACGGCGGATTGCCCATAATGTAATTTAACTCGCATTTGGATACAACACTCTCCCAGTCTACCCGCAGAGCGTTTCCTTCGATGATATTGGCATATGATTTTAATGGCAGAAAATCGAGTTGACGGTGAATAATGTCCTCTGTCTGTTTCAGCATTTGGCTTTCGGCGATCCATAAAGCGGTCTTAGCCACTGTCACGGCAAAATCGTTAATTTCGATGCCATAGAATTGACCGATAGAAACCTGGACTGGATTGGCGAAGTCGCCACCCATAATGCCAATCTGTCCCTCGGCATTGCCAGTCAACGAAAGAATGATCTGATTTTCCATGCGACGAAGGGAGAGATAGGTTTCGGTCAGAAAGTTCCCGGAACCGCAGGCTGGGTCTAAAAACTTTAGAGAGGCTATTTTATCCTGGAGCTTTTTTAGGTTGTTCTTCCGTGCCTCGATAGTTTTAAAATCCATCGCCTGTCTATATTCGCGTTTCAGTTCATCCAAGAACAATGGGTCGATCACTTTATGGATGTTTTCGATAGAGGTATAGTGCATCCCACCGGAGCGCCGGGTTTCTGGGTTCAAGGTGCTTTCAAACACAGCACCGAAAATAGTCGGGGAAATCTCACTCCAATCAAAATCTTCGCTGGCACGATGTAGGATAAGGTCAATGACCTCATCGCCCAGGCGGGGTATTTTAATATCCTCATCGGCAAACAGACCGCCATTGACATAGGGAAACGCCGCCAAGTCATCATCCATATACTCATCCCGTTGAGGAATATCCTGATCCAACACCCGAAACAGGTTGATAAGTGCCCGTCGATCCTCGGAACGATGCTTCTCCAGATAGTCATGGAACATACTCTTGCTGCCGAAGATACCGGCATCCTCAGCATAGAGGCAGAACACCAGCCGGACACACAGCTTGTTAAGGCTTTTCAGAGCCTCCGGGTCATTGGGGTCTTTGTATTGTTTCAGCAGCGCATCATACAGCACTCCCACCAACTCACCGGCCTGGAGGGAAACTCGCATCTCTCTCTTGATATGCTCTTTTCCGGTGTCCGCTAGGAAATCCAGCTGAGCAAACTCCTTATCCAGGTCGGCCAACAGAATAATTTCCGGTTCGTCGTTAGGCCGGTTCATGTCATGGATTTGAAATTCCTGAAAGTTGCAAACAACGATCCACCGAGGATTTTGATTATGGGGCAGATACCCGCCATAGCGTCGGGCTTGAGCATAGGGTTTCAAAATACTTCCGTCAGACTGTTTATAGCCGCGGTTCAAATCAATATCCATGCTCTTCTGCTCAATCAGGACGCGGGTTTCTGGAATATAGCAGTCAATAAAGCTGGTGTGGTCTATTTTCACAGGAAGTTCAAACTGAATATATTTTTCTGGTTCGTCAACACCGTAAACCTTTTGCAGGAGCGCCAGCCAAAAGGCTTGTGTCTCCTGCTTTTCATCGCCCCGGCCTCTCCAGTCTGCCGCGAACTTTGCGGCGGCGCTGCGCCGCTCTACGTCTGTCATAGCTTTGCCCTCCGCATTTGAACTGTACCTATCATACCACAGATTGGCAATCTTGTCACTTATTTTGTAACCTGGGGACTATGCGTAATGCTCCGCAATACCGGGTCGATGATGATAATTTCACGTCCCAGCTTTTGGGCATAGCGAACGGTCATCCCTGTCCCACTTCGATAGGTTCCATTATAGACGGCCAGCAAGATGGACGCTCGATCCACCATCCATCGGTTACGCTCCAGCATACAGTCCCGGCTGTACTCCTGCCTCACATAGACAACCTCATTGGCCTGCGCCAAAATTGAGTAATAATGTTCCTGTGCCGATGCTGTCCACTTGCTCTCCTGTCCCTTGCATGGCAGGACACAATGGAGTTTCAGCGCAGGTTTTTTCTTTTTGAGGTCAAGGACAATCTGGCTGCACCAAAGGTCTGCTCCCAGGGCCATGCCCGACAGGAAATCTGTCACTCCCTGGTTCACCAGCACCTCAATCTTTGCTGCCAAGATTTCTTTCAGCAGAACACAGTCAGGAGCGCTTTCATTGTACTTCCAGGGAAAACTTTTCGGGCGATGGCCGGTAAATGCACAAGTAATTGCTGTCATAGTTCACAACTCCTATATAGTGATATATCACTATAACACTTTTTCTGGAGTTAGTGAAGTATCACTAAGGAACGAAACGCAAATATTTTATCATAGTGACAAATCACTTGGAGGATTTGCCTATGAACACTCGTGAAGCGATTGCGGCTCGTATCTTAGACTTGTGCAAAGAGCGGGGCATCACACCGAATGGCTTGAGTAATATCTCCGCTGTTCCGCAGGCAACTATCAAAAGCATTCTCAATGGGGAAAGTCAAAATCCGGGGACAGTCACTATCAAAAAGTTATGTGATGGTTTTGAAATCACGCTCGGTGAATTCTTTTCTACCCCGACATTTGACGCTCTTGAGCAAGAAATCTATTGAATGGAAAAAGCGAAAAATTATGGTATGACAAAACGGGCAAGCAGGGCAAGTGTGTACCCACATTGCAAATTGGCAAGCAGGGCGTGTGTTAATACACGCCCGCTTGCCGCTTGTTGGGGCCAGCCCCAAACCCCGTTGAACGCACAATAAATTGTGCGGCTGCGCGTCCCTGGCGGGACGCTTTTTTGTTGGGTAGGAAATGAGGGAGACTCAAAAATATTTTTATATTTGGGTTGATTATTTCTTTAATTTGGGTTATAATGGAGGCAACCGAAGGGAGGCGACCTAATGAAACAAATAGGAAAGCGCATGAAAGAACTCCGTGAAAATCTCGGCATCTCTCAGGCGGCTCTGGCAGAATACATCCACGCCACACAGTCCAGTGTCAACCGCTATGAGAATGGACAGACCTCTCCGCCTATTGACTATCTGCGGCGGTTTGCGGATTTTTTTGACGTATCTATGGACTACATTTTCTGCCGGACGGACAAGCCCCAGGGAACAACCTATGCTTTCAATCCGACCATCACACCAGACAAAGAAGAAATGCGCCGGTTCATCGAGATGTGTTTTGACCCAGCGTCCCCGATGAATGAAAAGCTAAAGGAAACGCTATTTCAGATGATGGAGGGCGGGAAATGAAAGCTGTGATCTACGCCCGATATTCCAGCGACAATCAGCGGGAGGAAAGCATCGAGGGACAAATCCGAGAATGTACCGCCTTTGCCGAGAAGAACGGCATCACTATCCTGCGCCACTATATCGACCGGGCTTTCTCTGCCAAGACAGATAACCGCCCAGAGTTTCAGAACATGATTAGGGACAGCGGCAAGCGGCTGTTCGACATGGTGATTGTTTGGAAGCTGGACAGGTTTGCTCGGAACCGCTACGACAGCGCCAGGTATAAGGCCACACTGAAAAAGAACGGCGTCAAGGTAGTGTCTGCCACCGAGGTCATTTCTGACGGAGCCGAGGGTATCATTCTGGAAAGCGTTCTGGAGGGCTACGCAGAATACTACTCCGCCGACCTGTCCGAGAAGGTAGTCCGGGGCATGACGGAGAACGCCCTGAAATCCAAGTACAACGGAGGAACGCTACCCATCGGCTACATGATCGACAGCGAGCAGTATTTTCAAATCGACCCACTGACCGCCCCATTTGTCCTGGAGGCATTCAAGCAGTACGCCGAGGGCGCGACCATGACAGAAATCCGGGATTATCTGAATGAGCAAGGCGTGAAAAATACAAGGGGGCAATCGTTGACTTACAACAGCGTCCAGCACCTTTTGAACAACCGCCGCTACATCGGAGAGTACACCTATCGGGACATCGTTGTGCCAAATGGCATTCCCACCATCGTTCCACAAGACCTCTTTGACCGGGTACAGGAAAGGCTGGCAAAGAATAAAAAAGCCCCCGCCCGATACAAGGCAGAGGAAGATTACCTGCTGACTACAAAACTGTTCTGCGGCTACTGTGGAGCCTATCTCTGCGGCGAGAGCGGCACCAGTCACACCGGAACTACACACCGCTATTACAAGTGCGTGTCCGTCAAAAAGAAGCGGACAAACTGCCACAAGAAGTCCGTCAAGAAGGATTGGATTGAAGATTTGGTCGTCAGCGAAACGATGAAAATGGTGATGGACGATAACGCCATTGAAGCCATTGTCGCCATGCTTATGGATTTGCAGGATCAGGAAAATGTCAATCTGCCGTTGTACGAGCAGCAACTGAAAGAAGCAGAGCAGGGTATCCAGAATTTGCTCAATGCCATCCAGCAGGGTATTCTTACCAAATCCACCAAGGGCCGTCTGGAGGAACTGGAGGCCGCAAAAGAAGAATTGGAAACGAAGATTGCCTGCGAGAAGTTGGCGAAGCCCAAGATCAGCGCCGAGTTTATGACCTTCTGGCTGCATCGTTTCCGCAAGCTGGATGTGCGGCAGAAGTCTCACAGGAAAATGCTGATTGATACTTTTGTAAATGCGATTTTCCTTTACGATGACAAGATGGTGATAACCTTCAACTACAAGGAAGGGACGGACACGATTACATTTGATGACCTCAAAGCCTCCCCTGTGGCGGAAAAATCCGGTTCGGATATGGATTGCTTAACTGCACCAAGTTGCATTGACAAAAAAGATGCAGGCAAAAATCTCGCACTTCGGCGCTGGATTTTTGCGCACAAAAGCAAATGAACAGAGAAATTCGGAACAATAATCGAACGTTTATAAAAATAGGAAGCGTAAAACAAAAATAACGCGCCGGAGATGCAAAACAGCCGGATTTTGGAGTTTTGGAGAACAGGCATGATTCGAACTCCCCAGCGTTCAAAGAGCAAAAAGCCGTCTGCGTCCTGCCGGTTTTCAAGGTAGGTTCGCAGGCGGCTTTCTTTATTTTCAGATTGTTCAGATTGGTAGTTCTGCTTGGTTTGTGCGTGATATCTTAGTGGTCTTGGTAATAGCTTTCACCACGGCTTTCGGATATGCTTGTGCTGCAATCGAAAGAAAGGAGAACAGTATCATGGCGGAAACCAAGAACTTATGTGCACAGATCCCCACCGCCCTGCACGCCCAAATCTGCGAGGCCAGAGAGCAGCAGGGCCTGACTACCGCGCAGTACATCACCAACCTGCTCATCGAATACTACGAGATGAAGAAGAATGGAGGAAATACGACCATGACGAACAGCAAGCCGGAAGATATCGTGTCCCTGATCCTGCAGGGGGTCTCCGCCCGGTATGACTGCTGTCCCGCCCCAACTGAATCTGAAACCTTCAACCGCCCAGCCGGGGTGGACTTTAAGTCCTTCGGTCAGGCGGTTTCTCATATCACCATCACGGATGAAAACGTCATTACAGTACACTTCAA
>JAAVHV010000029.1 GCA_014799505.1 Clostridiales bacterium
CCGAGACTGATTCCCTCGTGATCGTTGACGGATCACCCTATACAGCATCCCTTGCCAATATCCCCCAGAGCGATATCGAGTCCATTTCCGTGCTCAAGGATGCGGCATCGGCAGCCCTGTACGGTGCCCGTGGTGCAACAGGTGTGATACTCATCACCACCAAGGATGGCAACAACAATAAGACCCGCATCACTTTTGACGCCAAGTGGGGTGCCAATTCACGTGCAGTGCAGGAATATGACATCATCGACTCGCCCGCACAGTATTACGAGACCTACTACCGTCAGGTACAGAACTGGAACAACGACCTGCTCACTCCCCTCGGTATGTACACTCCCGAGATGATTCATCAGCAGAGTGTCGACAAGACCATCAAGGACCTCGCCTATAACGTCTATTCACTTCCCGCTGGTGAGTCACTCATCGGTGCGGACGGACGTCTCAACCCCAATGCCTCACTCGGCAACACCTTTAACTACAACGGTAAGGATTACTATCTCACTCCCGACGACTGGACCGATGCAGCTTATCGCAGCGGTTTCCGTCAGGAATACAATTTCGCTGTCAACGGCGGCAACGAACGTGCCACATTTTATACCTCGCTCAACTATCTTGACGAGGACGGAGTGGTCGACTACTCGAGTTTCGAACGTGTGAGCGGTCGCATCAAGGCTGACTATAAAGCCACTGACTGGCTCAAGCTCGGTGCCAATGTCAACTACACCCATTCGGCTACGAATTCCACCCCCAACGGCTCCAACGTTATGTACTTTACCTCGATGCTGGCACCCATCTATCCTATCTATGTGCGTCAGGTCGACGGTGCCGGCAATATCTCTATCGCCACCGACCGGTACGGCAATCCCGCCTATGACTACGGTAACCCCAACGCCGAGCCCGGTTATGGTCTGATGCGTGAGTTCAGCAACAACAATAACCCCCTCGGTAGCAACCGTTACGACAAAAACCGCCAGACACTCAACTATATGAACGCGTCGCTCAAGGCCGACGTGACATTCACCCCCTATCTCCGACTCAATGTCAACAGCCTTGTGTCATGGCTCGGTACGGATAACAGCAGCTACAGCAACCAGTTCTACGGCTCGAGTGCCAATACCGGCGGAGACCTCACCAAGACTCACGCCACCTCGATATCTACCAATAACGTACAGACCCTTTCATTCTTCAAGGATTTTAACGGTCATTATGTTAACGCCATGCTCGGACACGAGTATTACCGCACCACATCCAAGAATCTCTCAGGTTCATCCTACGGCGGTTTCTCACCCGACATCACCGAACTGTCGGCATTCGCCACACCCTACATCAACACCTCGTCTACCACCAACTACAATGTCGAGGGCTGGTTCCTGAATCTCCAGTACAACTACGACGAACGTTACTTCGCATCGGCATCCTACCGTCGCGACGCATCGTCACACTTCCTCAAGTCACACCGCTGGGGCAATTTCTGGTCTATCGGCGGCGCATGGATTATCAACCGCGAGACATTCATGTCTCAGGCAAAATTTATCGACCTCCTCAAGCTCAAGGCAAGTATAGGTCAGCAGGGCAACGACAACATCGGCACCTTCGCTTACTACAACATGTATAATCTCACTCCCGCAGCTGACGGACTGTCGACAATCCCCACATTCTCACAGTTAGGCAACCCCGACATCACATGGGAGACCACCACCAACTTCAACCTCGGACTCGAGTGGGAGCTCTTCGGTCACAGACTCAACGGTCAGTTTGAGTTCTACAACAAGAAGACCTCCGATTTGCTGTTCTTCCTATCACTCCCCCGCTCGACCGGAGCACGAGGCTATTATGACAATATCGGCGACATCCGCAACACCGGTGTCGAACTGAACCTCGAGGGTGTCATCATCCGTACCCGTGACTATGACTGGAAGGTCGGCATAAATCTCGCCCACAACACTACCAGAATTCTCTCACTCCCCGAGTCCAAGACCGGCAAGCGCGGCGGATTTGTGGAAGGCAATCTCTGGTATGCAGAGGGATGCCCGCTCTACAACTACATGACACCCGTATTTGCCGGACTCAACGAGAACGGTCAGGCACTCTACTATCAGGACACCCAACTGCTCAACAACGGCACGATGGACACATCACGTCCGGGCGTAAACCGCGACGAGACCACTACCGACATCAACCTTGCCACACGTTACGCCATGGGCTCGACACTCCCCAAGGTCAACGGCGGATTCTCGACATCGGCGCGCATCAAGTGGTTTGACATCGCGCTATCGTTCGACTATCAGATTGGCGGCAAGCTCTTCGACCAGCGTTATCAGTTCCTCATGTCCCCCACCGGAGCCAATAGCACCATCGCAGGCATGAACTTCCACAAAGATGTCCTCAACTCATGGTCCGCTGAGAATACCAATACCGACATCCCCCGCTGGTATTATCAGGATTCCAACTCGGCTGCCGGCAGCGACCGTTTCCTCACCAACGCAAGCTATCTTAACTTCCACTCGTTCACTGTAGGATTCAATATGCCCCGTAAATGGGTGAACAACTATGCCGACGTTCGCCTATACGTATCGGGCGAGAACCTCTGTTTCTGGTCCAAGCGTAAAGGATTCGACCCCCGTGCGGCTTACTCGGGCACTACCTACACTCCCTCCGTATCACCTGTCAGGACAGTCATGGGTGGCGTGCAGCTGTCATTCTAATCCTATAATCTAAAATGTGAATCAAGACAATGAAAAATATCATATCACCCATTCTGATTTCCGCCCTGTCCCTGACACTGACCACGGGCTGTATCGAAGACTTTCAGCCCGAGGGCGGTTCGGTAAGCGCAGGTCAGGTAGCAAACGCACCGGGCTATTACAACAGTGCGGTCGAGGCTCTGACAGCCACCTTGTCGGGCACGTTCATGACAGGCAATACTCTCACCTCATACGACTTCGGCTACTCCTCCTTGGGTCTGCAGCGCGATATGCTCGGCAACGATATCTTCATGCCTAACAACGGCAGTCCCTTCTTCGTATGGTATTACAATTTCGTCGGACTGGGTCCGCAGTATGCCTACAGCTCCTATCCGTGGAACACTTACTTCAAGTGGATTTACAATTGCAATAACCTCCTGCTCATCACCGGCGACACCCCCTCCGCAGCCCAGCGTGCCGGATACGGTCAGGCGCGCGCCATGCGTGCAATGTTCTACATGGACCTCGCGCAGATGTACGCTCAGCAGCCCTATACTGTCGACAAGGAGGCCCTCACCGTCCCCATCGTGGCTGAGAACACCACCGACTCCAACAATCCGCGTGTGACGCAGGAAGTGATGTGGGCGTTTATCCTCGATGACCTCAACGCCGCCGAGGAACTGCTCGACAACTATGTGCGCACCGATGTCTACACCGTCGACAAGAGCGTAGTGTACGGTCTCAAGGCACGTGCCTACCTCTATATGGGCGAGTGGGCTGATGCCGAGAAATATGCCAAGATGGCTCAGGAGGGTTATACGATGATGACCAACGAGCAGTATCTTGACCGCAACACCGGATTCAACACTCCCAACCAGTCATGGATTCTCGCCACCAAGTTCGAGCCTAATTCCGATAACATCAAGCTCAACGACGGTAGCAACTCATGGGCATCGATGATGTGTCTCGAGGACCTCTCGGGCATGGGATACACCAGTTTCGGCTACTGTACCCTCATCGACCGTCACCTCTACAACACCATCCCGTCTACTGACATCCGCCGCAAGGCATTCATCGACTTCTCTATCGACGACCTCGCGAGCAAGGAGGACAAGGTCGAGGCTCTTAAAGCATATGCTGACGCTGATTACACCGAGAGCATCTATAATGCAGGCCGTATCTCTTACAACGGCGGCGTGGGCGGTATGTCTGTGAAATTCCGTCTCACAGGCGGCTCGATGGGTCACACCGTGGCAAGTGTGGGATTCAGCGTCGCTTACCCCATGATGCGTGTCGAGGAGATGAAACTCATCGAGGCTGAGGCTGCCGGCATGCAGTCGGAGGCTCGCGGCGAGCAGCTGCTCAAGGCTTTCGCCACCTATCGTGACCCCGGTTACGTCTACGGCACACACAACGAGGCTTATTACAACACATCGACATCCAAGTTCCTCAACGAGATATGGTGGCAACGCCGTGTCGAACTGTGGGGCGAAGGATTCGCGACATTTGACATCAAGCGTCTGCAGAAGGGTGTGATACGCAGCTATGCCGGCACCAATCACCGTCAGGGCGCACGCTACAACAGCGATAAAGTGCCCGACTGGATGACATTCGTCATCGCCCGTGACGAGGCTGACTACAACGAGGCTATCGTCAATAATCCCACGCCCGTGAAACCCTCGGGCGATTCACCTGAATTCGTCTGGTAAATCCTCCGTAAATAATCAGAGCCGCATCCCACATCCGGGTGCGGCTCTTTTTGTGTCCTCACGTTTTTACTATCGCAAGATTTTGAGTAACTTTGCAGTGCCTTAATATTTTGTCGGAATTTCTTTCATCACTCTTACCGATTCATGACCACCGGACTCACCATACTCGCCCGCACTCCGCTCATATCCGAGCCGGTACCGATATTCCTGTCGGTAATGGCGATTATACTGGTGACACCCCTGATATTCAACCGTCTCAAGATACCCAATGTCATCGGTATGATACTCGCGGGTCTCGCCTGCGGTCCGCACGGATTCGGTCTGCTGGACAAGGACATGAGTTTTGAGGTATTCGGTCAGGTCGGACTGCTCTACCTGATGTTTCTCGCAGGCATCGAGATAGATATGTATCACCTGAAGAAGAATCTCAGCAAGGGACTCGTCTTCGGTGCATTCACTTTCGGCATACCCCTCGTCATCGGTGCAGGTGTCGCTCTCACCGTGCTCGGCATGGGACTCCCCGAGTCAACGCTCCTCGCCTCGATGTTTGCCGCCCACACGCTGCTTGCCTACCCGATTGTGGCGCGATTCGGACTCACGCGCTCACCTGCCGTGATTATCGCCATCGCGGGAACCATCGTCACCGTGCTCGGCTCACTCATCGTGCTTGCCGGAGTGCTCGGCGTGGTGCGCGAAGGCTCGGTGATGTCGCTGCTGCGCGTGCTGGGCTATCTGATAGCTTACAGTGCCGGCATCTATTACATCTATCCGCGTCTCACACGTTACTTCTTCCGCAAATACCACGACGGCATCCAGCAGTTTATCTATGTCATGGTGATGGTATTCTTTGCCGCCGCCCTCGCCTCGTGGATAGGACTCGAAGGTGTGTTCGGAGCATTCTATGCCGGACTTATCCTCAACCGTTTCATACCCGGACGCTCCACGCTGATGGGACGCATAGAATTTGTCGGCAACGCCATCTTCATCCCCTACTTCCTTATCGGTGTCGGCATGCTCATCGATGTCAGCGTCATCGCAGGCGGCTGGGGCACAATCTACATTGCCGCAGTGATGTCGGCTACAGCCATGTTCACCAAATGGCTCGCCGCACTCATGACCCAGAAAGTGTTCGGACTCACCACGGTCGACCGCTCGATAATGTATCAGCTCTCCAACGCCCACACCGCCGTGGCACTCGCCGTAGTGACCATCGGCTACAGCATGGGACTGTTTGATGTCGAAATCCTCAACGGCACCGTCGTGATGATACTCGTCACCTGCTCGGTGTCATCGGTAGGCACAGCCAACGCCGCCGGCAAACTCAAGGTGCAGCTTATCGAACAGGCTGAGGAGGAGCTGACACGCGACGAGTCGAGCACCCAGCCGCGCACACTGATAGCCGTCTCGACCCCCGCTACAGCCCCCGGCATCGTCGACCTCGCACTGGCGATGCGTTTCCCCGACTCATCGGTGCCGGGAGACTTCTATGCCCTGCACGTGCGTAACGACAACTCGGCTGCCGCACGCGCCGTGAGCCGCAACTCGCTTGAAGTGGCTGAGCGTGCCGCCGCCTCGGTCGAGGTTGAACTCACACCCATCGAACGCTATGACCTCAACGTCATCACCGGTGTGCTCAACACCATGGCTGAGAGAGACATCACCGAGGTTATCATCGGACTGCACCGCCGTGGCACATTCATCGACTCATTCCTGGGCGACAAAATCGAACAGCTGCTCCAGACCACCAACCGCATGGTGGTGATAACACGCTGTTTCATCCCTTTGCAGACCATGTCGCGCATCATC
>JAAVHV010000030.1 GCA_014799505.1 Clostridiales bacterium
CCGGTGCCGTCGATCATGATGGGGTTCATGGACACCACGGTGGGGATGTCGTACTGCTTTGTGAGCTGGCAGACGAACTTCATCATGATCACCGGGCCAATGGTGATGACGCGGTCATACTTGGCCCCCGCCTCGATCTGCTCGCGGAGCAGGTCGGTGACCAGGGCCTTCTTGCCGTAGGAGCCGTCGTCGGTGCCGATGATCAAGTTGGTGGAGGCGGCCTTGAACTCGTCCTCCAGGATCACCAGATCCTTGTTGCGGAAGCCCACGATGAGATCCACATGGCAGCCCACGTCGTGGAGCTTCTTGGCCACGGGGTAGGCGATGGCGGTGCCCACGCCGCCGCCCACCACGGCGACCCGCTTCAGGCCCTCGGTCTCGGTGGCGCGGCCCAGGGGGCCCACGAAGTCCTGGAGGAACTGGCCCTCCTCCTTGTGGTTGAGCTTTTCGGTGGTAGCGCCTACCACCTGGTAGATGATGGTGACGGTGCCGGCCTGGCGGTCGAAGTCGGCGATGGTCAGGGGAATGCGCTCACCCTCCTCGTCCACCCGGAGGATGATGAACTGGCCGGGCTCCGCCTTGCGGGCCACGGCGGGGGCCTCGATCTCCATCAGGGACACGGTGGGATTGAGCACCCGTTTTTTCACGATCCGATACATGGCTTCTCCTCTTTCCTATGGTTTCGATCCGTTTCAACATCAGCGCCCTCTGTCATTGCCGGTACGCCACGGGCTGATTGTCAGCATTATAGCACTCTTACTCCTATCCGTCAATTTGATTCCGCTGGAAAATGTCCATGAATTGTCCACAGGCATATTGATACACGAACCTCATGGGCATTTTGCCCTATGTGCATCTTGCATATTTTTGTGAATTATGTCCTTTGAGAAATGTGCAAATTTCCCTTATAATAGAATTATCTTAGTAAATGGAGGACTTTGCGCAATGAAACGGATCAAAGCGGAATGCCTGGAGCAAACGCTCCACTTCATGTTGAAGGACGGCCTGGAGCCGGAGGCCGCCCAGCAGCAGGTGCGGCAGGAGTACGCGTCCTATAAGGCCCAGTTGGAGCGCCGCGGCACGCGGTATAAAATTCTGGAGGAGAACGAGCAGCCGGACGGTTCCCTTATCATCAAGCTCAAGCGGCAGAACAACTATCATCCGGTCGGCAGCTACCTGGATTAAGGGCCGCCTATGTACGCAATAGGGACGTCGATCCTGTATGGCCGAACGGGGGTATGCAGGATCGAGGGGGTCGGGACGCCCCCATTCCAAAAAGACGACGGACAAAGCTATTACACGCTCCGCTCCCTGTTCTCCACCAGCGGGGAGCTGATCTATATCCCGGTGGATACGGCGGTGGCCATGCGCCCGCTGATCGGCAGCGGCGAGGCGACGGATTACCTGGAGCTGCTTCCCCAATTGAAGCCCAAAGTATTCAGCTCCAGGAAACCGGCGGAACTCGTCGCCCATTATCAGGGACTGCTGGCCTCCTGTGAGCTGACGGACTGCCTGCTCCTCATCAAAGAGATCTACCTCAAGCAGAAGGAGCTGAAAAAGCTGGGGCAGGTGGACGCCCGATACCTCAAGATCGCGGAGCGGCTGGTGTGTGAAGAATTTGCCGTGGCGCTGGGCACGGGGCCGGATTCGGTCAAGCGGCGTTTGTACGCGGCGATGGATCGGGAGATGGCTTCTTAAAATAACATGATGAAAACGGGGCCGCAGGATCATCCTGCGGCCCCGGTTTGTCGTGGGGTTTAGGCGCGGTCGACATACGCGCAAATCAATTCAGCGGTCTTTTCCGGCCCGATGGAGCTGTCCACGCTCAGCTCGTACTGGTGGGGATCGCCCCAGTCCTGACCGGAGATATTCTTGTAGTAGGCGCCCCGGGCGGCGTCGGAGCGGGCGATGCTCTTTTTGCCCTCGGCCTCCGAGTCGCCGTACATCTCCATGACCTTCTTCACCCGGTACTCCTTGGGCGCGTGGATGAATACCCGCACCACATTGTCCCGGTTCCGCAGTACGTAGTCCGCCGCCCGGCCCACAATGACGCAGGAGCCCGCGTCGGCGATCATGTTGATGGCCTTGTCCTGGGCCGCGATGGCCTGCTGCACCACAGTGGTGCTCAGGTACAAATCCCGCATCACCGCGTTCTCATCGGAGTTGATGCCGGAGATAAACTCGCGAGCCAGCCCGCTCTCCTGGGCGGCCAGAGCGGTCATCTCCTTGTAGTAGCATGGCACACCCAGCTTTTCGGCCACAAGCTGGCCCACGCGCTTGCCCGCCGAGCCGTGTTCCCGGGCGATGGTGACGATGACGCCGGGGCGGGAGGGCCGGAGCGCTGCCTCTCCCTGCCTGTCTGGCTGGGCGTCCGCGCCCATGGATTTCCACACCTTAGCCACTACCGCCACTGTAATGACCATGGCGATGACGTCGGCCACAGGGGCGGACCACAGGATACCCATGATCCCCATCCCCATCGGCATCACGATAGCCAGGATGATGAGCAGGACGTCACGCAGGACAGACAGCGGCACCGCCGCCTTGGCGTGGCCGATGGACTGGAGGAACATGGCGCACGCCTTTTGCAGGCAGGTAAAGATGACCAGAGACAGGTAGATGCGCAGGCAGCCGATGGCGAAGTTGGTGTACAGCTCGCCGCCGTCACTGCCAAACATTCGGACAAAGACCAAGGGGACGCTCTCAAACAGCACCGTGGCGACGACGCACACCGTCAGGGTGGACAGCACCACCAGCTTGAAGGTCTCCTTCACCCGGCTGTACAGCCGCGCGCCGTAGTTGTAGCCCATGATGGGCAGGGCCCCGGCAGTGATGCCGCAGGCGATGTTCAGGATGATCTGGAACAGCTTGATGATGACCACAAAGGCGGACAGGGGGATGTCCGGGCCGTACTCGCTCTGGGCGCCGTAGGACTTGAGCAGGATGTTGTTGGCGATGGTGGTGGCCACGATGCACAGCTGGGTCAGAAAGCTGCCCGCGCCCAGGGGCAGGACGGGCTTGAGATATTGCCAGCTGGGGATGAAGTCGGACGCCTTCACCCGGAACACCCGGCTGCGGGTCAGGTAGGCGATGCAGATCAGGAAGCTGATGAACTGGCCCAGAATGGTGGCGATGGCCGCGCCCTTGATGCCCCAGTGGAGTACAAAGATAGCCACGGGGTCGCCGATCATGTTGAACACCGCGCCCGCCATCATGGCGGCCATGGAGTATTTGGGGCTGCCGTCGGCGCGGATGATGGAGGCCAGGGTGTTCTGCACCAAAGCCAGGGGCATCATGAGGAAAATGATGCGGCCGTAGTCCCGGGTCAGCTCAATGGTGGCCTCGGTGGCGCCCAGGGCGTAGAACACGCTGTCCCCCAGGGCGTAGCACACGGCGATGATGACTACGCCGGACAGGAAGGACCCCAGGATGCTGTTGGCGACAGACCGCCCTGCGGTGGACGTGTCGCCCTTGCCCTGGGACAGGCTCAGGTAAGTGGCCATGCCGTCGCCGAACAGCACCGACGCGCCCCAGCCGATGACGGTGATGGGGAACACGATGCCGGTGGCGGCGTTGCCCAGGTAGCCCACGCCGTTGCCTACGAAGATCTGGTCGACGATGTTGTACAGGCAGGAAATGATCAGCGCCAGCGTGCTGGGTATGGCAAATTGCAGCAGCAGCTTGCTCACTTTTTCCTGACCTAAATAGTTGTTCTCCTCCATGAAAAAACCTCCTTTTGATGGGATATGGGCACAAAAAGGCACACGCCGACCGCGTGCGCCTTTTCTCGACAAAACGACACACGCGTGGCATTACCGTACCGTGATCAGGCTTACGTGCAATGCACTGCGTGTGTCGTTGAATGTCCATATCCAGTTGATGTAATTAGTATATCAAATGGATGTTTCAATTTCAAAGGTCAATTTTCACAAATTTTTCGTCTCGCCCCGGAGGCAATGAAAAACAACGCGGAGCGGGAGAGGCCCATCAGGCAAGCGTGTTTAACACCGTTCCAATGTCCCCGTCGATACAGATCGCCTGCTTTGAAATTTCTTCCGGACAAGCGGCCTGACCGACGTTGATACAGGCATATACCGCTTTGGCGTTCCGCGCCGTCATCTGCCAAAACGGATACTTGATAATGCCTGGGGTATTATAGCCGACCCCCAGCTCCAGAAACAGCATCCGCATCCCCTCATGCCGCCGCAGGAACTCGGCGTACCGGCCGGCGGCGGCGTGCCAGTCGGCGTCCTCCACAAAGGTGTCGTCCGCCCGGAGATTCATGGTCATGGGCTTTCCGCAGACAGGGCAGCGGGGCACCAGCTCAGAGGGAACCTTCATGTCCTTCTGCTCCGCTGCCATCCGCCGGACAGTCTCCTCGTTGTCATAGGTTTTGGAGTGGCACGGCTGGGAACACTGCCACAGGCCGTAGTCGCCCTGGGTGTAGAACAGCCGCTCTTTGTCAAAGCCCGCCCGCTGGAACTGGTGATCCACGTTGGTGGTCAGAACGAAATAGTCCTTGTCCTTCACCAACTCTAACAGATCATGATAAACCGGCTTGGGCGCGTCCGTATAGCGGTTGCAGCAGATGTGGCGGCTCCACCAGGCCCAGTACTCCTCCGGCGTGTCAAAGGGGTAGAAGCCGCCGGAGTACATATCCGGGATGTGGTATTTCTCGATAAAATCCCCGAAGTTCTGCTCAAAGCGCTCCCCGGAATAGGTCAGCCCCGCCGAGGTGGACAGACCGGCCCCCGCGCCGATCAGCACGGCGTCCGCCCGCTCAAGCGCCCGCTTCAGCCGCTCGGTCTGGGCCGAGGAGGTTTCGGTAGATTTTTGCGTCCATATCTTTGAAAACATTGAAGATCACCTTTCTGACGGAACGGTTTTGCTGGAGGAACTCCGTGACGGTTTCCACCGCGATCCCGGCGGCCTCCTCGTTGGGAAAGTGGAATTCGCCGGTGGAGATACAGCAGAACGCCACGCTCTCCAGCCCGTGCTCCGCCGCCAGCTCCAGGCAGGAGCGGTAGCAGGAGGCCAGCTCCTCCCGATCCCGCCGGGTCACCCGGCCGTAGATGATAGGCCCCACCGTGTGAAGCACATACCGGGCGGGCAGATTGTACGCCCTCGTCAGCTTGGCCCGGCCATTTGGCTCCGGGCAGCCCTGGGCGGTCATGATGGCATCGCACTCCTCCCGGAGCTGAAGCCCCGCCGCCGAGTGGATGGCGTTGTCGATGCAGCCGTGGCAGGGGTGGAAGCAGCCCAGCAGGGCGGAGTTGGCGGCGTTGACGATGGCGTCCGCCCGCAGCCGGGTGATGTCCCCCTGCCAGACGGCGATCCGGGGGTGTTGTTCGGTGACGGGCAGCGCGTCCGCGTCCACCACGCCCCGTTCCTCCCGCTCGGCGCCCAGCAGCGCGTCCTGCGCCGCCAAAAAATCGGGGCGGAGCGGCTTGGGCGGCCGGACGTTCATCAGGCTGCGCAGCAGCCGCCTCTGGGCCGCCATATCTGGGGGAAACGCGTCTGCCTGGGCCCGGTACTCCCCCATTTCGTCCAGCAGGACGCTGTTGAGATAACGGATTTGTTCTATCTGATCCATGCGGCCCTCCTCGTTTTCACCCGACCGGCGTTTGTCCGAGTCGAACTGTCCGCGCTTGTCATCGCGTTCGCTTCTTATTGCTTTATTATAAGGGATGGCGGACATCCTGTAAAGCAGGCACAATATTGTGGCATAGTTACCCGGAGGATACCGGTATGGATTGATATATAACCGAGGCAAAGAGCTGCGGAGCTTTGGCGTTAATACATTTTCCAATGATTTTTCCTTTGTCGATCCCGCCGGAAGGCTGCTGTCCCCAGTGTTTTGTAATCGTGACAGGCGTACACAGCTCCGCCAAATACCGCTGGTGCGTTGAAAAACTGGATTAGCCCTGGTTGGACGAATGGCTGAAACAGTGCCAGAGCAGCATTTGATCCGGGCAGGCCTATTGTCTCAAAAAGCGGCGGCCCTGCGGACTGTGTCCGCAGGGCCGCCGTGGGCGCATGGATTAGTGCTTGCCGGTTTTGGCGAACTTCTCGGTGTAGATGCACTGTCCGACGGATTCGACGTTGTCGAGTCTGTTCCTGGGAGTGTTCTGCATGAAGTCGTCGTAGCAGACGATGTCGTCAGGGTTGGATACGTCGGTTACGTCTTCGCCGTAGACGTGGCGATGGATGTCGCCGGTCATGTCGATTTCGTACCACCGGCCATTTACATAGACGGCGTTCCAGGTGTGGCCCTTGTCCTCGATGGACGTGCAGGGGATGCCCAGCTCGCGGGCCATGATGGCCAGGGCGTTCACGAAGTCCGCGCATTTGCCCGCTTTGGTGTTGTACATATTGTAGATGCCGCTCCAGTTCTTGTTGTAGTTGGCGCGGCTCTTGTTGAGTTTGTACACCATATAGTTGTCGTAGGCGAGGTTCTCGGTCATCCAGTCGTGGAGCAGGGTGAGTTTTACGGTGTCGCCGAGGGTATCGTCTTCGACGATTTCATGGGCGAGGGCCCGCCAGAGGTCGGTGTCGCAACGACATTTGCCATCGCTGGTGGCGTAGGTGGGATAGGAGATGTCCTTCGTGGTCACGCCGATGCTGTTCTCGGGGGTGACGCCCCACTCGTCGATGAGGGCGTTGAGCTCGTCGCGATAGCCGAAGATGAATTCCTTGACGTACTCGACCGTCTTGCCGGTGACGCTGACGATATAGGCCGTCCCGTCGTTGAAGTACAGGGATACGGCGCAGACCGTGTCGTTGCTGAACTTGACGGAGATGGTGAACACGTCGTTGGCCTGCTTCGCCATGTTGACGGTGGTGTCCGTCGTGCCGATGTCCAGCTTCGTGGTGCTGCCCGTGGAAGTCCTCTTGATAAGGGCGGCGACGGGCTTTACGTCGTCCAGGTGGCTGTAGGCGCGGTAGGTGACTCTGGAACCGTTGACCTCGGCGTAGATGCCGTAGTACATTTCGAAGGGCCGTACGGTGCCGTCCAGGCCGAGGCCGGTGTAGGTCGACGTCCTGAAGTCATAGGCCGTCCATGTGCCGGTGTCGACGACGGTGTCGGGGCCGATGTCCTTCAGGGACGGGAGGCCCTTGCTGGCCTGGGACGTTTCAGCAGCGTTTTCACTGGGTTCAGCAGCGGCGGCAGGTTCTGCGGAAGGTGTCTCGACAGGCCGGCTGGGCGCCGCCGTTTCAATAACGCTGCCGGGCTCAACGGGCTCGAGCGGGGCTTCGAAGATCTCATCTGAGGCTCCAACGGCCTCGGTGGGCTGTGCCGTAACGGGCGCGCTTTCAATCAGGGGTGCGCCGCCCATGGTATCCTGAGCGCTCGAACAGCCCGCACAGGACAGCACAATGCCTGCGGCGAGTATTCCGGCAATCATGCCGGTGAGCGAAAAATGCTTGCCGCGCTTTTCCATGATAATCACCACTCTATGTATTAGGTCTTCTTTCCGGCATCACGAGTCATGTTCCTGCTTCGAGATATCATCGCGGAGGTTCGCTCCGCACGCGGTGCAGAACACATCACCTGGTTGAATCTCGGCTTGACACCGGGGACATAAGTTCTGCTGTTCCTCTTGCTCCGCGCCATCGGAGACTTCCGGAAGCTTTGTTCCGCAGATATTGCAGAACAAAGACCCCTCCGCCAGCTGAGCCCCGCAGGACGGACAGCGCTTGTGTGCGGCAATTTCTTCGGCTTCCTGCTCGCACTGGGCGATTTTCGCATAGCCGTCCCGGATCGCCGCCAGCTGCGTCTCGAACTCGGTCTCATGATCGTCCGCGTGGCTCTCATAGTAAGCCTTTCCCAATTCCAAAAACAGGGCGGAAATCTCCTGCTTGGCCCCGTTCTTTGACTGGGTCAAGCCATCCAGGTATGCGGAATACCCCTGCTGGGATGCCGTCTGCGGGCCAGATTTAGGGACAATTTTGCCTAATTGATTCAGAAATGACATGATAATGCTTCCTTTCTATGTACGTTTATTCGTATAAAAACACGCTGCATCTAAAAGTGGGGACACATCAATTGGGACTGGGCGTCACACTGGCTTTTCGGCGTTCCCCCCGCTCCGTGTGGGGTGTCCGCACTTCCCGCAGAACTTGACGCCGGGCTCCAGGGGCTTGCCGCATTTGGCGCAGAAGTTCTGCCCGCCGGCGGGGGGTGTTTCTTTTGCCGCCCGAGCGGCCTTGGGCCGTGCTGGAGAGGGCGCGGCCTTATCCAAAGCTGCGGCGGAATCCGCCGTCACCGCCGCGGGCTGTGCAGCCGTTTTACCTGCGGGAGCGGCCATTGCTTTCTGCTGCGCATAGATGCTGACTACTGTCAGAAATACCATCTCAAGTATCATCCGAAGAATCAACACGATCCAACCTATATAACGCGTCATTTCCGTGGATATACCTTCTAACAAGGATGTGGGAAGACACGTCAACACGGCACAAATACCGGCCACGATGACCATCTGCATACGGGATATTGGATGGCCCAGCACTCTCAGCACAGGATCCGCCGATGCTGCCGCGGGCCATGCCGCTGCCCTGTCCGAGGGAGTGCTGGTTGTTTTTAGCTGCGTATAAATGCCGCATATTATCAGAGCTACTATCGCCAATATCCCAGAGACCAGTGATGCTCGCATTACAGTGCTTATTACAAGCAATATGAGATAAAGGCCAATCGTAATGATGATCTTCGTACGGGATATTGGATGGCTCAGTGCTCTCTGAAGCGAGCCAACAGCAATTGCCCAAACAGCGCCCCACATCAGTATTCCAAGAAGGCTTCCGATGAAGGTCCACATATAGTATTGGCCCAGTGTTTTTGGAAGCGCATCATTGGCGATTGTGAAATCGGGAATCTTCATCACAAGGCTTGTCAAGGAGACCCTGCTACATAAAGCAATCGATCCGCCGACAAGGCTGGTCGTAATGATGATCCACATACGGGATATTCTGTAGCCCAGCACCCCAAGGAGTGCGCCAACGACAATCGCCAGAACAGCGCTCAGGAGCGAGGGCTGCCCCGCCGAGAGGCACAGCACCGCGACCAGCGTGTAACCATACGCGAAAATCTCCAGGGCAACGCCGATCTTTTCCCGCGCGGCGCTCACAACGGCGCATATGATACTAAACAGGGCGCCGATAATTATCATGGTTTTCACGGTGTCCACAATGTCCGTAATGCCCGTGGCGCCCACCGCATTCAAAATGCCTGACGCTATGTCCAGCCCTTGCCCGAACGCCTTGCTGTTCGTTACGGCCGCCTTTACAAGCTCTGCCGCAACATCAAATATGCCCCCGTGTGTGGCTTCCATCAAAGACCTGATGACATCGCCCCTTGTCCCATCCATCAGGATCAAAAGCCCCGTGGCGGCGCTGATCAGCAGTCCGGCCAAGAGACCCGGCAGGATCCGAAAGAAAACCCGCCGCTTATAGCCCCAGAATACCTGTGCTGTTCCATAAACGAACAACGCAACAGCCCCGACGCACATCAAACATCTTACCCATCCTAATCCTATTGTGGCAATCATAGTGTCCATAATGTTCATTCTGATTTCCTCCTCTGCCGTGTGCCGAAGAATGTCGCCTTTTCTGCGTATAGTATGCTACACAATTATACATGAGCTATTCGTTATATTCAAGTTAAAACGTGTAATACTCCACACACTTTAACTTAGCAGAGAGAGAGTATGTATACGCCAAAAAGTCAAACAAGACTATTGTATAGGGGCCAACCTCCGCCGCTGACGCACTAAGTTAAACAAGCAGCCATGGCAATCGTCCTGCCAAACTCTGTGCAGCAGTAAACAATGAAATACGCACAATTGATTGCAAATATTGCCCAAAAAATTTGTTTAAACTCTTGAAATTCTTTGCCGCATATGGTAGAGTATGGATGAATTTATGTAGACGGCTTGCTTCCGGCCACATTAAGACAGATTCCGTGTAGTGTCCAAAAAGCGTTTCGATTTCCGAAACTTTTTCCGTTTCGTATTGCATTTTCCAGCGAGGCTATATATAATGATACTATGGAGACCCAGGGATCTTTGTTCGTGCTGAAGGGCAGCACGAACAAGAAATGTTTCGGATGGAGGGGATGTGTATGATCGACAGCCCGCCGCGCGGCGCGCCCAAGGGCGGCGGGTGACACGTAAGGCGCAATGGTGGCAAACCATCGGAAACGATGGGACGCGGAGCCAGAGGCTGTCGGATGGTCGCTTTCGCGAAACGCGGGCCCATCCTACGCTCGTTCGGCTGCACCGTGCAACCCCCAGGAGGGGGACTGGCAAACCATTGGAAACAATGGGACGCAAAGCCAGAGGCTGTCGGGCAGACCTCCGCGAAATGCGGGGCTAAGCCCTATGCTCGTTCGGCTGCATACGCAAACCACAGGAAACTGTGGGACGCAAAGCCAGAGGCTAAAACGCGCCTGCGCGTCATGCTCGATCGGTTGCATCGCAAACCACGGGAAACCGTGGGACGCAAAGCCAAGGGGCCTACGGGCCAGCCGGCACATATGTGATTTCTTCAGGGCGGTGCCCTGAAGACGTTTCCCCTGGGGGAAACGTTCCGGCCGCGTCTATGGCAGCCCAGCTGCCGGACTTCTTTGCGTCCGAGCAAAACCGCAAAGAAAGGAAGAAGTGTAATGAAAAACATGAAGAATCTATGCAAACACGGCCTTTTCATGCCGCTGTTGGCCCTGGTTCTGTGCATGGGCCTGGCCTCCACCCCCGCGTTCGCGGCGGATGTGGACGAGGCTGAGTCCCAGGTCACCACCGTGGCCGACGTCGAAAGCGGCGACATTGAGAACGAAGAGCTCACCGAGCCCAACGAGGGCGACGACAAGGAGCCCACCACCGAGAACGGCGACACCGAGACCGGCGAGGGCGACACCTCCGATGCCGAGTGCACCTGCACCCCTGCTGAGGACGGCACCCACGACGAGAACTGCCCTCAGTATAAGGCGCCCGAAGTGGACCCCGCCGACGGCGGCGACGAGACCGACGGGAACGTCACCACCGAGCCTGGCCAGGACGGCGACACCTCCGATGCCGAGTGCAACTGCACCCCTGCTGAGGACGGCACCCACGACGAGAACTGCCCTCAGTATAAGGAGCCTGAAGTGGACCCCGCCGACGGCGAGAACGACGAAGACCCCGAGCCCGCCGTGTGCACCTGCACCACAAAGTGCGGCGAGACTGGCAACAGCGAGTGCCCCGTGTGCGCCGCCGGTGGCGAGTGCAAGGCCACAAGCAGCGGTGTCAAGTGGGACGAAGAGACGGGGACCCTGACGATCACCGGCAACGGCGGCGCGCTGAATGCCGCCGACCTGAAGGTGAACGGCGAGGCCGTCACAAACCTGAAGCCCAACCATCTGGTGATTGACGGGTTCAGCACAGTCGGCAATGACTTTAAAGCAATGGCCGACGGGCTGAAAAGCCTGGAAATCAACAATGTTGGCGCAGTTGGGGATCAGGCGTTCAGCTTCCTCTACAATGAGGGTCTGAAAATCACCGTCAGCAACAGCAAATTAGATAACTTCGCGTTCTGGGGCAGCGCGGTGTCCGAGGTCGTGCTGGACAACGTCGACGCCGGTTACGGTTCTCTCGGTTATTTCGCCCCTGTCGAAGGCGACAAGCAGCCGAAGCTCAGCGTCAGGGGCGGTCATCTGAGCGGGAATGCTCTCATGAACAGCAAACTGTCCGAGCTTGAGCTGAACGGCGTTGACATCACCGATTCCCCCTTCTCCGGAACCACCGCTGATAAGGTCACCGTCACGGACGGCAAGCTGGGGGTGGGTATGTTCAACGGTCTCACGGCGCCTGAGCTTGTGCTGGACAATGTCACCGCCGATGACTGGGCGTATCCTTTAAATGGAACCCGCTTTGACACGGTCACCATCAACAACGGCATTACGGGGAACGGCGCGTTGGGCGCTTGCAATATGTCCAATCTTGTGCTGAACAACGTCACCATCGAGAACGGCGAGCGTCCTCTCACGTATGCCAACGCCGGTAAGGTCACCGTCAACGGCGGCAGCCTGGGCGACTACGCGCTCATGAACGCCACGATGTCCGAGATCGAGCTGAACAACACCACCGTTTCCAACAGCGCGTTCTATCAGGTCAACACCAACGATAAGGGCCTGAGCGTTACCTCTAATAATAGCAATCTGTCCGAGGATGCCCTCAGCAATGTCAAGGTGGGCCTCTATGTGAAGGACGGCGTTATTGTCAAGGCGACCACTGATTCCCTGCAAGACCTCATCAACAAGTCCGAAGGCCCCACCAAGCTGGTCATCAGCGGTGTCATCCACAGCACGGGCGATTCCATTCGCATCGCCGCGGGCAAGGACATCACCCTGGTCACCAACGGGGAAGCCGCCAGCATCGAGGCTCCCGACGAATTCAACGACTCCCTGTTCGTCATCGAGAACGGCGGCAAGCTGACCATTGACGACGACAAGCTCACCATCAAGGGCGCGGCCAATGGCAAAACGGTCGACAGCAATTCCGCCTCGGCCCTGGTGTTCCAGGTCAACGGCGAACTGGTCCTGAACAACGGCACCATCATCGGCGGCGGCTCCGGCCTGGATAACTCCAAGGGCGCCATCGTGCTGAACAATGGCGCGAAGTTCACCATGACCGGCGGCACCATCCGCGACACCAAGCTTTATGACTGGTACAGCGCCCCTGTGTTCGTAGGTTCCGGCGCTGAGTTCATCATGAAGGGCGGCAAGATCACCAACAACCGCAATACCAATGGTGCCGGCGGCGTTGCTGTTGTCGGCTGGTACCACAACGATCCGTCCGCCAAGATGACCCTGAGCGGCGGCGAGATCAGCCACAACACGACATACCGGGATGCCGGCGGGATCACCCTGTGGGGCAATGCCGATCTGTACATGAACGGCGGTAAGATCATCGGCAACACCTCGCACTGGGGCTACGGCGGCGGCATCTCTGTGGCGGGCCGCACTGGTGATATGGTCGGTGTAAACAAGTATTATGACCCCAAGTGCGTGTTCACCATGGACGGCGGCGAGATTTCCGGCAACTACGCAGTTTACGGCGGCGGCATCTATGTCAATTCCAACGATGTGACGCTGAATGCCGGCCTGATCGCCGACAACACCGCGAGTGAGACCGGCGGCGGCATCTATGTAGAGACCCCCGAGGACAACTCCGACGCCAACTTCACCTCCGCCCAGCTGAACAACGCCGTGATCCACGGCAACAGCGCGACCATCATGGGCGGCGGTATGTACTTCTGCCCCACCGGTTCCAGCGAGCAGTATGTCAACAAAGGCCCGGCCATCTTTGACAACACGGCTGACGGCGCCGCGGACGACCTGGTGTCTGTTGCGCTCCCGAGCGAGCCCGAGGATGGAAAGTTTGTCATCGTGACCGAGCGTATACTCGGCGGCGGCAAGGTGGACTGGTACCTCGATGGCGAGGTGGAAGAGCTCATCGCCAACGGCCGGGGCAATGTCGTGGAAGGCTCTGAGCGTTATAACGCCGAGACTTATGCCGAGCTGGTGGCGGCCGGCAAGTACCAGAACATCGCCCTGAAGGCGATCGTGTCCGAGAACGCGAAGCAGCTGGCGCTGGCCAGCGGCAAGCTGATCATCACCGGCAACCAGGCCAAGCGCGGCGGCGGCGTGGGTTCCAACGGCAATGTGACCATCGGCGACAAGGATGCCCCCGAGTATGAGCTGAATATCGACAAGGTTTGGGAAGGCGTCTCCGAGGGTGAGAAGAAGCCCGTCATCATCCAGCTGGTCATTGACGGCGTTAAGCTGGATACCATTGAGCTGAGCGCGGAGAACGGCTGGAGCGCCAGTTTCACCGGCCTGTCCGAGGACCTGAAGGATAAGCTCTCTGTCATCGAGCTGACCACCGGCTACACTGTCAGCTATTCTGAGCTCAGCGAGGACGGCGAGACCCTGCACATCACCGTCACCAACAGCCTCAACCCCCAGACCCCCGATCCCGATCCCGAGCCCCCCACTCCCGAGGAGGAAATTCCCGACGTGGACATCCCCCTGGGTGAGCCGCCCGAGGAGGAAATTCCCGACGAGGAGGTTCCCCTGGGCAACGTGCCCCAGACCGGCGACAACTCCGCCATTTGGTATGTCCTGGCGGTCCTGTCCGTCTCTGGCCTGGCGGTCCTGGCGCTCGTTGAGAAGCGCAAGGAGCAGGAGGGCTAATTCCCTACAGCAGAGGATGGCCAGGGTTTCATGCCCTGGCCATCCTTTTTCAAGAAGATGGGTGATGTGATGAAAAAGAAACTGCGTCTGATATTAACCGTCGCTTTGGCCGCCGTGCTTGTGGTCAGCCTGGCGGCGATCGTGCGCACGCAGCTGCAATACCGGGAAAACGCGGCGTCTTACGAGGACGCAGCCCGGGTGGCGCGGTTTGAGCCGCCCGAACCGGCCGCGGAGCAGTCCGCCCAGCCCGAGCCGTCCGATGGCCCGGACACCGGGGAGGCGGCGGGCGACCCCTTGCGGGAAGCGTTGGAGGGCATTGACCTGGCCGCGCTCCAGGCGGTCAATCCCGACGTGGTCGGGTGGATCTATATCCCCGATACCCCGCTGTCCTACCCGCTGCTCTATGGAACGGACAATTTTTACTATTTGACGCACACCTGGAACCGAGCCTACAACAGCGGCGGCTCCGTCTTTATTGACTACCGCTGTTCCCCCGGCCTGGACGCGTTTCACACGGTCATATACGGCCACCGGATGAACAATGACTCCATGTTTGGCGCTCTGAGACATTATAGGGATCAGGATTTCTGGCGGGAGCACCCCACAATTTACGTTGTGGACGGCTCCGGCGTACATCTCTATGATATTTTTTCGGCCTGGGAAGCCGGCGTCACCAGCATTGTCTACGAGATGGGCCTGGGCACACCCCAGCGGCGGCAGGAATTTCTGGACACCTGCCTGTCCAAAAACTGTTTGGACACCGGCATCACGCCCGACACAGAGGATCGATTCCTGACCCTCTCCACCTGCACCGCAAGCGGCGGACGCGCCACCCGCTGGGTGGTTCACGGCGTGCTGACGCAGACGTATGACATCCCCGAGGCGGAGCCATCCCCGTGATGGGGGATGGAGAATGGAACTCGCTGTTGTTCATGTGGATGCCATCTGGAGCGGC
Organism: Clostridiales bacterium; assembly: GCA_014799505.1. Classification (GTDB taxonomy): domain Bacteria; phylum Bacillota; class Clostridia; order Oscillospirales; family Oscillospiraceae; genus Enterenecus. The sequence goes on from JAAVHV010000030.1 coordinate 15,180, forward strand.
TAACACTTCCGCTGGCAGCTGGAGGAGCAGCCTCATTATATCTGGTACCAGATATCCACAATAGACATCCTCAAACGCAGCCGGGCGGCGCTCCGCAGATGTGGAGCGCCGCCAAATTTGTTCAGCTTTGGCCCCTAACACAAGGATGGTTTCCTCACATAACTGGCGGATCGTATCTTTTAACTCTGAAAAGGCGGACAGAGAAGAAAAGGTATTTCCCGTGGGGCGATCACCCGGAAAAAACTACTACGCTGTAATCATAACTGCGCCGCTGGTCTGTCATGGGACAGGGGGCCTTTTCCCGTAGTCAACGCTAAAGAGCTAACAGCAGACACTCATAGAGCGCATCGCACCACTGCTGCCAAAATGATCAAGTGAAGAGGATAAAGAATATAAAAAGCGATCCCAGGGCACTTCATTTCCCGCTTTCCGTTATAAAAAGCCAGCGCAATGAATGACATAGGCGCAAGGGGATATTGCAGACAACACACCAGGGCCAAGATTAGCCTGACCGCCCGGTGGGACCGGAGGCAGTAAAACACCGCCGCCGTCAGTACCATTGCCACGCCGTACTCCGTCCGCAGCAACAGCGCCCAAAACAGGCCGCACAGCGTCAGCAGAATCTGCAAAACGACCCGGTCCACCGTCTCCCGGTTCTCCACCCTGCGCATAACGAACAGCATCCCCAGGCAGAGGGTCAGTCCCAGTACAGGGCTCTGCCGGGAAAAGTCCAGCAGCTGCCCGCTCATGGCAAAATCATAGGCAAACTCACCCACCACGGCGGTTGCCGCCACCCGGATGAGGTAGCGGCGAAAATCCGATGTGTGCAGGAAGCCCTCCACCAATAAAAACGCGAACAGAGGCACCGCCAACCCGGCCAGCGCGTCCATCACGCCCGCGAGGCCTACCCGGGCCATCAGCCGGCTGTCTGTGTCCATAGCGGCCATCAAGCTCTCCTGGGTATAGGTATCCAGCCGGATCACCGCGTTTTTCAGGATCACGGTATTGGCAGAGGCCATCACCATGATCAGTGCCGCTGCGTATTTCAACCATTGCTCCGGCACCTTCAGGAACCGGCGAGCAATTTTTTCCCGAATTTTATCCATAGCCAGCCATCCTTTCCTGCGGGCATATGCCCGCAGGCCCCCCACCAGTGGGGGGCCTGCTAAAGAGGGATGGATACCGTCCCCGCGGCGCGGGGTCCCGGTATCCATCCCATTTTTCTGGGGGTAGAAAAAGCGCTATCCCTTGACGGCTCCGCTGACGCCCTCGGCGTAGTATTTCTGCGTCGCCATAAACAAGGTTGCAATGGGGATCGAGATGACGACGGCCGCCGCGGCAAACGCGCAGAACCACTGGTCGATATATTCCCGTTCCAGCATCTGGTACATACCGACCGCCACGGTGTAGTAGTCCTTGTTGGGTCCGCACAGCACCTTGGCGAGCATGAAGTCCTTAAAGGGACCGGCAAAGGAGGTCAGCAGGGTGTAGACGATGATCGGCTTGCTCAAGGGCATGATGATCCTGGTCAGGACGCCCCAGTTGGTGGCGCCATCGATCCGTGCCGCCTCGTCCAAAGCGATGGGCACCGTATCAAAGAAACCTTTGGCGATGTGGTAATCCACACCGGCGCCGCCGGCATAGACGCAGATCATGGCCACGCGCAGCATGGGGCCCTCGGTCCAGCCCAGCATCTTGATGATGTAGTATACAGCGATCATGGACATAAAGCCGGGGAACAGCTTGATGACCATGGCCACATTCATCAGGGGTTTTCTGGCCGGGAAGCGCAGGCGAGACAAAGTGTAGGCCACCGATACCACGAAGAACGTGGAAATCAGGCAGCTCACCGCCGCAACCAGCAGCGTGTTCAGCAGCATCTGGGGGAAGTTGAACACGGAGAAATCGGTGAACAGCTTTATGTAGTTCTTCAGGGAGTACGACGTGGGGAAAAAGGTGGAGCTGTAGGACCCCTGAGTACCCCGGAAGCTGGTCATGATGACCCAGAAGATGGGCACCAGCCAGATGAAAGCCAGCACGGCCAACAGCACGTGGGCCAGCACAATCATGATGCGTTTGCCCAGCGGCCGCTTTCTCTTGCGCACGGCGGTTTCGTTGCTCATCTGAAGCCCTCCTCGTCCTTGTAGGATCTGCTGAACCGGAATGTCAGCAGGGACACGGTGCTCAGCGATACGAAGGTCAATATGCCGATGACCGCGCCTATGTCGTAGTACCGATTGTCAATGGTCAGCTTATACAGCCAGGTAATCAACAGATCCGTACTGCCCGCCGTGGATTCCACCGCCCGGGGCAGACCCGCGCTGGTCAGGAAAATCACGTTGATGATGCCGTACAGCAGGATCACCAGGGAACGGTCGCCGTCCACGTACTCAAAGATGTTTCTGGCCTCGTTCCAAATCTTCTGCTGCTCCACGTCGCCCAAGGTAATCAGCTTGCCCAGGTTGTAAAAGCCGGATTCAATCATGTAAAGGATAATTGCGGCCTCAGCAGCAAGGAACATCAAGCCTTTGACGATCTGCTTCAGCGTCCTTTTCTGGGCGCTGTGCTCTGCCGGTATGTCACAATGGTTACATATCCACAGAAGCCGCTTGCTACGATCATGCCGGTTGGCCAGGTGCTGAAGGAGTAGCCCCATTATATCTGCTACACCCGGTATCCGCAGTAGGCATCCGCAAATATAATCAGGCGGCGCTCCGCGTCTCCGGAGCGCCGCCACCGTGCTCAGAAATTCTGCTCATAAATCGCCGAAGCGAGCCGGGCATTGCCAAAGTCAATGACCGTCCACCCCAGAGATACATCCTGACCCTCGCAAAGCGCAAGCAGTCTGGGATTGAGTTCCTTGGCGTACCGATATGGATGCCCGAACGTCATATGCCCCTTGGTGCTGAGGAACCGCAGCACCACCGCGTCGGGATCGTCTGCCTCGGCGCAGAACGCGGCCCACTTCTCCTCCTCGTCATACTCATAGCGGTCCTGCACGGCGAGGGTCAGGCTGCCCACAAAACAATCCTGGTCGGAAAACGCCTTTGCAGGGGCGTCATAGCCGTTTTGATTCGGCCAAACGAGCGCGATACCGGCACTCATGCCAAGCTCCGCCTCGTCATCATACCGGCGCAGAAGGACAAGCCTGCCGCGGGCCTCGCCCAGGGAGGGCAGCTCACTGTCAAGATACCAGCGCTCTATGTCTGCCTGGATATAGCGATCAAGGACGTGCTGAAACTCTGCCACACTCTCGTCTCCGTGCTCCTGCTTGACCGCGAAGATCACGGTTTCGGTGGGATGTGCGGAGAGGAAGGCATAACAATCCTCCAGCACATCCTCCAGCATGAGCCGTCCGGACCAAGGCGCGGCGCCGGTCCTGCACTCGCAGAAACCGTGGTTCAGGCCGAGCCCATCCCCGCTGACAGCAAGGCGGATATCCAGATAGCGGAAGCCGTCCTCAAGCTGCTGGCCAACGCTCCGGGCCTGGCACTTTGAGAAAAAGCCGAGCTGCACATACTGCGTCCCCGCATCGTGGGCACCGGGGATGGACAGTTCGCCCAGGGGCACATCGTCCGGCAGTCTTGCCATCCAGTCGGCGGAGCCGGCCACAGGGGCGGCATCCACCCGCTCGGTCAACGGGGTCGTAACCAGGACGACCACAGCAAGGAGCAGCACCGCGAGGATGCCGCCAAATACCATCAGCAGGAACCGTATCCCCTTCTTTGGGGCTTTTTTGGTGTTCTCCATCGTCTCCCCCTCCTATATCCCAGGTGCGCTGACCAGCAAACGTCAGCCCAATTGTACAGCTAAGCGAGGAAGTAATCAAGGGGCAGCCACGGGAATTGGTGTAGGAAAAAACAGCGCCGCTGTGGCAAAGCGCGGATTGCACCACTGTTTACTAAAGAGAAGAACCTAACGGGGGCTCAAAAAATTGTGGCTTTTTTGATAACTTGCTCTGGATTCAGTAGCTTTTCCCGCCGAGCTATGGTATGTTGTCTCGCTACAAGGAGGGATATATCATGTACGACTACATGAGGGCACTGGAGCACAGGTTCACCCCAGACACCGGAAATGCGGAGCGGCGCCAAGAGCTCGAAACCCACCGTCAGGCGGTTGCCGCTCTGCTGGACAAACAGGGAAGGAAAAAGCTGCTCCGCTTGGTGGATGCCCACACTGCGGCGCAGGAGGAAATGGCACTGAGCAGCTTCATTGCAGGCTTCCGTCTGGCTTGGGGGATCGCAATGGAGCTGGGTACGGACGGCAAATATTCATATGAACAGGAGCAGGAGCAAATCAACCGCCTCAAAAATTGAGGTGCTGTAAACAAAAAGCAAGAATAGTGGTTGTATTTCGTATTTAGCGATTGCATAAAAGTAATATGACGAGATAAAAGTGAAACTTGTCTTATCGTACTTTTTGTGAAAAACTACCTTTGACAAATTAAAACAGAGCGAGTAAACTAAATAATAACGTGTAGCGTAACTGCGTAAATCCAGTTTTGCTGCACGTTTATTTTTTCGTAAGCAGACTATGATCTGCTCAAACTGAATACCCATGTGAAAAAGTGCGTGGCCAAAGAGGCGTAAATCCAGCTTCTTTGGCCACGCACTATTTTTGTGAGGAGGAACTTTTATGGAGCAGAAAGCAAATGATTTTTTGGAAAAGCAGCCCATTGGAAGCCTGATGAAACAATACGCGGTCCCCTGCGTGATTTCGCTGTTGGTGGCGGCACTCTACAACATTGTGGACCAGCTTTTCATCGCCAACGCCAGTTACCTCGGCTCCTATGGCAACGCCGCCAACACGGTGGTGTTCCCCATGACAGTGGTTGCCCTGGCTGTTTCAGTCATGATCGGCGACGGCTGCTGCGCCTTTGTCAGCATTTGTCTGGGCGCGGGGAGGAAAGACGACGCACATAAAAGCATTGGGAGCGCGGTTTTGCTGTGTATTGCCAGCAGCATTATCCTTGCCGCTGTCTATCTCATTTTCCAGGAGCAGATTTTGACGCTCTTTGGCGGACGGGTCAATGAGGAGACGTTTTTCCACTCCAGGGAATATTTCTTCTGGATCAGTCTGGGTATACCCTTCTATATGTTCGGTCAGGCAATGAACCCCATTATCCGCTCCGATGGAAGCCCGAAGTTCGCCATGATTTCCACCCTGGCGGGAGCGGTGGTCAATATCATCCTCGACCCTGTGTTTATCTTTGTGTTCAAATGGGGCATGATGGGGGCGGCAGTTGCCACGGTGCTGGGGCAGATTTTAACGGCGGTATTGGCAATATGGTATCTGTGTCATATGAAGGCCGTTAAGCTGGAGGCCGGGAGCTTCCGCATCCACAGTCAACTGGCCGTAAAGTATCTGGCGTTAGGGGGCACCAGTTTTCTGTCCCAGATTTCGCTGGTAGCGGCCATGGCCGCAATCAACAACATGATCCAGAAATACGGTGCGCTTGACCCTGTGTTTGGACAGGTACAGTATGCGCAGATCCCGATGGCGGTCGTTGGTATCGTGATGAAATTTTTCCAGATCGTCATATCCATCGCGGTCGGCACAGCGGCGGGGTGCATCCCCATTGTCGGGTACAACATCGGCGCGGAGAGGAAAGACCGGGTGAAAAGCCTGTTTACCCGTCTGTTGAGCGTAGAAGCCGTTGTAGGCGCTGTTGCCCTGCTGATCGTGGAGCTGTTCCCGCGGCAGCTTATCAACTTGTTTGGCGCGGCAAATGAGAGCGTTTATTATACACAGTTTGCCATTAAGAGTTTCCGCATTTATCTTTGCATGATGATTTTCGCCACTGTGAATAAGGGCACCTTCATTTTTCTGCAATCCTTGGGGAAAGCAGCGGCATCCACAGCCATCTCCCTGATTCGAGAGGTCGTGTTCGGTGTGGGCTTTGCGCTGCTCCTGCCCCGGTTTTTTGGGCTGGACGGTGTGCTCTACTCCATGCCCCTATCGGATATCCTGACCTTTTTGATTGCGGCGGTCATCATTGTGCGAACCTATCAAGAGTTGGCTCCACTGAAGATAACGCGATCGTAGTGCCGAAGGAGAAATTCATCCAATCACAATGGAAATGGGCCAGAGCCATGAGCAACATCTTGAATCGAGTTGAATAAATCAAAAAAATTTGATTTGGCATATTGACAAAACGCACTTTGCCGCATATACTATTCATATCAAATTATTTTGATGTGAGGTCAGTACAATGGATAACGTCCACCAAGAGCACGCCAAGGTCTTTAAGGCTCTGTGTGACCCAAAACGTCTGGCGATCCTCTCCCTTCTTCGGGGCGGTGAGAAGTGCGCCTGCGTTTTGATGGACCAGTTGGGAATGGCTCAATCTGCCGTTTCCTATCACATGAAGATTTTGTGTGAATCGGGGATTATCGTGAGCCGCCAAGAGGGGAAATGGACCTATTACAGTCTGAGCGGTACGGGCAGTAAAGCCGCTGCCGAGCTGCTGTTGTCACTGACAACGCCCAGCGCAGAACAAGACCGTTGTTGTGGTTGAGAAAAGCCACCGTCCGGGGGTGGCTTTTCTTTCGGCACAATACATCAAAATATTTTGATATGACTAAGGAGGAACCGTCTATGTGTATCTGCGGGAGCCGACTGCACTGCCGATCACGATAAGACTCCGCTTTCTACAAGAGAGAACTCAGTATTCAATATCAATCATTTTGAGAAAGCGGGTATCTGTCTATGTTCACGAGTGAAACCCTTATCCATGCGGGCCAGACATTCCTTATGTTGTTTGGCGAACTGTTTGGACTGTTCATCGGCATCAGCTTTGTGGTGGCCCTGCTGCAAATCTACATTTCGCAAGAGCGTATCAAGCGCATCCTGACCACGCCACGTAAAGGATTAAACAGCGTCCTCGGTGCGCTGTTGGGTGCGGTGACACCCTTCTGTTCCTGCTCCACGATCCCCGTGCTGGTGGGCCTGTTCAAAAGTGGAGCGCCGTTCTGTGGAGCCGTTTCTTTCCTGCTGACTTCCCCCATTCTGAACCCAGCCATTATCACCCTCATGCTGGCGTTTTTTGGTATCAAAGCCACTCTCGTTTACACGGTGTTCACTTTTGCGTTTGCGGTAATCATGGGGCTGATTTTGGACGCTGCCGGGTATGAGAAGGAAATCAAGAATGTTTCTGTGAGAAGCGGTCATCAGGATGCTGTGTGCTGGGAGAATATGCAGGGAACATTTTGGCAAAAGCAGCTCCAAGCGTTCAAAATCTCCATCAAGGATGCTTTCGGCCTGTTCAAAGGCGTTGTATTGTACCTGATTTTAGGTGCTGGTATCGGTGCTTTCATTTACGAGTTTGTCCCAACCGACCTGTTGGCGAACTTCGCCGGAGCAGGCAACCTGTGGGCTGTTCCGCTGGCGGCTGTTGTGGGCATCCCCATGTATATCCGCACAGAGACAATGATCCCGATTGCCAGCATCCTAATTTCAAAAGGCGTGGCCCCCGGTGTAATGATTGCGCTGATTTTGGGCGGGGCCGGAGCCAGCATCCCGGAGGTATCGCTGCTCGGCTCAATCTTCAAAAAGAAGATGGTCATTACCTTTGTGCTGTGCATCTTTGCGGTGGCAACCATCACCGGCTATATCTTCAACTTCGTTATGTAATAACCTCGGCTTTATCCGCTTATAAAGTGGGTGGCAATATCAACAACTTCTTGAAAGGACGACTTGATTATGAGTGAGAAAAAGGGATTCCTGGGTGGTCTGTTCGGCAGCAAAAAGGGCAGCGGCGGCGGCTGCAACATGGAAATCGTAGAGGAGCCGGAGGGCGGTTCCTGCTGTTGCGGTGCGCCTAAACAGAAAGGGAAAACAACCTGCTGTTGCACTGACCCGGCAGAAACCTGTGAGGGTGATTAGGGGGATGGCACCAGTATCTGAGTATTGGAATGGCTCAATACCATAAAAAACAGGAGCAGATGGGAATCCCCGTCCGCTCCTGCCTGTGCCATTTCGTTCCGCCCACCACCTGCTGGAGGGACTCCCCCTCACCAGCTGGTGGGGCAATAGAACAAGACGAAGGTAGAACAATTAAAACACCCTCACTGACGCCCCTCGCACACACGATCTGCGTCTCCCACGTTTTTCCGTCTACCTTCTGAGAAACTCCCGCAGCGGGGCCAGATTCTGTCTGGCTACCCAAGCCTCCAGCACAACGTAGTATTCCTCACGGATGATACTGGGTGGGAGCCCGTGAAAAGCCTCCCTATGCTGTTCGTTCCATTGTGTCCTATCGGCGTATGGGTCGCGGTATGGGTCTTGCGCTGAACCGGATTTTGACCCATACGGATTTTAAGCGAAAAAGTAACAAAAACGCCTGATTTCTTACGAAATCAGGCGTTTTCTGGTGGCCCATTACCTACCATATCCGAACTATTCACATCATCAAGGGAAATCGTCTTTGTGCCGTCCTTATAATTGAAGGTCAGCACGATTTTATCATCATACACGAACACAGCATTGACAAAGCAATCAATGAGCCGTTGCCGCTGGGCTTCATCATGTATATCGGTCTTTTTGTACTGGTCGAGGAAAAAGGCGATTTGCTCACGGGACAAGGCTGGGTTTTTGATCTGTTCAACTAAAATCTGCTGTTCAAGCTGGGCTTTCTGTTCCTCTAAGTCTGCAAGCCGCTGTTTGGTGGAAGCGGTGACAATGCCCATTTGGATAGCGTTTAGCATATTTTCAATGCCCTTTTCCGCTTCGCCTAACTGCTTGCGCAAAAGCCGCAGGTCAAAACTCTCCTGCCCCTGCATGGCTAAAAGCCTGTCCGTGATTTGCTCCATCAAAGGCCCGTTCATCACAACAGCCATCGTCTGATCTACTACCAGATTTTCAATCCATTCTTTTTTGACCGCCCGCTTGTGGCACCCGGCCTTTTTCTTGGCGCTGGCACATTTGTAATAACGGTACACTTTCCCGCCTGTTCCCGTTCCGCTCTCCCCGAACATGATTTTGCCGCACTCGCCGCAAAATAGCTTAGTAGTCAAAAGATAACTTTCCTTGGCCTTGGCAGTAGCCGGGGCCTGTTTATTTTTGCCCATTCGCGCCTGCACCCGATTAAAAGTATCTTCATCAACCAGGGCCGGAACCCCGTCGGGGATAACCACATCTTGATATTTGTACTCGCCTATGTACTTCCGATTCTGCAACAGGGTGTTAAAACTGGGATATGCGAACTTATAACCCCGCGACGTTTTCAGCCCCCTGGCGTTGAGATCGTTGACAATTTCCCGGATGGTTTCACCTTCGGCGTACCGCTTGAAAATCTCCTGGACGATTGGGGCCGTGTCCGGGTCAATTTCCAGCCGCTTGTCGGCCCCCAGCTTGAACCCCAACGGAATACGCCCGCCATTGTTCCGGCCCTTCAAAGCGTTGTCCTTCTGGCCCCGGTGTATTTTCTCAGAAAGCTCGGCGCTGTAATATTCCGCCATGCCCTCAAGCATGGATTCCAAAATGATACCTTCCGGCCCCTCGGTGATATGCTCGGTAGCGGACACCACCCGGACACCGTTCTTTTTCAAAATGCTCTTATAGTGTGCGCTGTCATAGCGGTTGCGGGCGAACCTGTCCAGCTTCCAGACAAGGACGGTATCAAACAGGTGCTTGCCGCTGTCCCTTATCATCCGCTGGAAGTCAAGCCGCTTGTCGGTATCCTTGGAAGCGGACAGCGCCCGGTCAATGTAGCTGTCAATAACCCGGATTCCGTTCCGCTCGGCGTACTCTTTGCATTCCCGAAGCTGGCCCTCTATGGATTCTTCCCGCTGACGGTCTGACGAGAATCGGGCATAAATTACGGCGTTGGCGCTCATTGTTTCGATTCCTCCATCATCTGAAATAAGGTATCTTTCAACTTGGCATTGTAGGGAGAAGCTGGGTCAAAGCACATCTCTATAAACTGCTTCATGTCCTCGCTGGTGGCGTTCAGCCGGGGTTTGCACTCAAACAGCTTCCCCTCCGGCTGGTCTGCCCTACAGCATAGATAATCCATGGAAATATCAAAGTATTCGGCCATATGCAACAGCAATTTGAGGGACGGGGCCGTTTTGCCCGTCTCGGTTTTGGCTATGGTGGCCTGGTTGCTCTCGCAGATTTTGGCAAGTTCGACTTGGGACAGGTGGTTAGCCTCCCGCACTTCCTTGATACGCTTTCCAATATCGCTCATATTGAACGCCCCTTTCTGTATTCTATTATAGCATATTATAGCGGAATAGTCAATGAAAATATAGAATATCGCAAAATTCTTTAAACGCAAAAAAGCCCCTGCAAGCCCCGTAAAGGGCCGCAGGAGCAACGATACCCCGCACCAAGTAATAACCCCCCGTCCCATGCCCCGCAGGGCATACAAGCGACGCAATCCCCACGGGGACAGCGCCCCAGGGTCTTGCCAGCCCATCGGCGGGGGATTGCATGGAGCGGAACCAACCTTTGGCCCCGCCTTATGCCCAGGGCCGACAACTGCCCAGGCTCCACCCGTGGCGGGCGCACCTGTTCCCAGGCCAGCCGCAACCCAGCTTTCAAAACCCAAAAAACGGCTTGCGTCTTTTGCTCAAATGGTGTAGAATAGTGGCACCGAGGCAAATAAAAGGCAGGACGTGAGGGATTGCCGTCCCCCACGCCCCTATGCGGGAGCGCACACTCCCACACAATAGCAATATGCTACGCCAACCCCATTATAACGGTTTTCCCTATCTTATTCAAGGGCCGTTTTGGGGCTTTGTGTCTATGCGTGTAATGCGGTGTGGGGTTTTTATATCCCGCGCCGCTTTCTGTTTGCCTCGATGGGAACGCCCAACGGGGGCCGGGAATGGGAGTACCACCCCCTGGGGCCGTACCATTGAGACAAAACGCTTTTGGGAGGATTTCGCGTGAAAAAACAGAGAATTCTAAGCCTATGCCTGGCTTCCCTTCTGGCTGTGTCGCTTGCGGCCTGTAAGGGACAGGCAGAGGAACAGGACAGCACCCCACCCACGGCCAGCGTCCAGCCGACCACCGAGCCAACGCCTACCCCCACCCCGCCGATCCCCTATACCGATGTAGCCGAGAGCGCACCTTACTATGACGCGGTGGTATGGGCCTATGAGAACGGGATCGCGTCCGATGGCTCCACCTTTGAACCAGATTCCGCCTGTACCCGTGGGCAGGTTATTACCTTTATGTGGCGTGCCGCAGGTTCACCAGAACCCCAGGCAACGGAAAGCCCGTTCAGCGACGTTTCATCCGCCGATTGGTTTTACAGCCCAGCATTATGGGCCTACGAAAACGGTATTGCCACCAGCACCACATTTAATCCAGGCAACCCCTGCACCAACGGCGAGGCCCTCACCTTCCTGTGGCGGGCCGAGGGCAAGCCCGCCGCCGCTGTCTACAGCAGTCCCATGGCCCTGGCCGCGCCCGACAAGTATTTCACCCGCCCGGTGGCCTGGGCTGAAACGAACGGCCTGTTTGCCGGGGCAGACTTTGACCCTGCCGCCCCATGTTCCCGCGCTGATCTGATGACATACCTGTACTGGGTCACGGAAGAATGGACATTCCCAGAGGAAGCTAAAACTGTCCAGGCAGAGTATGAGCAGATCATCAATGACGCGCAGTTGTATGAGGTTCACGGCTCCGGCCTGTGCTATGCCGACTATGTTGACGTTGATGGGGACGGCAAGGTGGAACTGCTGACGCTTGAAATTGACAAGGAGAAATATAACGATATTGTGACAATATACGCGGACATTAACGGACACGCCGGGAAGTCTTATGAGGGAACCTTTGATGCCCTTGTGGGGAACAGGGTAGCCGACCTCTCACTGTGCAAAGCGGATGGTCAGCTCTATTTATTTGCAAGTGGATGGTATGTCGAGCGCGCAGGGGAATATTACCAATATATAGATAAGTTTTATAGGCTTGGAAAGGATACCGTCACCCTTGAGTACGATTTATATGCAGAAGAAACGGCTGTTTTTGATGAAGGAACTTATGAATATCTCTATACCGCGTATACCTATACCGCTTCCGATAAAAAAGTCTCCGAGGGTGAGTTCAAGGCGCTTTTGGAAAAGTTTACAGATGAAAATCTGCTTTATACATTTGATGTCTATGGCCTTGTAATTGGCATAGAGGATCGCGGGCTTCTGCCCACCGCAGAGGAATATCAGTTAGCTTATTGGACAGCGGTCAATCCGGCTTACGCGGCGGTGTTGAAGGGGGATTTTTCCGCCTTTGCGGGAACATATACTGATTCCGGCGTTAGTGTGACTTTGAATAGCAATGGTGTCTTGACAGGCGGCACCTCCCAATTTGCAACTAATCTGAAGCCATCTTCTATTACTATCACCAAAGATGGTAGGATTCATTGTGTACTTAGAACAAGAGATCTGACAGACGGGCCTTGCGAGGAAAGTTATGATATATGCCCCATTGGCGTTGGTGGCGGATTGTACTTTGATCCTCAACTTGGTGAGGATGTTATAATAGATGCATCCAAAGTTCGACTTGATTATAATTGGCGGCATTTTAATATTACGCCAAGTACTGTTACCTATTATAAGGCATCGTAACCCATCCGGCCATTAGCGGACAGGCACAAAAAGAAACAGGAGGGACGGCGGCTGTAGAAGTTGCCGCCCCTTCTGTTGGTTTGCGGCACGAACGGGGGTTTCTTTAGGGGCGGGGAAAATTTTTGAAAAAAGGGGTTGACGATCTGGCCAGGCTGTGGTATAATCAGGATCAATATCAGGTGTGACTGAGCGTCATGTGTTTGGCGAGTCCCCTGGTGGCAAACTGGATAACGCTCCCATTTTGGTGCAGGATTGTCCGAGAATAGACCGTGAGGTGCTGTTTTCGGGTGGTTTTGCGCCGTTTTTGTGTTTAGGCGCCTCGCGGCTTTAAAAGTCGGGGGGTGTTTTTTTATCTTAAATAGCGTAGCAACTTTAATCTAAATCTGTGAAAGGAGTAGCTTAAATGCCAAATCCAAAAACTGACAATCCATTTTTGCGCCTCGATCTCACGCTGGCTGATCTCTGCTACATTGGCGGCGTGAAAGGGCCAACAGAAATCCGCCCCGAACACGCACCACTTCTGATCGGCACTGAGACAACCGTCGAACACAACGATAAAACGGGTGTCTCCAAAACCGTCTCGCGTTACTGCGTAGTTCTGCCCGGAAGCGGCTTCATGAAGGTGATTATAAAGGTTGAAGAACCTGCACCCAGCATCACCCAAGAGGCCATTGACAGGTTTGGCGGCGCGGTTCGCGTGAACATCCAAGGTTTTTCAAGCGGGTCGTTTGAGACGAACGGCGGCGGGGCCCGTCCGTATTTCAAAGCCGCCCAAGTTACACCCATCCAGGCCCAGCCTAACAAGTAAACGGCGACCCTGGCCCCTGTGGGGCCGGGGTCAGAGAAAGGAGCAGACGCACATCATGCAAAGACTAAAAAACCTCCTCCGTTCGGCGCTCAATTTTGGGAAAGCAAAAATTGGGGCGCGAGTTGACAAAATCAACGCCGGGTTTGGAGAAGAAAACGTGCCGCAGGTGCTACTAAATGTAATCGCGCTGGTTTTACCATTTGGAATTAGCCTGTTTGCGGGTATCGTTTTAGTGCGATTTGTCATTCAAAATTTACATCTTTTTATTATTGGTGCGTTCTTAGCGGCGGCACTTTATTCCGCAGTCCTCAAGTTTTTGGGTGTAGATGTTGATGATGGAAACGGTGAAGATTCGATTTCCATTGAATTGGCGGAACAGGAGGCCGAAGAAGTCCACGAAGACTTATTGAACCTAATGTATAACGCCATCGCGGACACATCAGAACATATGCCGATTCAACGACCACGGGACGAATACAGCATCGAAACCAGTCGCAAGAAATCATATTGGATGGAAGGTTCCATGGCTGTTCATCAGTTTGAAGTTGATTGTGACAGTATGATTGACCCCCCCACGCGCGATAATCTTATCCGTGAACTCCAACGCCATATTAACCAACAGTCCCGCCGTTATCCAGGCTTAATGCGCGACGGTCATCCTCCCGTCGTGTACGACATAAAAAGACACAATAACTTTTTGCTTATTGAGGTCGTACTTCATTATAAAAATCACAGCAAGAAAATCGAGGATCGGAAGCGTGCCCGCATTAAGCGCCGGCATGGTCAAGAGCGGATTGACGACCCGCGTTATCAATGAATCCGCTCTTGTTTTTGGCAGACCGCTACGCAGACGGAAGTTCCCGCAACCTTATCCCCATTCCGCCCGGAATGATGATAGTAGCTGGAGGCACTGGCTCGGGTAAAACACGGGCCGCCGCTCGGTTGGTCGCAGAGCTCGCCTACACCCCCCAGGCGCGGGCCTGGATAGTCAGCTATAAGTATGAAGATTTGTTTGCGCCACTTTTGGAGGTTCCCAACGCCAGGGTCTACATGGGTGCCGACAGCCTACGGGGATTAGAGGATTTCTACAATAACACCTTCAAGGCCCGCATGGAAGGTGCTAAAGATTTTTCCCCAGCCTGGATATTTCTGGATGAACTCGCGTTAATGACAATGACGCTCTCCCGGAAAGAAAGCGATGAAGTTAAACGGATGATAACATCAATCTTGGTTGCTGGCAGGGCTTTGTGTTGCTGGGCTGTGATTGGGGTGCAAAGAGCCTCAAGCGAACTGTTCACCGGGTCGCTGGGCGCAAAAGATAACTTCTCGACGCGGATTTTGTTCGGAAACGCAACAAAAATCGGTGCTGACGTTTTGGAGTTTGACAAAAGCGCGTTTCTCCCAGCGAAAGCGCCGGGGGAGGGTCATATTCTACTAAACGGCATTGAACAGATACCTTGCAGAGTAGCGGCAAACCTGGGGGACAAATATATTTTAGCGAAGGTTATGGAAGATGTAAAGCGAGTTGTGACCCGGTGATCTGGGCTGGGGCCTTGCTGGCCGCAGGCCGAGCAAGGCCCCAGCGCCCGCCGCCGAAGGCGGCGGAGCCTACTTGACTTATATTAACATTTTTCACTATGGAAAAATCTTTTGATTTTGGAATGAAAGGGGTGGTGCCTAATGAAAGGGTTACACGTAGACCGAGGGAAGGTCTACGAAAGCGATTTTGCTACACTGAAACGGTATCGGCCTGACTACTACCGAATCACGCTCCACCGGCATATCCGCCGCGCCGGGTATGAAGCGGAGGACGGCGAGGACGAGCATAGGAAGGGAAAAAAGAACACGGCAGAGAATGAGGGTAAATTAGAAGCAAGTCTATCAAGGACAAGATCAAAAATATTTGAGTTGGCTCTATGTAACTCCTGGCAATGGTTTTTGACATTGACACTAAATCCAGAATATTATGACAGAAAAGACCTAAATGCTTATAAAACAAAACTTTCAAAGTGGTTGTGCAATTATAATTACTTACACAAAACGAATATTAAATATTTACTAATACCTGAAAATCACAAAGACGGAAGCTGGCATATGCACGGGCTGATGATGGGCCTACCGATTGAACATTTACATGAGTTTAGAGAAGATGAACGGCTACCGATAAAAATGCTAATTTTGATAGCGCATGGGCACAAGTTGTATAGCTGGCCCGCTTATGAAAAAACATTTGGCTATATATCAATATCGAAAATTAAAAACATCGAAAGTGTTTCTAAATATATAACAAAATACATCACAAAGGACATATACAGCACAAGAATATCACTGAATGACCATTTATATTATTGCTCAAAAGGGTTGAAACGAGCAGAGAAAATATGCGAAGGGCGATTAGTAAAGGAATTAGATGCAGATTACAGCAACGACTATGTGAAGATCAAGACGGTGAAAGATATAGCAGAGGCGCGAGCGTACTTCATAGCAGAAGATGAAGAAGCGACGCAGACGGGAGCGGAGGGAAAAACATGAAATCCGCCGCGAAGCGGCTCCCTTTGGCTCCATATCAATAACGGCCCCGCAGGGCCGCACCTTATCACGGCAGTTATAAAAGGAGGTGGAATAAATGAGCCCAGCAGACCTAAAGCAGACGGAATATACACAGATGGTCATACCTGAGTTTGAAATAGACGCACTGGCACGTGTTTTACTCCCTGCGCTCCGGGCCTTTTATGCCAGCCCAGAAGGGCAAGCGGCGTTTGAGGAATGGAAGCGGAACCCGGGATTTAAGGGGGTAAATCAATGACCAAAACTGCAATTCTCCAGTTCCAGAAAGATTGTGCGGCGCATGGCCTTTCCACTGATACGGTGTGTGATCGGCTCCAAGAGGGGTGTTCCCTCTTTGCCGCTCTAAATATTCCAGGTGATTTGAAAATTAACGTAAAAAGCATATATCCAGGCAAAATACACTATACGATCAATAAAGTCTTTCTCGCAGAATGCTGCGTATTCGACGGCACAGAAAACGATCTGCGAGAGTTTATTGAAGAACGCAAAAGGAATACATAAGAGGCACACAGGAAACGACCCCTGTCACGCTGACAGGGGCCGCTTTCTTATGCGTTGATACTGTCCAGATAAACAACAAATCCGAACCCGTCCCCGATGGGGAAAAGATTCGGATAATGTTGCTTTGGTGGAGACTACAGAACTCGAATCTGTGACCTCTTGCGTGTGAAGCAAGCGCTCTACCGGCTGAGCTAAGCCTCCATATTGGTGACCCGGACGGGAATCGAACCCGTGTTACCGCCGTGAAAGGGCGGTGTCTTAGCCGCTTGACCACCGGGCCGCGGATGCCCAAGGCGGGCGGTATCAGAACGGGGGCCCGAAGAAGCGGCATCGCCGCTTCTTCGGGATGGTAGCGGCGACTGGATTCGAACCGGTGACAACTCGGGTATGAACCGAGTGCTCTAGCCAACTGAGCTACGCCGCCATGTTGCCGCCCCGACAGGGGCAAGAGTTACTATACATCATTTTCTGAGAAATGTCAACCCTTTTTTCCGCAAACAATGGCTTTTATAGCGAAGGATTTTCGCTTTCCCCGTCCCGGCGGGCCAGCTCTGCCTGGAAGTCCGCCGCGGCCTGCTTGGCGGCAGCGATCTTGTCCCAGCTCTCCAGATATTCCTTGGCGTATTTGGGGTTGTTCAGCCGGACGATCTTCCGCTCCGACCGATCCACCAGCTTGGTGATCCCCCCGGCCCCCAGGGACAGCACAGTCTGCAATTCCTCCATCATCACGATGTTATAGGCGCACACCGCCCCCGGCTTTGCCCAGCCCACGTTTTCAAAGGAGCCGGACATATATTTCTGACGGTAGAGGTAATAGGGCGCGTACCCCGCCCCCCGCAGGCGCTGATCGGCCAAGGCCAGCATGGCCTCCACCTCTTCCGGGGCGCACAGATCCTTGCCCTCTTCAATGAGCCGGGAGCCCTTTTTCAGCGCCAGGGTGTGGACGGTAATGTTGGCCGGATCCATAGCCAGCACCTTTTCCAGTGTCCGTCCAAAGCCTTCCAGGGTGTCCGTGGGCAGTCCGGCGATGAGATCCATGTTCACCATGCCGCCGAAATGCCGCCCCGCCAGCTCCATCGCTTCCACAATCTGCGCGGCAGTGTGGGCCCGCCCCATGGCGCACAATACCCCATCCTCCATGGTCTGTGGGTTGATGGAGATACGGTGGATGCCATGGGCCTTCAGCGTCTCCAGCTTGTCCGCGGTGATAGTGTCCGGGCGGCCCGCTTCCACAGTGAATTCGGAACAGCGCTCCATGGGCAAACAATTTTCCACAGCGGACAGTACCTTGTGGAGCTGCTCCGCCGACAGGGTAGTGGGGGTGCCGCCCCCCATATACGCCGAGCCGATGCGCAGCCCCCGCTCCCGGAGCAGGCTGCCCGCCAGCTCGATCTCCCGGCACAGCGCGTCCACATAGGGCTCCACCAGCGCCAGCGACCGCTTCACATCGGCGGAGATGAAGGAGCAGTAGGCGCACCGGGTGGGGCAGAAGGGCACACCGATATAGAGGGCCAAGCCGTCCGGCTCAAGCCCCTGATTTACGTCCAGCGCCGCCCGGGCGCACTCCACCGCCAGCGCTGCCCGGGGGGCGGACACGTGGTATTCTTTTCGCAGCTCCCGCTCTGCCTGCCTGGCCGTTTTCCCCGCCAGCATAGCCTTAGTAGGCAGCTTCACAGGCCGCACCCCGGTGAGGGAGCCCCAGGGCAGCTCATGGCCCAGCAGGGCGGTGCCGGCCTTATAAAAGGCCTGCTTCAAGGCGTGGGAGACGGTGTGGTACACCGCCTCCTCCGGCTCATCCAGCTTTTCCGAGGGGAAGCGGGCCACGCCGTTCCGATAGCGGTCCCCCAGCTTCACCAGCACGCTGACGCTGGCCTTTTTGGCCCCCCGGCTCAGTCCGATCAGCACGCCGCTCTCCCCGTTCAGGTTTTGCGGCAGGGTATCCGGGTATTCCGGCTTCTCGCCGGGGAACAGGGTCAGAAGCATCTGCTCCGTAGGAAAGCGGTAGCGCTCCGGGTGCCAGGGCCAGTTGTGTTCGGCAAACCAGATCTTCATCTCAGCCCCTCATGGCGGTGCGCAGGCAGTAATTGCTCTTGCGCTCACGCTCCAGGGTGGACTGCCCCTCGTGGCCGGGCAGCACCCGGTAATCCCCCTCCAGCTCGCCCAGCCGCTTCAGGGACTTCATGATCTGCTCCTCGTCCCCCCCGGGCAGGTCGGTGCGGCCCATGGAACCCTCGAACAGGGTGTCCCCGGTGAACAGCACGTCCCCCGAGCGCAGGGTCACCGAGCCGGGGGTGTGGCCCGGGGTCTCCAAAATTTCCACATCGATGCCCGCGACGTTCACCACGTCCCCCTCTTTGTAGGGGGTGACGTCCCCAAAGGAGCGGACGGTGGGGAAGGTCTGGCCAAAGACCTGGGCGGTATCGCCCTCCCCGATGTCGGCGGGATGGCAGTAGACGGGCAGGTCGGGCCACTCCTCCCGCAGGCCGGGAATGCCCAAAATGTGGTCGAAGTGCCCGTGGGTAAGCAGCACGGCCTCCGCCTCCAGTCCGTTCTGGATCATCCACCGGGTCACCTGCTCCCCCTGGTCTCCGGGATCCACCACGCCGCACTTGTACCCGCCGTCCTGACGGAAAATATAGCAGTTGGTGCCGATTTGGCCCAGCCGCAGCACACTGATTTCCATGGCTACCACCTCAAACATATTCTTACTGTCCATCATACGATATTTCGGCTCATTTGTAAACAAAAAAGCTCCCGGAAGTTCCGGGAGCTTTTTCAGTGCTGTTGTCACGCCGCGCCTGTTCGAGACGCGCTTCTACTTGCTCGGGTCGTAGGCCACCACCGTGCGGCGGTTGGGCTCGGTGCCAGTGGAGAAGGTGGACACGCCCGGGTAATCCTGGAGAGCGGTGTGTATCACGTGCCGCTCGTAGGCGTTCATGGCCTCCAGGGTGATGTTCCGGCGGTACTTGACCACTTTGCCCGCCGTCTTGCGGGCCAGGCGGTTGAGGGATTCCTCCCGGCGGGCCCGGTAGCCCTCGGCGTCCACATGGATGCGCGCCCGGTGGCTGCGGCCCTTATTGACGGCGTAGCCGGTGAGCTGCTGGATGGCGTCCAGGGTCTCGCCCCGGTGGCCGATGAGGGCGCCCATATTCTCACCCTCCAGCACCACCTGGTAGGTGTCGCCCTCCTTTGTGACCACGGGGGTGGCTTCCACGCCCATGTGCTCAAACAGCCCGGTCTGGAACTTGACGATGGCCGCGGCCACGTCGTCGTCCACACCCTCACCCTTGGCAGTCTGAGACTGGACAGGCTGGGACTGAGTGGCCGGCCTGGGTTCGGCCTTGGGAGCCGGCTGCGTCTGGGGCTTGGGCTGCGCCTTGGGGGCGGGGCGCTCCGCGCGGGGCGCTTTGGGCCGCTCCGGCTTGGGGGCCGGGGCGGGCTTTTCCACCACAGGAGCTGCGGGAGCAGGCTCAGGCTTGGGCTCGTCGGGGGCCTCATAGGTGAGCTTCACCTTGGCGGGGACGGAGCCGATGCCCAAAAAGCCGGTCTTGCCCCGGTCCAAAATTTCAACAGATACGTCGTCCCGATCCAGACCGAGATAGGCCAGCCCCTTGGCGATGGCCTCATCCTCCGTCTTGGCGGTAAATTCCATATATTTCAGCACAAAACTGCACTCCTTACTATGAAATCTGGTGTTTACTGCTCTTCGCCGTCCTCGGCGTAGGCTTCCTCGTAATCCCCGTCGCTGGCGCTGTCATCCGCAACAGGCTCAGCGGCGGCCTGCCGATCCCCGGCCTTCTCCGCTTCCTCCGCCTGGTCGAGCAGCGGCCGGTTGGATTCGGCGAGGATCTCCTTCTCCTCCTCCGTCAGCTCCTTGGGCTCCTCTTCCACGGGCTTGGCGGGGCCGTCTGGGTCGTAATAGGGGGTGATGGGATAGCGGTTGGGGTCGTAGGCGCGGCCCCGGGCGTAGGCCCGCAGGCCCTCCCGGCTGGCGGACTTGTCCACGCCCGGCTCCTGCTTTTTCTTCTGCTTCTGCTTCTTGGGATCCTTGCCGGCGGCGATGGCGGCGGCCTTCTTCTCGGCGGCGATGCGGCGGCGCTCCTTCTCGGCCTCCTTGGCCTTTTTCGCCTGCTCCTCCATCTCCTTCTGGGCGGCCTCGTAATCCTTGCGGAGCAGGCGGCCGCAGATGATCTCCTGCACCATACCCAGCACAGAGTTGGCGATCCAGTAGATACACATACCGGCGGGGAGGGCAAAGCCGATCCACAGCGACATGACGGGGCCCATCAGGATGAGGGACAGATTCATCTTGGGGGGCGCTTGATCCTTATTCATCTGGTTGGTCCTCTGGGTGACCAGCATGGTCACCACGGACAGTCCCGCCGAGATCACCGGCAGCAGGAACAGGCCCAGGGATTCCCAGGTGATCCCGCCCTCCCAGAACTTCAGCTGGGGCACCTGGGACAAGTCGATGCCGAAGAAGTTAAAGTTGATGACGAACATCCCGGCGGCGGACACTCCGGCGGCTGTGGCAGCGGCCCTGGCGGTCTCCATGTTCTCGGCGTTCAGCATAGAGCTCAGGATCAGCTCGTTGGAACCGGCGACAGTGAAGTCTGTCATACCTAGGGCGGTGGCCACGGCGGCGGTGGCCTGCTCGGTGAGGCTCATCATGTACTTCAGCGGGCGGCGGATGATGGCGTACAGCGGCCACAGGATGAACAGCGGGATCATAGACCAGCCGCACCCGCCCATGGGGTTGACGTTGTTCTCGGTGTAGAACTTCTGAACCTCCTGGTTATAGCGCTCCTTGTCGTTGCCGCAGCGCTTCTGGATCTCCTTGATCTGCTCGTTGACCACGTTCATCTTGATCATGCTCTTTTTGCCCTTCAGGTTCAGGGGGAAGAGGATGATTTTGATCACAACCGTAAACAGGATCAGGGCGATGCCGTAGCTGTTGAACACCTCACAGAACAGCTTCAGCAGCAAGCTGAACGGCGTCATGAGTATTTGCCAAATATCCATGTTTGGCCTCCTACAATTTTCGGATTTTTTTCGGGGGTACGGGGTCGTAGATAAAGGTTTTCTGCCGGTGGAAGGGGTGGCAGCGCATGATCCGCCACAGGGCCAGCGCCCCGCCCTTGACGGCGCCGTGGACCTCCACCGCCTCCAGCGCGTAGGTAGAGCAGGTGGGGATGAACCGGCAGCAGGGGGGACGGTTTGGGGACACATCCCGGCGGTACCGGCGGCTCAGGGCCAGCAGCAGCCGTTTCATTTGACCCCTTCCTTTTTGAGCAGCTCCAGCTTGTCCGCCAGCTTTAAAAAGGAGTGCTCCAACTGACCATATTGGCTGGACGCGGCCCGGACGCGGGCTACCACCACCACATCCGTCCCGGACACAAGCCTGTCCTCGTTGAGGCGGTAGATCTCCCGCAGGCGGCGGCGGATCCGATTGCGCACCACCGCACAGCCCACCTTGGTGGACACGGTGAGGCCCAGCCGGTTGTTCTTTTGGCCGTTGCGCCGGACGTAGAGGGCCAGGCGGCCGTCGGCGGCGGTCTTTCCCCTGTTATACGCCCTGCGGAACAGGTGGTTTTCCTTCAAGGACACCGTTTTTTTCATACGACCTCCATTGGACATTGTCGCGCTTCTTTGTCGCGCTTCTCGGGAAAAGAGCCAAGGGGCGAGGGAAATTTCCCGCGCCCCGGTCTATTGTTTATCCCGATGTGTGCGCCATCAGTGGCTCAGGCGGACACGGCCCTTCGCGCGGCGGCGGGCCAGAACCTTGCGGCCGTTGCTGGTGGCCATGCGCTTACGGAAGCCATGAACCTTGGAACGCTGACGCTTCTTGGGCTGATAGGTACGCTTCATGCGGGAACACCTCCTGTATCGTGTTGCGGCCATCCGGGCCGCCCTCCACAACGCCTTTTCAGGCGCGGTTGGCAATATTGACGCATAATCGCGCACCAAGCATTATACCTTTATTTTTTCGCCCTGTCAACAAAAAATCACCAATATCCTTTTTTCTCCTATTCAACACAACATCTTGTGTTTTCTTTTTTTCTATGCCCGTTTTGATCAAAAATCTGCGGGGTTTTCCCATACTATTATATAAAAGAATTGTGGAAAACCCTTGTGCATCATTTCCTTTTTTGGTATAATTGATTAGTTATGATATTTCAAAATTAGGAGGCTTCCGCCCATGAGATCGGCTGCCGACGTCTGGGAAAAAGTAAAGAACCTGATGGAGGGCAGTATGACCGCCGTTTCCATCGACACCTGGTTTGGGGACGTGGAGGCCGTGGCCCTGGAGGACACCCGGCTGGTGCTGTGC
The DNA here is from genome assembly GCA_014799505.1 of Clostridiales bacterium. Lineage (GTDB taxonomy): Bacteria > Bacillota > Clostridia > Oscillospirales > Oscillospiraceae > Enterenecus. The sequence goes on from JAAVHV010000030.1 coordinate 37,960, forward strand.
GTCCCCACCGATTTCAAGCGGAACATCATCCGCACCCGCTTTCAGTCGGGAGTGGAGGCAGCATTGAAGGAGCTGTTCTCCTTCGATGTGGACGTGGCCCTGCTGCTCCCGGAGGAGCGGGATGCCTACGCCGCCCAAAGCTCCGCTCCCAACCCCGGCGGTGGGGAGGCTGAAAAGTACACCTTTGAGCGGTTTGTGGTGGGTTCCACCAACAAGTTTGCCTTTACCGCCGCCCAGAAGGTGGCGGACGAGCCGGGCGGGGCCTATAACCCCCTATTCATTTATGGGCAGTCTGGCCTGGGCAAGACCCATCTGCTCCACGCCATCGCCAACCGGGTGGGTCAAAACCACCCTGGCTACCGCATTCTCTACATCCAGAGCGAGGACTTTGTGAACGAGCTCATTGGCAATCTCCGCCGGGGCATTGATATGCAGGGCTTCCGGGACAAATACCGCAATGTGGATCTGTTCCTGATGGACGACGTGCAGTTCATCGCCGGCAAGGACTCCAGTGAGGAGGAACTGTTCCACACATTTAATACCCTGTACGAGCAGAAAAAACAGATAGTGTTCACCTCTGATCGGCCGCCCCATGAGATGCTCCGCCTGGAGCAGCGCCTGCGTACCCGGTTCGAGCAGGGCCTGCCTGCGGACATCCAGCCGCCGGACTACGAGACCCGCGTGGCGCTGCTGAAAAACAAGGCGCTGGAGCGTGGCATTTCCCTGCCTGACCCGGTGCTGTCCTACGTGGCGGAAAACATCACCTCCAACGTGCGGCAGATCGAGGGCGTGGTCAACAAGATCATGGCCTTCCAGGAGCTGATGGGTGAACAGGTGGACATCGAGACCACCATCCGGGCGGTTCGGGATATTTTGAAGGCAAAGGAGAACTTCCTGCCCTCGGCGGACACCATCATCCAGGAAGTGGCCCGGTTCTATGAGTTGGACGCCTCCGCCGTCACCGGGCAGAGCCAGAACAAGGAGATCAGCACGGCCCGAAACGTGGCCATGTACATCATCCGGGAGATGACCCAGCTCTCCCTGGCGGAGATCGGCCAGCAGTTTGGCGGCCGCCACCATTCCACGGTGCTCAACTCCATCAACCGGGTGGAAAAGATGATGAAGGACAAGCCGGAGATGAGCGAGATCATCCGGGATATCACCAACGCGGTGAACTCGGCCTATTAGGGGTTCCTCCCCCTGGGCGTTCTACTTTCTGCTTGTGCAGAAAGTAGGCAAAGACACACTTAGGGGGCGCCCGCCGGATGGACACTTCGTGTCCATAGGCTGGGCTTCCCCCTAAGAACCCCCTGGTATAAAGGCCCGCCGATTTCAAAGAGCTGTGACCCTTCCGGCTTACGCTGCTGACGGATTGAACTCACTCCGTTTTCCGGCCCACAGGAGCCTGCATCGGTAATGGAACAAACAGACGCGGTTCTCCAGACAACGCCTCCCTGGTAACCGTTGTCTGGAAGCGGAACCCTGGGAACAGAGTGCGGGGGTTAATTGGCCCCGGAGGCGAACGCCCTGGGTGAGCCGCGGCGGGCCTCCCCCGCACGGCGAGAGCAGGGTTTCGCTCTCATACCTTCACCTTCCACAATCCTGCGGTCTGTGGTGTGGAAGCCTGTGTAAGCATCAAAACAGTTCTAATCTCATTCTCAGCCTGTGCAGATTTTGTGGAACCCCTTGCGGACACTCAAAAGCCTGCTATTTCAACCCTTTCTCAAGTTTTCCACACCCCTCACACCCCCTACGGACTACTACGAATTTTAAACCCTTCCTCTCCTTGCGGAGGAGGGAGAAAGGAACCTCCTATGAAATTTTCCTGTGAAAAGTCCATCCTCCAATCGGCCGTCACCACTGCCGGACGGGTGGTGGCCCCCAAGAGCTCCATCCAGGCGCTGGAGGGTGTGCTCATCGAGGCGGAGCGGGACGGTCTGCGCCTGAGCGGCTACAACCTGGAGACCGGCATCATCACCAGCATTCCCGCCGACGTGGCGGAGGAGGGCGCCATCGTCCTGTCTGCCCGACTGTTCGGCGAGATCCTCCGCCGTATGCCGGACGACGTGGTGTCCATCGACGCCAACGCCGCCTGCTCCGTCCACATCCAGTGCGGCCCCACCTCCTTTGACATCATGGGCAGCAGCGACGAGGACTTCCCCGAGCTGCCCTCCGTCAGCGACGGCGCCGGCCTGACCATCACCCAAAGCGACCTGCGCGCCATGATCGGCCAGACCATTTTCGCCGTCAGCGACAATGAGAGCCGCCCCATCCACACCGGCGCCCTGTTTGAGACGGACGGGGAGGAGCTGACCATGGTGGCGGTGGACGGCTATCGTCTGGCCCTGCGCCGGGAGAAGCTGCTCAGCCAGGAAAGAGGGGGCAAGCTGTCCTTTGTGGTGCCCGGTGCGGCGCTCAGCGAGGTGGAGAAGATCTGCGCCGACAGCGACGAGCCGGTGACTGTCACCCAGGGCGACCGCCACGTCACCTTTGAGATCGGCGGCACCCTGCTAGTGGCCCGCCGGCTGGAAGGGGAATTTCTGAACTACCGCCAGACCATTCCCCAGAACAACGCCATCGTCCTGGAGGCGGAGGCTTCCGACCTCCAGCGCTCCATCGACCGGGCCTCCCTCATCATCAATGAGAAGCTGAAAAGCCCTCTGCGGTGCAGATTTGACGACGGCTCCTTGTCCATCACCTCCAAGACTGCCATCGGCGCGGCCTTTGATACCTGCCCCATCTCCGGGGACGGCAAGGGGCTGGAGATCGGCTTCAATAACCGCTTTCTGATGGATGCGGTGAAGGCGGCCCCTGCCAGCCGGGTGCGGCTGGAGCTGAACACCGCCACCTCCCCCTGTCTGATCCTGCCCCAGAAGGGGGAGCGGGACAACTTCCTGTATATGGTGCTCCCCGTCCGTCTGCGTGCTTCGGAGTGATTTCAATGAGTGAAGAACGTATTAAAATCAACACAGAGTTTATCAAACTGGACGCCCTTTTAAAGTTCGCCGGGCTGGTAGAGACGGGCGGTGAGGCCAAGCTGGCCATCCAAAACGGCGAGGTCACCGTGAACGGCGAGCCCTGTACCATGCGGGGCAAAAAGCTACGCCCCGGCGACCGGGCGGAGTTGGACGGCCAGACGCTGGTGGTGGAATGACCGTCGACCAGATATCGCTGGACTTCTTCCGCAGCTACGTCCACGGGGAGGCCCAATTCCATCCCGGCGTGAACGTCATCGTGGGGGAGAACGCCCAGGGAAAGACAAATCTGCTGGAGGCCATCGCCTATCTGTCGTCGGCCTCCTCCCACCGGGCCCGGTATGACCGGGAGCTGATCCGGCACGGCGTAGACCACGCTTTTCTCAAAGGCCGGGTCACCGCCCACGGACGGGAGCTTGTCCTGGAGGCCGACCTTCACCGGGGGACGCGGCGTCAGCTGCGCTCCAACGGGGTAAAGCTGAAAACAGCAAGTGAACTTTCCGGATTATTAAACACGGTGTTGTTTTGCCCGGAAGATTTATACCTCATCCGGGAGGGGGCGGAGGCAAGGCGGCGCTTTCTGGACAGCTGCATCTGCCAACTGCGCCCTCGGTATGCCCAGGCGCTGGCGGAATACAAGCGGCTGTATCAGCACAAGACCCGCATTTTAAAAGACAGCGAGCAGTACCCCGGCCTGCTGGATACGCTGGACGACTTCTCCCTGCGCATGGCCCAGTGCGGGGCGGTGCTGATCCACTACCGGGCCCACTTTGTCAAGCGGCTGGTGGAGACGGCCCCCGCCATCCACGCCGACTGCTCCGGGGGAAGGGAGAAGCTGGCTCTGCGGTATGAGACGGTGTCCACCGTCACCGACCCGGAGGTCAGCCCGAAAATCCTCCTGCCCCAGCTGCTGGCCCACCAGGAGGCCCACCGGGAGGCGGAGATTGCGTCACGTACCTGCCTGTCCGGCCCCCACAAGGACGAGCTGGCGGTGGAGATCGATGGAAATTTGGCGAAAGCCTACGCCTCCCAGGGCCAGACCCGGACGGCGGCGCTGGCGCTGAAGCTGGCGGCCCGGGACATTTTCCGCCAGGAGACGGAGGAGTGGCCGGTGCTGCTGCTGGACGATGTGCTCAGCGAGCTGGACGCCCGGCGGCAGGAGTTTGTGCTTAACCGCATCACGTCGGGCCAGGTGTTCATCACCTGCTGCGAGGAGGAAAAGCTGGCGAAATTGAGGGACGGTAAGGCGTTTCATGTCGCGAGCGGTCAGTTGACGGAGGCAAGATAATTGATGTATCTTCATTTAGGCCAAAACGTCATGGTACGCCACCAGGACGTGATCGGTGTCTTTGACCTGGACAACACCACCTGGTCCTTCCGCACCCGCCGCTTTTTGGAGCAGGCGGAACGGGAGGGCCGGGTGATCACCGTGGGGAACGATCTGCCCCGTTCCTTCGTCCTCACCCAGGAGGGGGACGGCCCCCCTGCGGTATATATCACCGCGCTGTCCTGCGCCGCACTGTCCGCGCGTGCGGGACGATACAGCTTTGAATCATAAAAGGAGGATATGAGATGGGATCCATTGAATATCTCTGGAAGGACCGCAAGCGCCGTCTGGGCCTGCCCCTTTCCTTCACCCGGTACCGCCTCAGTGAGGATCGGTTGTTCTGCGAGACCGGCTTTCTCAACCTGAAGTCCGACGAGGTGCTGCTCTACCGGGTGCAGGATCTGGAGCTGAGCATGAGGCTTGGCCAGCGCATCTTCGGGGTGGGGACGGTATGCGTCCACTCCTCGGATAAGACCATGCCCCATTTGGATCTGAAAAACGTGAAGGATCCCCGGAAGGTCAAGGAGCTGATCCACCAGAACGTGGAGCAGGCCAAGGACAAGCGCCGGATGCGGGCTACCGAGGTACTGGGAAAGCCGGGCGGTCCGGCGTTTCATGACGGGGACGAATTTGACTTTGCCCCGGATGAGGACGATTGTGACGAAAATTGACGAAAGAAAGCACTGAACAAATAGCGGAGGAACATTATGTCTGAAGAGCGCAATGAATTGAATGAAATCAACAACACCCAGGTGGAGCATGAGTACGGCGCTTCGGAGATCCAGGTGCTGGAGGGCCTGGAGGCCGTCCGCAAGCGCCCGGGTATGTATATAGGTTCCACGTCGGCCTCCGGCCTGCACCATCTGGTGTATGAGATCGTGGACAACGCCATCGACGAGGCGCTGGCGGGCTACTGCGACCAGATCACCGTGGAGATCCTGGACGGCGACGTGATCCGCGTCACCGACAACGGCCGCGGCGTCCCCGTGGACATCCAGCCCCAGACCGGCAAGCCCGCCTTGGAGGTGGTGTATACCGTCCTGCACGCCGGCGGTAAGTTCGGCGGCGGCGGATACAAGGTGTCCGGCGGCCTCCATGGCGTGGGCGGCAGCGTGGTCAACGCCCTGAGCGAGTGGATGGAAGTCCGCGTCCACAAAAACGGCCAGATTTACGAGGTCAAGTTCTCCCGGGGCGCCATCACCCAGGAAATGACGGTCATCGGAACCACCGACCACACCGGCACCGAGGTGGTGTTCAAGCCCGACCCCGAGATGTTCGAGACCACCGTGTACGACTACGAGACCCTCCACCGCCGGATGCGGGAACAGGCGTTTTTAAACGCCGGGGTAAAGATTCTCATGGCCGACCGCTGCCCGGAGCACGAGACGGAGGAGTTCATGCACTACGAGGGCGGCATCCGGGAGTTCGTCACCTTCATCAACCAGAACAAGACCCCTCTCCATGAGAAAGTCATTTACATGGCCGGCTCCAAGGACGATTCCATGGCGGAGATCGCCATGCAGTACTGCGAGGACAGCTATAACGAGGTCATTGTGTCCTTCGCCAACAACGTCCACACCCCGGAGGGCGGTATGCACGAGGAGGGCTTGAAGCGCGCCCTCACCAACGTGCTCAACGCCTACGGCAAAAAGGCCAAGCTGCTGAAGGACGAGGACAAGGTGTCCGGCGACGACTGCCGTGAGGGCCTGACCTGCGTCATTTCCGTCAAGCTCACCGAGGCCCAGTTTGAGGGCCAGACCAAGGCCAAGCTGGGCAACAGCGAGATGCGCACCCTGGTGAATAACGTGGTGTCCGATAAGCTGGAGCAATTTCTGGAGGAGAACCCCGCCGTGGGCAAGGCCATTCTGGAAAAGGCCCTCATGGCTTCCCGGGCCCGTGAGGCCGCCCGAAAGGCCAGGGAATCTGTCCGCCGCAAGACGGCGCTGGAGTCCGGCCAGATGCCGGACAAGCTCCAGGACTGCAATGAGCGCGACCCGGCCCTGTGCGAGCTGTATATCGTCGAGGGCGACTCCGCCGCCGGCTCGGCCATCGACGGCCGGGACAGCCGCTTCCAGGCCATCCTGGCCATGTGGGGCAAGATGCTCAACGTGGAAAAGGCCCGGGCGGACAAGATCTACGGCAACGATAAGCTGTATCCCCTGGTGCTGGGCCTGGGCGCGGGCATTGGTGAGGAGTTCAACATCGAGAAGCTGCGCTACCACAAGATCATCATCATGTCCGATGCCGACGTGGACGGCGCCCATATCCGCACCCTGCTGTTGACCTTTTTCTTCCGCTATATGCGGCCCCTGATCGAGCGCGGCTACGTCTATTCCGCAGTGCCGCCGCTGTATAAGCTCACCCGGGGCAAGACGGTGCGTGTGGCCTACTCCGACGAGGAGCGGGACGCCATCTCCGCCGAGATGCGGAAGGACAACCCCAACGCCAAGGTGGACATCAACCGCTTCAAGGGCTTGGGCGAGATGGACCCGGAGGAGCTGTGGGAGACCACTATGGATCCGGAGCGCCGCACCCTGCGCCGCATTACCCTGGAGGATGCGGTGGCGGCGGACCAGATCTTCAACATCCTCATGGGTGAGAAGGTGGAGCCACGCAAGGAATGGATCGAGGAAAACGCGAAGTACGCCCTTAACGTTGACTACTAAGAAGCGCCGAGCCGCCTTGAGCGGCGGCCCGATCACATAAACGGAGGTCTTTATGGGACACAACCGAAGCTATAAACCGGAGGATATCGCCTTCCCCAATCAGGCTATCACGGAGTCTGAGCTGGTGAAGGAGATGACGGAGAGCTATAAGGATTACGCCATGAGCGTCATCGTGGGCCGCGCCCTGCCCGACGTGCGGGACGGCCTGAAGCCCGTCCACCGCCGCATTTTATATTCCATGTACGAGAGCGGCTTGACCAGCGACAAGCCCTTCAAAAAATCCGCCACCTGCGTAGGCGAGGTGATGGGCCACTACCACCCCCACGGGGACGCGTCCATTTATGACGCGGTGGTTCGCCTTGCCCAGAAGTTTTCCATGCGCTACACCTTGGTGGAGGGCCACGGCAACTTCGGCAACGTGGACGGCGACCCCCCCGCCGCCCCCCGTTATACCGAGGCGCGTCTGGCCAAGGTGGCCAACGAGATGCTCCGGGACATCGACAAGGATACCGTGGACTGGGATCCCAACTTCGACGAGAGCTTGAAGGAACCTCGCGTCCTGCCCAGCCGCTTCCCCAATCTGCTGGTGAACGGCTCCTCCGGCATCGCCGTGGGCATGGCCACCAATATCCCGCCCCACAACCTGAAAGAGGTCATCAACGCCGCCATCTGTGTGTTGGACGACCCCAACGCCACCCTGGCAGACCTGATGGAGCACGTCAAGGGCCCGGATTTCCCCACAAAGGGCATCATCATGGGCCGGGCGGGCATCCGTGCGGCCTATGCCACCGGCCGGGGCAAGATCGTGGTTCGGGCCCGGGCGGAATTCGAGGAATTCGGCAAGGATAGGACCCGTATCATCGTATCCGAGCTGCCCTACCAGGTGAACAAGCGCCAGCTGATCCGCAACATTGCCGACCAGGTGAAGGACAAGCGGCTGGACGGTATTTCCGACCTTCGTGACGAGACCGACCGCAACGGTATGCGCATTGTCATCGAGCTGAAGCAGACCGCCAACCCCCAGGTGGTGCTGAACAAGCTGTTCAAGCAGACCGCCATGCAGTCCAATTTCTCCATCATCATGCTGGCCCTGGTGGACAACCAGAAGCAGCCCCGCATCCTGTCCCTGCGCAATATTCTGGACGAGTACATCGCCTTCCAGGAGCAGGTCATCCGCCGCCGCACCGAGTACGACCTGAAAAAAGCCCAGGAGCGTGCCCACCTGTTGGAGGGCCTGCTCATCGCCCAGGACAACATCGACGAGGTCATCCGCATCATCCGCTCCAGCTATGACAACGCCAAGCAGAACCTGATGGAGCGCTTCGGGCTGGACGACATCCAGGCCCAGGCCATCTGCGATATGCGCCTGATCGCTTTGCAGGGCCTGAACCGGGAGAAGCTGGAGGCGGAGTACAAGGAGATCGAGGAAAAAATCGCCTACTATAACGAGCTGCTGGCCAGCGAGGAAAAGCTGCGCGGCGTGCTGAAGGACGAGCTGATCGTCATCCGGGACAAGTACGGCGACGACCGGATCACCGAGATCCAGGACGTGGCCGACGAGATCGACATCGAGGATCTCATTGAGGAGGAGCAGTCCGTCTTTACCATGACGGCAAACGGCTATATCAAGCGCACCGCCGCCAGCGAGTACGCCGCCCAGGGCAAGGGCGGAATGGGCAAGAAGGGCATGGCCACCCGGGAGGAGGACTACGTGAACACCGTGTTCACCGCCTCCACCCACGACTATATCCTGTTCTTCACCGATAAGGGCCGGGTGTTCCGCAAGAAGGGCTACGAGATCCCGGAGGCGGGCCGCACCGCCCGGGGCACCAACATCGTCAACGTGCTCCAGGTGGAGCAGGACGAGAAGGTAGCCGTCATGATCCACACCCGGGACATCAGCGAGGGCGACGAGCCCCGCTACCTGACCATGTTCACCCGGAACGGCACCGTGAAGCGGCTGGACGCTTCCGCGCTGCGGAATCTGCGCAACAACGGCCTGCGGGTCATCCTGCTGGACGAGGGCGACGAGCTCATCGAGGTGCGGGAGACGGACGGGCACCAGAATTTGCTCATCGCCACCCATGATGGCATGGCCGTGTGCTTTGACGAGAACCAGATCCGTCCCACCGGCCGGAACTCCATGGGTGTGCGGGGCATCAAGCTGCGGGAGGGCGACTATGTTGTCGCCGCGGCCCGTGCCAAGGCGGACCGTGCGGTGCTCACCATCACGGAGAACGGCTATGGCAAGCGCACCCCGGTGGCGGAATACACCGTCCACAACCGGGGCGGCCTGGGCATGAAGAACTATCTTGTCACAGAAAAAACCGGCCCGGTGGTGGGCGTCAAGGTAGTGGACGGCAGCGAGGATCTGCTGCTGGTCACCCAGTCGGGCACCCTGATCCGCACCGACGTGGACGGCATCCGTGTGGTGGGCCGCGCCAGCCAAGGCGTTATCGTCATGCGCTTCAAGGAAGAGGGCGACAAGGTGGTTGCCATGTCCCTGGCGGAGAAGGAGGAAGCGTCCGAGGAGCCGGAAGTTTCCTCTGAGGAAAGCGAAACCCCTGTGGAAAATACTAAGACCGAAGCGCCTGCGGAGGAGTAAATGAAAACCGTTACCCTATACACCGACGGCGCCTGCTCCGGCAACCCCGGCCCCGGGGGCTGGGGGGCCGTTTCCCCAAAAAATGCTTCGCATTTTCCGGGGGCCCCTTTTGATTTCATGTTCCGCCGGGCGGAAATAAATTCCGCCCAGGCGGCGCGCCACTCGGCGCGCGCGCTACCGCGCGTACAGGATGGCCCCCATTGGAGTGTGTTATGAAAACAGTCACCTTATACACCGACGGCGCCTGCTCCGGCAATCCCGGCCCCGGGGGCTGGGGGGCCATCCTGATGTACGGCCCCCACAAAAAGGAACTGAGCGGCGGCGAACGCAATACCACCAACAACCGCATGGAGCTGACGGCGGTGATCCGCGGCCTGGAGGCCCTCAACGAGCCCTGTATTGTAGATCTCTACTCCGATTCCAAGTACGTCATCGACGCGCTGGAAAAGGGCTGGGCGAAGGGCTGGAAGGCCCGAGGCTGGGTCAAAGCCGACAAGAAACCCGCGTTGAACCCCGACCTTTGGGATCGTCTGCTGGCGCTGTGCGACAAGCATACCGTCAAGCTCCACTGGGTCAAGGGCCACGCCGAAAACCCCTATAACAACCGTTGTGACGAATTGGCGGTAGGGGAGTGGCAGAAATTAAAATAAACTAAAGGAGGATACCGTTATGGATGAGGTCGCCTTCGACAAAGCGTTTTCTGAGTATTTGAACGACGATTCGTTTATCAAGGCCAATGATTGCATCTATGACCTTGCCCGGGCCGCGTTCGTTGCCGGCTGGAAAGCGGCGATCAGTTCGGTGCAAGCAGAGTCAGAACAATAAACGAAAAGCCCCTCCCGCCTGGGAGGGGCTTTTTGCTTATTTTGCGTTCTTTTCCAATTGTTCCAAATGTTGGCGCAGCACCAAGTTAATGTAGCTGGATACGGAGCGGTCCTCATATTCTGCCAAACACTTTATTTTATCAAGAATCGGA
>JAAVHV010000031.1 GCA_014799505.1 Clostridiales bacterium
GAACCTGTTACTGTATATAGCACATCTCCGTTTTGGGGGCAACGTTTTTCATCTATAGCGTCGTAGTACTCTTTATTCACAAACGCCGTGTTTGTCCAGCCAATCTTGTTTTGATTTACATTAGAAATCATAATAAAAGGTATGCCAGATTTAGCTTTAGGCGGCGGCATATGATCTCCATCTGTGATATGCCTGCATATAGAGCCAAGAGTACTTCTTTCTGAACATGGACTGAACGCCTCTTTCAACACCGCCTGTCGGTACACTTTCAACCGTTCCTTCGCCGTTTTCAGTTCGTTGACGCTGGCATCCAGCTGGGAAGATAGTTCCTCAATGCGGGCTACTATGCGGTTTTGCTCGACAATTGGTGGTAAAAACAAAACTATATCGCTTAACTGCTTTTTTGTTATTCCAGAAATAGTAGTACCACGACCTTGAAACTTTACATGGCTCATAATATGTGAAAGTTGGTACATCAAAAACGACTCATTGTAAGGTGGTGTTTGAGAAATAGGCCGCAACGCCTGCATATCTTGACTAAAACACATATCGCATGGTAACTTGGCCACTTTTCCCAATCCAACACGAGTTACAACAACTACTGTTTGGGCTGGAACAACATTAGTGGTTGAATTTTGAATTCCCAAAGGAGTTACAGCCCGCCTACAGCTAATTTTTCCATCCAAGCTAATATCCGCACTTGAGAACCAGGGAACGCCATTTCCCCAATATTTTTCTTTTGACGTTGATGGGGTACCACCACCTACTAAAGTAAAGATCTTCCCTAATCTGATTTGCTCTCTCATCTCACGCCACCAACTCCACATTCATTTCCATCAAAATCTCCTCGTACTCCTCCCCGAACACCTCATAGAACCGCCCCAGTCCTCCCTTGCGGTCAAAGGGACTCAGGTCCAGATCATCCGGCTCCACGCTGAGAGACGCAGAGATATGGTCCTTGATCAGCCGCAGCCACTCCATCTGCTCGTCCGTGAAGTGGACGGCCCCGGCGTTACGCCGGAACGACCACTGCTGGAAGTTATAGTTGACCCGCTCTGCAAAGGGTGTCAGCGTCTCTGCCGCCCCCAACTCATACCGAATGAGAGAGACAAGGTCCGTCAGCTGCACCGCCGTGCCCCGCTTCACCTTATCCGGCTGTTTGATGGCATAGCAGTCCCACAGCCTGTCCACCGTGATGTGCTGGGCTTTCAACTTTTCATACAGCGCCTTGAGCTGGGCAATGACCATGGGCCGGTCTTTGTACCGCTGGTCATAAATAATCCGCAGGGCCGTGATCTCGTCCCGGTTCGCCTGAATAAATTCCCGGAAGGTCCCGATGATGCGGTCGGCGGTCTTCTCCTGGCTGACGTCGTACCCGGCAAACAGTACTGTATCGAGGTTTACGTTGTCAATAATCTGCTCATGGTTCCGGCGGACGTTCTCGATGTAGTCCCGCACCTCCGGTCTATGGAACGGGGCCACAGCGGCGGTAATGAGGTCACGCTGCGCGGCGTCCAGCTGTGCCTGCTGTTCCGGGGTGGGTTCGCCTTCCTCCGGCAGAGCCACGCCCGCCTGAGCCGCGATCACATCCAGGTCGAAGGCGTCCAGCAGGGCTTGGGCAGTCTGTCCGGCAGAGGCCCCGGTAATCTCCTTGAAGTCCTTTCGCTCAGAAGCTGTCATCTGTGCGTTCAGGCGGACAATGCGGCTGGCCAGAGAGGTGAGAGTATCCTCGTCCCGTGCACCCAGCGCTACATTCATCATCAACTCTTTCAGGGAAACAGAGGGCTTACGCTCCAGGGCGCGGGTGTCTGACTTTTTGGACTTTGTGACGCCTACCGCGTCTATGATGACAAAGTGATCTTTATTCTCTCTAGCAGAGGGTGTCACCTTTTGCAGATCGTCCCTGCTCAGCGTCCGGGTCCCCCGGCCCTTCATCTGCTCAAAATAGTTTTTGCTCCGCACATCCCGCATAAAAATCAGGCATTCTATAGGTTTTACGTCTGTCCCAGTGGCGATCATGTCCACCGTAACAGCGATACGGGGATTAAAGAGGTTACGAAAGTCAGAAAGAACTTTCTCTGGAGCATCCGCGGAATAGGTGATCTTCTTGCAGAACTCGTTGCCCTCGCCAAACTCCTCACGGACGATTTGAATAATGTCGTCCGCATGGCTATCAGTCTTAGCAAAAATCAGTGTCTTGGGGACCTCATTTCGGCGCGGAAACAGAGTGGTATACAGGTTTTCTTTAAATGCACGGATCACAGTCCGTATCTGACTGGGATTTACAATATCACGGTCGAGCCTGGAAGGTACATAGCTGACGTCCTCGTCCATCTGCTTCCAGCGTTTTTCCCGGGACAGGCGGTTCCGGTATTCGATCTGCTGCTTCACTATGTATCCGCCGTGCTGGCCTATCTCTGTTTCGATCAGGAAGATGTCCTCCCCTACGTTTACGCCGTCGATAATTGCCTGCTCTCTGGAGTACTCACTGACCACATTTTCATGAAAAAAGGCAAAGGTACGCTTGTCCGGCGTAGCGGTCAGACCGATGATGAACGCGTCGAAGTACTCCAGCACCTGACTCCAGACGTTGTAAATCGACCGGTGGCACTCGTCCACAATGATGCAATCAAAGAACTCCGGCGGATATTTCTCGTTGTAGACCACTTCTTTCGGAGCCTTGCTGTCGGCGGTCACATATTCGTTAAAAGAGGTTTGCTCGGCGGACTCGTCCAACTCCTCCCCCTTCAGGATCGAGTACATCCGCTGAATGGTGCTGATATAAATTTGTGTATTCGCTGGCATCCGGGAGGATTTCAGACGATACACACCGTAGATGTCGGAGAACGGCCTGTGGTCATCGTTGGGAATGTAAGCCAGGAATTCCCGTTCCGCCTGTTCGCCCAGACTCCTGGTATCCACCAGGAACAGGATGCGGTTCATCTTTCCAAATTTCAAGAGGCGGTAAGCAGCGGTAATCGCAGTAAAAGTCTTACCGGCACCAGTGGCCATCTGAACCAACGCTTTTGGCCTGTTTTCAGCAAAAGAACGGTCTAATCTCGTGATAGCCCGAATTTGGCAGGCCCTAAACCCTGTTGTGTCGAACGTAGGAAAATGCTTCATATTGTTGCGAATGGTATCTGGCGCGACCAACAATGCCTGCAAGGTTTCCGGGCGATGGAAAGAAAATACCGTTCGGGAGCAGTATTTCAGATCGTGATAATCTGTAAACCGTGTCAGCTTGTCCGTTGCTTCATAGGCAAAGCGAATGGAGTAATCTCCCTTGATCCACTTGAATTTGCTGCCAGCATAGCGGACGGATTGATCCTCCACGGTGGTGATTTTCTCTCCGCTCTCTGTCCGCTTTGCCTCTACAACACCAACGGGAGTTCCATTCACGAACAGGGCATAGTCCACCTCGCCTGTGCTGGTCGGAAATTCCCGTACTGCAACACCCAGGCCAGCAAACAGATTCATCTGCTTCAAATCCTGAATGATCCAACCTGCCTCTATCAATTTTCGGTCTATCATCAGACGGGCATTTTCTTCGGGCGACATGGCATTTCCCCCATATTTTGACAAAATACATAGTATATTATAGCGCAAATATTTACTGATTACAAGACGCTTCTACCCGAAACACACGAAAGGCTCCAAGGAATCATCCTTGGAGCCTCTTGATTTTACCCAGTAGAAGACTAAGCGTAATCAAACTCTTGCCGCAAAACGCAGTCTTTCAGCCCTTATCCGGATTAAATTTAAACAGAATATATGGTTCGATCTCCAGTACCGTTGCAATATTGAAAACAACCTCAAGCGAGATGGCACGCACCATATTGGGAGCCTCTATGGCTCCCATATGTTGTCGGCTGATGCCAACACGGTCCGCCACCTGCTCCTGGGTAAGCTGCTTTCTCTTCCTGTAGTATGCAATGGCACAGCCCAAATCGCGGTAGCGCTCAGAATTGTCAAAGAAAATGTCCGGATTTTTCTCCATTACTAATCACCTGGAATTATTTTACCCGAAATTTTGTTTTTCTTAAATTGTATATATAGTGACACTTGATATTTGAAATGCGACAGTATATAATGTGGGTTATACAAATCAGTATGGAATGGCACCGCGCGCAATCGCATTTTAACCTTGTAGGTGACCAGTGAGACGGCAGGATATGTACTTAGCTACAGAAAGGAGCACAAGAAGTGAAAGATTTTCAGCAAGGCCAGCGGCTTCGGACAGTTTCCGGTGATGAACTTGAGATTATTCAGAAGCTCGGCGAGGGCGGGCAGGGCGTTGTATATAAGGTAAATTACAACGGCAGGACGCTTGCCCTGAAGTGGTACTTCGTAAAAAAAATGAAAGACCCGCAGGCATTCTACGAGAATATCCAGAACAACATCCTGAAAGGCGCGCCTACAGAAGCGTTCCTGTGGCCCTTGGAAATCACCGAGTACTATAACGACGGCAGCTTTGGCTACTTGATGGAGCTACGCCCGCCAGAGTACAAGGATTTTTCACAATTTCTACTTGCAAAGGTTCGTTTCTCCAGCATTAGCGTGGTCATTCACGCCGCGCTGTGCATCACAAATGGATTTCGAGAACTGCACAGGAAAGGGTACAGCTATCAGGATTTGAATGACGGTAACTTCTTCGTCAATCCACAGACCGGAAATGTCCTGATCTGCGACAATGACAACGTGGCTCCATACGGAGAAAACCTGGGAATCGCCGGTAAGTGCCGGTATATGGCTCCCGAGGTAGTCATGGGGCGGAAGTATCCTGACTTGCATACGGACCGGTTCTCGTTGGCCGTCGTGCTCTATCTGCTCCTGTTTCTCAACCATCCTCTGGAGGGGAAAAATACAATGGTTCCCTGCCTGACGGAAGAGTTGGAGCGGCGTTTCTATGGGAGCGATCCAGTTTTCGTCTGGGACCTCAGCAATGACACAAACAGGCCGGTACGCGGCGTTCATATGAATGAATTGAGGCTGTGGCCGGTTTATCCGGAATTTGTCCGCAAAACATTTGAGAAAGCGTTCAGCTATGAAGCTATGGTTGGCGCTGACACGGAGCATCGTGTTATGGAGGCGGACTGGCAGAAGGCGTTTACGGACCTGCGGGATATCACCGTAAAATGTTCCTGCGGAGGCGAAACCTTCTGTGATGTGGCTTCTGCACAAAGCGCATGTATCAACTGCGGCAAAAAAATCGAACGGCCTCCGGTTCTTAAAGTAAAAAAGTACAATGTCGTACTGACTCCCGGCAGAAGGCTGTTTGCCTGCCATACGACGCATGACAGTGATAATTTCAGATCGGTCACAGGCAGGGTTGTTTCCAGAAAAAACGATCCATCTGTACTGGGGATCAGGAATGATTCTGAAACCACTTGGGAGGCGGTTCTTCCCAATGGTGCCCGTAAGGGCTTTCCTGGGGGACAGGTTATTAAAGTTGCCCGAGGAATCAAAATAAATTTCGGCAACGGAAATGTTGCGGAAATATACTAAAATACATAAAAGGAGAATTAAATTATGGGTCTGTATGATGAAGTCGTTGAAGTACCGAGAAGGACAATGGTACTGTTTTTCCTGGTGGACACCTCCGGAAGTATGAAGGGTGAGAAAATCGGGACTGTGAATACTGCTATTGAAGAGATTGTTCCTGAACTCAAGGACATTTCCGAGACCAACGCAGACGCGCAAATCAAAATTGCAACCCTGGCCTTCTCTACCGGCGCACGGTGGGTTGATGATGCTCCGGTCGCTGCGGAGGAGTTCCGGTGGAACTATCTGGACGCGGACGGTGTGACCGACCTGGGCGAGGCTTGTCGTAAACTGAACGAAAAACTGTCCCGAAATGAATTTATGAGTGACGCAACCGGTTCCTTTGCACCGGCGATTTTCCTCATTTCCGACGGCGAGCCTACCGATGACTACAAGCGCGGGCTGGAAAAACTGCGGCAGAA
>JAAVHV010000032.1 GCA_014799505.1 Clostridiales bacterium
CAGCCGATAAAAATCATAAGATGCTTTTTCGTCCTGATTTGCCAAAACGGTATTGATCTCCTCTTCCTGAAGGGACAATTCCTCTCCCTCCCGAGGCACATAATCAAAATCTTTCCGGTTTATCCTCAGATTCGCATCATCCAACTCCCGCAGCAGAGCGTCCGAAGTCCCTGCCACTAGCGCCTCATGCAATTGCTGAACCAGCTCAGCTGGGAAATTTGCGTTGTCTGCATCCTGAGACAGATCCGGCAGTGTTTTTTCAGTATCTTCAAAAGCCAGTTGGAGCACAAGAGCATCTAACTCTTCCTGCAGAGTCTGCTTCTTTTCATTGACTGGATCTGCAGCATCGCCGCCCTCTTCTGCGGCTGTGCCGCAGCCTGCCAGCGAGAGCAACAGCAACAGAAGTATCAGCAATATCCATAACCTTTTATATAATAATCTTATATACCATAATTTCTTATGCCAATCTCTCTTTTTCATTTAGTTTTGCTTTATTCCTTTCCGCTATAATAACAGAAATTTATAGAAATACCAGAATATCACTTATGTATCGTCATCTTGCAAATTTGAAATTTCATTTTCATATTTTCTGATACGTTTTATTTCTTCACGTACTTCGGTCAAAGCAAAACCCAAAAGATTTGAACCATTCCATTTTTCGGGATGATACGCATTTTCGTTGTTAGCATCTATACCTATTCCCCATATCATATCAAGGGGGCTTGCCTCGACAAGGATACCCTCACCTGTTGATAAGAGAACTTGCCTGAGTTGTTTATTTTGCGAGAATTTATAATAATTCCCCGTAAGAACAATGTGATATTTTACTTCATTCCATATATTCTCATCAAAGTTTTTTACTTTCCGTCCGAGCCCCTTTATCTTATCCTGCATAGTTTCGTCCATAATTTGCTTCGCAATTTCTTCATCTCCGAAAATACGTGCCTTTTCCGCCATCATATACTGTTCCATACAACAATATCGAAGATGATTTACCCGAAAATCAGCCTTATACCATTGGCTGAAACATTCTTTTCCGACGCTTCTGCCTTTATTCCGATGTCCCCAAAAACAGATGATAGGTCTTTCTAATCCCGTTTTCCTCTCTTCGATAATCGTATCAACACTGTAGCCCCTTATTTTCTTCCACTTTCTTATGTGATAATTGTTATAGGTACAAGTTTCATACATCATTGTATTCCACAAAAGCGGCTTAGGAAACTTTTCTTCAAATTCTTTCTTTTTTTCTTTTGAAAGCGCATGAAACCAGTCATAAAATTCTTCCGCATATGCCTCACCATACCCCATACGCCAGCCTATGCTGGATTCAGATATTTCTGGATACTTAATCCATAAAGGCGCCATATATTTTTTATCTATCATTATAATCCTCCGCCAAATTGCTGATTTGTCTATATCTTTTACATTTTGATTATATCACTTCTATTTTCTATTTACCACAAAATATAGGACATAGCAACCGCCACGCCCCATATTTCTTATCGTTCCAACGATTTTTTATTTTATATTTCTGCCCTTTTAAGTCATTCTGTATTTTATACAAATTATTCCTCTCTTGACAGAGTTCTTTCATACGCTCCAACTGCGCCTTCACTCCCTCCCGGCAATCTGGCTCTATCTTCTTATATTCCCCAGCCAGATTGGCAGGACGGATAAAGCAACTCTTCAAAAATCTGGGTTTGAACCAAAAAGAATTTTTGCCTTCTACCACTCTCACGGTTTTATTAGGGAGAAATCGCTGTGATTTTGCTTGATCTATAGGGCATTTTCGGCGTTTTTCTGTTCGATATACACCTTGTATCTGACGTTTTTCAAATTTTTGTTATCATGGAGCGAATTGCCTAATCACTGTTTAGGCAATTCGATTCAAATAATTCTATTTTAATCATCTTCTGGCATATTCATTGAGATACGATAAACTATATTGTTGGTGTTCCCCTCTGCCACTATATATCTTGTATCTGCAAGCATTTTAAAATACCTTCGCACTGTCGCAGCCGACTTTCCGGTAATGGTTTCGGCTTCTTTAGGCGTGATTTCTCCATGTTCTTCCATAAAGCTAACAATTGTACTTACTTTATTATAATCTTTTTGTGCTAGAACTTCGCTCAAAACTTCGCTCATTTTTTTGAGCGAAGTTTTCATTCTCGGTTTCAAACTTTTCATGAATTCTTATTGTAGTAATCATATAAGTTCTGTCCGCATCCGTTTCAAACTCCGGCATGGGCGAACCGTTTCTCTTTAGTTCACGCAAAATTTTTGATATGCCCGTCGATTTCTTCTCAGACAGATTAATTTCCTTGAAAAATTCTCCAATCTTAGGATTTCTGTATCCTCTTGCCCTGACTTTCCCCGCCGCAAACTTTTCCATATCAATATAATGATCCGGTCCGAGAAAATTGATAATTTGAATTTGGTCTAAATAAATTCGAATCTCTACCGGCACATCCTCCTTATAATTTTTGTGTAAAACCGCATTTACAAGTGCTTCTTCTAACGCATTATACGGATAGTTGAAAAATCGGTCTGCTTCTGCCTTTCCATCAATCTTCACAACCTTTTCTTCAATCAAATTGGTTTTAATGTAGTCTAACGCATCCCTTACCTGTTTCCATATCGGACCGTAAAATGTCTTCTCTGTAAAATCAGATGCCTCCGCTTCCTTATCATGAAAACACACCAGCTCAATCTTGCTTCCTGCAATCAACTTATCCGGTCTTTCCCCAAACATAAGCAGTCCAATATTTTTAATTGCTATTCCCTCATCTTTTTTCTCCGCCACCTCCTCGGATACTAATAAGTCCTCTAAAGAGCGTGCATTCAGTTCCTCTATCAGTGAACTATTACTTTCTCTGATAAAATCCTCAAGATATCCCCTGCGTATATGTTCCATAAATGCCCTATTATTTATGCGGTCAACAAATGGTAGGGAAGCAAATTTTTCAAAAAGTTCCGCTATCTCGCTTTGTTTCGCTTCTACTGTAAGAGACGCCGGACGAATCCAATATTTCATCGTGCGACCTTGATCTTTTCCTGTTTCCTTTTTAGAATAAGCATCCACAGGTGCATGATATGGTCCCGCATCACCCGCTGCACATTTCAGATACACTAAGTTTACCCCTTGATATTCCACAATCTCAATCTTGGGAATATAACGAGGCTCAATTTTGTTACCGTATTGAAATATTTTCAGTTGAATATCATCAAGCAGTTCGTCCGACACACCTACCGGCGGCAAAATCGGCATCCCGTTTTCTGTTTTTACACCAATTACAAGATAACCGCCGTCCACCCCTGCAATATCATTCGCATAGCTGCATATTGTATGCACAATTTCTGATGGATTAAATCCTTCTTTGTATTCTATACGGTTTCGTTCTACTTTACGCCCTTCTAACAGGGTTTCTATTTTTATTGGAATCATATTAATCATCTCCATTGCTGATATATATCCAATCGAATTAGGGAAACAACATTTCACACTCCCTAATCCCCATCCCAGATACAATCGGGTCTCATTTTAGCCAGTGCGATCAACTGATGCAATGGTCTTATAGCATTGGCGGCTGTATCCATCCAATAATCACTTGTGTCCCCTTCGCTTACTTCATATTCTACTTCCTCTTCTCTTACTGACTCATTTCTATTTATTAAAGCAACTATGCCATCTATCTCATTTCCATTCTCATCATAGTAGATTGTTTTATTTCTTTTCGTTCTAATCCATTCTCCCTTTTTCTGATACTTCTCATTTAGAAAAGCAATCATTTTTTCCAACATCAAAATGCTATCAAAACCTGACACTCCATAAATCGCCCGAATTCCATCTTTCTCATATATTTCATAGTAATAGTGTCCATAATTATATGTAATATTCAGACTTGCCTCTGTATTTAATGCCGGCGTAAATGTTCTACTTTCTGGATGATAATCTGCCCGATATGTCCCACCCAGCATTAAATGTCCCGGAACCTCCGCCGCCTTTCCTGTAACAGGATCTTTTAAATAGATATCATAACTCATAAATCATCCCCCTGTTCTTCATACATCTCTTTATAAAACATAACATAATCTGTTATGATTTCCGGATAGTGATTATAAAACTTTCTGCAGACCCTTTTAAATAAATTTAGCATTTCATCACTTATGCACACAGATACCAATCCATCTAAAACATTTTCAAGTTCTTTTTCCTCTACTGCTCTTCCGGAACAAATTTCATCCACAATAGGCTTATATACCAAAAACGCCTGTCTATTTAATTCTTTTATACTCTCTACAATAGAATCTATTTTTTCTTCTAAATTTTTTTGCACAAAAAATCCTCCTACTATCAGCATATAGTATCAAAACCACCTGCTTTTAATAAGAGGATAATATAAGATATTCACTTTGTCATTGGACGGATAGTCCAATCGCTTTATGCAGCCTCCTGTAGACATTTTATGTATAGCAGAAGCCTTCTGTTTCTTGCATCGCCTGTCGCTTCAACAATGTTATCTTCTATAGATTGTCCTTTCAAAACCAACAAGTCTTCCATATGAACATTTAACAATCTGCTTAATGCGCATAAGTGTTCTACTGATGGTAAAATCTTACCTTTAAACCATCTATATATTGATTGAGGACATGACAAATGGAGATATTTCTGAATATCTCTCACTTCATAACCTGCTGTTCCTAACATCTCTTTTATTTTTGCACCAGTTTTAATTTGATCGATTGATTGATACATCTGAATTCCTCCCTTCATTATTTACTATATACTTTTTCTATATTTTAATCAATTTCTATCATAAAATATTTGCTCAAAAGAAAATATAGGACATAGCAACCGCCACGTCCCACATTTCTTATCGTTCTAATAATTCTATTTTAATCATCTTCTGGCAAATTCAAAGAGATACGATTATATTGCTGGTGTTCCCCTCTGCCACTATATATCTTGCATCTGCAAGCATTTCAAAATACCTTCGCACTGTCGCAGCCGACTTTCCAGTAATCGTTTCAGCCTCTTTAGGCATGATTTCTCCATGCTCTTCCATAAAGCAAACAATTGTACTTATTTTATTATAATCTTTTTTTGCTAAAACTCCGCTCAAAACTTCCTCAAATCAAATATGCTCATTTTAGAAACGCTAAAACAGTACTTCAGTAAGTCCGCCTACCGCCAATGCAACCACAAGACCTATCATCATTCCAAAAAAACCCTCAACAACACTTTTGCGGTTATTTGACCTATATTCCTTATCCATATATTCTGTTCCCGGCAATCTACATTTTTTCCAATTTGCAAGAATCAATATATCAAGAATAAATACATCGAACCAATTTACAACAAACCAAATAATATAACAATTAAAAAAACCGTGTATAAAGTTCCTTGCCCCGGAAATATAAACCATAAACAATAAAGCAGCAACAAACACTAAACACCCGGCAATTTTTTTCACAATAAGTCCTAATATACTTTCCTTTTTATCAGTTACTTTATATTCAGGATATAGACTAAGAAATTTTTCCTGCACAGCAGGCGCATATTCCTGTAACCAAAATACCTTATTTGCCAATACTGATCCAATAATTCCGATACCAAATATTGCACAAGCAATAATACATTCTATAAATAATATCATCTGAAAGCTCCAATCTGCTAGCTTTTGCACTGTTCTTTTGAATATACCACCTGTAATCTAACTGCTTCCTCAAAACTGCTCATTGTACTCTCTTCGACTGTAATACTTCCCAATATCCGTTCTTACTCGCTCCATGACGGACTATTTTTTTCTGCTTTTAACTTTGACAAGATTCATCCCACCTGTCTGTCTGTCAATCCAAGCGTCGAAGCCAATGTTTTGGCGGTTAATTTGCTATCCTGCCTGAGAAGTGCCAGCACTTTTTCCTCGTTTGTTCCGACATTTACTCCTACATCCTGTCGTTTAATTTCCGCTCCTAAAGCGCCCGGCCTCCTTAACCAAGCCCTCCATCAGGATCTTATGCGCCAACAACAGATTTTTCACACTATACGGGTCAAGTGCTGATATTCTCTCGTATGCTTCATAAGCATTCTTTACTTCCCGGATATCCTGTGGCGGTTCGAGTACCGTTTTTCCGTTTACAACATCCGCCACCTGGTCCAAGGTCAAAGTGTTTTGCTCTAGGGCAAGGGATGAATGAATGGACTTAATCCTGCTCTCGCGGCCTAATTTCGGATTCGGCTGTAGTGCGTCATACGTTACAACCACACCAACCTGCTCACCGATTTCAATTACAAGGTTTGTTATCTCTTCCGTCATTGTAAAGGGAGGCGCATATGCGTCGTTCATGTTTCCATCTCCTATTTTTTGCTATTAAAATTCCTCAAACAGCATCTGGAAATTCAGTCTGCATATGTGAAAGTAATTTTAGATTTATATTGTTTCTAAAATCGGTTTTTATGAATCTAAAACTTTTAAAGCATGTCGAACTTTTTGCTTTTGACTTATATCCTAACCATCTTGGTTAAGATAATCTTACTTATAACTTTAATACATTTATCGTATATTTCACTCTTAATATGTAAACGGTAGATAGTGTGTACCTCGACTGTCATGGAGAAACATGGGACAATAGACTATATTTCATTATAAGTATCAAAAGTTAAGTCTCAACTTTTGATACCGCCATACGGAGGTAAGTCTATGAGTTCAAAAACATCTATGGTTGCCGCTGATTTCCGTCTTCAGGAATGGGCTGCCCAGATCAGAGAATGCCAGAGCCGTCCGGCTGGAATGAGCGTTGTCGACTGGTGTGCCAGCCGCGGCATCACAAAAGCGAATTATTATTACCGGCTCCGCCGTGTAAGGGAAATCTGTCTTGAAACCATCCAGGGGGAAATACCTGTACGGCAGATGGTCCCTGTACAGACCGGGCTTCTGCAGCAGCAGGAACAGAAAAGCCGTAATACGCATCCGGGACTGGATATTTCCATAAAGGGAGTCTGCATCCATGTAACAGAATCCACATCCATGCCTCTCCTGGCAGAGGTTCTTAAGGCGGTGCAGCATGCTCAATGACGCCACCTGCTTTAAAGCGGTCTATATCGTTTGCGGATACACAGACCTGCGTTCGGGAATGGACCGGCTTGCGGCACTGGTAGAAGCACAGACCGGTAATAGGCCTTATGTGCCGGATACCCTTTATCTTTTCTGTGGCCGGCGGGCAGACCGCATCAAAGGGCTTGTATGGGAAGGGGACGGATGGCTCCTGTTGTATAAGAGGCTGTCAGAAAGCCGTTTCCAATGGCCGCGCAGTCCGGAGCAGGTGCGTTCCCTGACACCGCAGCAGTTCCGCTGGCTGATGGAAGGGCTGACAATTGCCCCGAAGAAGTCCGTCAGACCGGTGGAGCCGCCGGAATATATGGGATGACTTTGTGCAAAACAGAGAAATTCCCCGGGCAGTTTTACCGCCTTTTGGGCTGCCGCATCCCGGCGGTATACAGCCTGACATGTACGCCCTTAGGATAGCCCTGACGGATGATACCCGAACCAGCCTTATTTGGAAATGCCGGAAAAAAGCTTCCCGGAAAGAGCCGTATGCATGGCCAGAAGTATGGGCATTATGACGGATACCGCAAACTGCCTGGTTCGCAAAACCTGCGGGATTCTGGTATAATACAGGCATATGGATACCACAGGAGGCAGGGGCATTGAAATATACGGAGGAAAAACTGAACAGTCTCGACAAAGAAACGATCATTCAGTTGTTCCTGTCACAGCAGGATCAGCTGGAAAATATCGACCGCACGCTCCAGCTGGTATTGGAGCAGGTGTCAGACTTAAAAAGACACCGTTTTGGCAGGTCATCAGAGAGACATGAAATAGAAGACCAGATTTCCTTCATGGAAGTGGATGGGCAGGTCGTATTCTTTAATGAATCAGAAGCAGTGGCTGCTGAAGAGTCCGGTGAAGACCCGGAGTCCGTCCCCCGAAGGAAGCCGAAGAAGAAACAGGGGAAGCGGGAAGAAGATTTGGAAGGCCTGCCGGTTGTTGTAGTGGAGCATTCCATGACGCAGGAGGAACTGGCGGCTTTGTTCGGGGATGAGGGCTTTAAACAGCTTCCGGATGAAGTGTACCGCAGATACGGTTTTACCCCGGCAAAAGTGGAAGTGGAGGAACATCATGTAAAAGTATATGCCGGAAAAAAGACAGATGAGATCGTCCGGGCTCCCCATCCGGAGAGCCTGTTAAGGGGCAGCCTTGTGTCCCCTTCGCTGGAAGCAGCCGTGATGAATGCCAAATATGTCAACGCGGTGCCGCTTTACCGCCAGGAACAGGAGTTTGCCCGTTACGGTCTTCATATTTCCAGACAGAATATGGCGAACTGGACAATCCAGTGCGCAGACCGCTACCTTGCAGTTCTCTATGATTACCTGCACGAAAAAGTGTACAGCTACCATGTGCTGCAGGCAGATGAAACGCCTGTGCTGGTAAACAAGGACGGGCGCCCAGCAGGAAGCAAAAGCTATATGTGGGTTTACCGTACCGGACGGATGTATACAGCCCGGCAGATTGTCCTGTATGAATACCAGCGGACACGCAACGCCAGCCATCCCAGGGAATTCCTGAAGGATTTCAGCGGGGTATGCGTCACGGATGGCTACCAGGTCTACCACACGGTTGAAAACGAAAGAGAAGACCTGAAGATTGCCGGATGCTGGTCCCATGCGAGGCGGCGTTTTGATGAAGCAGTAAAGGCGCTGCCCAAAGCAAAGCAGAAAGACAGCCGCGCTTATCTTGCGCTGACTATGATCCAGTCGATTTACCGGGAAGAGAAGCTGCTAAAGGAACTTCCTGCACAGGAACGGCAAAACCGCCGCCAGTTAAGCGTCAGACCTCTGGTGGAGGCTTATTTTACATGGGTACGTGAAAACCTTCCGAAAGTGCCGCAGAAAAGCAAGACCTGGGAAGGCTTTCATTATTCGCTCAACCAGGAAAAATATCTGAAAGTATTCCTGAATGATGGCGAAGTCCCGATGGATAATAATGCAGCGGAACAGTCGATCCGGGGATTCTGTATCGGGAAAAAGAACTGGGTCATGATCGACACAGTTGCCGGCGCTAAGTCCAGTGCAATCATCTACAGCATTGCGGAGACCGCAAAAGCAAACAATCTGAAGCCATATGACTACTTTGAATATCTGCTTACCGAGATACCCAAGCATCTGGATGATACAGACCGCACCTTTTTGGATGACCTGCTCCCCTGGTCACCGAACCTGCCTGCGAACTGCCGGAAGCCCGGTAAAGATGAAGTGAAATAAGATAGGAGCAAATCTGTTTCCATCATACAGGTTCGCTCCTGTTTTGTATAGGTACGCACTATCTACCGTTTAC
>JAAVHV010000033.1 GCA_014799505.1 Clostridiales bacterium
CACGTTGGGATAAAACCTTTCCCACAATTCTGACACTTCAGTTCTTCTGCCATACCTGTTGTACCCCCTTGCTCTCATTCTACACCAGGGGCATAGGTACTTTATTATTTGACGCTTACGGCCTTGAAATTTTGCTATCTGGAAGCCATTTCCCCAAACCGGCAGGTCTCGAACCCACACCACCGAACCAATGGCACCATAACTGAATAACCCCAGCGGAGGCCGTGATTTTTCGAAAAAGAAAAATCACGGCCTTTTTTATTTTCGTGAAAGGCGGGATTCAATTGATTTTCCAAGCAGTAGTCAGCAACAAGGCCCACCCGGAATACGGGCAGGCCACCATCCCCTTCCCCATTCCCAACAGCGACTACGACAATACCATTGAACTGCTGGAGGGGGTGGCCATCGGCTCTCCCACTGACCAAGATTGCCGGGTGGACGAGTTGAACAGCGGATACCCCATCCTCAACCGACTGGTGATCCAGAGTGTCAATGTGGACGAGCTGGACTATCTGGCCAAACGGCTGGAGAGCTTCTGCGCCAGTGAGAGCAGCCAGTTCCAGGCCATGGCTTGCAAACTGGGCTTGGCAGACATTAAGGATCTCATCAATCTTACTTTCTGCTGCCAGCAGGCTACGGTGATCACCGATTTCTCCAATTTGGATAAGATTGGAAAGGAACACCGCATGAACCTCAACGGTGGTGCGATGCCTGCAGAGAAGTACGACAGCCTGGATGGTCGGAATGTGGCCCTTGATCTGATCCTGAACAGCGCTGGGGCAATCACTCCTTATGGAGTGGTGTACGACAATGGCATGAAGCTGGCACAGATCTACAATGGCCGCCACCTGCCGGAATATTACTATGAGCCCTGCGTGGCAACGGTCACGCTTACGCGCATTGGTCAGCCGAATGAGCGCGAAATACTCTACCTTCCATGCGCGGACAGCAAGATCAGCAGGGCGATCCAGCGGCTGGGAGCAGGATATCCTGGCCAGTGCAGAGCGGAACTGGATCCCGGCAATCTCTGCGAGGCCGTCAGGGAACTGTTCGAGGACGAGTTTGAGCTCAATGAACACTTGGACACCTTGAATTGTCTGGCCCGTTGCTATCAGCGTTTTCAGAATGGTGATATGGAGAAATACCATTCCGTGTTCGATACCGCATGGCCTCAGACTCCAGAGGAAGCCTTGTTTCTGGCGGAAAACCTCCACGACTTCACCGTGGCGGATGGCATCAGCACCGCCGAAGAGTACGGCCAGATCATCGCTGATGCTATGGAGCTTGACCCAGAGCTGGCAAAGTATCTGGATATCCGCCATCTCGGCCAGCACCGAATTGATGAGGAGGGCGGCATATTGGGGGAGCGAGGTTACGTGGCTTACAAAGGCAGCCAAGCGGAAGTCAAGGAAATCCTGGGACGGCACATCCTGCCTGCTCAGGAGCCGCAGATGGGAGGGTTGGCACAATGATCCTGCAAAACAAGGCCAGACGATTTGCTAAGGAGCAACGGCAATGACCAGACAAAAGAGGGAACTTCTCAAGCAAATTCAGCAAATAGAGCGCTCAATCGATATAGATACCCAGCTGGGTTTCGGCTATGCCCCTCCCGCCGCATTCGATAGGGCATACGAGAAAATATACGAACTCCGGGAGGAACTTGCCCACCTGAGACACAGGACAAGCTGATTGTGGAAACCCCGCTGCTAATAAGAAGGCTCACGCCGAGGGAATGCGAACGTCTCCAGGGGTTCCCGGACGATTGGACGAACCTCCCCGGCGCGGCGGATGCCCCCCGCTACAAGGCGTTGGGCAATAGTGTGGCCATTCCATGCGTGGAATATCTCATGCATGGGATGGCTTTGGTTTTGCGGGCCGGGTAGTTGTTGCTTTTGCTTCGTTTCAGCCAATATCTTCGTTGCTTATGGTGAATAGCTTTCCGGCCCGGTTTCCGATATACTTGCCCTACCACAACGGAAGGAGAGGTACCCAATATGGAAGACAGTAAAAAGAATTTGTGCGCCATGATTCCCACGGAACTCCATGAACGGGTCCGGGCGGCGCAGGAGCAGGCCGGGATGACGCTGAGCGCCTACATCACCGAACTGCTCATCAACTACTATGAAGGAGGGAAAGAGAGAATGGCGGAAGGTATGCGCACCATGGCATTTCAGATGTCCGAGGAGATGTTTCAGCGGCTGAAGAAGCACCTGGAGCGGGAGAGCGCCCGCACCGGCAAAAAGGTGAGCCAGAAGGAGTTCGTGCTGGGCCTCATCCGGCAGGCGCTGGATGAAGCGGAGCGGGAGGCGGCAGACAATGGCGCTGACTTGGGAAAATAAGGACAAAAAGGATCACTCCGGCAAGGTTGTCAGCGAGAGCTACAGAACCCAGCTTCCCCACTGGGGCGAGGCCAGCGTCCATCCCCACATCCACTACCCCGGCGAGATGTTCCTGGACTGCCCCGGCCTGGGCATCGATATGCACCCTCTGGGGAAGGTCGCCGCCATGGACGCGCTCAACCCCGCGGAGAGAGCGCTGATGCAGGCGCTGAAGGATCACGGGATCAGGTGCCTGGAAGCCATGGTCAGCATCGGCAGCGTGGAGGGGTAAACGCTGGATCAACCAGAAAGGCCACAGCTCAAAAGCTGCGGCCTTTCGTCATGCTTTCCGCTTTTTCCGGTAGGCGCAGGTCATTCTGTCCAGCAGCTGGTCAAAGACCAGGAATGTGATGTTCCCAAGCACCATCAGGGCCAGCACCATGGCCGTGGAATATCCGGCGAACTCCTCCACCACTGCCTCCAGGCGGAACAGGTGCAGGACGAGGGCGTACATTGCTACGACTGCCAGGGTGAACAGGGCGCATTTCACCGCCCAGCGCACAGGCCGGGGGATGACTACCAGCCGGGGACGGACGCATGGATACCACCCCAGGAACACATAGAGCAGGGTGATCTCTTTGTCCGGCCCCAGCAGCAGTGCCAGGATGGACGCCGCGCCATAGAGGAGTATTGCCGTTCCCGCCCCGTACTCACAGACAGTGGGAACCAGGCACAGCATCGCCAGCATAGGGCAGGCAAAGGTGGCCAGTGGGATCATCCCACCCAAGCACAGGATCACCACAGACAACGCGGCCATCATACCGCACAGGGCAGCTTTGCGACTCTGGCGGTGGGTTTGATCGTGCCGCCCCATGGGCATCAGCCCTTCCTGGGCGGCTTTACGTTCACGTCCGGGCTGACCGGCTCGTTGATAGGGCCATACTTTGCTTCATATTTTTCAATACATCCCCGGATGAGAACCAGGATCTGACTGTTAGCGGAACGGCCCTCGTAGTCCGCAACAACGTGCAGCTTGTTCAGCATTTCCTCGTCAATCCGAATCGACAAGCTCTTGATAGCCATAAAGCAGACCTCCAATAAACATATTATATGTTTATTTTGCGCCCATCATTTGCTATAATGGTTACAGTGTGTTCAACATATATCTAAAATATATCTATTATGGGCGTGGTGGAGGTACATATGCGAGTGGCTGTTATTGGCTCAAGAGGGCTTCAAGTGGATCATCTGGAGAACTATCTTCCGGAGGGCGTGACTGAAATCGTATCGGGCGGGGCGCGGGGCATCGACACCTGCGCCAAAAATTACGCTCTGGAGCATGACCTGAAGCTCACCGAGTTCCTGCCGGAGTACAGCAGGTACGGCAGGGGCGCCCCCCTGCAAAGGAACATCACCATCATCGAATATGCCGACATGGTACTGGCCTTCTGGGACGGAAAGTCCAGCGGGACGAAATTTGTGATTGACAACTGCAAAAAGCGAAATATCCCCGTAGAGATCCATCGGATCGCTGCAGGAACGGAGGTGAATCAATCGTAAATGTACATCTATCCAAACAACCTGAAAGCGAAGCCCACCCTGTGGCTGTGGGCGCTGCGGGACGTGGCGGTGATCGGCATCTGCCTGGTGCTGTCCGTGCTGGTCCTGGTGGAGCTGGGGCTGGTGCCGCCCCTAATCTGCACCGTCCTGTACGCTTTCCTCAGCATCCGGCTGGAGGACGCCAGCATTTTGGACTTCCTGCGGTACGCCATGTGCTTTCTCTTTATCAAGCAGCAATACTATGAATGGAGGCAGAATATTGAATAGAAAGCAGAAAAAGGAGCTGCGGGAGCGCCAGTCTACCCGTCAGCTCATGGGCATCAGCCAGCTCACCAACCACGGCGTGAAAACCGCCAAAGGTGAGCTGGTTTTTTTCATGCTCAAGCCGGATAACCTGTCCGTCCTCTCCCCCGAGGGGGTCCGGGGACGGGTGACCGCCTTGGCTGATCTGCTCCGCACCACCCCCTCCGTGCGCCTGCTGGCTATGGATTCCAAGGAGTCCTTCCTGTCCAACAAGCACTTCTATCAGGAGCGGCTTCTGGATCGGGGTCTCCGGGTCCGGCTGGCGGAGCAGCAGGACATCAAACGCCTGCTGGCAATCTACTACCAGCAGGATTCCGTAACCGAGCAGTTTCCCGATTTCGACGGCGAAGGGAGCGTAAGCAACGATGGCTAAGAAAGCGCAGAAGAAGAAAAAAGTGGTGGCAAAGCCCGTCGCCACCCCTCAGATCAAGGATTATCTGGACATGGTTGCCCCTTCAGTGGTCAAGTTCAACACCGACCACGCCATCATCGGCGGCGCGTACCACACCTTCATGGCCCTGCGGGGCTACCCGGCCAGCACCGAGGAACCCGCCCTGCTGAGCCGCCTGGGGGCCGAGAAGGGGGTGAACATCCACATCCATATCCGGCAGGTCACCCCCGCCGAGGAGAAGCAGATCATCCAGAACGCCAGCAATAAAAACCGCTTCGGGCGGGCCAACACCAACGATCTCCAGCAGGCGGTGGCGGCGGAGAGCAACCTCCAGGACGTGGCCGCGCTGGTCACCCAGATGCACCGTGACCGGGAGCCGCTGGACCACTGCGCGGTGTTCCTGGACGTCAACGGCCCCACCATGGATCAGCTCCATGATGCCAGGGACAGCGTCATTGCCGAGCTGACCCGCGCCAAGCTGGCCGTAGATCCCCTCCTGCTCCGCCAGCGGGAAGGGTTTCTCTCCGCCAATCTGGCGGGGTACAACGCCTTCGGCGCCCAGTACGAACGGGTGCTGCCCGCAGGCTCCGTGGCCAACCTCTATCCCAACAACTACTCCGGCAAAACCGACCCCAATGGCTTTTACATCGGCAAGGACATCTGCGGCAGCAACATCATCGTGGATCTGAACCGCCGCGCCGAGGACAAGACCAACGCCAATGTGCTGATCCTGGGCAACTCCGGCCAGGGCAAGTCGTATCTCATGAAGCTGCTCCTCACCAACTTGCGGGAGAGCGGCAAGACGGTGATCTGCTTAGACCCGGAGCATGAGCTGCCCGAGCTGTGCGCCAATCTGGGCGGGTGCTTTGTGGATCTGATGGGCGGGCAGTACCGCATCAACCCGCTGGAGCCCAGGCTATGGAACGAGGATACCGAGGAGGATGAAGGGGTTCCCGAGGCGTTCAAACAGGGTTCCCGCCTGAGCCAGCACATCTCCTTCCTCAAGGATTTTTTCCGGGCCTACAAGGATTTCACCGACCGCCACGTGGACGCCATCGAGCTGATGCTGGAGCGGCTGTACGCCAAGTTTGGGCTGAACGACAGCACGGACTTCACCCACCTGCGTCCCGTAGATTATCCCATCCTGTCCGACCTGTACGCGGTGATCGAGGATGCCTACCAGCACTATGAGGGCGAGGAGCATCCCCTTTACCCCAAGACGCTCCTCCAGGAGATCCTGCTGGGTCTCCACTCCATGTGCAGGGGCGCGGAGAGCAAGTTTTTCAACGGGCAGACCAACATCACCAGCGCCAAATTTCTGGTGTTCGGGTGCAAGGGACTCACCGATGCTGCCGCCAGCGTGCGAAACGCCCTGCTGTTCAACGTCCTGTCTTACCTGAGCCACCGTCTGCTCACCGAGGGGAACGCTGTTGCGTCCATTGACGAGCTGTACCTGTTCCTGTCCAACCCCACCGCCATCGAGTACATCCGGGGCTTCATGAAGCGGGTGCGGAAGAAGGACTCGGCGGTGATGCTGGCCAGCCAGAACCTGGAGGATTTCAACCTTCCCGGCATCGCCGAGCTGACCCGGCCCCTGTTTTCCATCCCCACCCATCAGTTTCTGTTCAACGCCGGTTCCATCGACTCCCGGTTTTTCCGGGACAACCTCCAGCTGGAGCGGTCTGAGTATGAGATCGTCAACAACGCAACGAAGGGCGTGTGCCTCTACAAATGCGGCGGAGAACGGTTCCATCTGAAGGTGGAGGCCCCGGCACATAAGGCGGAGCTGTTCGGAACGGCAGGCGGAAAATAACTGCGGCTACTCACAGCCCAAAGGCTGCGTCATATCTCATTACGCCATACAGCTCCTTTGCATCGGGGTTCAGTTTGACCGCCATAAAATTTTCGTCAGCCACATCGAAGGGGGCCTTGATCCCAAAACGGCCGGCAGGACGGTACCCGGCCTTTGGGTAATACTCTGCGTGTCCGAGGACAACGGAATAATCAAAGCCCAGTTCCCTCGCAATTCGGTGCCCATCCGACATCAGCGCCAGACCGATGCCCTGCTTCTGATACGGCGGCAAAACAGACAGCGGCGCCAGTGCGAGTACCGTGTGCCCGTCCACAACGGCTCTGGTGAACAGGATATGCCCCACGACATTACCGTCCTCCTCAGCCACAAGGGACAAGTCCGGCACAAATGCGCCGCTGTTCCGCAGCGCCGTTACCAGATCCTGTTCATTCCCATCGCTGTGTTCCGCTGACGCAAACGCCGCCTTTACGACCTCATAAACTGCGGCATAGTCAGATTTCCGTTCCTGTCTGATTTTCACAGTATCACACCCAACTTTTGTCTTATAGCTTATTATACCGCGCCGCCGCCCGCATTCCAAGTGGGGGCGGCATCTTTTACATCATGATTGGAGGAAAATAAAATGGACGTAATTGAACTGGAGCGGTGGAAGCCCTCCCAAGATGATCCCCGCAAACTGGAATACGCGGGCCAGCCCACCGCCCTGCAGGTATTCGAGGAGTTGAAAGACTGGCTGGAGAGCATGGGCTATTTGCCGGATGAGTATTTCCTCATGGGCGATGAGTGGAACAATGGCCGGGAGATCCCCAAGGGCGCGGACATCTTCTGCACCGTGGACTACGGTGAGAGCGAGGGCGTATATCTGGATGTGTACCTCAAGTGGCACCAGGACGGCAAGCCCATCACCAAAAGCTTCATCACCGGCAAGACCCTGGGCGAGAACGGCAACGACCTGGACAGGATGTTCCTCACCGCTTCCACCATCACCAAAGCGTTCCACGGCAATCACGCCACCCACTCCCGGTACATGAAGATCGGCGGTGTGGAGGATGACACTGGCGGCAGGGTAGTTCATCTGAGCCAGCAGGAGGAAAAGGTCATCATCAACGCCCTGGTGGAGCAGCGGGAGCGGCAGGCGGAGTCCATGTCCCAGACTGAGCAGCTCCTGCGCCGCATGGCCGGGAGCATCACCGCCTACATGGATACGGTGGGTCACCGCCCCTTGCACATGAGCGACTACGATAAGGCGGTGCTGGCTATCCGGGACGGGGAGCTTGACACCTTCCAGGACTTATATCCCTGGCTGCTGGACCCCCATGCGGACAGCCTGCTTGTGGAGGCGGCGGGACGGCCCGG
This sequence comes from Clostridiales bacterium, assembly GCA_014799505.1. Classification (GTDB taxonomy): domain Bacteria; phylum Bacillota; class Clostridia; order Oscillospirales; family Oscillospiraceae; genus Enterenecus. The sequence continues at coordinate 7,742 of JAAVHV010000033.1, forward strand.
CAGCGTGGGCAGATCCATAACGCACTTCCTGCTGACGGATGTGGAACGGTTCCCGGAGGCCGTCTACTGCGCGGCCTGCAAAAGGGCTGTCGACATCAACGACCCCCAAAAGACGGCATCCCTTCTGGCAAACGCGGCGGATTGTGTGGAAAATCTGTCCCCGTCCTTCCACGGGGAAATGGCAAGCTACGCCTACGCGGATCATCGCCATATCGCAAAGGAAATCATCAAGCAGTGCAGCGATGAGCAGATCGCCACGGCCCCGCCCTACCTTCTGGAGCAGTTCGCCATGGACAGGGACTACCGTACCATGTCCATGCTGGTGGAAAAGGGTATCTCCGGGGGCCCAGATGCCAGCAGGACGCTTCATATGCTAACCTATGGGGGCCACGACAGCTGGATGGCGGAAAATCTCCTGCAAAAGCGTATGTGGGTGGACGTCAACAACTATAGGGCGCTCCATGCCTGCGTGGAAAATGGCGCTGTGGCTGTGGCAAAGCTCCTGCCGGACGGCGGCATGGACTTTGAACAGTACCGGCTGAGGTATCCCAATGGCGGCAGTGAGGAGACCATCCGGGCGCTGGAGGAGCACTGGAACGAACTCCAGGCCCAGGAGCAGGAACAGGGCAACGCGCCGGAGATAGGAGGGATGACGCTTGGCTGATCCCGTCACCGTGGCGAAAGCAGCGGTCACCCTGCTCTCCAATGAAAAGACGAGAAAGGGTATCGGCTGGGCCATCGCGGCCATCCTCTCCCCCTTCATCGTGGTGGTGGCCCTGCTGTGTTCCTTGGGCTCTGGGGCGGCCAACCATAACGTCTCCGCCGCCCGGCTGTGCTTCCAGGACGGCCCGCTCCCCGACAACATCCCCGCCGAGTACCGCGTGTGCATCGAGCAAATGCGGGCAGATTTCGCTGAATTGGACGAGTCCATTTCAGCCATCGAAGCCATGATAGAGGATGACAGCAGTCTCGACCCCATCCGGGTCAAGGCTGTGTTTTTCTCTCTGTACTTCGGCGGCGAGACTCCGCTCATCAGCCAGTTCGCCAACTGCTTTGCCACCAGCGAGATCCGCACCCGCGCCGTCACCGAGACGGACGAGGGCGGCAATGAGATCGAGGTGGAGCAGACCTACACCGTGGCCATCCCCATCGAGGACATGGCTACAGTCTACGCCAATATCGCCGCCTCGCTGGGGTCGGCGGCTACGGAGGAGCAGAAATCCAACGCGGACAGCGTGTACGGTCTCATCAAATACGGCTACCCCGCGTCGTCGGATGGCGGCTTTGAGGGTTCCGATGTGCCCTATGTGGGTGCGGACGGTTTCTGCTCCCCGGTGGGGGCCAACTGGCGGAACATCGTCACCTCTGAATTCGGCGGGCGAATCGACCCCATCACCGGCCAGCGGGACGGGCACACCGGCATGGATTTGGCCGTGCCCATGGGCACCCCCGTCAGGGCGGCGCTGCCTGGTACGGTTCGGGTGGCGACATACGACTCCAGCTACGGCTACTACGTGACCATCGGCCACGAGAACGGCCTGATCACCCTGTACGCC
>JAAVHV010000034.1 GCA_014799505.1 Clostridiales bacterium
CTGTCCGACTTTGAGGATGTGCCCGAGGATCACTATTGGGCGGTTGCCATCGGCTGGGCCGAGGACATGGGCATCGCCGTGGCCGACGAGGACGGCAATTTCCGTCCCGACGACCTGGTGCTGCGCTCCGTGGAAGATCTGGAGATCGACCCCGAGGGCGAGCTGCAGGAGTTCCTGAACCGCTACGCCGTGTACGCCGGCATCGAGCTGGAGGACGGCGAGCTGTTCATCGAGCTGGCCGGCGCGGCGGACGACATCATCATGGGCGAGGAAGCCCAGGTCATTTTCAATGACTTCTTCGCCAAGCTGGAAGCGGCTCTGGCCCAGGCGGCGTAAATCCGCAGACAAAATCAAACAGCGCAAAAGGCTCCCGGGTGCAAGCCCGGGAGCCTTTCTATGTCCGCCCAGGCATATCGGTCCGAACCCGCTCATATACTTGCCACAGAATACGAGCAAGGAGAGGAAGCCTATGGATATGGAACTGCGGCGCGTCACGCTGGAGGGATACCGGCCCGTGGCGCACACCATGTTCTCCCAGGAGGAGACCCTGGAGAGCATCGTGCCCGACGCCTTCCCGGACATTGCCCGGGTGGTCTCGGCGTCCGGCAAAGCGTTTCTCAAGGATAAGGAGCTGGGGGAGGGCGCCCTCCGCCTGTCCGGCACGGCGAAGGTCACCGTGCTGTACATACCGGAGGGGGAGGAGCTACCCCGTTCGCTGGAGGTGTCCATCCCCTTCCAGTGCCAGCGGGACGACCCCAGGTTTCACGCCGGGTGCCCGGTGCTGGCGGACGTGCAGGCCGCGTCGGCGGATGCCCGCACCGTCAATCCCCGGAAGCTGTTGGCACGGGTCAATATCGCCGTGTGGGCGGCGGCCTACGACCGGGAGCGCCGGGAGCTGTCCGCCGACCTGACGGTTGGCGAGGGGGAGGGGCTGCAAAAGCTCATCACCCCCCGGAAGTGCTGCGTGATCCCGGATGTGGTGGAGAAGAGCTTTACCTTTTCCGATGTGCTGCGCCCGCCCGCCTCCCGGCCGGAGCTGGAGGAGCTGCTGTCCTACCGGGCGGAGCTGGGGACGGCGGACGCCAAGTTTATCGGCAAAAAGCTGGTGCTCAAGGGGGATGTGCAGCTTTCGGCGGTGTACCGTTCCGGCGAGGGGGTCTGTCAGACCCGGTTTGAGCTGCCCTACTCCCAGATCCTGGACATCGGTGAGCTGCCCGACGAGGCGGAGCCGGAGGTGGCGGTGACGCTGAAGAGCGTGGACTGCCGCGCCCGGGAGGGCGAGCTGGAGGTAGCTCTGGAGGTGCTGGCCCAGGCGGCGGTTTGGGAGCGCCGGTCGGTGAGCCTCATCGGGGACGCCTACTGCGTGGGCCGGCCCATCGATGTGGAGCGCACGACCGTGCGGCTGTGTACCATGGCAGAGCGCTCCGCCCGGCGGGAGATGGGCCGGAAGCTGTGCGAGTCGGGCATCCCGGCCAAGCAGGTGCTGGACTGCGCTGCGGCGGTGTCGTCCCTGGCGGGTGCGCCCGCAGAGGGCGGTATGGAGTTCACCGCCCAGGTGAACGCGTCTATCCTTTACCTCAGTGAGGACGACGCCCTGTGCGGCGTGGAGACAGAGATCCCCGTGACCTGCCGGGTGGATGTGCCGGAGGGGTGCGAGTGCGCCTGCCGCTGCCGCCCGGTGGGGGAGTGTACCGCCGTCCCCGTCACCGGCGGGCTGGAGGTGCGCTTTGAGGCGGAGTTTGCCTGGACGGTCACCCGAGAGGAACAGGTGAGCTGCGTCAGCGACGTAAAACCCGGCGAGGCACAGGACATGGGCCCCCGGCCCTCGGTGGTCATCCGCCGGGTAGAGCGGGGGGAGGCGCTGTGGGACATCGCCAAGTCCTGCGGCTCCACCGTGGACGACATCCGATCGGCCAACACCCTACCCGGGGATGAGGCGGCGGTGGGCACGCTGCTGCTCATCCCGGCCAGGAGAAGCTGAACAAAAAGGGGCGGCGTGGACAAATTCCATGCCGCCTCTGTCATATTCCCCAGCTTATCCCCATACAAATGGAATTGAGTATGCGTGAGGAGGGTTCAGCTTTGGAAAACAAACTGTATGAGGATATCGCCCAGCGTACCCAGGGCGACATCTATATCGGCGTGGTGGGCCCCGTGCGCACGGGGAAGTCCACCTTCATCAAGCGCTTCATGGAGACCCTGGTGCTGCCCAAAATCGAGAACAATTACATCCGGGATCGGGCCCGGGACGAGCTGCCCCAGAGCGGCTCGGGCCGGGTGGTCATGACCGCGGAGCCCAAGTTCGTCCCCGAGGACGCGGTGGAAATGGCCATGGAGGACGGAGGGGTGTTCTCCGTCCGGCTCATCGACTGCGTGGGCTATATGGTGCCCAGCGCCCTGGGCCAGTTGGACGGCGACCAGCCCCGGATGGTCACCACCCCCTGGTTCGACCACGAGATCCCCATGACCCAGGCGGCGGAGTTCGGAACCCAGAAGGTCATCACCGACCACTCCACCATCGGCATCGTGGTGACCACCGACGGCTCGGTCACCGACATTCCCCGGGAGGACTACCTGGAGGCGGAGGAGCGGGTGATCGGCGAGCTGAAGGAGCTGGGCAAGCCCTTCATGGTGCTGCTCAACTCCGCCCAGCCCTACGGCGAACGGGCCCAGACCCTCCAGGCGGACATCGCCGAGCGGTACGACGTGACGTGCCTGGCCGTCAACTGCCTGACCCTGGACGAGGGGGCGGTGAGTGAGATCATCCGGGCGGTGCTCCACGAGTTCCCGCTGAAGCAGATGGATCTGTTCCTGCCGCCCTGGGTGGACGTTCTGCCCTTTGACCACCCCATCAAGAGCGGGCTGTACGCCATGATCCGAGAGGAGACGGAGGGCCTGACGCGTCTGCGGGACGCGGAGGGGGCGGTGCTGGCCATGGGCGACCGGGAAGAGGTCAGCTCCGCTGTTTTGAACCGCATGGATATGGGCAGCGGGGTGGTCACCGCCACGCTGGAGCTGCCCCGGGGGCTGTTCTACTCCACGGTGTCCGAGCAGTGCGGGCTGGAGATCAAGGACGACGGCGACCTCATCGACCAGCTCACCCAGATGGCCGCCATGAAGCGTAAGTATGAGAAGGTGGAGGGAGCGCTGGCCCAGGTGGAGGCCACGGGCTATGGCATCGTCATGCCTAATCCGGAGGAGATGACGCTGGAGGAGCCGGAGATCGTCAAGCAGGGGGGACGATACGGCGTGCGGTTGAAAGCGTCCGCTCCGTCCATCCACATGATGCGGGCGGACATCCGGGCGGAGGTGTCCCCCATTATGGGCACTGAGAAGCAGTCGGAGGAGATGGTGGACTACCTGCTCCGTCAGTTTGAGGGGGACACCGGGAAGATCTGGGACTCCAATATCTTTGGCCGCTCCTTCCACGAGCTGGTGGGGGAGGATCTGAACGGCAAGCTGAAGCGGATGCCGGAGGAGGCCCGGGAGAAGCTGCGGGAGACCCTCCAGAGGATCATCAACGAGGGATCTGGGGGGCTGATCTGCATCATATTATAAAAGAGCCCGCACGGAGAGCCGGGCTGATTGGAAAACGCAAAACATGGAAAGGGCGCGGCCGATGGCCGCGCTTTTTTCATGTATCAGGTTCACTAAAGTGTACTTTTTTCACTGAGGTGTCGGTATTTTCTGACCTGTTGATATTTGCTAGGGGGGTGCTATAATGGGACAAAAGGCTCGGAGCCTTTTGTTCGTGTCGGAACGGCGCGAACAAGCAAGCTTCCGCCAGACATTTGTGGCAGGAGGGGGGATGCGGATGGGCAACAACCCGCCGGGGGAAAACGGCCTGCCGTGTGATACGCCTAAGACGGCAGGGACAGTCAGGCGCATTGGCAAACCGTCGGAAACGATGGGACGCAAAACCAGAGGCTACCGGACGGTCACCTTCGCGAAACGCGGGCCCGTCCTACGCTCGTTCGGCTGCGCTGTGTATCTCTTCGAAGGGAAATTGGCAAACCATTGGAAACAATGGGACGCAAAGCCAGAGGCGTCGGAGCATAGCTCCACGTTCGTTCGGTTGCATGGCAAATCACGGGAAACCGTGAGACGCAAAATCAGAGGCTAATGTGTGCGCAAGCACGCGATGCTCGTTCGATTACCGGACTCTTTGCGTCCGAAAAAGCAAAGAAAGGGAGTAAGAACATGAAAAAGTTCAACAAAATGCTGTCTGTAGTTCTGTCCCTGGTGCTGTGCGTGAGCATGGTGGCCCCCGCGCTGGCCGCGACCTATGACATTGGCAAAGGAAACGTGACGATCACCAGCCAGGAAGATGGTGTTTATGTCAAACATGGTGAGAATGAAGCCAAGAAGGATGAGACCCCCATTGTCATCACTGGCTCGAGCAATACGAACACCATCACCGTGGGCGAAGGCGTCAAAACCGACATCACGCTGGACAACGTCAACATCGGCGGCGACAACAACATAACTGTCCCATCGTCCGCGCTTTCCATCGGCGAGGGCTCTGATGTGACGGTGAAGCTGGAGGGCAAGAACGTCCTGAACGGCTACGGCAGCAAGTCCGCCATCGAGCTGAACAATAGTTCCGTCACCATCGTGGGCGACGGCAAGGATGGCAATGCCTCTCTGGAAGCCTACTCCGAAGGAGACAAAGGCACCGCCATCGGCGGTGGGAGCGGCAGCATCACTATTGAGAAAAGTGTCGTGAGTGCCACCGGTGCTGCCAATGGCGCCGGCATCGGCGGCGGTGACGGAGACGTGGAGCTCGACATCACCATCACCGGTAGCAAGGTGACCGCTGTTGGCGGTGCTGGTACTGGCGCGGGCATCGGCGGCGGCGCCGGCAAGTTGAAGGGCGACATCACGATCGAGGACAGCGATATCCGTGTCCAAGCCGGCGGCGGAACCGGGGCTGGCATTGGCTCCGGCATTGGCGACAGCGGCATGGACGGCAAAATCACGATCAAAAACTCGACAGCCAACGAGTGGGACAATGACAGCATCGGAGGCTACTTCGGCATCGGCGGCAATAGTGGTGATATTTTGATTGAGGGCTGTGGTGACTTGAGGGTTAGCGGCAATGTGAACGGTATCGGCGGCAACAAGGGAGACATCGCGATTACCGGCAGCACCGTAAAGGCCACCAGCAATGAGACCGCTATCGGCGGCAATGGCTACGGCAACCCCCAAAGCATCACCATTAGTGGTGGCAACGTGACGGCTGTTTCTGTCGGCGGCCAGAACCCCGCCATCGGCGCCGGTGGATATGGAGATGGCATGACCGGGAGTATTGTAATTGCCAATGGTGCGAAGGTGACGGCCATCAGCAAGGGGCCATTTAGCGCTGTCGGAAGACGCGAGGATCTGATGAAGGGCGATATCAAGATCTCCGCCGACTCCACCGTGCTGGCGCTGAACAACGGATCGGAACCGGCCATCACGAAGAACAGCGGTGAGGGATACGTCCTGAACGGCCAGTTCAACGCGGACTATTTCGCCAGCTCTGTGCAGGGTGGCAGCTCCGTCTTCTACCTTGTGGACGAGAACGGCAACGAGATCGAGTTCGACGTGAGCTTTGATGGCCAGGCGTATAACTCCTTTGGCATCAGTTTGCCCGAGGGGAAGTACTGCATCAAAGATGCGGATGGCAACTACGTCGGGTATGGTGAGGACGGCAGGATCGTGATCTACACGGTCGGCGAGGACAACAAGCTGGTGACCGACACCAACCTGCAGGCTGTGACCAACACCGTGAAGTACGAGTTCGCGGGCGAGAATCTGCCCGAAGATGTCAAGGCGCTGTTGACCGAAGGGGTCAACGACAAGACCACGTTTGACCCGGTCAGGGTCGCGGGCGGTCAGTGGAATTTCCAGAACTGGGCGCTCACGCAGGGCGAGATTGACGAGAACGGCAAACTCCAGGACATCGTTTATACCGGCACCTGGGAGTTTGTGGCCGATCCCCCCGTCATTGCCAACCCCGCTGACGAGGTCGAGATCGACGATGTGGACGTGCCTCTGGCCGGCCTGTTTACCCGTGCGGACGCCATCGGCTACCTGTGGGAGCAGAGCGGCAGCCCCGAGTGGGAGCTGTCCGACTTTGAGGACGTGCCCGAGGATCACCAGTGGGCCGTGGCCATCGGCTGGGCCCAGGACATGGGCATCGCCGTGGCCGACGAGGACGGCAATTTCCGTCCCGACGACCTGGTGCTGCGCTCCGTGGAAGATCTGGAGATCGACCCCGAGGGCGAGCTGCAGGAGTTCTTGAACCGCTACGCCGTGTACGCGGGCATCAAGCTGGAGCCCGGTGAGCTCTTCATTGAGCTGGACGGCGCGTGGGACGACATCATCATGGGCGAGGAAGCCCAGGTCATCTTCGACAATTTCTTTGCCAGGTTGGAGCTGGCCCTGATCCAAGTGGCGTAATTCCTCGCAAAGCAGAATCAAATAGCGCAAAACGGCCCCGGGACATTGTTCCGGGGCCGTTCTATGTTCCCTTTCGAGCGTTTTTAGTGCTGTGCACTCCGGAGGCCAATCACGCCTCCAGCGTCACCTGAATCAATACCGGGTTGTGGTCGGTATATTCAAATTGACAATCCAGCGTTTCCACGCTGTTCAGTGCTACGTTGGGGGAGAGGATGAACCCATCGATGATGTAAAACTGGGTGTCCTCGCTGTCCGGGTCATAGGGCTGGTTCAGCAGACGGCAGCTGGGAGTGGACAGGTCACAGGCGAACTGCCAGCCCTCGGGCAGGATATCTTCCTCCAGCACGCCGGGCGTCCACAGGGAGGCGTCCTTGATGGGGAAGGCGTCCAGCGCCCCAGGGAAGGTCTGGTTGAAGTCGCCTCCGGCGATGACATAGTTGCCCTTTTCGTATTGGTCGGTGAGGAAATCCATGAGCATCTTGGTCTGGGCGGCCTTGCCCTCGCCGTCGTCGTAGGCCTCCAGATGCAGGTTGACCAGCACCAGCTGCTTGTCGGAACCCTCCAGGGGCACATAGTTCACCAGCAGGCACCGTTTTAGATTTGCGGTGGACACCGGCCAGGAGAAGGGGCAGGGGAGGGCGATGCGCTGGGCGCTGTCCACGGAGAAGCGGGACAGGGTCTGCAAGCCGCTGTGTACCTTTCCGATGGGGGGCAGGGGGTAGGGCACGAAATCGCAGGAGTAGTTCAGGGCATGGGAGCTGCGATAGAACGTTCCAAGCCGCTCCAGATAACGCTGGCTCTGATCAATGCCATAGCTGCGGGAGGAATCGGTATCCACCTCCTGAAGGAAATAGATGTCCGCGCCCTGCTCCGACAGATGGGCGGCAAGCCCCTCCCGGTTGGTGTCCATCTGTTCGCTGGTGGGTTTCACGTCCTTGCCGCCGTCCATGAAAAAGTCGGAATCCCTACCAAGCCCGGCGTAGCCCGTGTTTTGGGTCATTACCGTCAGGCCGTCACCCGGCGCGAGAGGAGGCGTCTGAACACCCTGGTTGAGCACTTCCACGTCCTCCACCGCGGCGGGCCTGTATTCTCTGACGGTGAGCCAGGCCACCAGCCCCACCACGGCCAGCAGCACCACACCGAGTATCGCACCGGCGACAATACCCACGCGTTTGAGTACCTTTTTTGCCATGCGGCCACGTCCTTTCTGAATCTGCTACAGTCCCCGGCCCTTCACCCGCAGGCGGTTCAGCGCCCGGGCCAGCGAGGACTGGGCCAGTTGGTACTCCTGACGGCTCTTCTTTTGCAAAATGGCCTCCCGGGCCTCATCCGCCTTCCGGCGGGCCCGGGCCTCGTCGATCTCCTCGGGCCGTTCGGCGGAGTCCACCAGGACGAGGACTTCGTTGGCCTCCACCTTCACCATGCCGGGGGACACCGCCGCCAGCTGAACCTCCTGTCCCGGCGGCTGCCAGCGGATCATCCCCGGCACAATGGCGGCCATCATGCTGCTGTGGTGGGCCAGGATCCCCCGCTCCCCGTCGCTGGCGGGAATAGTGAGGCTGACGCAGGGCCCCTCGTACAGCGTCTTGTCCGCGGCCAGAATGTGTACCTGAAAGGTGTCCATCACACGCCCTCCAGCTTCCGGGCTTTTTCCACCACGTCGCGCCACGCGCCCACGTTGTAGAACGCTGCCTCGGGGTACTGATCCAGTTCGCCGTCCACAATGGCGGCAAAGCTCTCCAGCGTGTCTTTGAGCGGCACGTACACGCCGGGGATGCCGGTGAATTTCTCCGCCACGTGGGTGGGCTGGGCCAGGAACCGCTGGAGCCGCCGGGCCCGGGCCACGGTCTTGCGATCCTCGTCGCTCAGCTCGTCCATGCCCAGGATGGCGATGATGTCCTGAAGCTCCCGGTATTTTTCCAAAATCTCCTGCACCTTTCGGGCCACCCGGTAGTGCTCCTCTCCCACCACGTCCGCCTCCAGAATCCGGGAGGAAGACTCCAGCGGATCCACCGCCGGGTAGATGCCCTGTTCGGAGATTTTCCGGCTGAGCACAGTGGTAGCGTCCAGGTGAGCGAAGGTGGTGGCGGTGGCGGGGTCGGTGAGGTCGTCCGCCGGGACGTACACCGCCTGCACCGAGGTGACAGAGCCGTTTTTGGTGGAGGTGATGCGCTCCTGGAGTTCCCCCATCTCGTTGGCCAGGGTAGGCTGGTAGCCTACGGCGGAGGGCATACGGCCCAGCAGGGTGGACACCTCGCTGCCCGCTTGGACAAAGCGGAAGATGTTGTCGATGAAGAGCAATACGTCCTGGTGTTCCTTGTCCCGGAAATGCTCCGCCATGGTCAGCCCGGACAGGGCCACCCGCATACGCACGCCGGGGGACTCGTTCATCTGGCCGAACACCAGCGCCGTCTTGCTGGATACGCCGCTTTCGTTCATCTCCCGCCACAGGTCGTTGCCCTCACGGGAGCGCTCACCCACGCCGGTGAAGATGGAGTAGCCGCCGTGTTCCATGGCAACGTTGTGGATCAGCTCCTGGATCAGCACCGTCTTGCCCACGCCGGCGCCGCCGAACAGGCCGATCTTGCCCCCCTTGGGGTAGGGCTCCAGCAGGTCGATGACCTTGATGCCCGTTTCCAAAATCTCCACGGATGGGCTTTGCTCATCAAAGGCGGGGGGCTTGCGGTAGATGGAGCGCACCGGGGTATCCTCGGGCACCGGCCCGCCGCCGTCGATGGGCTCGCCCAGCACGTTGAACATACGCCCCAGGGTGTTGACGCCCACCGGCACCTGGATGGTGCGGCCGGGGATATCCACGGCCAGCCCCCGGGCCAGCCCCTCGCTGGGGGAGAGCATGATGCACCGCACTGTCTTGCTGTCCAGGTGCTGGGCCACCTCCATGACCCGGTGTTCTCCGTTTTTTTCCACGGTGAGCGCTTCCCGCAGGCGGGGCAGCTCACCGCTGACAATCTCCACATCCACCACGGGGCCTGATATCTGAGTGATGATCGCTCGTTCCATTCATCATCAACCTTCCTTCTCGTGCTTTTTGCGCTGGGCCCTGGCCCCGGCAGACACCTCGGTGATCTCCTGGGTGATGGCCGACTGCCGGACCCGGTTGAATTCCAGGGACAGCTCGCCCAGCAGCTTTTCCGCGTTCTGGTTGGCGCTGTCCATGGCGGTCATGCGGGCCTGCTGCTCACAGCAGAAGCTGGCGATCAGCGCGCTGTAGATGAAGCCGGACACGTAGCTGGGCATCATGCTGTCCAGCACCGAGTTCACATTGGGCAGGAACTCGAACTGGGATGTCACCGGTGATTCGGTGAGGGCCGTGTCGGCGAAATAGGTGCGGTGGAAGGGCAGCACCCGGGTAGACTTGGCCTCAAAGGACATCCCGTTTACCATATCGGTGTACACCACGAAGATCTTCTCCAGCTCATGCCGGTGAAACCCGTCCAGCAGAAGGGCGCTGATCTCCCGCGCCCTTGCCATGGTGGGGTTCTGGGCGGTGTAGAGGAAGCTGTGCTCGATGGGGATATTGTGGGAGGCGAAGAACCGCCGCCCGTACTCGCCCACCACGAACAGCTTGGTGTCGGGATGCTGCTCCAGTAGCTTCAACGCCTCCTTGATGGCGTTCTGGTTGTAGGCTCCCGCCAGGCCCTTGTCGGCGGTGATGACCAGGCAGCCGTACGCGCCGTTCAAGGGAGGCTCCCCGTCAGCAGGGTAGAAGTAGGGGCTGTCTACGTTCTTCACCGTGCGGAAGATGCGCTTGATCTCCCGGCGCAGGGCCTCGAAATAGGGCCGGGTGTTGTCCAGCTCCTGCCGGGCTTTGCGCAGCTTGGTGGAGGCGATGAGGTACATGGCGTTGGTGATCTTTTTTGTCTCCTGAACGCTCTCAATGCGGGTCTTGATCTCCTTTGTCCCGGCCATGTCAGTCCTCCCGGGCTCCGCCGCCCTGGAACCGCTTCAGATAGTCCCGGGCCAGGTTCAAAATCTGCGCCCGGTCGTCCTCGGACAGCCGCCCGGTCTGGTCAATGCGGGCACACAGATCCGGAGCCTCCTCCTCAAAGGCGGCAAGCAGTCCGGCGCGGAAGCCGTCCATTTTTGCCAGCGGCACGTCCTGCATCACGTGATCCATGGCGGCGGTGAGCGTGATGACCTGCTGGTGCTGGCTCAGGGGATTGTACTGCGGCTGGCGCAGCAGGCGCATGAGTCCCTGGCCATAGGCCAATTGCCGCTTGGTGGCGTCATCCAGGTCGCTGGAGAACTGGGTGAATACCTCCATCTCCCGGTACTGGGCCAGCTCCAGCCGGATGGCCCCGGCGGCGGATTTCATGGCCTTTGTCTGGGCGTCGCCGCCCACGCGGGACACGGACAGGCCCACGTTGACGGCGGGCCGCTGGCCGGAGAAAAACAGCTCGCTTTCCAGGAAGATCTGGCCGTCGGTGATGGAGATGATGTTGGTGGGGATATAGGCGGACACGTCCCCCGCCTGGGTCTCCACGATGGGCAGGGCGGTCATGCTGCCGCCCCCCAGCTCGTCGCTGAGGTGGGCGGAGCGCTCCAGCAGCCGGGAGTGGAGGTAGAACACGTCGCCGGGGAAGGCCTCGCGGCCCGGGGAGCGCTCCAGCAGCAGGCTGAGCGCCCGGTAGGCGATGGCGTGCTTGCTGAGGTCATCGTACACGATGAGCACGTCCCGGCCCTGGTACATGAAATACTCACCCAGAGCGCACCCGGCGTAGGGGGCGATATACTGCAAAGCGGCGGAGGCGCCGGCGGGGGCGGTGACGATGGTGGTGTACTCCATGGCGCCCCGGCGGGCCAGATTTTCCGCCAGCTGCGCCACCGAGCTGGTTTTCTGACCAATGGCCACATAGATGCACACCACGTCCTTGCCCTTCTGGTTGAGGATGGTGTCCAGGGCGATGGCGGTCTTGCCGGTCTGGCGGTCGCCGATGATAAGCTCCCGCTGGCCCCGGCCAATGGGGAACATGGAGTCAATGGCCAGCAAACCCGTCTCCATGGGGGTGTTCACCGGCTGGCGGTCCAGGATGCCGGGCGCGGGGGTCTCAATGGGGCGGTAGCCCTCCGGCTCGATGGAGCCCTTGCCGTCCACGGGCAGACCCAGGGCGTCCACCACCCGGCCAAGATAGTCCTCGCCCACGGGCATACCGGCGGTTTTTAAGGTGCGGCGCACCATGCTGCCAGCGCTGATCTCCTCGCCGTCGCCAAAGAGGATGCAGCTCAGCCCGTCCGGGCGCAGATCCTGCACCATGCCCTTCACCCCGGAGGAAAACACCAGGATCTCCCCGTATTGGGCGTGGGCCAGACCGTTCACGGTGGCGATGTCGCCGTCCACGGTGAGCACCTCGCCGATCTCCTCCGGGGCGGGGGTGGGTTCCCACTGCTCCACCGCCTGACGGATCAGGGGCACGATGTCGTTTTCTCCGGGCTGGAGCTGGCGCAGGTAGTCCTGGAACTGCCGCGCACGGCCATCCAGAGTCCAGTCGTACACATCAGAGCCCACCTGGAGGCGGAAACCGTCCTGAAGGGTCTCGTCCTGCTCCCAGCGGAGGGGAACCTTCCGCTTGTAGGTGCGGGTGAGGAATTGGTCAAAACGCTGGAGCTGTGCCTCGGTGGGCTGGGCGGCGCTGCGCAGCTGGGCAGTCAGGCGGCTTCTAGCGGCCCTCATGCGCCCCGCCTCCCTCCGTCAGCTCCAGGAACTGGTCAAAAGCGTCAGCTCCAGGTTGGGTGGCCAGCTTTTTCGCCGCCTGGGCGGCCAGCTCCCGCATCTCCTTCTGGGACTCCCGCAGAGCCCGCTCCCGGCTCTGCTCCGCCTCGGCATGGGCCTTGGTGATGATATGCCGCGCCTGCGCCTGGGCCTGCTCCACCTGCTCCTGAGCGGCCTGGGCGGCGGCCTGCTGGGCCTGTAAGCGCTCCTGGCGGATCACCTCATCGGCCTGATCCAGCTTGGCCTGGCAGTCGGCGCGGAGCTGCTCCGCCTGGGCCAGCTTGTCCGCGGCCTGACGGTCCAGCTCCTGATAGTGGGCGGCCCGCTTGTCCATAAACTCCTTCACCGGCTTGAACAGGAGGAAGTACAGCCCTCCCGTCAGGATGGCCAGGTTCATCCAGTGCAGCAAAATCTGCTGCAAATTGATATTCAGAGGCATGATGATGACCTCCCCAACGTTACAGTACGAAGATAATCAGGATGACCACCAGCAGGGCGTAGATGATGGCCGTCTCGATGAACACCAGGCCCAGCATCAGGGTGGTGCGCACCTTACCCTCCGCCTCGGGCTGGCGGGCGATGCTCTCGGTGGATTTGGCGGTGGCAAGGCCCATGCCCACCGCGCCGCCGGCGGCGGCCAGACCCACGGCGATGCCTGCGGCAATGGCCTTGGAGCCGATGGAGCCGCCCTCCTGGGTTTGGGCGGCAGGCTCAGAGGCATCGGGGGCCTCAGCGGCAAAGGCGGGAGCGGTCAGGGCCAGGGCGAGCAGCATGACCCCGGCCAGGGCAATGATCTTGTTCAGCAGCTTATTCATGGGTAATGACCTCCATTATATTTTTAATGTAGTTCAGGCGTTTTCAGCCTGGAGTTTTTCTTTTTTATGAGAAGGTTCGGACACCTCACCATAGTACAGCGCCACCAGCATGGTGAGCACGTAGGTCTGGATCAGGGCGTGGAGCAGGGTGAACAGCACTCCCACCACCACCGGCAGCACAAAGCTCAGGCTGACGTAGTAATAAACCAGCTCGGTCACCAGCAGGCCGCTGAGCAGGGCTCCGAACAGACGGAAGCTCATGGATATGGGCAGAGAGAACTCCTTCAGGGCTTTCAGCACGCCCTTGGGGCCATGCTCTGCCACGGCGCCGGAGACGATGACCAGATAGGACAGCACACCCAGGCCAATGGCGGCGTTTACGTCGGATAGGGGGGCGGGCAGGGTGATGGGGTGTCCGTGGACGGTAATGGCCTGGATGCCCAGCAGCTCAAACAGCGTTCCTATGAAGATATACGCCCCGGCAGAGAAGATGTAGGCCCCCAGGAAGCGGTTCCGGTGAGGGCTGTTTCCTCGGGCCATGCCGTCGAACAGGCCCACCGCCTCCTCCAGCACCAGTTGGAGCTTTCCCGGCTGGAGCTTGAAGCGGGGAATGGCGAATATTCGGATCAGCACGGCGGCGATCAGCAGGATGGCCGTCACCAGCAGGGCGGAGATCATCCCTGGGTTGACTGTGATCAGGCCGAAGAGGCTGATCTGGCCAGTGCTGTGTAGCACCGCGTCCCGCATGGCCTCCTGGACGGTCTCCGATTGGCCGGGTGAACCCGCCAGCAGCGCGGCGATGAACAGCAGCACCACGACCACAAGCCAGATCGCCAAGCCCTTTTTGTGTTGCTTCATCTAAGCATTCCTTCTTTCGAGCAGTTGGTGTGTTCCGCCGAAATTGGGCGGTGGCGCCCATATTATACACCCGCTTTTGGGGAATGTCCACCCTTTGGATATATCTAAAGAGCATTCTTACGCCTTGTAAAAACTTCTTATATTTTTTCAGAAAAAGGTGGAAATTCCACTCTATTTCAATTATTATAGCGGTATAGGGTCCCGGTGTCAGGGAGCGGGGCGCAGGAGGGATGAGTCTATGGCAATCTTTTTCTTGGTGAGCTTTTTGGCCAGCGTTGTGGGGGCTATCTGCGGCATCGGCGGCGGCGTGGTCATTAAGCCGGTGCTGGATATGCTGGGGCTGGAGACAGTGGCCGCCATCAGCTTTTTGTCCGGCTGCACGGTGCTGTCCATGAGCTGCTATTCTGTCACCCGCGCCCTGGCCAAGGGGGACAGCGGGGTGGATCTGCGCACCGGTACGCCCCTGGCCGTCGGCGCGGCCTTTGGAGGGCTGGCGGGTAAGCAGCTGTTTGAGCTGGTGAAATCTCTGTCCGCCGACCAGGGCATGGTGGGAGCCGTCCAGGCCGGCTGCCTGGGGGTCATCACGCTGGGGACGCTGGCGTATACGGTGAACAAGAGCCGCATCCCCACCCAAAAGATCACCGCTCCGGCAGTGTGTGTGGCCATTGGGCTGGCGCTGGGCATCATGTCCAGCTTCTTGGGCATCGGCGGCGGGCCCATCAATCTGGTGGTGCTGTATTTCTTCTTCAGCATGGATACCAAGACCGCCGCCTCCAACAGCCTGTATATCATCCTGTTCAGCCAGCTGGCCAGCCTGATTACCACGCTGGTCACTCACACGGTGCCGCCATTCCGCTGGCCGGTGCTGGCGGTAATGGTATGCGGCGGCGTGGGCGGCGGCATTGTGGGCCGTATGCTCAACAAAAAGATGGACAACCGGCTGGTGGAGCGGCTGTTTATCGGCCTGATGGGCCTGATCGTGGCCATCTGCATATATAACGTATGGCGGGGAATTGGCAGCTGACAAATCATCCGCCGTATGATAAATCATCGCGAGCCGGCCGGAGCCGGGGAGAGGAGGCCGTTTATGGGCCCGACTGTCTGGGAATGTATTCTTCGTCTTGTTTTGTCCGCTCTGTTCGGCGGCGTCATAGGCCTGGAGCGGGAGCTGCGCCTGAAGGGCGCGGGCATCCGTACCCACCTCATTGTTTCCTTTGCCTCGTGCATGATGACGTTGGTGTCCAAATACGCCTTTTTCGACATGATGGAGCTTGAGGCCGTCAAGCTCGACCCCAGCCGCGTCACCGCCGGAGTGGTCACCGCCATTGGCTTTATCGGCGCGGGCGCCATCTCCGCCCGCAAGCGGAGCATCACCGGCATGACCACCGCCGCCGGACTTTGGGCCACGGTGGGCATCGGCATGGCCATGGGGGCGGGTATGTACTGGGTCAGTACCTTTGGCGCGGTGTTCATCGTGGTCGTCCAGGCCGTTCTCCACCGGGATCACGCTCTAGGCGGCTCCGCCGTCATCTGCATCCAGATCGACGACCAGCCCGAGGCTCTCGACTGCTTCCAAGCGGAGCTGGCCAAGCTGAAGCTGGAGCCCACCTCCTCCAAATATGAGCGGGCGGACGGGGTGCTGTCCATTGAACTCCAAATCAGCCGTCTGTCCTGTCCTAAGCGGAAGCTGGACCGCCTGCTGGCCCCATTGATGAAGCAGCCATATGTCAAATCCGTTCTCTGGTGAAATAGAACGGGGTGCTGAGCAGTGTCAGCGCCCCGTCCTTTTTATGCTTCAAAGGCCATATCCTCCAACTGTGTCCGTTCCAGGATCGTGATGGAGCGGTATCCAAGCTCCACCAGCCCCTGGGCGGCCAGCTCTCCCAGAACCCGGCTCACCGTTACCCGGGACAGGCCCACCGCTTGGCCGACTCCCTCGTGGGTGGCGCGGATGGCGCCGCTTTCTTGAACAGTGCTTACGCCGGCATCGCTTGCGACGCCTGGTTGTCCCAGCAGCCACCGCGCTATCCGCTGCTGGGCGGGCAGGGAGGAGGAGCCTACGTGGTCGGACAGCAGGCGCACCGTCCGGGCCAGGTACTGGAGCATGGGTAGGGCCAGCTCCGGGTGGCGCTGGAAGGCGGCGTCCAGCTGGGGCCGGTCGATGGTCAAGATCCGGCAGTCCTCCAGCGCCATGGCGGAGGTGACCCGGGGGCAGCCGTCGAAGAAGGACGCCTCCCCCATCAGGTCGCCGGAGCGGTGGACGGCAAGCACCCGCTCCTCCCCGGAGCTGGAGCTGATAAAGCTGCGCACCGAGCCGGAGATCAGGTAATAAAAGCACTCCGGGCGGGCGCCCTGGAGGTAGACCAGCTGCCCGGCCCGGTATTTCCGGGGGCTGCGGCCCTCCGCCAGCAGATCCCAAACCGCCATGTGCTTCGCCTCCCGTCCTGATGTTGATGGTAATATTGTATCATGGTTTACATTGTTCTCGGAAAAGTTCTGGCATAATGAGTGCATCAAATTTGGACATAGGAGGAATTTTTCATGGGCATGACCATGACCCAGAAGATCCTGGCCCGCTCCGCCGGACTTGACCGGGTGGAGGCCGGCCAGCTCATCGA
Source organism: Clostridiales bacterium (assembly GCA_014799505.1). Lineage (GTDB taxonomy): Bacteria > Bacillota > Clostridia > Oscillospirales > Oscillospiraceae > Enterenecus. Next base: position 16,467 of record JAAVHV010000034.1, read on the forward strand.
GGGCAGGCTGGATCTGGTGCTGGGCAACGACATCACAACCCCGGTGGCCATCACGGAGTTCCACAAGGCGGGGCTGTCCTCGGTGTTTGACAAGGACAAGATCGCCATTGTGCTGGACCACTCCACCCCCTGTAAAGACATCAAGTCCGCCCAGCTCTGCGCGGCCTGCCGGGGGTTTGCCAAAGCCCACTCTATCACCCACTTCTATGACGTGGGCCAGATGGGCATTGAGCACGCGCTCCTGCCGGAGAAGGGCCTGACCGCCCCCGGCGAGGTCATCATCGGCGCGGACTCCCACACCTGCACTTACGGGGCCCTGGGGGCCTTCTCCACCGGTGTTGGCTCCACCGACATGGCCGCTGGCATGGCCACGGGGCTGGCTTGGTTCAAGGTGCCCTCCGCCATTAAGGTTGAGTTGAAGGGCAAATTGGGGCAGTATGTCAGCGGCAAGGACGTGATCCTCCATCTGATCGGCATGATCGGGGTGGACGGGGCGCTGTACCAGTCCCTGGAGTTCGTGGGCGAAGGCGTTGCCTCCCTGGAGATGGACGACCGTTTCACCATCTGCAACATGGCCATCGAGGCCGGGGCCAAGAACGGCATCTTCCAGGTGGATGAGAAAACTGCCGCTTACTTAAAGGGCCGGGTCAGCCGGGAGTGGCAGGCGTTCGAGGCTGATCCGGACGCGGAATACACTCGGGAGGTCACCATCGACCTGTCCGCCCTGCGGCCCACGGTGGCCTTCCCCCATCTGCCCTCTAACACCAAGAGTGTGGACGAGGCGGCGGGCAAACCCATCCAGCAGGTGGTCATCGGCTCCTGCACCAACGGGCGGCTGAAGGACCTGCGGGAGGCCGCCGCCATCCTCAAGGGCCGGAAGGTGGCCGATGGGGTGCGCTGCATCGTTATCCCCGCCACACAGCAGATCTACCTGGACGCCATGGCCGAGGGCCTGGTGGCCGACTTCATCCAGGCGGGCGCGGTGGTGTCCACCCCCACCTGCGGGCCCTGCCTGGGCGGGCACATGGGCGTGCTCAGCGACAACGAGTGGGCCATCTCCACCACCAACCGCAACTTCGTGGGCCGTATGGGCCCCACCAGCTCCATGATCATCCTGGCCAGCCCCGCCGTGGCGGCGGCAAGCGCCGTTACCGGCGTGGTCACTGACCCCGCGACACTTTAAGGGAGGGGAACGAACATGAAGATTTATAAATACGGCGACAATGTGGACACCGATGTCATTATCCCCGCCCGGTATCTCAATGCCCCGGACGAGAAGTCCCTGGCCTCCCACTGCATGGAGGACATCGACGCCAACTTTGCCTCCACCGTGGAGGCGGGGGACATCGTCATTGGCGGCGCAAACTTCGGCTGCGGCTCCTCCCGGGAGCACGCCCCCCTGGCCATCAAGGCCTGCGGGGTGAAGTGCGTCATCGCCAAGAGCTTTGCCCGCATCTTCTACCGCAACGCCATCAACATCGGCTTCCCCATTCTGGAGTGCCCGGAGGCGGTGGACGGCATCAGCGCCGGGGACACGGTGAGCGTGGACTTTGCCACCGGCGTCATCGTCAACGAGACGACGGGGGAGAAGTTCCAGGGCGCGCCCTTCCCGGAGTTCGTCAACGGTATCATTGACAACGGCGGGCTGCTGAAATCCCTAAAAGCGAGAGGAGTGGCGAAATGAATTATAAAATTGCCCTCATCCGGGGCGACGGCATCGGCCCGGAGATCGTCAACGAGACGGTGAAGGTCATCGACAGGGTGGGCGAGAAATTCGGCCACACTTTCGAGTATGTGGACGTGCTGCTGGGCGGCTGCGCCACCGACGCGGTGGGCAAGAGCTATCCCGACGGCACGGCGGAGTTGTGCAAATCCTGCGACGCGGTGCTGCTGGGCGCGGTGGGCGGCCCAAAGTGGGGCAGCGATAAACCCGCTGAGCAGCGCCCGGAGACCGCCCTGCTGGCCATCCGCAAGGATCTGGGGCTGTACGCCAACCTGCGCCCCGCCGCCCTGCGTCCAGCCCTGGCGGAGGCCTGCCCGCTGAAAAAGGAGACGGCGGAAAAGGGCATCGACCTGTTGATGGTGCGGGAGCTCACCGGCGGCATCTACTTCGGAAAGCGGGACAAGTACCAGACCGAGGATCGGGGGGTGGAGGCCACCGACCTGATGGCCTACTCCGAGATGGAGATCGAGCGCATCGGCCGCAGGGCCTTCGAGATGGCCCGTTTGCGCCGGGGCAAGGTGTCCAGTGTGGACAAGGCCAATGTGCTGGAGACCTCCCGGCTGTGGCGGGATGTCATGCACAAGCTGGCGGAGGAATACTCTGACGTGGAGTACGAGGACGTGCTGGTAGACAACTGCGCCATGCAGCTGGTGCGGGATCCGGGGCAGTTTGACGTGGTGGTCACCGAGAATATGTTTGGGGATATCCTGTCCGACGAGGCATCTATGATCACCGGCTCCATCGGCCTGCTGCCCTCCGCCTCCATGGGGGACGGTGCCCCGGCGCTGTACGAACCCATCCACGGCTCCGCCCCGGACATCGCGGGCCAGGACAAGGCCAACCCCATCGCCACCATCCTGTCCGCGGCTATGATGTTCCGTTACTCCTTCAAGCTGGCCGCCGAGGCGGACGCCATTGAGGGGGCTGTGGACAAGGCGCTGGCCGACGGCTGGCGCACCGCCGACATCGCCCGGGCGGGGGAGAGCGTCATCGGGACGAAGCGGATGGGCGAGATCATCCGGGAGAACATCTGAAAGTGGGATTCTTCTGTCTTGAAGGAGAATGGCACCATGAACACGATGAATTATTGCTTCAAAAGGCTGGATGAGAGTGCGGGCGAAGCGATCAAAAAACTGTTTGCCAGCGTATTTACAAAAGAACCATGGAATGACGACTGGTCTGACGAACAGCAATTGGAGCGGTATATGCACGACTTGATCGGGCAGAGCAATTCCCTGACCTTCGGATTATATGAGGGAACAGAGCTGATTGGCGTATCAATGGGGCGAATCAAGCACTGGTATACAGGTACAGAATACTGTATAGACGAGTTGTGCGTCAGCACTCCAAAGCAAGGGCAGGGAATCGGAACGCTGTTCCTGCGGGAGATCGAAAGGGCCTGCGTGGAATTGGGACTGACTCATATCTTCCTGCTGACAGAGGACGATGTACCGGCCTTTCAATTTTACAAAAAGCAGGGATTTTATGAGCTGGAGCACAATGCCGCGTTTGCAAAAAGGTTATCATAATGTCCGAATCCAGCGCTGAAGCGTGAAAGAAACCGCCCCGTATGGGCGGTTTCTTTTTTCATTTTACAAGTGGGGGAGTTTGGTGGTATAATATAAAGATAAAGGGGGAGAGGCACCATGATCCTGGCCATTGATATTGGGAATATTCGGACGACGATTGCTTTGTTTACGGAAAATGGAGCGCTGTCCTTCCAGTCGGAGCTGGAGACGGACGCCAAAATCACCGACGACCGCTGCGCCATTGACCTGATGGGGGTGTTCCGCCTCTACCGGGCGGAACTGGAAACGGTGGACGGTGCCATTTTGTCCAGCGTAGTGCCCCCCATTACCGGCACCTACGCCCGTACCCTGCGGCGGCTCACCGGCAAGCCCCCCCTGGTGGTGGGGCCGGGGCTGAAAACCGGGCTGAACATCAAGGCGGAGATCCACAATCAGCTGGGCAGCGACATCGTGGCCTCCGCTGTGGCGGTATCTGCCCTCTATCCCACCCCCGCAATCATCATCAACTCCCGCACCGCCGTCACCTTCTCCTATTTGAGTGAAAACGCCTTTGAGGGCTGCGCCATCATGCCCGGGGTGGACATCGCCCTGGAGGCGCTGTCCCGGAATGGAGCCCAGCTGCCCCAGATTTCCATGGCCCAGGTGGACACGCCTTTGGGCCGGAACACGGTGGACTCCATGCGGGCCGGGGTGCTGTATGGTTACAGCGGCGCTTTCGACCGGGTGATCGAGTCCCTGGAGGAGGCCGCTGGGGCTCCCGCCGCCACGGTGGTGGCCACAGGGGGGCGCGCCCCCGCCCTCTACCGTATGTGCCGCAGGGAGATCAAGTATGACCACGACCTTTTGGTGAAGGGGCTGTACCACCTCTACCGCAAAAATATCCGCCGCTGAGGGTTTTGCTTGCATTTCCGCAGGGGTGAGCATATAATGTGCGGGAAACGACAATTGGAGGGATCCTCTTGAAAGAACTTGCTCAAATCGCGTCCGCGGTGCAGGTGTCCAGCACCATGGCCATGGACGCCCTGGCCAAGCAGATGAAAGCGGACGGCATCGATGTGATCGGCTTCGGCGCGGGGGAGCCGGATTTCAACACCCCTGACCATATCAAAGCGGCGGCGGACGAGGCTATCGCCAACAACGTCACCCGTTACACTCCCGCCTCCGGCACCGTGGCGCTGAAAGAGGCCGTCTGCAAGCGGATGCGCCAGGACTGCGGCCTGGATTACAAGCCCTCCCAGGTGGTGATCTCCAGCGGCGCGAAGCACTGCGTGTATATCGCCCTGCGGGCGCTGGTGGACCCAGGCGATGAGGTGATCCTGCCCGCCCCCTTCTGGGTGAGCTATCTGGAGATGGTCAGGATGGTGGGCGGTGTGCCCGTGGTGGTTACCGCCCAGGAGTCCGCCAGATTTAAGATGACCGCCGAGCAGCTTGCCGCCGCCATTACCCCCAAGACAAAGGCGCTCATCCTCAATAACCCCTGCAACCCCACCGGCATGATGTACTCCAGGGAGGAGCTGGAGGCCATCGCCCGGGTGTGCGTGGAGAAGGATATCTACATCATCTCCGATGAAATCTACTATGGCCTGGTGTACGACGGCAGGGAGTTTACGTCTATTGCCTCCCTCGAGGAGGACGTGAAGGAGCGCACCATCCTGATCAACGGCGTGTCCAAGTCCTATGCCATGACCGGCTGGCGGATCGGTTACCTGCTGGCCAGCGAAAGGATCGCCAAGGTGATGTCCAATTACCTCAGCAACTCCACCGGCTCCCCCAGCTCTATCTCCCAGGCGGCGTCCGTAGCGGCGCTGAGCGGCCCTCAGGACTGTGTGGAGAAAATGCGCCAGTCCTTTGAAGAGCGCCGGAACTATATCGTGGGGCGGGTGAACGCCATGGACGGCGTCAGCTGCATCAGGCCCGAGGGCGCGTTCTACATCATGATGAACGTAGAGAAGCAGCTGGGCCGCACCATCTGCGGCGAGACCATCAACAGCAGCGACGATTTCGCTTCCGCTCTGCTCAAGCACGGCCTGGTGGCGGCGGTGCCCGGTACTGGCTTCGGGGCGCCCAACTTCGTGCGCTGGTCCTACGCTGTCTCGATGGACAACATCAAAAAGGGCATGGACCGCCTGGAGGAGTTCCTTCAAGAAAAAACACAAAATATTGCGGAAAATGTTTGACATTTCCGGCCAGGTCTAGTATAATACCAGTCGTGCCATTATGCGAGGTGTGCCATGAAACTGGATTTAAAGCCTTTAGCCCAACAGCCCGGCGCAGTACTGCCCTTCGAACTCCAGCTGGATTTGTCCGGCATGGAGTGGAACGGCGCAAAACCCTTTACCCGGCCCGTCCAGGTCAGGGGAGAGGTGCGCAACCGGGCGGGGGCCATGGAGCTGAACGCCAGACTGGGCACAGTCCTGTCGCTGACCTGCGACCGATGCGCCAAGCCCTTTGAGCGGGAGAAAACGGTGGAGTACGAAACCCTGCTGGCTTTTGAGCTGGAAAACGGGGAGAGCGACGA
>JAAVHV010000035.1 GCA_014799505.1 Clostridiales bacterium
CTGTCCGACTTTGAGGATGTGCCCGAGGATCACTATTGGGCGGTTGCCATCGGCTGGGCCGAGGACATGGGCATCGCCGTGGCCGACGAGGACGGCAATTTCCGTCCCGACGACCTGGTCCTGCGCAGCACCGAGGACGTTGAGGGCGAGCTGCAGGAGTTCCTGAACCGCTACGCCGTGTACGCCGGCATCAAGCTGGACAAGGGCGAGCTGTTCATCAAGCTGGCCGGCGCGGCGGACGACGTCATCATGGGCGAGGAAGCCCAGGCCATCTTCAACGAGTTCTTCGCGAAGCTGGAGGCGGCTCTGGCCCAGGCGGCGTAAGTTAAGTCTGAGTCGAGACAGCGCACAGCGAAACCTAACGCAAGAAAGGCCCCGGGACAATGTCCTGGGGCCTTTGCTATTTGTGCGGGAATCAGATTTCTCCCTCGGTTGGGGGAGGAGTTTCCTCCGGCATATGCCTTCCCCCAACCCGATGGAGCAGAACGTTCCGATCACCAGCCTGTCCCAGAACTCCGGGTAGTTGAACAGGACGTTGTTTTGCTCAAAGCCCGTTGGGTTGTCGGCATCGTCGTAATAGGTGTAGTCGCCCACGATTCCTCTGGTCAAATATCCTGTTTCGGTATTCCTGATAAGTCCCGCTGCTGTTTCGTCAAGATTCAGCCGGGACATTTTTTGCGGACACCAGCAGCATCATAGGCCGCCGCATCTCGTCCTTCATACCCGAATGATTTATGGCCGGTAAACGATACTTTCGTAAGGCCGCAGTACCAATTGCCCCTCTTTAGTTTTGACGTTTTCATAGTTCCCAATCAGTTTGTTACAGCCGGCCGTCCAAGAGGTATCGGTCAGAACGATCTCTTTCTCTGTCAGGTTGCTGAACACAAGCAGTTCGTCCCCATCCAGAAAACGGCGATAAGCGAATACGCATTCACAACCGCAGTCCAGGAACTCGATCTGCCCGTCGGAGATGACGGGATTTCCTTTTCTCAGTCGGATGAGCGTTTTGTAGTAGTTCAGGATGGAATCCTCGTCCTGTTCCTCCGCCTGGACGTTGATGGTTTTGAAGTTGTCCGGCGGCATGATCCAAGGTATCCCATCGGAAAAACCGGCGTTGGGTGCGCCGCTCCACTGCATGGGTGTCCTGCCGTTGTCCCGGGAGCGCTGGCGCAGAATATCCAGGGCTTCCGCCTCGCTCTTTCCACTCTGGAGCATGATCTGATAGTAGTTCAGGCTCTCCACATCCCGGTACTGGCTGATGGAGGTATATCCGGCATTGGTCATGCCCAGCTCCTCGCCTTGAAAAATATAGGGTGTGCCCCGCAGGAGGTGGATACAGGTCGCCAGCATCTTGGCGGACTCCTTCCAATACCGCTTGTCGTCGCCGAACCGGGAGACCGCCCGGGGCTGGTCGTGATTGCACCAGAAAAGGGCGTTCCATCCTCCGGTTTCCTGCATCCCAATCTGCCATTTGGTGAAAAGGTCTTTCAATCTGGCATAATCAGGGGGCTGTAACGCCCACTTGTCCCCGCCTTTATAGTCCACCTTCAGATGGTGGAAGCTGAACGTCATGGACAGCTCATGCTCATTGGGGTTGGTGTACCGGATGCAGTTGTCCAGGGAAGTAGAGGACATTTCGCCCACCGTCACCATATTCCCAATTCCGGCGTCCGCCACCAGCTCCTTCAGATACTCGTGGACGTGGGGGCCGTCGGTGTAGAAGCGGCGCCCGTCGCCGCTGTCATCGTCCTCAAAGAGGTTGGGCTTTGAGATGAGGTTTACCACGTCGAACCGGAAACCTTTTACACCTTTCTTCTTCCAGAAGCGCAGGACGTTTTTCAGCTCCTCCCGCACCTGGGGGTTGTCCCAGTTCAGATCCGCCTGGGTCTTGTCGAACAGGTGCAGATACCATTTGCCCAGCTCGGGCGCCCAGGCCCAGGCGCTCCCGCCAAACTTGGACTCCCAGTTGGTGGGAGGCGCGTCAGGGGAGCCGTCCCGGAAAATGTAATAGTCCTGGTATTTCTTCTCGCCCGCCAACGCCCGCTGGAACCATTCATGCTCTGTGGAGGTATGGTTGAACACCATGTCGAACATCAGCCCCATGCCTCGACGATCCGCTTGGGCAATCAGTTCCTCCACGTCCTCCATCGACCCGAAAACCGGGTCGATGGAGAGATAGTCGGAGATGTCATAGCCGTTGTCGTTCAGCGGCGATTTGAAAAAGGGAGTCATCCAAATGTAATCCACACCCAGCGACTTCAAATAGTCCAGCTTTTCGATGGTTCCGCGGATATCGCCTAAACCGTCCCCGTTGGAGTCCCGGAAGGATTTCGTGTAGATTTGATAGATGACTTTGTCTTTGAAATCGCTCACGCTGCTCACTCTCCGATTGTCAAAATGGAACCCTGACCGGCCTTGACCTCCATGCCGGTCCGCATCTGGATGGGCTGGTCGGCCTCCTCCGTGACCACCAGGACAGTGACGCAGGGGTGGCCCGCCGCTTTGATTTTCGACCGGTCAAAGGCGATAAGCTTGTCGCCCCGCTTGACCCGGTCGCCCTCCTTCACAAAGCAGGTGAAGCCGTCGCCGTTCATGTCCACGGTGTCCAGGCCAATGTGCAGCAGGAGCTCCACATCGTTGTCCAGCAGGATGCCGCAGGCGTGATAGCTGTCCTCGCTGACCATGGTGACCTCGCCGTCGGCGGGGGCCAGCAGGACGCTGTCCGTGGGGTCAATGGCCAGGCCGTCGCCCAGCGTTTTCTGGGAGAACACCTGGTCGGGAACCTCGGTGATGGGGATGACCTTGCCGGAGAGGTATGCGCTCAGCTCGATCTTGCCCGCAGCGGGTTTCGCCTGCTCAGCAGCGGAGGTGGGTTCAGCGGCGGCAATGGGCTCCATATCCGCAGGAGCCAGCTTCTTTTTGCCAACGATCACAGTCAGGACGAAAGGAATCACAATGGCAATCACCATGCAAATGGCGAAGCTGCCCATGTACCGGGGCTGGATGGACAGGATGCCGGGCAGACCGCCCACGCCGATGGCGGTGGCAGTGGTGCTGGTGGCCACGCTGACCACCGCCGCGCAGGCGGAGCCAATCATACCGCAGAAAAAGGGGAAGGTGTGCTTGAGGTTGACGCCGAAGATGGCCGGCTCGGTGACGCCCAGATAGCAGGAGATGCAGGAGGGGACGTTTACCTCCTGGGCCCTGGAGTTTTTGCGCTGGAGGTACGCCATGCCCAAAACGGCGGAGCCCTGGGCGATGTTGGACAGGGCGATCATGGGCCAGAGCATGGTGCCCTCGAAGTCGGCTACCAGCTGCATATCAATGGCGTTGGTCATGTGGTGCAGGCCGGTAATGACCAGCGGGGCATAGACGAAGCCGAACACCGCGCCAAAGAGCACCCGGAAAGAGCCGGTAATACCGGCGGAGACAACGGAAGAGATGACGGAGCCGATCTTCCAGCCGATGGGGCCCAACACGAAGTGGGCGGCGATCACCGCCAGGAGCAGGCTGCAAAACGGGACGACGATCATGGAGACCACCTGGGGCGTGATCTTGCGGAAGAATTTTTCCAGGTAGACCAGGGTGAACGCGGCCAGGATGGCGGGGATCACCTGAGCCTGGTAGCCGATCATGTTCGCCTGGAAGAAACCGAAGTCCCAGGCGGGGATGGTCTCGGCGGAGGCCACGGAATAGGCGTTCAGCAGCTGGCCGGACACCAGGGTCAGGCCCAGCACAATGCCCAGCATCTGGGTGGTGCCCATCTTTTTGGTGACAGACCAGCAGATGCCTACCGGCAGCATATGGAACACCGCCTCGCCGATGAGCCAGAGGAAGCTGTCCAGCCCGGCCCAGAACTGGCTGAGGTCACAGAGGGTCTTTGTTCCGTTCTCGAATAAGTACAGGCTGTCGATGCAGTTGCGGAAGCCCAAAATCAGACCGCCTGTGATGAGGGCGGGGATGAGGGGCGCGAAGATCTCCGCCAGGGCGGCCATGATCCGCTGGGCCGCGTTTTGGTTCTGCTTGGCGGCCTTTTTCACCTGGTCCTTGGACACGCCCTCCACGCCGGATACAGTCACGAAATCGTTGTAGAAGTCATTCACCGTGTTGCCGATGATGACCTGGAACTGGCCTGCCTGGGTGAAGGTGCCCTTGGCCACCTTCATGGCCTCGATGCCCTCCACATCCGCCTTGCCGGGGTCGTTGAGGACGAACCGCATCCTCGTGACACAATGGGAAACCGCCGCAATGTTCTCTTTGCCGCCTACCAGCTTCAGCAGCTGCGCGGCATCTTGCTGATACTTACCCATGATCGTTACCTCCCTGTCATTCGCTTGTATGAACAAGCTGTGATTATGTTATACCATTCTTGTTCATACAAGTCAATAGCTTGTTTGAACAAACTGAAAACTTTGGGAAACTGACCAAATCAGGCTCTTGCCTTTTGGCACTTTTGACTGTATACTATTGTTTAAACAAGGAGGTGGCGCCCCTATGCCGAAGGCGAAATATGATGAGATCTATATGAGCTTGAAGCGGGCCATTGAGACAGGTACATACGCCTATGGTTCCCTGCTGCCCTCGGAAAATACCCTGATCGTCCAGTATGACTGCTCCCGGAACACCATCCGCCGCGCGTTGGCAGGCTTGGGCGGGGACGGATATGTCCAGCCCATCCACGGCAAGGGGGTCCGGGTCATCTATCAGCCAGTAGATCGGGCCCCTTTTGCGTTCAGTGGGATCGAATCGTTCCAGGAAAGCGCCCGCCGCAACAATTTCCAGGTGGTCACAGAGATCATCCAATTTTCTGTCGTGGCGGTGGACGAACAGCTTGCGAAAGAAAGCGGCTTTCCGGTGGGAGAGGAGGTTTATAGCATTCACCGTGTCCGCCGCCTGAATGGGAGGCCCTTGATCTTAGATAAAAACCTATTTTTGAAGTCGGCGGTTCCGGGGCTGGCTCCTGATATCGCGGAGCGCTCCATCTATGCCTATATCGAAAAAGAGCTGGGGATGCAGATCGTCACCAGCAAGCGAACCATCACGGTGGAATATGCCTCTGAGCAGGATCGGCAGGTCTTGGAACTGGGCGGGTACAATTGTCTCGCTGTTGTTTCCAGTCAGACATTTAATTCGGACGGCGTGATGTTTGAATACACACAATCCCGGCACCAACCGGATCATTTCAGCTTCCACAGCACAGCGACCAGAAAGAAAATGTAGGGACAGGCCGACTGACGTACCATGTCGGCCGGCGGCCGCATTTGAAATGAGCAGAATTTGAGCGCCAATTTTTGGATTCTGAACGAAAATCCAAAGAATTGGCGCTTAAAGCTGGGCTCCATTGATGGAAAAGATGCGCCGAACGAAACGTTTGCAAAAAGGGGAAGTCGGCAAATTTCTTGTCGAAATTTGCCGACTTCACTGGCACCCGCGAGACGAATCGAACGTCCGACCCTTCGCTTAGGAGGCGAATGCTCTATCCCCTGAGCTACGCGGGCGTATCACGCCGCAGAGCAAAACCTATTGTAACCAATTTCGCGCATTCTGTCAATGCAACACAAGAAATTTTCTAAAATGTCCCACGATTCGGCTTTTCCGACTGTTGCAATCAAAGGGAACAGAGGATATAATACTATCTTGTGTTTGGAGAAATGATTCTAAAATTCAGATAGAAGGTACGGATATGCAAAACGAAAAGCTGCGCAACATCGCCATCATCGCCCACGTTGACCACGGCAAAACCACCCTGGTGGACGAGATGCTCAAGCAGGGCGGCATCTACCGGGAGAACCAGGCCACCGTGGAGCGGGTCATGGACTCCAACGATCTGGAGCGGGAGCGGGGCATCACCATCCTGGCCAAGAACACCGCCGTCCACTATAAGGACACCAAGATCAACATCGTGGACACCCCGGGCCACGCCGACTTCGGCGGCGAGGTGGAGCGCATTTTGAAGATGGTCAACGGCGTCATCCTGCTGGTGGACGCCGCCGAGGGCCCCATGCCCCAGACCCGGTTCGTGCTGTCCAAAGCCCTGGAGCTGGGCCACAAGGTCATCGTGGTGGTGAACAAAATCGACCGCCCCGACCAGCGCATCCACGAGGTGATGGACGAGGTGCTGGAGCTGCTGCTGGATCTGAACGCCACCGACGAGCAGTTCGAGTCCCCCACCCTGTTTTGCTCCGGGCGGCAGGGCACCGCCAGCTATTCCCCCGACGTGGCGGGCACCGACCTGGTGCCCCTGTTCGAGACTATCCTGAACTATATCCCCGCCCCGGACTGCGACCCGGAGGCCCCCTTCCAGATGCTGGTGTCCTCCATCGACTACAACGAGTTCGTGGGCCGCATCGCCGTGGGCCGTATTGAGCGGGGCACCGTGAAGCAGAACCAGGAGATCGTGGTGTGCAACTACCACAAGGGGGACGAGGCCCCCAAGAAGGCCAAGGCCACCAGCCTGTACACCTTCGACGGTTTGGCCCGCACTCCTGTCACCGAGGCCAAGGCCGGCGAAATCATCGCCATGAGCGGCATCGGCGACATCACTATCGGCGACACGATCTGCGCCCCCGCCGCCCCCGAGCCCATTGAGTTTGTGAAGATTTCCGCTCCCACCCTGGAAATGACCTTCTCCGTCAATGATTCCCCCTTTGCCGGACGGGAGGGCAAGTACGTCACCAGCCGCCAGCTCCGGGATCGGCTGTTCCGGGAGACGCTGAAGGACGTGTCCCTGCGCGTGTCCGAGATTGAGGCGTCCACCGACGCTTTCAACGTGGCGGGCCGGGGCGAGATGTCCCTGTCCATCCTCATCGAAACTATGCGCCGGGAGGGATATGAGTTCCAGGTGTCGCCCCCCCGGGTGGTCTACCAGGTGGTGGACGGCCAGAAGTGCGAGCCCGTGGAGCGGGTGGTCATCGACGTGCCCGCCGACAACGTGGGCGCGGTGATGGAGAAGCTGGGGGCCCGGAAGGGCGAGTTCCTCTCCATGGACCCCATCGGCAGCCGCACCAAGCTGGAATTTCTGGTCCCCTCCCGGGGCCTGTTCGGCTACCGCAACGAGTTCCTCACCGACACCAAGGGCGAGGGCATCATGGCCTCTGTGTTTGAGAAGTACGCCCCCTTTAAGGGGGACATCCAGCGCCGGAACACCGGCTCCCTGGTGGCCCACGAGACGGGCGAGTCCGTGACCTACGGCCTGTTCGCCGCCCAGGAGCGGGGCGCGCTGTTCATCGGCGCGGGCGTGCCCGTGTACGAGGGCATGGTGGTGGGCGTCTGCCCCAAGATGGAGGACATCACCGTCAACGTATGCAAGAAGAAGCAGCTCACCAATATGCGGGCCTCCGGCTCCGACGAGGCCCTGCGGCTGGTGCCCCCCAAGCAGCTCAGCCTGGAGCAGTGCCTGGAGTTTTTGGCGGACGACGAGCTGCTGGAGGTAACGCCGGAGAACCTGCGCCTGCGTAAGCGCATTTTGAACCACGAGAAGCGGATGAAGGCCCTCAAGGGCGGGAAGTCCTGAAAATTCTAAATAAAACAGGAGCGGCAAGGTCAACTGACCCTGCCGCTCCTGTTTTTATTCTGTCAGTTTTCTGGCAAATCGGGAGTTATTTTTGAAGAAGGTATCCTCTTATAGGAAAATCCGGTTCTGCCAACGCCCAAAGTGTACGGCAGCTTTTGCATTTATAATGGATTTCATATGGGTTGGGTTCTGTTTTTTCAAAAAGCCCGTCTTGAACCAAATACTCCATGCTTTTCCTTGTTGAGGAATAGTGCAGATAACCGCCAAACTCGTTGATTTGAATGATGCGCTTGCATTGCTCGCATTTCATAGCTTGGCCCCTGACTCTCCGCGTTACAGCGTCATGGTGATCCCGCCCTCGTCGGACAGTCCGTCCTTCTTGAGCATATTCTCCAGCACTTCCACATCGGAGGTGATGTCCATGGCGTCGTCCTGGAACAGCTTGTCGAGCTGCTTTTCGAACCCGGACACCACCTGGTCCATCATGTCCTCGATGCGCTTCTTGGCGGCGGAGATGTTCTCCCCCTCGATGCCCTGGGCGTCCAACTGGGCGTAGGCCCGCAGGATCTTCAGGGTAGTGGGCAGATAGTAGTTCAGGAAGGTGCGCAGCTGGCCCTCCTTATTGGGGTGCTCCTTCTGATACTTCAAGATTTTTCCCGTGATCTCCTCGATGCGGTCGATCTTGGCGCTCATGGCCGCGTCAGGGATGTCGTCATTGACCTGCCGGATCTCCCGGAGGATGTCGTCCTCCCGGGCGGCGGCCTCCTGGGCTGTCTCCTCCTTGGGCGGGGCCTCCCGCTTAGGCTCGGGGGTGTGGTAGCCCATCTCGGTGAGGAACAGCTTGCCCTCGGCCAGATCCAGGTAGCCCGTGGGCAGGATGCCCTTGGCCAGCATCCGCCGCAGGTCCTTGCACAGCTTGCCGACAGGTATGCCGAAGCTGGCGGCCATGGGGGCCAGGGCCACCTCCCGGTTGGCGCCGATGTAGGCCAGATAGTTGAGGTAGCGCTCATTTCGCCGCCCCTTGCTGATGCCGGAGGCCAGCATACTGATGCCGCCGCCCATAAACATCAGGCAGGCCGTGATGGGGACCAGCAGCGCCCACTCCCAGCCGGCCCAGCCCCAACCACCCTCAAAGAACGGGATCGATATGGTCAGCGCGCCCAAGCCGAAGATAGCGGTGAGGATACTGCCCGCGATGATGAGGCCCTTGCCGCCGCCCCGCGCCAGCTTAGCCAGCTTCCGGCCGCGCTTGCGCTCCTCCGCCGGATCGGGGACCTCCCAGGGCTCCGCCTTGGGCGGCTGCTTCTGCTTGGCCTGGGCAGCCTGCCGATACTGATAGTGGTAGGTGTTGCCGGTTGAGCCATGGGTTTGCTGACGGGTGCTGTCGGTGGTATGACGCGCCGCCGCGTCAGCCGCCTGCCGGGCGGCTTCCGCCCCCCGCTGGGCCGCGTCGGCGTTCTGCTGGAAAAAGCGCTCCGCCGTGTTTTTGGCCCGGTTGGCCGCGTCCCTGGCCTCCTGCTTGAAGCGCCGCTTGTCGCTGGAGGACATTCTACCCAGCTTGCTCAACAGCCAGAACGCGCCGAAGAGCTTGAAGGGAAGGGGCAGGACGAACAGCAAAAAGCCGATGCCAACCCACTCGCCCCAATCGCCGGAGTTTTTCGGGGGGGTGGGGCCGCCGGACGGAGTGGTCCCTTTGCCGGAGCCATAGCTGTAGTTATAGTGATAGGTGTTGCTCTGTTGTGAGCTATTCTGCTGTGAGTTGTTCTGCGGATCCTGTCCGCCGGTGCCGTAGCCGTCCGCCATGGTGATCCCCCTCTCCCGGAGTGCGATAACAAGAACCATTATATACTTTTTCATCGGCGCTGTAAAGGAGATGGAAGCTTAATTTTTTATTTAGGAAGCGTGGAGCGCCCCTTCCTCATATCCCCGCCCCTTCCCGCATATAAATCACCGTGACGAGAACCACAGTGGGGAGTGTTGTCAGTGAAGGGGAACATGGAAGAGCGCGCCCAGGAGCTGGCGCTGTACATCATCGAAAACAAAGCCACCGTCCGGGCCGCCGCCAGCCGCTTCGGGATCAGCAAGTCCACCGTACATAAGGATTTGAGTGAGCGCCTGCCCGCCATCAACCGGGGGCTGTATGAGCAGGTAAAGGAAGTCCTGGACGAAAATAAGGCGGAGCGCCATATACGGGGCGGCATCGCCACCAGGAAAAAATACAAAGGGGAATAAAAACATGAAAAAGGCGGGCCTTGTGGAAGGCCCGCCTTTAACACGCGGAAAAAGCAAATTCAATGGTGTGCGCCGTGGCTGCCGCTGTGATGCCCCCGGGAGGAGGTGGAACCGTAAACAGGGCAGCTTCCGTCGCAGAAGCCGCACGCGTGGTCATAACCGCAGCAGGCCGCGCCGTTGTGGCTGTGACGGCCCGTGAGCGTGCAGTCGTCCACCGTGCACAGGGGGAGGCAGGTTCCGTCGCAGTAGCCGTCCTCGTGGTCGTAGCCGCAGTAGGTGGTCCGGCCATGGGTGTGCCGCCCCAAGCGCTCACAGCCCTCCACAGTGCATACGCCGCACCGGGCAGATCGGGACTGCCGGGCGCTCCCATGGCAGCCGTGGGCAAAGGCGGCGGTGGTCAGCAGAGTGAGGACGCACAAAGCGGCCAATGTAAGCGGGAAAAATTTTTTGAGTGACATTGTAATACAGCCTCCATTTTGATGATCCACAGTTTCTGACTATCGTTGTCGTCAGTGTAGCACACTAGGGGGGAGAACACAAGCCCTTTTCCGAAATTTCCCACCAGGTCAGGGTTGTGGTTCCGTGCCACAAATAGGGATGGTGACGTCCCGGATCCACTTGCCGCTTTTGAACCGCCACAGGCCCAGCACGGCCTTGACAATGTTCTCACTCATCATGCCCAGGTACACCCAGAAAATGCCCAGCTGGAACACCAGGCCGGACAGGGCGGCGATGGGCAGGGCCACCGCCCACAGGGGTGTCAGGTCGATGAGGGTGGCCACCCGCACGTCGCCCCCGCCCCGAAGCACCCCCACGATGTTGGTACACTCCATGGAGCGCAGGGACATCATCAGGAACATCATGGTGAGCATCAGGGTGCAGATGTCCCCCGCCGAGGGGGTGAGCTTAAACAGGGGGTAGAGTACCGGGATGATAAAAACGTGGAGCAGTCCCAGGAACAGAAGCCCCGCCACCAGCCCGAACAGGAAGGCCAGCGTGTTGAGCAGCGCCCCCAGGGAGTACACCTGATCCGCATGGCCGGAGCCGATCTCCTGACCAATGAGGATGGCGGCGGTGCCCGCGATGGCGAACACGCCCACGGTACACAGATTGGTGATGTTGCCCGCGATGGCGTAGGCGGCGAGGATTTCCTCCGAGCCGTCCATGTGGCCCATAATGGTGGGGAACAGGGAGGAGCCCAGGCCCCAGAAGGTCTCGTTGCACATCACCGGGGTGGCGAAGCGGATAAAACGCCGCACCATCTCCCGGCCCGGACGGAGGAGCAGGGCAAGGTCGATGCGGAAGCCTTTGTCCAGAACCGCCCACAGGACGGCGATGGAGCAGGACAGCACCCGGGCCAGCAGGGTGGCCAGGGCGGCGCCCTCCACTCCCAGCCGGGGCGCGCCCAGATTGCCGAAGATGAACACCCAGTTGAGGAAAGTGTTGCACGCCATGGACACGCCTAGGATGTACAGGCCCCGGCGGGGGTCGCCCATGGCCCGGTGGACGCCGTTGTACACCTGCACAAAGCTGTCGAAGAAGTAAGACCAGCCCACGATCCGGGCGTACCGGGCGGCGGTAGCAATGACCTGGGGATCCTTGCCGAACAGGGACATGAACTGGCTGGGAAGGAAGCCCATGATGAGGGCAAATACCAGCCCGATAAAGCCGGCGGTGTACATCCCGATGCCCATGATCCGGTTGATGGCCCCCAGATCCCCTTTGCCCCGGTACTGGCTGATGAGGACGGAGGAGCCGCTCTGGATGCCGAACATCATGAGTTGAACCACGAACACCGGGATATTGGCCAGGGTGACCCCGGCCAAGGGCAGCTGGCCCATGGTGCCCACCATAAAGGTGTCCACAAGCCCCAGAGAGTTGGTGATGAGATTTTGAAGCAGGATGGGCAGCGCCAGGGCCAGCAGTGTGCGGTAAAAGCCCTTTTCCCGCTGGAACAGTTTGAACATATTGGTCGGATGCTCCTTTGCCGATGATAGTGCCCCATCAGGGCGCAGAACGTTACGATAAAGTGGTGAACAGGCTGCCAGCCGCGTCCTTGAGGGCGGATGCCAGCGCGTCCGCCTCCTCGCGGGTGGAGTCGGGGGAGAAGGACAGCCGCAGCGCCCCGTCCAGCCAGGGCTTGGGCAGGTTCATGGCGGCGAACACATGGCTGGGCCTGCCCTTGTGGCAGGCGGAGCCGGAGGAGATACACACGCCCCTGTCCCCCAGCACCCGGACGACCACCTCGCTCTTGTAGCCGGGGAGGGTGACGGCGCAGATGTGGGGAGCATCCCCGGTGGAGATGACCTCCAGCTTGGGCAGGGCCTCCTTCAGCCTTGCCAGGGTGTATTCCTTGATGGCGGCGGCCCGCTCCAGACGGCCTGGGTCTGCCAGGCTGGCCCGGACGGCGGCGGCGAAGCCGGCGATCTGGGCCGTGGCCTCGGTGCCGGAGCGCAGACCGTCCTCCTGGCCGCCCCCGGTAAGCCACGGGCGCAGGCGCACGCCCTTTTTGATATACAGCGCTCCGATGCCCTTGGGGGCCCCGACCTTGTGGCCGCTGACCGCCACTAGATCCGCCCCCAGGTGGGCCAGGGGTTCGGGTGTTTTTAAAAAGCCCTGCACCGCGTCGCAGTGGAACAGGATGGCGGGGTTGAAGGCTTTGACTGCTTTGACGCAGTCTGCCACGGGCAGGATGACCCCTGTCTCGTTGTTCACCAGCATCATGGACACCAGCACCGTGTCGGGCCGGATGGCGGCGGTGAGCTGCTCCACGGTGACGTGGCCCGCCTTATCGGGCCTCAAGTACGTGACCTCGTACCCTTGAAGTTCCAGATCCTTGCAGGTCTCCAGCACGGCGGCGTGTTCCATGGCGGTGGTGACGATGTGCCTGCCGCGCCGGCGGCCTAGCTCCACCCCCCGGCGGATGGCCCAGTTGTCGCTCTCGGTGCCGCAGGAGGTGAAGTACAATTCGGCAGGGGAGCAGCCAAACGCCTTGGCGACGGTCTCCCGATCCTCCTTCACCCGGCAGGCGGCCTGACGGGCGTACTCATAGCGGGAGGAGGGGTTGCCGAACTGCCAGAGGGCGTCCACCATGGCGTCCACGGCCTCCCGGCGGACGGGAGTGGTGGCGGCGTAGTCAAAATAGATGAGTTTGTCCATGGCGGTTCTCCTCCTGTTGGCATGGCAGTCCTTGTATTGTAACGGTTTCCGGGGGGAAAGTCAATGGGGCGGCTGGAAAGCCGCCTGAGGGATTGACAAAAGGCGGAGGAGAGGTATATGATTCCTTCAAATACAAATAAAGGAGCTGTTTACTATGATCCCCACCCCCGAACAGGCTTGGGAGCTTTTATGTGAATTCAACGAGGGCGACTTCCACCGCAAACACGCCCGCACCGTGGGCGACGTGCTGCGCTGGTTCGCTCAGGAGCTGGGCTACGGCGAGGAGGCCGACTTCTGGGAGGCCGTTGGCATCCTCCACGACCTAGACTTTGAGCAGTGGCCCGATGAGCACTGCACCAAGAGCCAGGAACTGATGCGGGAGCGGGACATCGACGAGTCGGTCATCCACGCCACCGCCAGCCACGGCTACGGCCTGACCGTGGATATCCAGCCGGAGCACCAGATGGAAAAGGTGCTGTTCGCCGTGGACGAGCTGACCGGCCTGATCGGCGCGGCGGCCCTCATGCGGCCCTCCAAGAGCGTCAGCGATCTGGAGGTCAAGTCGGTGAAAAAGAAGTACAAGGACAAGAAGTTCGCCGCTGGGTGCTCCCGTGAGGTCATCGAGCGGGGCGCGGCCATGCTGGGCTGGGAGCTGGACGACCTGATTGGCAAGACCATTCTGGCCATGCGGGCTAGCCCCAACGTAGACTGATATGGTGCCAATTGCCCACATTCGTTCCGACTTTTCCTCCAAGTTTGGCGTGCCCCGGCAGGCGGGGCTGGTGGAGGAGCTGCGGGCCGCCGTCGTCTTTGAGCCGCCCTACCGCGTCCCCGAGGCCCTGCGGGGCATCGAGGGGTTTTCCCACCTGTGGCTGATTTGGGAGTTCTCCAAAAATAAGCGGCAGAACTGGTCGCCTACGGTGCGCCCGCCCCGGCTGGGGGGCAATCAGCGCATGGGCGTATTTGCCACCCGCTCCCCCTTCCGGCCCAACCCCATCGGGCTGTCCTGCGTGAAGCTGGAGGGGGTGGAGCTGTCCGGCCCGGACGGCCCGGTGCTGGTGGTCTCCGGGGCCGACTTGGTGGACGGCACCCCCATTTTTGACATCAAGCCCTACATCCCCTACGCCGACTGCCGCCCCGAGGCGGTGGGCGGTTTTGCCGGAGCGGCCCCCGAGGGGGCGCTGACGGTGGACATCCCGCCTGATCTGATGGAGCGGATCCCGGAGGACCGCCGGGCGGCGCTGGCCGGCGTGCTGGCCCAGGACCCCCGGCCCCACTACCAGGACGACCCCCAGCGGGTGTACGGCTTCGGCTTCGCCGGGCTGGAGGTGCGCTTCCGCGTGGCGGGCGGGGTGCTGACCGTGGTGGATATTGTCAAGGAATAAAGTATAATACCGCGCGGAGTTGATGGCTCCACGCGGTATTATTTTTCACTCAGGGCTGGACGATGTAGTCATCCAGCCGCCCCAGGGTCTTGGGGGTGCACACGGCGGTGACCTGGATGGCCTCGCCGTACTCCACTTGTTCCACCTTGGCCTCCCGGTAGAGCGCGTCCAGGATGCCGCCCTTGTCGTAGGGCAGGCGCAGCTCCACCCGGCGCACGCCCGTGTCCAGCCGCCTGCCGATGGCCGCGAGCAGATCGGGCAGTCCGGCCCCTGTCTTGGCGGAGATGGACACGATGCCGTCCCCGTGGGGCAGGATGTCCCCCACAAACTTGTCGCACTTGTTGAACACCTCCAGCCGGGGCGTCTCCGCCGCCCCCAGCTCCTGGATCAGCCGGTCCACCACATCCGCCTGCTCCCGCCAGTTGGGGTCGGACGCGTCGATGACGTGTAAGAGCAGGTCGGCAAAGGTCAGCTCCTCCAGGGTGGCCTTGAAGGCGTCCACCAGCTGGTGGGGCAGCTTGGAGATGAAGCCCACGGTGTCCGAGATCAGCACCGTGCAGGTGTCGGAGATCTCCAGCGTCCGGGTGGTGGTATCCAGGGTGTCGAACAGCCGGTCGTTGGCCGGGATGTCCGAGCCGGTGAGGGCGTTGAGCAGCGTGGACTTGCCCGCGTTGGTGTAGCCCACGATGGCCACCACGGGCACCTCGTTCTTCTCCCGCCGCTCCCGCTGGGTGGCCCGGACGCGGCGCACGTCTTTGAGTTCGTCCTCCAGCTTGTCGATCTTCCGGCGGATGAGCCGCCGGTCAGACTCGATCTGGGTCTCGCCGGGGCCTCGGGTGCCGATGGCGCCCTCCTGCCGTTCCAGGTGCTTCCACATACCGGTCAGCCGGGGCAACAGATACTTGTACTGGGCCAGCGCCACCTGGAGCCGCCCCTCAGCCGTGCGGGCCCGCTTGGCGAAGATGTCCAAAATCAGGGCGGAGCGGTCCATCACCGTCACCCCCAGCTCCTCGGTGAGCACCCGCTGCTGGGAGGGGGACAGGGGGTTGTCAAAGATGACGATGTCCGCCTCCAGGCGCTGGACCAGCTCCTTGACCTCCTCCGCCTTGCCCTCGCCGATGAAGGTGCGGGGGTCGGGGGAGGATTTGTTTTGCAGCACCGTGGCAAGGCACTCTCCCCCCGCCGTGTCCAGCAGGGCGGCCAGCTCGTCCAGGGATTCGTCGGTGGCGTTTTCCTCCCGGCTGAGGTTGGGGGCGTTCAGACCCACCAGCACGGCGCGGTCGATCTCTTTTACTTCGGTTTTGTCAAACATATAATGTGAAATACCTCGTTTTCTTTGTCCTTTTATCTGCCCTGATGTTCTGCTTGCGCGATTTCGTGTATGATAGCGGAAAACTCCTCTGATTTTGATTCTAACAGGCCATGTGTAGTATCCTCCATCATATACATTTTTTTGCGAGGAGCGTTTACCAAGTCGAAATAATCTTGCGCAATCAGATAATTGGTCTGATAATCTCTATCGCCATTGATATTATAAAATGGCACTTGATAATCGGTTTTGCCAAGCAATGAGAACTTGCCAAACTCATCCGACTGTAAAAATTCTTCATATACGCTGAAATCCGAACTGATATACTTGATAAAATCCCCTATGGAGTAATATGGATTAAATATCTGTGCGGCAATCAAGTTATAATCTGTTCCATCAACAAGCATATGATAGCCGTATTTTTCCATTAGTGCATTTCTAGCCATATAATATTCCGTTGAAAAATCATCTATATTCAATTTCTCAAGGAGGCGGCGGCCTTCTTCATCGTTTCCTACCCATTTGGCGGCTTCTTCTTTAAAGGCGATTTCATTCTGATAAAAGTCAACAAGCTGCCCTGTTCCAATATAACATTCGTAATATTCAGGATATTCAAGAATAAGGTTGCACCCGAAATATGTTCCCCACGAATGGCCAAGCAATGTTATTTTATCCTTGCCGAGATAGTCTAACAAATATTTGGTCATCTCTACGCCGTCACTCATCATGAGGTCATAGGTCAATGTGGTGTCATTCTGGTCAGGAGAATAGCTCTTTCCGCAATTTCTCTGATCCCACGTAACGACCGTATACACATCAGACCATTTTCTAGTGAAGGCATAGTCATAAAGGCTTGTAGACGAGCCCGGCCCGCCATGCAGATATAACAAAACGGGGTTGTCTTTATCCTGCCCGTAAATACTGATCCACTGCTTTGTGCCGTTTATATCTACATATAATGTCTCATTGATACCGCCTTCAGGTGTTCGGTCATAAATCCTCTGCCCGATAAATCGAACAATTAGAAAAAGCACAATGATGGCAGCAAGGACAATAAGCAGCCATTTCAGTATCATGAAGAAACGTCTCAAAAACTTTTTCATTATATATCTCTCCATCATTTCCGATTTGCCGTTCCGAGTATATCATGGCCGGTTTTCAGCTTGAAGCAGGGATTCGTGAAATTGCCGGTGCGCATATCCATCAACACGAGAGCGAAAAGGGACTCCTTTTTCGCGTCAGACCTTCTGCAAAGCCTCCACAATCTCGCCCCAGTACATGGTGTGGTAGTCGCCCTTGTACCATTTCTCCTTGACGTCCGCCGGCATGGCGGCCTCATCCATGGGCATGGCCATGCGCTTGCGGCACACCAGCACCAGCTCGGCCTGCTCGAAGTAGGGCGCGCCGCCCGCCCCCTCGGTCACGGTGAAGCCGCACTCCTTCACCTTGTCCATGTCCCGGCCGCTCTTGGCGCCGCACAGGGAGAGCTGGGGGCGGTACTCCTCAGAGAAAAAGGACAGGGTGAAATACTCGTTCCCGTCCACGAACTGCTTGGTGTACCGCTGGGGACGGATATAGGCGGTGGCCATGGGCGCGCCCCACAGCACGCCCAGCCCGCCCCAGGAGGCGGTCATGGTGTTGCAGCGCTCCTTCGTCCCGGCGGTGATGAGCATCCACTGGTCGCCGATGGCGGCAAAGGGGTTGAGGTTCAAGGACTTGGGGTCAACTTTTTGAAACATGGCGGGATACCTCCTGGTTTTGATAGAATAGTATATGCATATGAGCGAAAAAAGAGAAAGACCCGCCGCAATTGCTTGCAACGGGTCTTTGAACTGACAGGTTTTAGCCCAGGCCGAACTTCTTGTTGAAGCGGCTGACGCGTCCGCCGGTATCCACCATCTTCTGCTTACCGGTGTAGAAGGGGTGACACTTGGAGCAGACTTCCACCTTGATGTCCTTTTTGGTCGAGCCAGTCTCGATCACGTTGCCGCACGCGCACGTAATGGTGGTGTGGTTGTACTTGGGATGGATGCCTTCCTTCACGGGGATTCACCTCTTTCTGTCGATCAAAAGTCCAGGGGTACCAGTGCCGCGCACAACGACCCCTTGTAAACGCAAACCGTATCTTATCATGTCTCGGGGAAAAATGCAAGGATTTTTTTTGATTTCCCAAATCTTTTTCCGCGCCGGCCCGTCACAGCTCCACTTCGTGGCCCACGTTGAAAAACCACAGGCACCGGCGGCCCACCGCCACCCCCGCCGCCTGGGACAGGGCCCGGGTGTAGGCGTCCAGCTGGGGACGGTATTCCTCGGCGCGGTGGGCAACAGTATTTTCATTCACCCGGTCGGTTTTGAAGTCCACCACAGTGACCGTCCCGTCCGCCTCCGCGAACCAGCAGTCCACCACGCCCTGGAGGAGGACTTCCTCCCCCGGCTCGGCCTGCTCGTAGTAGTCTGCCGCGGCAGCCAGCAGGGAAAACTTGAATTCCCGCTCCACACGCTGGGACTTGCGCAGGCGCTGACCCAGCCCGGATTGGAAGAAGCTCAGGATATCCGCCGGGTTCACCGCCTCCCCCTGCTGGGGGGTGATGTATTGGCCGGTCACAAGGCGGGCGACCTCGTCCGCGATTTCATCAAGGCTGTTTGTGCGGTCGTAGTTGAGGTACTGCATCACCATATGCAGGGCGGTGCCCCGCTGGGCGGGGGTGAGGGGCCGCTGCCCCTCGAACACCGGGCGCCGCAGCGTGGTCTGCGGGGCGGCGGGACGCAGCTCCACGGCGTTTTCCGCCGCCTCCGCGTCCTTCTCCCTCCCCTTGAGCTGGGTGGCGGTGAGCTTGGAGGGAATGGCGGCGCAGTTTTGGTGGGGATAGCGCCAGCTCAGCCGCTCCGCCAGGTCATCGGGGGGCTGGGTGCCGGCCTCGGCCCGCGCTGGCCCGCCGCCCAGGCCCAGGGGACGTTCGTAGTCCGCCCCGGACAGCATTCGGATGTCCCAGGGACAGCCCTCGTCCGCCGGGAACTGGGGCCGGGGGACGTCCAGCGACTCCCAGAGGGGGGCGCTGTCCCGCCGGCACAGCACGGGGGTGAGCACCCAGTCCGACATGGACCGGGCCGACGCCATCTGCCGGGGGGGCGGGGGGCACTGGGCCTGGCCCGCCAGGGTGGAGAGCTGGCCGCCCAGGCCGTTGACGGCGGAGAACAAAATCAGCTTATGCTCCGCCCGGGTCATGGCCACGTACAAAAGCCGCATCTCCTCCGCCCGGAGCTGCCGCCGCAGCCGCAGGGCCACCGCGTCCCGGGCGATGGTGGTGTACCGCAGGCCCCGGGCCCGATCGGTGCGCTTGGGGCCCAGGCCCAGGTCGGGGTGGAAGAGGATGGTGGCCTTGGCGTCCGCCTCGTTGAACCGCCGGTCCAGACCGCACACCAGCACCACCGGGAACTCCAAACCCTTGGACTTGTGGATGGACAGAATGCGCACGCCCCCCGTCTCGCTCCCCGGCACGGGGACGGCCACGCCGTTGTCCGCCATCCGGCTGAGGTGGAGCAAAAAGGCCATCAGCCCCCGGTGCCCGCCGCTCTCGAAGCGGACGGCTTCGTCGTATAGGGCCATCAGGTTTGCCCGCCGCCGCTGTCCGTCCGGCATGGCGGCAAACACGGCGGGCGCGTCCAGTTTTCCGTAGATGTACCACAGCAGCCGGTGGCTGCCCTCTTCCGCCGCCAGCTCCCGCAGCTCGCCCAGCAGGGTCAGGAAGGACGCGCAGTCCGCCTCTCCCCGCTCCGCGCCGGCGGTGAGACAGTCGTATACCGTGCCGCCGCTCCCCGCCCGGAGACGGGCCAGCCGGTCGGGGGTGAAGTCAAACAGGGGGGAGCGCAAGGCCGCCAGCAGGGCCACATCCTGCCGGGGGTTGTCCAGCACCTGGAGCAGGGCGATGACCACGGAGATTTCGGTGGTGCCGAAGAACTCCTGGCCCCCGTCGGCGCTCCAGGGGATGGAGAGCTCGTCCAGGGCGGCGGCGTAATACCGCAGCACCGGGCCCGGTGAGCGCAGGAGGATGACGATGTCCTCCGCCCGCACGGGCCGCTCTCCAATGACCAGGCCGCTGTCCAGCAGCTTCCGGACACGCTTTGCGGCGGCACGGGCGGCGACCAAGTCCTTGTCCGTCTTTTCCTCGCTCCCGTCATCGGCGAGGGTGGACAGATCCACGCAGTTCAGCTCCACCTGGTAACGCTCATCCGGGGGAAAATCGGCGCGGCCAGGGCGCAGGGCCTCGGCCTCGGTGTAGTCCAGCTCCCCCGCGGCCCGGGTCATCACGTTGCGGAAAATGAAGTTTATCCCGTCCAGCACCTCGGGCCGGGAGCGGAAGTTGTCCGACAGCAGGATCTTCCGCCCCTGGCCGGGGGCGGCCACCTCCGCCGGGGGGAACCGCTCATATTTGTCCAGGAAAATGCCCGGCTCCGCCAGCCGGAAGCGGTAGATGGACTGCTTTACATCTCCCACCATGAACAGGTTGTCACCAGGAGACAGCGCCCCGAAGATGGTGTTTTGCACGGCGTTGGTGTCCTGGTACTCATCCACCATGATCTCCACAAACTGCTTTCCCGCGTCCTGGGCCAGCTCAGAGGGCGAGCCGTCCGGGGTTGTCAGCAGCCGCGCCACCAGATGCTCCCCATCGGCAAAGTCGATGAGATGGCGGCGCTGCTTGAGCCGGGTGAAGGCCGTGTCAAACTCCGCCGTCACGTCCAGAAGGGCCTCCATGGCGGGGCCAACGGCCCTGAGATCCTCCACCGCCTGCGCCCCCGTCACGTCGAACCGCTCCCCCAGCTTTTTCATCTGGGCCTTGCACTGATCCCGCTGGGCGGTCATCCGGGCCTTCAGCCCCTCGTCGTAGTCGCCCCGCTTGGTTCCCGGACGGGGGAAGGGGATGGGGAAGCACGCCGCCGCCTCGTCCCAGCCCCGGCCCAGGGCGGAGCGCAGCCGCTCCAGCGCGTC
The DNA here is from genome assembly GCA_014799505.1 of Clostridiales bacterium. Lineage (GTDB taxonomy): Bacteria > Bacillota > Clostridia > Oscillospirales > Oscillospiraceae > Enterenecus. The sequence goes on from JAAVHV010000035.1 coordinate 20,586, forward strand.
GATGGTGTCCCCCAGGGTGGGGGCGTAGTTTTTGGTCAGCAGCTCGTCAAAGTAGATCTCGTCCCGCAGGGTTTTCAGCGCCCCCAGCCAGTAGTCCGCCAGCTCCCAGCCGTCCGCCCGGAGGGCGCGTCCCCAGGGGGTGTCCTCCGGGCCCGCGCCCTCCGGGAATACGAAGTCCCGCTGGCGCGACCTGAGCCAGCCCACAGGATCGGCCTGGGCCTGTACCTGTTGGTGGACGTACAGCACCACGTCCTCCAGGGTCTGGTCGTCCCGCTCCCCGGCCAGGGCGTCCACCAGGGCGGCAAAGGGGGCGTCGTCCGCGATGTTTGCGTACCGCGCCTCCAGCACCTCCTCCAGGGCACGGCGGCGCAGCTCGTCCCCCTCCGCCTCGTCGCATAGGCGGAAGTCGGGGTCTAAGTCAGCCAAATGCCCCCACTGGCGCAGGAAGTCCAGGCAGAACGCGTCGATGGTGCAGATGGGGGCCTTGTATACTAAGGTGGCGTTGCGCCGCAGGTGCCGATCCCCCGGCCTTTGGGCCAGGGCCGCGTGGATGGCGGCGGCGATGCGGTCCCGCAGCTCGGCGGCGGCGGCGTTGGTGAAGGTGATGACCAGGAAGCGGTCGATGTCCTCCCCTTGCTCCACATAGCCCATTAAGCGCTCTACCAGCACCCTCGTCTTGCCCGACCCGGCGGCGGCGGACACCAGCAGGTCGCCCCCTCGGTTTTCCACCGCGGCAAGCTGCTGTTTTGTCAGCTCAATCGCCATGTCCGTCCTCCTCCTTTCGAGCCAGCCAGTTCCAGAATTCCGCCGACTTTACCCCGCGGCGGAACCGCCGCGCGTCCCCGCAACCCTCCTCGAAGTGGCAGGCGGCCCGATAGTCGCACCAGCGGCAGGGGTTCTTGTCGGCGCCCCGCCAGTAGGGGTCGGCGTCGATGTTACCCGCCGCCAGCTCCCCGGCGGCCCGCTTCAAAGCATCCGTGATATATTCGTCCAGCAGCTCCATCCGCTGGGGGGTGACCAGGTAGTCGCCGCCGCCCCGGCCCGTGCTGACAGGCAGGAAGCGGAACGCCCCGGCCGCGTGTTCCATGGCGGACAGCACCGCCGGGTCGTCCAGCACCAGCCCCTGGCGGCGCAGCAGCCCGTCCCGGGACCGCTGGATGTCCTCGTCGGTCATGCCCCGCTCGCCGTCCACCAGGGGGGTGCGGGCGGGGACGTACAGCACACCCGCCGGGACGATCTCCCCGGGGCCCAGCGCCCGCTCTCCTTCCCGGCTGAGGGCGAAGAGGTAGAGCAGCATTTGCAGCCCCCGCCCGTCCTCCACGTCGGCGAAGTCGAAGCTTTTTTTGCCCGTCTTGTAGTCCACCACCCGCAGGTAGCGCTTGCCGTCGTGGAGCCATTCGTCCACCCGGTCCACAAAGCCAGAGAGACGCAGACGTACTCCTTGCTCCACCTCCACCGGGGGCAGCTCCTTGCCCCGGCCGAAGCCCAGCTCAAAGGCGGCGGGGGTGAAATCGGAGACGGACAGTTCCGCGCACACGCTTTGGGCCACGTCCAGCGCGGCCCGCTTCATGCGCTCAAACAGATAGCGGAACCGGGCGGTCTCACCGTCCAGACCGGTCAAAACCTCCCGCTCGTAGCGGTCGGCGGCGGCTTGGGATAGGCGGCGCACCCCGTCGGCGTCGTCCAGCGGAATGCCCGCGCGTTTCGCCGCGCGCAGGGTGTCCTCCAGCACGGCGTGGACAAAGGTGCCGTAGTCGGAGGGCCGGAACGCGGCCTTCTGCCGGGGCTTGGCGTCCAGGCCGAAGCGGAGGAAGTGGCTGAAGTGACAGGAGTTATAGAGGTCGAGCCTTGTGGCCGACATGGGCACCACCGGGCCGAACAGCTCGTCCACCGCCAGCCGGGACAGCCGGCCCCGCCGCCACCGCGCGGCGCCCTGAATACGCTCCACCCGGGGGGCCAGCCCCGGCACCCGCCGCAGGGCGTCGGCCACAGCCGGGTCATGTCCCGCCAGCTCCAGCGCCGCGTCCGGGGCGGACAGCCGGGCCAGGGGGTCGGAACCGTCCGCCACAGGGGCGTCGGGGAAGAGCGCCGCCAGCCGCTCCCAGAGGAAGCAGGGGGTTTTCTGGTTGTCCCCCGACCCGGCGGAATAGCTCACGTACAGCCGCTGGGACGGCCGGGAACAGGTCTCGTAGGCGATGGTCATCTCCCGGCGGAGCTTGTCCTCCTGCCGGGGGGCCAGCTCCACCTCCATGGCGGCCAGCGCGTCCCGATCCTGGTCGGAGAACAGCCCCGGCGAGGGGGCGCAGTCGGGGATGGAATTGCTGTCTGCCCCCAGCAGGAACAACGCCTTGACCTCCTTATGGGCCATGCGGGGGGCGTCCCCCACCGTCACCGCGTCCAGGGACACGGGGATGGCCCCCACGTCGTACTGGGACAGCACCAGGGAGAACAGCCGGGAGAATTCATCCAGCTCCAGCTCGGTGTCCTCCAGCAGAAGGGCGCACTGCTCCAGGCCGCCCACTAAAATGTCCCAGAGCTGGCGGTACTGGGCGGCGGTGCTCCGGTCGCCCCGCTCCTCCAGGCTGTCCGCCCGCTGACTGAGCCGGGTGGGCAGGTCGATGTCGTCCAAAAGCTGGTAGAGGGCCAGGGCGCGGCCTTTACCCGTTTTGTCCTTGTCTTTGCGCAGGACCTCCAGGGGGGCGATGACCTTCCGGCGCAGCTCGTCCAGCCAGGCCACGAAAGCGGTGTCCTCGTCGGTGAACTCCCGGCCGTAGCCCTCGGGGTGCATATCCCAGGGCTTTTTCCGCGTCCAGGCGGAGCCCTTCAGGTCCCAGGTGAGGGCGTAGTTTTCCAGCAGATCCCGCTCCTCGTCCGAAATCCCGGTGAGGCCGGTTTTCAGGTAGCGGAACAGCTCCTCATAGGGGTAGTCCTCCGCCGCCGCGGCCAGGGCGGAGGTCACCAGGGCCAGCACCGGTTTTTCCAGCACGTCCTCCATGGCGGACAGGAACACGGGCACGCCATACCGGGCAAAGGTGCTCTCAATCAGCTCCCCATACCCGTCCAGCCTCCGGGCGCACACGGCGATGTCCCGGCAGCGGTAGTTTTCCTCCCGCAGCAGGCGCAGGATCTCGGCGGCGCACCACTCCACCTCCTGGCGCGGCGTGGCGGCGGCGATCCGGGTGACGGCACACTCCCCCTGCCAGGGGGCCTCGGGCATGGGGCCAAACAGATTCTGTTCCAGAAAAGCCAAGGATGGGTGGCGGGGCAGGGGGCGATCAAGGGTTTCCTCCAGGAGAAACACGCCGTTGTCGTGTGCCTCTCGGCTCAGCCGCCTAGCGGCCCGGAGGGCGGGCTGGAAGATGCCGGACGGGTCGTCCCCGGTGCCGCACACAAAGGCCACCGTCAACTCCCCCTGGGCCATGAGGGCGGACAGCACCCGCTCCTCCTGGGGGGTGAAATCGGTAAAGCCGTAGACGTAAAACGCCATCCCCGCCCCCCAGTGGGTGTCCTGAAGCTGCTGGGCCAGACGGTCAAGGCGGCCCCGGGGGTCGGCGGCGCCCGCCTGCTCCATGGCCTGGTAGGCGGCGTAAATGAGCCCCAGATCCCGCAGCTTGTCCCCCTGGCGGCCCCCCAGCTCCTCCCCGGCGGCGATCAGCGCCTCCGGCTCCACCCGGTAGGAGCGGCACTCGTCCACCGTGGCCAGCAGGCCCGTCAGGAACGCGGGCTTCCGGGATGGGGCGCGGTAGGTGGTCAGCGCGTCGGACACCTTGCGCAGGGCGGCGTACATCAGCAGCATCCGCCCCCCGGCGTCCAGCATGGGCGCGGCCCCGCCCCCGGCGGCGTCGGTAAGCCGCCCGGCCAGCCGGGTGAAGGAGAGTACCTCGCAGGCGGCCAAAGGCCGCCGGGACGGTCGTTCGCCCGCAGGGCGAATGACGTCCCCCGGGGCAGCCGGAGACTGCCCACCCAAAGCGGTACACATAGCCCGCTCCGTCTCGTGGGAATACTGCTCGGGGACGATGAGCAGACGGCGGCGGGCGGGGGAGCGGCCCATCCGCTCCAACAGCTCCCCACGGATGTCCTGCCCGGCCCGGGCGTACAGCAGATTCAGCATGGCGCGGGCCTCCTTTCGCGGTTTTTCCAGTCCATTTGACTTTTTACCGCTAAACGCCTATAGGCTTTTAGCAAGAAGCCAAAAACAGGGACTCGCCTTAGGTTTCATCTCACGATCGACATCGCAAGGGTCTTCAAAACAATCTTTTATCTTATTTGTAAAACCGAATCTATGGTACATTCTAATATTATGCTCTTCTGTCTCATCAACGCCGATTGTCACCATTTGAATGCCTTTATTCTTGATGTATTCCAAAACCTCTTTTAATAAAAAACTCCCGTGGCCTTTCCCGCGATATTCGCTTTTAATCCGAAACGCACATAAGTACGCTCTGTTTTTCCCATCTGCAAAATCTTTATCACCCAATTTCCAAAAGATATATAATTCACCAATGATTTGACCGTTATCGTTTAGTGTCCAAAACTCGGCATTTCCAGATGATATGTTTTGCGCGAAAAACAATGCGGTTGGCGGCACTGAATCCATATTTTTATATCCCCACAAGCTTAGCATTTCTATATCTGTCGCTTTTCTGATTTCCATTCTATCTCCCCCCACACAAATCCCGATTCATCGTTCTAAGTATATAGGAATGCTTTTTCATTATAGCAAAAGAGAACAAGGAAAAAAAGCGGTTGACAAACCCTTCCGCATCTGGTATGATACTTGGGCAAAAGAAAGCAGGAATGGCGCCGCCGTCCTCACCTCCCGCCGCGGGCGAAGGGGTTAACATGGTGAAACGCGTGCGATAAGCGCGGGTTTTGTTATGGACGTGGGTGCTGCCTTGCATTCACGTTTTTATTTTGGAGGTGCGTGACCATAGCTAATACGGCTCATCAGATCAACGAGGAAATCCGCGACCGCGAGGTGCGTCTCATTGGCGCCGACGGCGCTCAGCTGGGCGTCATGTCCGCGGCCCAGGCTCAGGCCCGCGCCGACGAGGCCGGCCTTGACCTGGTCAAGATCTCTCCCACCGCCACTCCCCCCGTGTGCAAGCTCATGGACTACGGCAAGTACCGCTTCGAGCAGTCCAAGCGGGAGAAGGAGGCCAAAAAGAACCAGCACGTGGTGGAGGTCAAGGAGGTGCGGATGTCCCCCGGCATCGACATCGGCGACTTTAACACCAAGCTGCGCAACGCCCAGAAGTTTTTGAGCGAGGGCAACCGGGTGAAGGTCACCGTCCGTTTCCGGGGCCGGGAGATGGCCCACACCGACATAGGCAAGAAGCTGCTGCTGGACTTTGCGGATCAGTGTGCCGAGCAGGCCGTGATGGACAAGGAGCCCAAGCTGGAGGGCCGGCA